>NZ_CP031415.1:2770000-3370000 GCF_003367315.1 Saccharospirillum mangrovi
GAACCGATTCGTGGCACCACGCCATTGTGGCAACACACCACGGTGCAAGGGTTGTTTGAAGAAAACGTCGATGCGGCAGCGTTGCAGGCGAGCATCGAACAGTTTGTCGCCAACGAAGGCATTCAACTCAGCGGTGCCATTCACACCGAAATTCTTGAAGACAAAGATTGGGAACGCGCCTGGATGGACGCGTTCAAACCGATTCCGTGCGGGCCACGTTTGTGGATTTGTCCGTCCTGGCTGGAGCCGCCCAAACCGGAAGCGATCAATTTACGTCTCGACCCGGGCCTGGCATTCGGCACCGGCACGCACCCGACCACCTTTTTGTGTCTGCAATGGTTGGATGCACAAATAACCGGCGGCGAACGCCTGCTCGATTACGGCTGCGGTTCCGGCATTTTGGGACTGGCCGCCTTGTTGTTGGGCGCGCAAGAAATGGATGGCGTCGACATCGACCCGCAAGCGCTGGACGCCACTCGCGCCAACGCGGCCAACAACGACATTGAGGAAGCGCGCTTTAACGTCTGGATCGACAACCGCCACCTGGCACCGGGTTATGACGTTCTGGTTGCCAACATTCTCGCCGGTCCGTTGTGCGACCTGGCGCCGGTGTTGTGTGAGCGATTGATTCAGGGCGGCCGGTTGGCGCTGTCGGGCATTTTGTCGCATCAGGCCGATGCGGTGATGGAAGCCTACCGCCCGTGGATTAACCTCGACGCACCGGTTGAACACGACGGCTGGGTTCGCCTCAGCGGAACCAAGTTGTGATCAACCGACGCCTCTCATAAACTGAATTGCCCGGCGCAGACTGCGACCGGACTACTTTTACCGCGCACGGATGCCGACGATTCGAATGGCCATGGCTGAAACCTTCATTACCCAGTGCCCACATTGCAGTACCTCTTTTCGCATTACCGATGAGCATCTTGCCGTTGCCAATGGTTCAGTGCGTTGCGGTGCGTGCTTGCAGGTATTCAGCGCGCGCAACCATTTGCTGAAAGGCAATTTCAAAAGCAAGGCCACGCCGAATCAGCCACCGGCTAAATCATCCGCGCCGACCAAACCGGCACGCGCAGCAACCGCCAAAGCCGATCCGGATGGCGACGATTTTCCGTTTGAAGACGATCCGAACGACGACTTCGAAGATTTTATTTTTGCCGACGACGATGACCTGCTGTCGGAAAACACCGACGACGAACTGGACGAACTCAGCGACGCCTTCCGCGATTTAAGCGACGACGCGCCGGCACGCCCCGCCGCCAAACCCAAACAAACGCCACCCAAAGCACCGGAAGCCAGACCTTCCGAAATCAGCCCCGCAGAACCCAGCTTCAACATCGACCCGGACTCGGACGACGAAGTGGAATCCGCCTGGGTTCTGGACGACGACGATGACCAGGACGACGAACCGGAAACCAGCGGCAGCCACGCAGCGCAATTGGCGCAACAGCTGAGCACGACGGATTTCGATTTCAGCGCCGACGCCTATTCGTCCCGCCGCCGCTGGCCGAGCCTGATGATCATCGTATTGCTGCTGGTTACGCTGACGGGCGAGTTGGCCTGGTGGCAGATGGACCGCTACGCCCGGCTCGACCCCTGGCGCGGTTTTTATCAAACCGCTTGCGATGTCATGGGGTGTGAATTGCCACCGCAACAAGACCTGGCAAACGTCAAACCCAGCAACGTGCTGGTACGCAATCACCCGACGGTGGCAAACGTCAAATTGCTCGATGCCATTTTGACCAACCAGGCACCGTTCCGGCAGCCGTTCCCGACGCTGATTCTGGAATACACCGACATCAACGGAGCGCGCGTCGCCGACCAGGCCTTCCTGCCCAGCGACTATCTGCGCGGTGAACTGACTGGCATCAAACTGATGCCGACCAATACGCGCATTTATGTGTCGATTCCGTTCCAGGCGCCCAGCGCCGACGCCATCAACTATCAGCTGCGCACCGCGCCTGGCCCCGGCTGAGGCGGCAAAACCAGCTGTTCAAAAAGCCACCACAAACACCGATGTTTGAGTGATGTCAATCTTTAAGTTCGACCACTAAGTCAGTATCATTCCCCGCCCCTGAGCTGAGCAATTTTTAACCGCCTGTCGTGTTTGCCATTGGCCCATACCAGTTCGATCGACCCACGGTGCTGGCCCCTATGGCCGGTGTGACCGATCGTCCGTTTCGCACACTGTGCCGTGAATTGGGTGCGGGTTTGGTGGTATCGGAAATGGTTACCAGCGACACCCGGTTGTGGGACACCGCCAAGTCGCGGCAACGTCTGGATCACGATGGCGAAGCCGGACCGATCAGCGTGCAGATTGCCGGTGGCGACGCTCAGATGATGGCCGAGGCGGCGCGCGCCAACGTAGCGGGCGGCGCCCAGATTATCGACATCAACATGGGTTGCCCGGCGAAAAAGGTGTGCAACAAAGCCGCCGGTTCCGCGCTGATGCGCGATGAGCCTTTGGTACGCGAGATTCTTGAAGCCGTGGTAGCCGCTGTCGATGTGCCGGTCACATTAAAGACCCGCACCGGCTGGGCACCGGATCAGCGCAATGCGGTACGCATCGCGCGCATGGCCGAAGACATCGGCATTCAGGCGTTAGCGGTGCACGGCCGTACCCGGGCCGATGCGTATCGCGGTGATGCTGAGTACGACACCATTGCCGCTGTGAAAGCCGCGGTGTCGATTCCGGTGCTGGCAAACGGCGACATCGATGGCCCGCTCAAGGCGGCCGAGGTGCTGCGTTACACCGGCGCCGACGGCGTGATGATTGGCCGCGCAGCACAGGGCAACCCGTGGATTTTCGCGGCCATCAACGACTACCTGGCGACCGGCGAATTGCGACCGGCGCCCGAACTGAACGTTGTTGCGCAGACGTTGCACGACCACGTACAGGAACTGCACCGTTTTTACGGCGACTATCTGGGCGCCCGCATCGCCCGCAAACACGTAGGCTGGTACCTCAAGGACCAGCAGGTGGACCGCCCCACCCTCAAAGCATTCAATGCCCTGGAGCAGCCAACGGCCCAGCTTCAGTGGTTGAACCAATTGTTTGATCGTTTGATTTCTTTAAAGGAAACAGCCGCATGAGCCTCGACACCTTCGTCACCGATTCTTCCAACGCCCAGCCACAGCACAACGACACCTTCCAGGTCGATACATCCAAAGAACAACCGCAAACCCTGCGCGACAGCGTTGAAGTGGCGATGCGCAATTATTTTGCTCATCTGGAAGGCCAGGACGTGGCCAACGTTTACCAGATGGTGATGAGTGAAGTGGAAGCGCCGATGCTCGAAGCGGTGATGCGATTCTGCCGCGACAACCAGACCAAAGCCTCGAAAGTGCTCGGCCTCAACCGCGGCACCTTGCGTAAGAAACTCAAGCAATACGGCCTGCTGTAAGCGGCCACCAAGGCGACCTCCGGGTCGCCTTTCGTTTTTCTGGCTTCCTGATTTTTTGACCAATCGATCGACTTTCCGCCCGTGAGGACCGCATGACCCTAGCCCCGCAACGTGCCCTGCTCAGTGTTTCCGACAAAACCGGCATTCTCGACTTCGCCCGCGCCCTGCATGAACGCGGCGTGGAACTGCTGTCCACCGGCGGCACCCATCGCCTGCTCAGTGACGCTGACATTCCGGTGCGCGAAGTGTCGGATTACACCGGCTTTCCGGAAATGATGGCCGGCCGCGTGAAAACGCTGCACCCGAAAGTGCACGGCGGCATTCTGGGTCGGCGTGGCACCGACGATGCGGTGATGGCCGAACACGGCATCGCACCGATCGATCTGGTGGTGGTGAATCTGTATCCGTTCGCGGCCACCATCGCCAAACCCGATTGCACACTGGGCGACGCCATCGAGAACATCGACATCGGCGGCCCGACCATGGTGCGTTCAGCGGCCAAGAACCACAAAGATGTCGCCATCGTCGTCAACAGCGGCGACTACGACACCCTGCTTGCCGAATGGGACGAAACCGGCGGGTTGAGTGCCGCCACCCGCTTCCGCCTGGCGCGTTCTGCGTTCGAACACACCGCTGCCTACGACGGCATGATTGCCAATTACCTGGGCAGCGTGGACGCCGAAACAGCGCCCGCCAGCGTACCGGCGCGTCGTGATTTCCCGAACACCTTCAACCAGCAATGGCAGTTGAAAGACGTGATGCGCTACGGCGAAAACCCGCATCAGAAAGCGGCGTTTTATGTCGATGCCGAACCGCTGGAAGCCAGCGTTGCCACCGCCCAAAGCCTGCAAGGCAAGGCGCTGAGCTACAACAACATCGCCGATACCGACGCCGCGCTGGAATGCGTCAAAGCCTTCAGCGCGCCGGCCTGTGTGATCGTCAAACACGCCAATCCGTGTGGCGTCGCCACTGGCGCCAACTTGCTCGACGCCTACAACCGCGCGTTCCAGACCGACCCGACGTCGGCCTTTGGCGGCATCATCGCTTTCAACGGTGAGTTGGATGCGCAGACGGCCAAAGCCATTATCGAGCGCCAATTTGTGGAAGTGATCATCGCGCCGTCGGTGTCGGCTGCCGCGGCTGAGATTGTTGCCAGCAAACCCAACGTGCGTTTGCTCGCCTGCGGCCAATGGCAAAACGCCGTCGCCGGTTTCGATTTCAAAAAGGTCAACGGTGGTTTGCTGGTGCAGGATCGCGACCTGGGTCGAATCAGCGCTGCTGAGTTGAAAGTGGTCACCAAAATCGCCCCGACCGACGCCCAACTGGCCGATCTGCAATTCGCCTGGTCGGTCGCCAAGTTCGTTAAGTCGAACGCCATCGTTTACGCCCGCGACGGCCAGACCATTGGCGTCGGTGCCGGCCAGATGAGCCGCGTCTACAGCGCCAAGATCGCTGGCATCAAAGCCGCCGATGAAGGCCTGGAAATCGCCGGTTCTGTGATGGCGTCCGACGCCTTCTTCCCGTTCCGCGACGGCCTCGACCAGGCGGCGGAGATGGGCGTTAAAGCCGTCATTCAACCGGGCGGCAGCATGCGTGACGACGAAGTCATTGCCGCTGCCGACGAGCACGGCATCGCCATGGTATTCACCGGCATGCGCCACTTCCGCCACTGATCCGGAGACTGAAACATGAAGGTTCTGATTATTGGCAACGGCGGTCGCGAACACGCTCTTGCCTGGAAAGCGGCGCAAAGCCCGGCCGTTGAGCGCGTCTTTGTCGCGCCCGGCAACCCCGGCACCGCTAGCGAGCCGGGCATCGAAAACGTGGCTATTGGCGTCACCGATCTCGATGCGTTGGCTGACTTTGCGCAAGCCAACGACATCGAACTGACCATCGTCGGCCCGGAAGCGCCGTTGGTGATTGGCGTGGTGGATCTGTTCGAATCGCGCGGTCTGAAAATTCTCGGCCCGACTCAAGCCGCCGCCCAACTGGAAGGCTCCAAAGCCTTCACCAAGGACTTTCTGGCGCGGCACAACATTCCAACCGCCTTCTATGGCGTGTTCACCGACGCAGCCGAAGCCAAGGCCTACGTCGCCGAGAAAGGCGCGCCCATTGTCGTCAAAGCCGACGGGTTGGCGGCGGGCAAAGGCGTGATCGTCGCTCAGACCGAAGCCGAAGCCTGCGCTGCCATCGACGACATGCTGGCGGGCAATAAATTCGGCGACGCCGGTTCACGTGTGGTGGTCGAGGAATTTCTGGTCGGCGAAGAAGCCAGCTTTATTGTGCTGGTCGACGGCCTCGATGTCGTGCCGTTCGCTTCGTCACAGGATCACAAAGCGCGCGACAACGGCGATACCGGCCCGAACACCGGCGGCATGGGCGCTTACTCGCCCGCGCCGGTCGTGACCGAGACGCTGCACCAACGCATTCTCGATGAAGTGATTTATCCGACCGTGCGTGGCATGCAGGCCGAGGGCAATCGTTATCGCGGCTTCCTCTACGCTGGCATCATGGTCGCGCCCGACGGCACGCCCAAGGTGCTGGAATACAACTGCCGTTTTGGCGACCCGGAAACCCAGCCGATTATGCTGCGCTTGCAGTCCGATCTGGTGGAGCTGTGTCTGGCGGCCGTCGAAGGTCGGCTGGCCGGTATGCGCACCGACTGGGATCCGCGCCCGGCATTGGGTGTGGTTCTGGCGGCCGGCGGCTACCCGAACGATTACCGCAAAGGCGATGTGATTCGGGGTCTGGACGCGAATTTTGCCGCCGACACCAAAGTTTTCCAGGCCGGCACCGCCACCAACGCCGATGGTCAGGTTGTCACCCAGGGCGGCCGGGTGTTGTGTGTGACTGCGCTGGGCGACAGCGTTGGCGCGGCGCAACAGGCGGCCTATCAAGCCGCTCGTCTGATCGACTGGCCGGATTACTTCTACCGCACCGACATTGGTCATCGCGCCATCAACCGCCGCAGTAACTGACCGGCTGGACGGGCAGGCCGCTCGCCAGTTGGGGCGGCTGTAACAGGACGTTATACTCGCTCGACACCGTTCGAGAGACTTGCCCATGCGCCATCACGCTCCCACCGCCCGCCGTTTGTTGGCCGTACTCTGGCTGCTGTTGATGACGGGCGCGGCGTTGGCCGATCCGGTGTTGCTGAATCAGGAACGCTACCGGCTGAACATTCTGATGGACGCCGACTACCTCGACGACCCGGGCAACACGCTGCAACTGGCCGATTTGCTCGACGACGAGATGGCCAACCGCTTTACCCCGGTCCACCAGAACATTCTCCGCAACGGCATCTTCGACGGCAGCCACTGGTTGCGATTGAGCCTGACCAACCCAGACGGCCAGCCGCAATCGGTCAACTTTCTGGTGGAAAGCCACGCCAATCACACCATCGAACTGTATTACCCGGATGTCGACGGCCACTACCAAAGCGTTCGTTCCGGCGCGGCCGTTGCGCTGGCCGACCGGCCCGAACCGCTCGGCACCTATGTATTGCCGATGTCGTTGCTCGCTGGCACGCACACGCTCTATCTCCGTCTGGCATCACAAGATCCACTCAACACCCAACTCTGGTTGATGGACCGCGCCACTTTGCAGGCGTCGCTCGGCATCAATCTGGGATTGCACACCGCTTTATTGGCGTTGCAGCTGTTGGGGCTCGGGTTCGTGTTAGTCGCCTTGGTGCGTTATCCGCACCCGGCACTCGGCTGGGCTACGGTGTTCGGCGTTGGCCTGACCCTGCTTTGCGCCGGCTGGAACGGCCTGGCGTCCGCGCTGCTGCCGCACTGGGCGTTTGTCGACATTGGTGCTCGCAACACCGGCGGCATTCTCGGCTTATTAGGCCTGACCGGCTTGGTGGTGCAATCACGCCAGGAACACTTCAGTCGTTGGCTGAAAGAAACGTTGCGCTGGGTGCTGCGCGGCCTGTTTCTAATGACCGCCATCGCGCTGATGCCGATGACGCGCGGACTCGGTGGCGTCTTGCTGCTGATGGCGCCGCCAGCACTTATCGCCTTGTCGCTGGGCTGGCTGTACCGCCGTCAGACAAACCTGCGCTACGAATATTGGACGCTGGCCGGCATGGTGTTCTCGGTACTGGTGTTTTTGTTAATCGTTGGTTCCAGCGCGGGTTTGCTGCTCAGCGTTTCGACCAATGCGCTGTTGCTGCATCTGGCGGCGGTGACCGCCAGCTGGATCATTTTGCGTGCGGCCTATCATCGCGCCCGTTATCGCGATGCCAATCTGGTCGCCAACAGTCTGAATTTGCCCGTGCTGCACTGGCCGCTGATGCGCAAGCTCAATCATGAAATGCGCGGTCCGATCAACGGAGTGCTCGGCATGGCCGAATTGCTGCAAGACACCAGCCTGTCGGCGCATCAACAGGAATACGTCAACACCATGCAGGCGGCGGGTTTTTCACTGCTGCGCCAGGCGGATCAACTGCAGAATCTGGTACGCATCGGCTTGAATCGACTGCCTGAGAGCAAGGATGAATTCGACCTCTACGATTTGCTCGAAGACGCAGTTCAGCCCTATTCCCGCCTGGCACACGCCAAACAACTGGAATTGGTGATGGACGTGGCGCCGGAACTGCCCAGTCGGTATCGCGGCAACGCCCAGATCATCACTCAGATTCTGTCGAACCTACTCGACAATGCGCTGGCTTACACCGAAAACGGGGAAGTGCTGGTGCAGGTAAAACCCTGGACCGGACACCGCATTCGCTTCATCGTGACCGACACCGGACCGGGCCTGCCCAAGGAACGCAAAGACAGCCTGTTCGATTTTCCCACCTCGTTTGAAGACAGCGTTTTGTCGCCACGCGAAGTCTATCTTGGGCTGCCAATCACCCGAGTACTGGTGGGCTTACTCAACGGCCAGCTGTCGTATTCCAGCGAACTGCGCATTGGCTCCACGTTCTGGGTGGATTTGCCGATCCCTGAAGTCACCGACAGCGACGAAGCCAATGCCCAGACCTCTGGCGATCTGGCCGACATCCGCCTGATGGTAGTGGACGACAACCTGACCTGTCGCAAAGTCATCGAACACCTGGGCAAGAGCTGGGGCATGGATGTGTTGACGGTCAGCAACGGCCAATCGGCGCTCGCCAATTTGCACAACGAATATCACAAGGGCACGCCCATCGACGTGCTGGTGCTCGACCAGAACATGCCGTCGATGACCGGCACCGAACTGGCCGAACGTCTGCGCAGCGACGAAGCCCTGAACCGCGACATTCTGATCATTATGTTGACTGGGGTTGATGTCGGTCAGGTCGAACTTGACGAGAGCCGACTTAATATTCAGTACCTGTTGACCAAACCGGTTTCCGGGCGAGCGCTCAAGCAAACGCTGATGCAAGCCCTGCCAGACATCCTGCACAATCGGGAAAATCACCATGCCAAGAAATCTCTCTTTTTCTGATCGCCTGTTCGACAAGCTCGATAACGCGCTGAAAACACTGACGCCCGGCGCGGTTGGTGCGGCCCATCCGTCGCCGGGCCGCGATCACCAGGCGCCCGATCTCAGTGACGACGAACGCCGGCACTTTGCCGGTCTGATGCGCATCAATCACACCGGCGAAGTCTGTGCTCAAGCGTTGTATCAAGGTCAGGCGACGACAGCGCGCTTACCGGAAGTCCGCGAATCCATGCAACAGGCCGCCGATGAAGAACTCGATCACCTGGCCTGGTGTGAACAGCGCGTCAACGAACTGGGCGGGCGTACCAGTCTGCTGAATCCGCTGTTTTATGCGTTGTCGTTCGCGCTCGGTGCCGGCGCTGGAATCGCAGGAGACCGCTGGTCGCTGGGGTTTGTCGCCGCCACCGAAGATCAGGTCAGTGGGCATTTACGCGATCACTTGCAACAGATCGGTCAACGCGACCTGCGCAGTCGCGCCATTTTGAAACAGATGTTGGAAGATGAAGAACGCCATTCACACAACGCCATTGCAGCGGGCGGACAAGTTTTTCCGGAGCCGGTTAAACAGTTTATGACGGCAATTTCAAAGGTCATGACGCGCAGCGTCTATCGGGTGTAACGGGAAAAACAGCGGGCAAGAAAAACGGGAGGCGCCTAACAGCAGCCTCCCGTTCGCTAGTACAGATCAGAAATCAGGCGCGGCTCGGAACCACTTCGCGGGATTCGAACAACCGACCGGCCAACTGCTTAATGTCACGCAGCAACACCGGCTTGGAACGAGTCCAGGAATAAACGGACGCCTGTTGCTCCATCGGCAATTCATCCAACCACTCGCGCAAACGGCTGACCACATCGATGGCCGACAGTTTGGACAAATTGTCTTCCAGCGCCTGCAACTCTTCCTGATAGTGATTCAACTGTTCGCCATACAGCGAATTGAAGTATTGGCACAGCATCAACAGTCGATGCACCGCCGGGTACTGCGTCAACGCATGGCTGGCGCTGCCGGCAAACTGCTCCGGATTAAAAGCCTGCCAGGCCGATGACAACGAACGATCCAAGCCATCGCTGACTGCTTCTTCGCTGGCACGACGGTGCTGTTCCGTTTGTTGTGAACGCCAGGCGCGGGTATGCAACCAGCAGGTCATAGACATCAGGGTGTGACCAAAACGCGGGTTCCGTGCCAGCGATTCAATGCCGTTCAACGCACGCATGGCTTTGGCCTGCTGCAAACTGACAGCAATGTTTTCCGGCTCGCTGCGAGCATCACGACTCAGTGCAAAACACGCCGGCCACCAGGACACCAACGGGCGAATGGCCTCTTCCAGCCAGATAACCCAGGCAGTAAACCGCTGGCTGTGTTCGGCAGGCAGAATACCGGCAAACCATTCCATTTCAGTCTGGATGTTACCAAGTGTGACCAGCAACGCTTGCAGATGACGCCATTGCTGGCTGATCCAGAACAGATCCCAATGCGATTGCAGACGTTCCAGTTCGTAACCCATCAAGGCGCAAAAAGCACTTTCCATACTTTGCTGCGCAACGATGGCGGGCAGCGGAACATTCAAAGAGGCATTGCCGTCGAGCAAGCGATAGCCACGTTCCGCCTTGGAAAGATCAGACGGCACCAAAGGCACGCTTTCAGTCAATTTCATCGCCAGATCGAGCAGTGACGGCAGTTCACCGCTTTTCAATTCCAGTTCCACTTCACTGATCGGTTGCTGCTGGGTTTCGGTCAGAATTTTGCCTTCATCCAGCACCACTTCGATTTCAGCACCCAGGTGCGTCACCATCCAACGGTGGCGGTGGAAGTGGGTGGCAAACAGCGGTTGCAGATCGGATTCTTTCAATCCAGCGGGTAATTGGTCGGCGGGCAATAACGACAAATCCAACGAACCATCGGGACGTTCGTTTTCCCATTCATCGCGCTGATGCAAACCGCCAACGTTAGAGCCGCGGGTTTTCAGAGTCTGCACCCAATGATCGCCAGCCTTGCGCAAACGCAATGCGGAACCGGCTTTGGTTAAACGTTGATCAGCGGTGTCGTAATAGCGGTTTTCCAGATGCCGCGACCGGCTGTCCAATGCAGCCAAAATCGGGTGGGCTTTAAAAGCCGCTGTCGCATCCGATTGGATGCTCAATTTCAGTTCGATTTCCTGGCCCATAGGACGGTTCGCTCCACAATGGCTTATCGTTATTATCAGTTGCCCTGCGGCGGCAGTTGCTTCCGCTCGAGGTCAGTTGCTCAGTTTACCTGCCAAACCGGGCGGGTCCACCACGGTTTGGCGATTTGGATCACACTTTACTTCGAATGTCAGGGTTTTGTCAGCCCTTATACCGGTCCAGGCCCATTACTCATGTTGCGTGAGTAGAAAATCTCCTGCATTTCACGCCACAACGCCCGCATGATGTGTTCCCGCTCGGTTGCCGGAAATTCATCAACACCGCTGCCAAACAAATAGTTGTCCAGCTGAAAATCCTTCAACAACATCTTGGTGTGGAAAATGTTTTCCTGATAGATGTTGACGTCGATCATTTCATAGGCCGCCTTCGTATCTTCGGCCAGATAATTCTGAATCGAATTAATCTCGTGATCGATGTAGTGCTTACGGCCGTCAACGTCACGGGTAAAACCGCGCACCCGGTAGTCCATGGTGACGATGTCGCTGTCAAACGAATGAATTAAAAAGTTGAGTGCTTTGAGCGGCGAAATGACACCACAAGTGCTGACATCGATGTCCGCCCGAAAGGTGGAAATACCATTGTCCGGATGACTTTCCGGATAGGTATGTACCGTGATGTGACTCTTATCCAGATGTCCAACAACGGTACTCGGTATGGGGCCCGGTGAGGCTTCCGCGTGATCTTCTTCATTACCCACCGGATGCTCGGAAATCAAAATGGTGACACTCGCGCCGTGCGGCTCGTAATCCTGGCGGGCGACGTTCAGCACATTGGCACCAATGATTTCTGTGACGCGCGTTAAAATGTCGGTCAAACGATCCGCGTTATACACCTCGTCAATGTAGGCGATGTATTCCTTTTGGTGCTGTTCCGTCTTGGCGTAATTGATGTCGTAAATATTAAAGCTGAGCGACTTGGTCAGATTGTTAAAGCCATGCAAACGTAATTCGTCGTTCATCAATTAATACTCCCCAAAAACCGAGACGGTGGTCAGAAAACAACCACCGGCGACATCGTTCCAGTACACCTTGATCAAAGCTCAACCACCTCATAGCTGTGAGTTATTTCGACACCACCTTTTTCCAGCATCAACGATGCCGAACAATATTTTTCCGCAGACAATTTGACCGCTCGTTCAACCATATTTGGTTTCAGATCATGGCCGCTGACGATGAAATGTACATGAATGCGCGTGAACACCGCCGGAATGGTGTCGGCACGCTCGGCTTGTAATTGCGCCTGACAATCAACCACATCCTGACGGCCTTTGCGCAAAATATCGACCACGTCATAACTGGTGCAGCCACCGAGTCCGCACAGCACCAGTTCCATCGGACTCGGGCCGCGGCTGTCACCGCCGTCTTTAGCAGCCCCATCAACAAAACCGTGATGGCCGCTGTCCGATACATACTCGAAGGCCTTGTCACCGGCCCAATGAATAGTTGCCTTCAATTTTCATTTTCTCCATTGTTGATAGCTCTTGGCGTCGGCGAAGATTACCACAGCGCCGGGGTCGGGCAGGACCGCCATCACACAAATTCGTTCCGGTCGTAGCCAGATGCGGACCCATCGCCCATAATGACTAAATCTGCGCCGCTATTGGCGCGCCATACAGCCTGGATCGGCCATTGGCGGTCGCTCTTAAGGACAACAGCCCCGGTCAGAATGCGGTCGCCCGGGCCATACGAAAACAGGATCGACTCGTACTATGGTCAGACAGCCACTCGAACATACTCATCTCGATTATTTCCTGTCGCAATGCCACCGCCGACGTTATCCCTCCAAGACCACGCTGATTTACGCTGGCGACAAGAGCGATTCGCTGTTCTATATCATCAAAGGCACCGTCTCGGTCATCATCGAAGACGACGACGGTCGTGAAATGATCATGACCTACCTGAACACTGGCGACTTCTTCGGTGAGCTGGGTTTGTTCGACAACCTGGATTCGCGCTCGGCCTGGGTCAAGACCAAGACCGAATGTGAAATCGCCGAAATCTCCTATAACAAATTCCGTGAAATCACTCAGGACGACGCTCGCATCCTGTATTTTATCGGCGAGCAAATGGCCAGCCGCTTGCGCGCCACCACCCGCAAAGTGGGCGATCTGGCGTTCCTGGATGTTACCGGCCGCGTCGCCCGCACCTTGCTCGATCTGTGTCACCAACCCGATGCCATGACTCACCCGGAAGGTATGCAGATCAAAATCACCCGCCAGGAAATCGGCCGCATCGTTGGCTGTTCCCGTGAAATGGTCGGTCGAGTACTGAAGAATCTCGAAGAGCAAGGCTTGGTTAATGTCAAAGGCAAGACCATGGTGGTGTTCGGTTCGCGCGAATTCTTCCAGCAACGCTGACGTTGGCGTTTCCCTAGTCC
This sequence comes from Saccharospirillum mangrovi, assembly GCF_003367315.1. GTDB lineage: Bacteria > Pseudomonadota > Gammaproteobacteria > Pseudomonadales > Natronospirillaceae > Saccharospirillum > Saccharospirillum mangrovi. The sequence continues at coordinate 2,783,395 of NZ_CP031415.1, forward strand.
TCACGGAATTCGTTATCATGGGCCTCCACACTGGAGGCCTTTTTCCTTGACCGATTTCGTTCATCTGTTCCGCAACAGCGCGCCTTATATTCATGCCTACCGCGGCAAAACGGCGGTCATCTGGTTACGTGGCAAAGTATTGAGCCAGGCTGCCGTTCAATCGTTGGTAGCTGACCTGGCACTGCTCAACAGCCTCGGATTGAAACTGGTCATCGGCTTTGATGCCGAAGAAGCAGAAGGCGCCCGCCTCGACAGCGAAGCGCCCATCGATACCACGACCATGGACGCCATCCTGGCGCGCATCGGTCATTGGCGTTCACGTCTGGAAGCGCATTTCAGCCAGGGCCTGTCCAATTCCCCCATGCACGGGGCACGCATCCGTGTGATTGGTGGCAACTTTGTTACTGCCCGCCCGGCTGGTGTAGTCGACGGGACCGACCTTCTGGCGCAAGGTAGGGTGCGCCGTATCGACCATCAGGCCATTCGCGGTCACCTCGATCAGGGCCACATCGTGTTGTTGCCGCCGCTGGGTTATTCCGTCACTGGCGAAGTCTTCTACCTGGCGCCAGATCATCTGCTGGTTGAAACCGCGCGTCGTCTGGATGCCGACAAACTGGTGATCATCGGTGACGACCCTTTACCGCTGACCGATCATCAAAAAGAGCTGACCGCTTTCGAGTTAAGCCAATGCCTCAGCCGGCTTGACAGCGAACAAGCTGGCAGTCGCGAATTGCGTGCGGCCCTGGCCGCTAACGACGCGGGCATCGGCCGTTGCCATGTGATCGACGGCCAACAAGACGGCGCACTGCTGGGCGAACTGTTCACCCGAGACGGCGTTGGCACCATGATCGCCCGCGATCGTTACGACACCTTCCGCGCCGCCCGCACCGACGACATCAACGGCATTCTGGCACTGCTGCATCCGCTGGAAGAAGCGGGCATTCTGGTACGGCGCAGCCGGGAAAAACTGGAAAACGAAATCGACCATTTCTACGTCAACGAACGCGACGGCATGATCGTCGGTTGCGCGGCACTGTACCCGATGGCCGATACCAATCCACCGGTAGCAGAACTCGCCTGCGTGGCTGTGCATCCGGATTACCGTCAGTCCGGTCGGGGCGACGCGCTCTTGAGCGCACTGGAAAAACGCGCCCGCCAGGAACGCATCGAACGCTTGTTCGTGCTGACCACACAAACGGCGCACTGGTTTGCCGAGCGTGGTTTCGAGTCTGCCCCGGTCAGCGATCTGCCGCCGGGCCGGCAGCAGCTGTATAACTACCAGCGCAACTCCAAAGTCTATTTTAAAACGCTCTGAACCCTTGGAGACCGCATGACATTTATCGACCAACTTCAGGCCCGCTGGCAGGCAGGCACCCAACTCTGTGTCGGCCTCGACCCTTTCCGTGAGCGCTTCCCGGCTCGATTCCAACAGCACAAAGACGGCATCGAACAGTTCAACAACGCCATCGTCGATGCTACGGCCGATCTGGTCTGCGCCTTCAAACCTCAGTTTGCGCACCACGCCGCCGAATCGGCCGAAGCCCAGCTCAAAGCCAGCATCGGCTATATAAAGCAGCAATATCCGAACGTTCCGGTGATTCTCGACGCCAAACGCGGCGACATTGGCTCAACGGCCGCCATGTACGCCCGCGAAGCCTTCGAACATTACGGCGCTGATGCCGTCACCGTGAATCCTTATATGGGCGCCGATACCGTTCTGCCGTTTGCCGAACATCGCGACAAAGGTGTTATCGTGCTGTGCCGCACGTCCAACCCAAGTGCCAGAGATTTTCAGGATCAGCTAATCGACGGCGAGCCTCTGTACATTCACGTAGCCCGTCGGGCGCAAGACGCTTGGAATGGGAACGGCAATCTGTGTCTGGTGGTTGGTGCGACGGCACCGGAAGAAATGGCGCGCATTCGTGCCGCTGCGCCAGACTTACCCTTGCTGGTGCCCGGCATTGGCGCTCAAGGTGGGGATCTGGCTGCCACCGTCCGTTACGGCCAAACCGCACCGGGACGAGGGTTGATGATCAACGCATCCCGCTCGGTACTCTATGCCAGTGAAGGCGATGATTTTGCCAGCGCCGCCCGACAGGAGGCGCTGACCTTGCGCGATCAGATTCAGGCGCTGGCGTTTGCTTAAATCGGGCAGACCGCGCCAGTACCTTTCAAGCCGCAATAGCCGAGTGGGTTCTTGTACAGATACTGCTGGTGGTAAGTCTCAGCAAAGTAAAATGCCGGCTTGGGCGCCAACTCTGTAGTGATCGGGCCTTTGCTCAGCGAATCCAATTGCGACTGGAAGACTGCCAACGTATCGCGCGCGACCGCCAATTGGGCCTCGTCACCATAGACCGCAGAGCGGTACTGAGTGCCAATGTCATTACCCTGGCGCATGCCCTGAGTCGGATCGTGGGCTTCCCAAAAAGACTTCAACAACTTCGCTAACGGCAACACGGCCGGGTCGTACACCACCCGGACAATTTCAGTGTGTCCGGTGCGACCCGAGCAGACTTCTTCATAAGTCGGATTCGGTGTCGAGCCACCGGCATAGCCCACCGCCGTGTTCACCACACCTGGCAACTGCCAGAAATGCCGCTCAGCGCCCCAGAAACAGCCCATGCCCAGGAAGATTTCCTCGCAGCCGTCGGGGGTGTCACGCATATCGATGTCCAGGACGAGATGGTGGTAATCGACGTCCAGCGGCTCCGAACGACCGGAAAGAAGTTCGTCGGCACTGGGCATGAGAGTGGATCGGGCCATGATGGCGCTCCTGCTTGTCGGAAATAAGGATCAGCTATGAAATCGCCAGGCCAGCGGCCTCGCGTTGCAGCCTAGATGCGCGCCAACTATAGTGTTTTCAACACCCGCTGAGGAAGTATTGATGACCAAAGAACAACGCCGTTTTCAGCGCATCGCCTTCGATGCCCGAGTCGCCCTGGAGTTTGGCGACCAGCACTACCTCGGCGTGCTGCGCGACATCAGTCTCAAGGGCGCCTTGATCATGTTGAATGAAACGACCCCGCACATTGCTACCGGTCAGATTGGTCAACTCAAAGTTCGATTGGATCAGGGCGATGTGGAAATGCAGATGGAAATCACCGTCGCGTACGTCCATCCCCAGCGCCAGGCCTGTGGCGTTAACATCCTGTCCATGGATGTGGACACCGCCTCGCATTTGCGTCGACTGGTTGAAGTCAACCTGGGCGACGCCGAAGCGCTGCAACGCGAGCTGAGTAATCTAATCGACGCTATGGAAGCCGAATCCTGACTAAAACCGCACCATTTTTGGGCGACGGCCATTTTTGACGGCCAATTCCGAACAAAAAAGGTGCCGTTTTCTTCCCTCTTATTCGTCGCTATCTTCGGCGAAAAATTCGGTATAATGCCGCCTGCAACCGATTACGGACGCCTATCGGTTTGGTGGTTGTGGAATATGAAAAACATCGTTGATGTTTTTGAAAAGATATGACACTTTCACTGCTTTCCATTGGACGGGTTGGCTTATTGGCCAACCCGTTCTTGTTTCAATTGCCGGCCTTCAAAAGAGGTTGGCAGTCGTCAGTCACAACAAAAGAGGATCATTCATGAAACCCATCGCTGAACATTGGCGACTGAGCCTGGCTGCTGCGTTGATCGCAGGTGTTGCCCTGGCCGGTTGCTCACAAGACGAAGAGAGCACAAGCAGTGCCCAGTCTGCACCCGCCGCTACTCACCCGGTTACCGGTGAAAAGCTGGCTGCAGAACAAGTGTTCCGTTATCAGGCTCTGGACGAAGTTTCTTCCTTCGACCCGCAAGTGGTTGAAGATGTCGACGGCTCCTACATCTCTCGCGACCTGTTCGAAGGTCTGCTGAACGCCGACAAAGATGGCAACCCGGTTCCTGGCGTTGCTGAGCGTTACGAATCTACCAACAACAACCAAACCTGGACTTTCCACCTGCGCAACACCGCCAAGTGGTCTGACGGCAAGCCGGTCACCGCAGGCGATTTCGTCTACGCCTGGCGCCGTGCTGTTGATCCGGAACTGGCGTCCCCGTACGCCTGGTACATGTCTTTGATGGCGCTGAAAAACGTTGACGCCGTCCTGGAAGGCGACCTGCCGGGTGAAGAGCTGGGCGTAACCGCCCTCGACGATTACACCCTGGAAGTTCAACTGGAGCGTCCGCTGCCTTACTTCCCGCAGATGGTTATGCACTCCACCACCTTCCCGTCACCGCAATGGGTAATCGACGAGTACGGTATCGAGTGGACCCGTCCGGGCAATCTGGTTGGTAATGGCGCTTTCACTCTGACCGAATACGTCATCGGTGAGCGTACTGTGCTGGAGCGCAACCCGCTGTACTGGAACAACGCCGAAAACCTGATCGATCGCGTTGAAGCCTACGTCATCAACGACGAAAACCAAGGCCTGACTCGCTACGAAGCCGGCGAACTGGACAAAACTGACATCCCGGCCGGCCAATACCCGCGTCTGGAACAGCAGTCTCCGGAAGAAGCCCACGCGGTTCCGAGCCTGTGCTCTTACTACTATGTGTTTAACAACGAAGTTGCACCGTTCGACGACGTTCGCGTCCGTAAGGCACTGTCTTACGCCATCGACCGCGACATCATCGTTGAAAACGTCACCCAGGGCGGCCAGTTCCCGGGTTACACCTTCACTCCTGAGCTGACCGCTGGCTTCACTCCGCCGACCGTTGACTTCGCCACCATGACTCAAGCTGAGCGCGACGCCGAAGCCAAGCGCCTGCTGGCCGAAGCCGGTTATGGTCCGCAAAACCCGTTGAACTTCGAAATCCTGTTCAACAGCTCAGAAAGCCACCGTGCCATTGCCGTTGCAGTCGCTGCGATGTGGAAAGAAAAACTGGGCGTCAACGCCACTTTGGCTAACCAGGAATGGCAAACCTTCCTGACCACCCGCAGCGAAGGCAACTTCCAGGTAGCACGTGCCGGCTGGTGCGGTGACTACAACGAAGCCTCAACCTTCCTCGACCTGATGCAGTCTGAATCCGGCTACAACGACGCTAACTACGTCTCTGCCGAATACGACCGTCTGGACGCCGAAGCCAAAACCATGACTGACCCGAGCGACAACTACACGCAAATGGAGTTGTTGATCGCCGAAGACATGCCGAATGCTCCGATCTATCACTACACCGAAGTATTCATGCTCAAGCCGTACGTCAAAGGCTGGCGCTATAACGATGTTCAACAGAACACTTACAGCCGCGAGCTGTACATTGTTGAACATTGATCAACTAGCGTAAGAGTCAGGCACCGCCCTTGTGGCGGTGCCTTTTCATATACAGCACGACCTTCCGCCACCTTATCCGTGATTAAACCTTTGTTTTCATAGCTTTACGGCGCAGTCACTGCGCAATCCGAGGGAATGTTCGAAAGCTGGAGTGGGACTTTAGTAGAATAGGCGGCGTTTTTTTCAGCAGGCTATAAGCATGATCAACTTCATCATCCGACGATTAGGCGTTGCCATCCCAACGCTGCTGGTTCTTATCGTCATCTCCTTCATCATGATGCACTCGGCGCCGGGCGGCCCGTTCAACAGCGAAAAACCATTGCCGCCGGAAGTACTCGCCAACATTGAGGCCAAGTACGGTCTGGATCGACCGCTTTACCAACAGATCGGCACTTACATCTATAACATCGTTACCCATTTCGATTTTGGTCCGTCTTACAAATTCAAGGACCGAACCGTTAACGACATGATCGAAAGCGGCTTCCCGGTCACCCTCACCTATGGTTTCTGGGCCTTCGTCTTTGCGGTTGTGCTGGGGATATCCTTGGGTGTGATCGCCGCGCTCAAGCACAACACCAAGGGCGACTACTTTGCCGTCGGCTTCGCCATTGTCGGCCAGGTACTGCCCAACTTCGTGATGGCGCCGATTCTGGTGCTGGTGTTCACCCTCCACCTGGGCTGGTTGCCCGGCGGCGGTTGGCGCGGCGGCCAGATTCAATACATCATTCTGCCCGTGGTGGCCTTAGGCACCAGTTTCCTCGCCAGCATCGCGCGTATTACCCGCTCCAGCATGCTGGAAGTGCTGAACGCCAACTACATTCGTACTGCCCGTGCCAAGGGCATGCCGTTTCATCACATCCTGTTCCGCCACACCCTCAAGCCCGCCATGTTGCCGGTCCTGTCTTATTTGGGCCCAACCTTTGTGATCATGATCACCGGCTCGGTCATTATTGACGTCTATTTCACCACCGGTGGGATTGGCGCCTATTTCGTTAACGCGGCCCTGAACCGCGATTACTCGGTCATCATGGGCGTCACTATTTTGCTGGGCGCGCTGACCATTCTGTTCAACACCATCGTCGATATTCTCTACGCCTGGATCGACCCCAAGATCCGGCTCTGAGGGCTTTATTCATGTTGTTACGTTCCAAAAAAACCGCAGTACTCGCGGAAAGTCTGGCCAATACGGAAATGGCCGGCCGCAGCCTGTGGAAAACCGCCATGTTGCGTTTCGCCCGCAACAAGGCAGCCATGTTCAGTCTGTTTATTTTGCTGGCGGTGTTCCTGTTCGCCTACGTTGGCCCGGTGTTCGCCCAGTGGGATTTCGACAAAGTCGACTGGAGCGCCATCGGTAACCCGGCAGTTGCGGGTCGGCCGTCCATCGAAACCGGACACTATTTCGGCACCGATAACGAAGGTCGCGATCTGTTTGCCCGCGTTGCACTCGGCAGTCAGATTTCGTTGATGGTCGGCATCATTGGCGCTGGCATTGCCGTCGTCATTGGCACTCTGTACGGCGCTATTGCCGGCTATTTTGGCGGTCGATTGGACAACCTGATGATGCGCTTCGTCGACATCATGATGTCCATTCCCTACATGTTCTTCCTGATCCTGCTGCTGGTGGCCTTTGGTCGCAGCATTACGTTGCTGTTCATTGGCATCGGCCTGATTTCCTGGATGGACATGGCGCGCATCGTGCGCGGCCAGACGTTGTCGCTGAAAAACAAAGAATTCATCGAAGCCGCCGTTGCCACAGGCTTAGGTTCAATGACCATCGTGCGGCGTCACATCGTGCCTAACCTGATGGGTGTGGTCGTGGTGTTTGCCACCTTGCTGGTGCCACAGATGATTCTGACCGAATCCTTTATTTCCTTCCTCGGTCTGGGCGTGCAAGAACCCATGACATCCTGGGGCGCATTGATCGATCAGGGTTCCGCCACCATGCGTTACGGCACCATCTGGCAACTGGGTTACCCGCTGGGTTTCTTTATCGCCACCCTGGTCAGTCTGTTTTTCATCGGCGATGGGCTGCGTGACGCCCTCGACCCGAAAGACCGTTAAGGCATTGAATGATGAGTTTATTAACCGTGAACGACCTCAGCGTCCGCTTCGACACCCTCGATGGTGAAGTGAGCGCAGTGAATGGTCTGAGTTTTCATCTGGACGCGGGCGAGACGCTCGCCATTGTCGGTGAATCCGGCTCCGGTAAAAGCCAGACCGCTTTTTCCATCATGGGTCTGCTGGCCGGCAATGGCCGCGCCGAAGGCAGCGTTAATTTCGATGGCCGCGAAATTCTGAATCTGCCCGAGCCGGAACTGAACCACATCCGCGCCGACCAGATCAGCATGATCTTCCAGGATCCGATGACCTCGCTGAATCCGTTTATGAAGGTCAGTCAGCAGCTCACCGAAGTGTTGCGACACCACAAAGGGCTGTCGAAACGTGAAGCGCTGGACGAAGCCGTTCGCATGCTGGACGCCGTGCGCATTCCCGAAGCGCGCAACCGCATCCACATGTACCCGCACGAATTCTCCGGTGGCATGCGCCAGCGTGTGATGATCGCCATGGCGTTGTTGCTGCGGCCGCGTTTGTTGATCGCTGACGAACCGACCACAGCATTGGACGTCACCGTGCAAGCGCAGATCATGACCCTGCTTGCCGACCTGCAAAAAGAATTCGGCACCGCCATCATGCTGATCACACACGATTTGGGTGTGGTCGCCGGCGCCTGCGAACGCACTCTGGTGATGTACGGCGGTCGGGTGATGGAATACGGCGACACGGAGCAAGTGTTCGAATCGCCCAGCCATCCCTATACGCGTGGGCTGCTCAAGGCCATCCCGCGTCTGGATCAGGACAGCGGCGAACAGCTGCTGACCATTCCTGGCAACCCGCCCAACATGCTCGACCTGCCCGCTGGTTGCCCATTCCAGCCACGCTGCCCGCACGCCGATGAGCGCTGCGCGCGTGACATGCCGGCCCTGACCGAGCAAAACAGCCTGCACCGGCAACGCGCTTGCCACTTCGAACCGGAGGCCCTGCGATGAGCGAAGCGAAGCAAAAACTGCTGTCGGTCAAGGACCTGAAAGTCCAGTTCGACATCCACGCCAAAGGCGCCATGCCCTGGAGCAAACCGAAGAAACTGAAAGCGGTAAACAACGTTTCTTTCGATTTGTACGAAGGCGAAACGCTCGGCATCGTTGGCGAATCCGGTTGTGGCAAGTCCACACTGGCGCGCGCCGTTATTCGCATGCTGCCGATTGAAGCTGGCGAAATTGTCTGGCTCGGTCAGGACCTGGCACCGTTGAAAGATCGCCAGATGCGGCCGCACCGCAAAGACATCCAGATGATTTTCCAGGACCCGTTGGCATCGCTGAACCCGCGCATGACCATCGGCCAGATCATCGCCGAACCACTGCGCACGCATTTCCCGAAAATGCCACAGACCGAAGTGCAGGAACGGGTGCGCGACATGATGAAAACGGTCGGCCTGCTGCCCAACCAGGTGAACCGATATCCGCACGAATTTTCCGGCGGCCAGTGTCAGCGCATCGGCATCGCCCGTGCGTTAATTCTGAAGCCCAAGCTGATTATTTGTGACGAACCGGTGTCGGCTCTGGACGTGTCAATTCAGGCGCAGGTGGTCAACCTGTTAATGGATTTGCAGAAGAAAATGGGCCTGTCGCTGATCTTCATTGCGCACGACCTGAGTGTGGTCAAACACATTTCAACGCGCATCATGGTGCTGTATCTGGGCAACGTCATGGAACTGGCTGACGCCAAAGATCTGTACAACACACCGCGTCATCCATACACCCAGGCGCTGATTTCGGCGGTGCCGATTCCCGATCCGAAAATTGAGCGTAACAAGGAAGTTATTTTGATCGAAGGCGATTTGCCATCACCGATCAATCCGCCGTCAGGCTGTGTGTTCCGTACGCGTTGCCCAAAAGCTCAGGCACGCTGTGCCGATCAGGTACCGTCGCTGGATTACGCAGCCGGCACGCATCAAGTGGCTTGTCATTTCCACGACTGATCAGCTTGCTGTCATAAAAAAACCGCACCTTGAGTGCGGTTTTTTTTGGCTCATTGATTGTTAAAAATCCAACGGCACTTCCAAACCAACATTAAATGAGGATGCATCAAATTCTTCGTCATCCGTTTCATAGGTTTGCTGCGAATAACCGACGGTAATAAAACGCTAGCCAGCCTTAAGGTTCAGGCCAATGGAGGTGTCGTATTCGTCATCGCGATTAAAACCAGCGCCACTGGACGTGTAGCTGGCGGCCAGATGTTTAACGGCACCGGCTTCGGCAAAGAGACCATTGTCCAACGTATAACGCAGACCCACTTCCAGCGGCCAGGCAATTTTATTGACGTCCACGTTGGTTGCCGCCGACGTGGAATATTTAAACCCAAGGCTGGTGTGTAACTGGGTATTGTCGAGCGGCAGATCCACCAACACACCGCCGACAAAAACCAAGCCATTACCGGCCAACAGGTCTTGCTCAGTGTTATCGGTGTAGACAATGGTTTCGATGGTATCGCCACCAAATTGAGCGTCGATGCCCAGTACCGGCGTAACGGACCAATCGTCGGCCCATGCGAGCATCGGTGTGAGCAACAGCAATACAAACATTTTTTTCATTGTTGTGTCTCCTCAGTATCCCATTGGAAAGCGTTCGATATTCCCTGGCAGGCGCTTACAAATACCATCCGAGGGTGAAATTAAAAAGCACGAATCGACACGATTAAGCGCTAAAAACCAAGCATCTTCGCCAAACAATCTGACGCACCCGCTAAAATTCAATAACCATTGATGACCGCGCTTCTGCTAGGCTGCATGGCGTTACCCACCATCGAGCACATCGACTATGTTCAAATCGGTGATTTTCGTTTTAGCCTGCCTGCCAATAGGCGTTTGGGCCGAAGGTATTCCAGGAACTACGCTAGGAACTACCGCTGGAATTGAGTCGCAACGGGGCGGCGACCGCCTGGATATTTTTGAACTCTCGGACGGAACAGACCGAGAAATAAACGCCGGTAACGGACTTTACCTGTACGGCGGCATCATGCTGAATCTGCCGGATATCCCCCACACGCCCAAACTGCAAATGCGCTCCCGCCTGGGCTATAAAATCGAATTGGCTGAAAACGACAATAGTCGTTATAACTTCAGCGCTTTCCCGTTCGACGTTGGCCTGCGGCTATCGCGGCATTGCGATGGTTACGACCACCTCGGCTGCGGATTTTTCATCGAAGCCGGGGCGACAAAACTGTTCGCGGCGCAATACGAACGCCATGGCGCGTCGGCTCAGCAGGTGGAATTCGAAACCACCCCGGGTTTGAACGTCAAAGCCGGCTGGCATTTTTTATACCTCGGATACACACAACAAACCTTTCAATCGAACGGCAACGACCTGGACGCTTCGTATTTTAATTTCGGTATCGAAGTCCCATTGCCGCTGGGCGACCGATGGCGTTACGGCGACGTTTTCTGAGCCGGCATAATCGCTGCACAATCGCTGGCTGATAGCACCGTGACATCCACATCAATACCAGCGGCCATTGTCGCGCCAGAAGAAACAATCCGTTAGCAATATTGCACTGCGTACGCGCTGTTCCTTCAGTACAATACCGCCACTAGAAAAATCACCGGACGGCGTCCGTGCCCCGCCCGACCAACGCAGGAAGACCGCCATGCCTGAGTATCGCTCGAAAACCTCCACTGCTGGCCGCAACATGGCCGGCGCCCGCGCGCTGTGGCGCGCTACCGGCATGAAAGACGACGACTTCCACAAGCCGATCATCGCCGTCGCCAACTCCTTCACTCAGTTCGTGCCGGGCCACGTGCATTTAAAAGACCTCGGTCAGTTGGTGTGCCGCGAAATTGAAGCCGCCGGTGGTGTCGCCAAAGAATTCAACACCATTGCCGTGGACGACGGCATTGCCATGGGCCACGACGGCATGTTGTACAGCCTGCCCTCGCGCGAAGTCATCGCCGATGCGGTGGAATACATGGTCAACGCCCATTGCGCCGATGCGCTGGTGTGCATTTCCAACTGCGACAAAATCACGCCGGGAATGTTGATGGCCGCCATGCGCCTGAATATTCCGGTTATTTTCGTCTCTGGCGGGCCGATGGAAGCCGGCAAAACCAAACTCGCCGAACACGGTTTGGATCTGGTCGACGCCATGGTGATTGCCGCCGACCCCAACGCCGACGACGAAACCGTCGCCGAATACGAGCGCTCCGCCTGCCCGACCTGCGGTTCCTGCTCCGGCATGTTCACCGCCAACTCAATGAACTGCCTGACCGAAGCCATCGGCCTGTCGCTGCCTGGCAACGGCAGCACACTCGCCACGCATTCCGACCGCCGCCGTCTGTTCCTCGAAGCCGGCCAGCGCATTGTCGGCCTGGCCAAGCGTTATTACGAAGACAACGACGACAGCGTACTGCCGCGCACCATCGCCAGTTTCAAAGCCTTTGAAAACGCCATGTCGCTCGACATCGCCATGGGCGGCTCGACCAACACCATCCTGCATTTGCTGGCCGCTGCTCAGGAAGGCGAAGTCGATTTCACTTTGGCCGACATCGACCGGCTGTCGCGTTCGGTGCCGCAGCTGTGCAAAGTCGCGCCGAACAACCCGAACTACCACATGGAAGACGTGCACCGCGCCGGCGGCATCTACGCCATTCTCGGTGAACTCGACCGCGCCGGCCTGCTGCACACGGACTTGCCGACGGTCCACGCCAAAACCCTGGCCGACGGCCTGGCGCAGTGGGACATCATGCGCACCGACGATTCAGCGGTGAAAGAATTCTTCCGCGCCGGCCCGGCTGGCATCCCAACGCAGGAAGCGTTCAGCCAATCCACCCGCTGGCCGACGCTCGATGGCGACCGCCAACACGGCTGCATTCGCGCCATCGAACACGCCTACAGTCGCGAAGGCGGTCTGGCGGTCTTGTTCGGCAACCTGGCAGAAAACGGCTGCGTGGTTAAAACCGCCGGCGTTGACGACAGCATTCTGAAATTCACCGGCAAGGCGCGCATTTTTGAAAGCCAGGATGCGGCCGTCGAAGGCATTCTCGGCGACAAAGTGGGCGCGGGCGACGTTGTCGTTATCCGCTACGAAGGCCCCAAAGGCGGACCGGGTATGCAGGAAATGCTCTACCCGACCAGCTATCTGAAATCCAAAGGCCTGGGCAAAGCCTGCGCCTTGCTGACAGACGGGCGTTTTTCCGGTGGCACTTCTGGCCTGTCGATCGGTCACGTATCGCCGGAAGCCGCCGCTGGCGGCAACATCGCGCTGGTGCGTGAAGACGATGCCATCGTCATCGACATTCCCAACCGCTCAATCCGTATCGACATCAGCGATGAAGAACTGGCGCAGCGCCGCGCCGAAATGAACGCCAGCGGTGCGGCCGCCTGGAAACCGGCCGCACCGCGCAAACGCAAAGTCACCACGGCGTTGAAAGCCTACGCCCTGCTGGCGACCAGCGCCGACAAGGGCGCGGTGCGCAACGTCGAAATGCTGGGCGATTGAACGCGAGACGCGGAACGGAAGACGGGAAACGCTGAATGCAGATTGAAGCCGCCTGGTTTCAACAACAGGTGCTGAACTGGTACGACCAACACGGCCGCAAAACGCTGCCGTGGCAGCAGAACAAGACGCCCTATCGCGTCTGGATTTCCGAGATCATGCTGCAACAGACCCAGGTCAGCACCGTCATCCCCTACTTCGAACGCTTTATGCAACGCTTCCCCAGCGTTGCCGACCTGGCCGCGGCCGACATCGACGAAGTGCTGCACCTCTGGACCGGCCTGGGTTACTACGCCCGCGCTCGCAATCTGCACAAAGCCGCCAAACAGTTAGTACAGGATTTTAACGGTGACTTTCCAGCCACCGTCGAATCCGTCGCTGATTTGCCCGGCATCGGCCGCTCCACCGCCGGTGCCATCCTCAGCTTAAGCCGAGGCGTGCCCGCGCCGATTCTCGACGGCAACGTCAAACGCGTGCTGGCGCGCTTTTTTGCGCTAGAAGGCTGGACCGGTTCAACCGCCAATCTGAAGCAGTTGTGGTCCTGGAGCGAAGCGTTGACGCCGGTCGAGCGCGTCGGCGACTTCAATCAAGTAATGATGGACCTGGGCGCCATGGTCTGTGTGCGCTCACGGCCGCTATGCGATGCCTGCCCGCTGCAAGCCAAATGCACCGCCTACGCCGAAGGCCGCACCACTGAACTACCGGCGTCGAAACCGAAAAAAGACAAGCCGGTGCGCGACACCTGGATGCTGATTCTGCAAGCGCCCGACGGCCGGGTGCAACTGACCCGACGGCCCGACGCCGGCATCTGGGGCGGTTTGCATTCGTTTCCTGAATTCGACAGCCGTGACGCCGCCGAGCAGCAGTTGGCACTTACTAACATATCGGCCGAGATCGAAGACTGGACCAGTTTTCGCCACACCTTCAGCCACTATCACCTGAACATTCATCCGCTGTTTGTGGCCTTGCCTGCCAGCGCTGCGGCTGTATCCGAGAACGCCCTCTGGTACCATCCTGGCCTCGCCGAGCAGGTGGGCCTGAGCGCCCCGGTCAAAACGCTGCTCGACCGACTGTTCTGAACTCTTGCGAAAACCCTGGAACCGCCGCCATGACCCGCACCGTTTTTTGTCGCAAATATCAGCAGGAACTCGAAGGGCTCGACAAGCCGCCCTACCCCGGCCCGCAAGGCCAGGACATCTTCGACAATGTGTCCAAGCAGGCCTGGACCGAGTGGCAGGAACACCAGACCCGGCTGATCAACGAAAAACACTTGGTGATGACCGACCCGGACGCGCGCAAATACCTCAAGGAGCAGATGCAGAAGTTCCTCAGCGGCGGCGACTTCGACCAGGCCGAAGGCTACGTGCCAGAAGGCCAATAGACTGGAATCTTTAAAAAAATCAAAGATTTATAGGCTGAGGGCTTGACGCTTAAAAGCAAATTCCGTTTAATACACGCCGTTCGTTTGGGGGCGCTTTCAAAGTCCGCCTAAAACGATAGGCCCAGATAGCTCAGTCGGTAGAGCAGGGGATTGAAAATCCCCGTGTCGGTGGTTCGATTCCGCCTCTGGGCACCATCCAGATTCAACAAAAGAGCCTCGCGAAAGCGGGGCTTTTTTGTGCCTGAACACTCCGCGAAATCGAACCGCTTTTTACCGGGGTGGTTCGATGGATCAGCGCCTTCCCTGGCGCTGCCTTTATCGAAACGACGACCGGATAATCCCATGGTCCGTACTGTACGGATTGTCGTCATCGATGTGATCGTTCCAGATGCGGGTGTCCTGGTGTTTCCAGATCACATCGCTGGAATATTCGAAGAATTCTTCCGACACCAGAATGTGGTCGAGCACGCTTTTGTGGCTGTTGTGTTCGTGGGTGTAATAGACGTCCCGATACGATTTCAGCTGCTGGAAAAACAAGGTGCTGTACAACGAACGGTCGGCGCCCCGGGCGCGGTTCGACATTGTTGGTTGGTCGGTGATCAAACTGACTGTATTACTCAGCGGATCGTCGTTCAAATCTCCGATGACCACCACCGGCGTGCCCGAACCGCGTAGTTGATCAATCAGCATCATGCGCAATGCCGTGGCTTCGGCGGTGCGACGAATGGTTGAGATCGCGCTGCCAATGGCGCTGCGATATTCATTCGGCAGAGTGGAAATGCGCGCCGGTAATTTGGATTTCAGATGACAGGCAAACAGCGTAAACGGCGGTGTGCCGCGATGCGATTCGTGAACAATCTGCGCTTTGATAATGCTGCGGGAAAATCGATCAATACTGACGCGGACTTCATCGTCTTCGCCATCGCCATCATCCAGTTTAATCAGTTCTGAAAACGGAAATTGTTTGATGGTGTGGCTGGCGGCAACCTTCCACGGCGGCCGAACGATCATGGCTACGGCAATGTTGTACCAGGAATCGGCGATGAATTGCGGCTGGTACATTTCCAGTTCAGGCACCGCCAGCACATCGCGCAGGCAGTCGGGGTGCCAGAGTTCCTGAAACACTACGATGTCGGCATCCAACTCGATCAGCATGCGACGAATCCAGTCGCGCTTGCCGTCATAATCCCGCTGAATCACTGGCACGCTGGAGTGCGTGGTTAAACCGGCTTTTTGAAAATTGTAGAGATTGAACGACGCAAAGCTGATATCGGCGGCCATTTGGCACCCTCCTTGAAGTCCCGATCAACCCACTGACTATAGCTTCTGCTGAGTATTGAGAGACTTAAATGGCAGCCTGGTGACAGAACAGAATCGAACGCTGGAAGATTACGACTGAAGCCAGAACGGCACGTTTTGGGCCTGCAAAAACGCTTCCGCGCCCTCGCCTTGCAGCATGGCGAAGGTCGACAACATGCCGGCTTCGGTGCAGGTCGGCGCGGCGACTGTTATCGAACGCGGTGCACCGATCACCGGCCAGCCGGTCTTGGGATTCAGAATGTGACCGTAGCGTTGGCCCTGGTGTTCGAAAAACCGACGGGTGTCGCCGCTGGTTGCCAACGCGCCCTGATTCAGGCCAATTACCGCTGCGGCGCGGCGCACATCATCCGGTTGCTCAACGCCCAACACCCACGGCTGAGCGTTGGCACGCGGTCCACTGACGCGCAAATCGCCGCCAAAATTCACCAAACACGCCCGCGTTAATTGCGACTGCAACAACGCCACCACCCGATCGACAGCATACTCCTTGGCAAGGCCACCCAAATCGATTTCCATGCCCGCCGGCAACTCCAACACTGGCGTTTGCCAACGCAGCCGATGCCAGCCGACCCGAGGCAGCAAGGCAGCTACCGCGTCGGGACTGGGCATCTGCGTCTGACCATCGCTGCCGAATTTCCACACCGCGCGCAACGCACCGGCGGTCACATCAAAAAGGCCATCGCTGAGCCGATAACATTGGTCGGCGAAATCCAGCAGCAATGCCATTTCCGCATCAACCTTGATGGCCCGCCCCTGGCTTTGATTGAGGCGACTGAGTGCGCTGTCTGGCCGATAGCGACTGTAGGTCTGTTCGATGCGCAACGCTTCGGCGCGACCGGCGAGGAGACTTTGCCGTTCGCTCGTCGTAAGCTCGTCGGCGCTGTCGAACACCAATTCACACGGGCTACCCATGGCCTGGAAACATAAACGCCATAACTTTGCTTCGGGTTCGCGAACCCAATCACAGTTTTTATTTGGTACCAAAGAGACCATACCTCGGAAGTGGAAACCGGCCGTTGTACGCGCCAAGCGATCCAATCATCGAGATTGAACCTTCATGACCCAACGCCCTTATCGCCAGACGATGCGCTCGCGCACCGCCGTTGCCAGCGGACTGCTATTGTCGGCATGGCTGCTGACTGCGTGCAACCCCGGCACGCCCAGCGACAAAGCCAAAGACGACCTGCAAACGCGTGGTGCCGCCATCGCACTCAGCGATGCCGACTACCGTGCCCTGCCCGCCATTGAGCAATACCGGGTCAGCAATCGCCTGCTGATGACCTTGTATCGGGGCGTGCCGATGGATGAATTTTTCAATCTGTCGAACGGCCTCTATCCGCTGCGCGTGAAAAGCACGAATTATCTCGGCCAGGTGCGCACGGCATTGAAGCAGGATTTAACGCCCACCCAACGCGCCGCCGCACGCGCGCGCATTGGCTTGAATCCCGACGATTCGTCCACCGGCAGTGACGACGCTCTGTACCAATTCACCACCAACACCAACGACAACAGCACCGTTCGTCACCAACAAATTCCGCTCGCGCACATCAATGAATTTCCGCTCAGCCGCGATCTGTACGTGGAATGGATGGCCTATTTCCTGACCAACACCATTTTGTTTTCACCGGCGCTGGAAATGGAAAGCACCGACGCCAAAGACGCCGCTTTCGCCTACACCTTTTTACGCAATCGAATTCGCGACGGTGAAACCGTGCGCGGTATTGTGCGCGCTTATTTATCGACGCAATCGCGTTGGCGGGTATCGCGTTCGGCGGAAAATCATGCGCTCGAAGCGTACGAACTGTATTTGGGATTATTCGACACCGAAGAAGATTCCCGCCGTGGTGGCATTGCCTGCCGCGATTGGCGTCTAACGTCCGAAGCGGCCGGTTATCAATTGGTGCGTTCCGGTGAAGAAAACCAGACGTATCAGAAAGTGCTCGACAACTATTACGTGCGCACCTGCGACGATTTATACGACGTCATCGTCAGCCATCCGCTGTTTATTCCGCGCATGACCGAAGTGATTGCCAACTATTTGCTGTCCAACCTTCCGGTTGAAGATCGTCTGGCGGTCGTCGAAGCGGTCGTCGAAGCGCAGCCGCAAACCTTCGAAGATATTTTCACCACTTTGCTGTTCTCCAAAGCCTATTTGCTGGACGCCGAACGGCCGCTTTGGTTCGAGGAAAATTTCTTCGGCACGCTGCATCGGTTGCATTGGTCCATTGCGCGTAACAATGGCGTCTTGGGCGAACGCATATTGCGCGACATTCAGGAATACAACGGCTCGACGCTGTATCAGGGCGACATGGGTTCGGCGGCGATGACCTACAAAATTGGACGCACGCCGGAAGTTCCGATGGATGCGCTGAGTTTTGCCAGCCACGCCAAAGCCATGCGCGAAGGCATGATGGTGAACAACCAGGCAGCCTGGCGTGGCGGCGACTGGGACGGCGCCACCAAGGGCTTCAAAGGGTTGTACCTGGAAGCAGTGCCTCGCGACGACGACCCGAACCTGTTTGAAACGCAAGTACGGTCCGACATCGCACCGCTGAACGCGGCCGATTTTATCGACTATTTATTCCTCAGCACGCTGATGCGGCCGGCCACACTCGCTGAGCAAAACGCCTTAATGGATTTGCTCGATCAGGACGACCGCGACCGGATTCGTTACGACGATGACGCCGGCGAATACCGCGTTCGGGATAACGCTTTTTACTACAACGACGTCGCTTTGGTGGTGATGGATTACATCGCCCGTTTGCCGGAATTTTATTATCTGGTGCGCCCAGGCGAGGAGATTAACGAATGAAGCGACGCAGCTTTTTGCGCGGTCTGGCGCTGGCGCCGACCATTCCAACCGCCTTCAATTTGGGCATGCTGGCGCAACGCGCCCAGGCCGCCGGCTTGAATTATCAGAACGTTCAATTCAGCGCGCCGGCGGTGATGCCGCAAATCATCAACATCTTTTTGTACGGTGGCGCGTCTGAATTGGCGGGCAACCTGACCAACATTGCAGACATCAACGCCAACTCCATGAATTCATACACCTCGGCGTTCGGTGGCGGCATTATTCAGGCGCGCGGCGCTGGCAATGTCAGCGACGCCAACAACGGCAATAATCCGCAATTAACGCCCTACGGTTTCTGGGCCGGTGCCGGCGGTCTGTACATGGAAGATCTGATCGCCAGCGGTGATTTGTCGGTGTACCGAACCTTGCACAAACGCAAAAGCCCGACGCGTTCGCATCGCGAATCCATCTTCATGAGCCAGAAAGGCGCGCTGGATGTCGAAGCGGCGCCGGGCCTTGGCACGCGTCTGGCGTTGATGCTCTACACGCACCGCAACGCGGTAAACAGCAGCCTGCTGGCTGACGGCACGCCGGTGGGTAATTTCGATCAGGGCCTGCTCGGTTTGCCGCTGCCGTTTGTGTCGTTCGAAGGACCAACCACCGCGTTCGCACGCGACCCGTCCATGAGCACGCCCATTCCATTGCGCGAAATGACGCTGAACACCAATTTCGACAACCCCTATTCACGCAACAATGGTTTGGTTACAGACGCCAACGCCAACACCCGGCTCGATAATCTGGTCGCCCAGATGCAAGGCGACAGCCGTTACAACACTCGGTTCCAGGCCGGCATCAATGGGTTTATTGCACGCCGCACCATGGCCGAATTGGTGGGCGATTTAACCGTCGCACGCGATGCGCCACTGCCCGATGTTGGTATCGGCGATGCAGATGCCGACGAAGACGGCGTACTGACCTACCCCAACACCGCCTTTGCGAATCAGGTAAAAGCGGCCGTCACGTTGGCCATCGAAAATCCGTCGAGTCTGTACATTTCGGTGGGCACGCCGGGCCTGGGCGGCTGGGACGATCACAACAACGCGGTCGATAGCTACCGCGCCCGCATGACGCAACTTTTTGCAGCCTTGCGTGTGGCGATGAAGCATATCCGCCACGCCGACGGCAACACGCCGGGCGGGCTGAACCGCAGCACGGACAACATCATCATCAACGTCTGGGGTGATTTCGGTCGGTTGGTGAACCTGAATAATTCCATGGGCTGGGACCACGCCAACAACCAGAATCTGTACACGTTGGGTGGCGCGGGTGTGCGCCCGGGCGGGGCGTCGGCTTTGGGCAAGGTGATCGGGCAGACGCGGCGTGTTGGCAACAGTGGCACCAACAACCAATACACCGAGCCGACCAGCAGCAGTTACGAAGCCGAACCCATGGCGGTGGCGTCGTCGCTGTATCGATATTTTGGTGCTCAGAACCCGAGCGTGATGACGGCCGATCCGGAATTTAATCCCAATGGCGACCAGCCGTTGAACGAACAATTGAGTGGTATCAGCGCGCCCTTTGCGTAACGGCGCGCTGGTACCGTCACTCAGCGATAGCGTTCGCCGAATTCAAACCCCAACTGAAACGTCACCGCCTGATTGCCGTCCTGAACGGCGTCAATCAGGTATTGGTAATAGTAGCTGGAGCGCACTTGCAGCACGCCCCAGTCCCGCAACGGCTGGCTGTATTTCAGCCCTAATGTCAGTGCCAGCATTTCACTGAGTCGTGAATCGGCGCTGGCGAATTCCGGTAAATCATCGTCCATGCCCAGCGAGCGCAGATAAAAATCGGCGGCGGTCTGGTAGTGCAATCGTCCGTAGGGTTCAACGAAATGACCACGGCCGGATTCGAGATGTTGCCGGTAGCTGCTGTCGATGGTCGCGCCGAATACTCCCCAGTCGTCGCCGTAAAAACTCAGGCTGGAACCAACGATGTCGCCATTGTCACGCTGGCGTCGCATCGAGCCGAACAGCGAATGCCGCTGCCGTGAATCGGGCCGTGCTTCGTAATAGCGCTCGGCTTCAACGTCGTCGGAATCGGCGCGGCTGAACACCTTGTACGGATCGTTGTGATAACCCAGAGACAGGCTGTAGCTGTAATCAATTTGCGCGATGGTGCGGCGGTCGATCACTTGCGTGATGCCGACCAGCGCATCGTAAGTGTTGCGTTCGCCCTGGCCGTAAAAACTTTGATCATCGACGTTCGACAGCGGCTCTGGTGTGCTGCCGTCGCGCTGCCCGGCTTCGTCGGTTTCCACACCCAAACCCAGCGTTAATGTTGTGTTGCGGTTGTTTAAATCCAGATCGCCCTGAACGCTGGAACCGAGCGCGACGAAGTCGTGTTCCACCGAGGCATAGGCGCCGTAATTGATGCGCACCATCCGGCCGTAACTTTGCTCCCAACCCAAATCGACCGCCAGGCGAGTGTCGTCGAATTCCGAGGTGGAGGAACTGCCACCATCGACGTCAAAACCACCGCCCGAGGTACCGCTGTTGCTGACCACATTGGCGCCTTCCACCGCGCCACTGGGCGTGGCACCGGTCATGCTGTCGAGCACTAGGCCGGCACGAATGCGCGCGTCGTCACTGATCTGGCCGCTGGTGTTGACCTGAGTGGAGCGCACGTTCACGCGTTCGGGTTCGTAGTAATTCAGAAAGGCGAGATTGACGGTCCAGTCGTTAGCGTAGTCTTCCGCCGATGCCTGGCCTAGCAATGTGGCGGTGGCCGCCGCCAACAGTCCGCGAATGGGAGTCGGGTCAGTTACAGCCACAACCGCCGCCTCCCACACCGCCACTGCCAACGGCCGCTTCACGACTGAAGTAGATGTGGTTGTCGACGTAGCCATCCACCGGATCGCCACCCAATTCCATGCCCGGTTCCGCCAGCGTGCCGCGCTCCCACGGTTGCACCGCCGTGCATCCGCTGAGCAACATCAACAGCGCCGACATCCATAAAACACGTCTCATAAACGACCCGCCGCGCGCAGCAATTCGACCAGTTTCTCTTCGGTCTGTTGCCGCTCATCCAAGCGAAAACCGACGCTGGTTTCGGCAATATTGCCGCGATGATCGATCAGATACGCCGTCGGCATACCCATCACCTGATACACCGGCGGCAAGGCAGCATTCGGATCATAAAGGACGCGGAAATCGGCCGGGAACTGCGCTAGGAAACGATCAGCATCGGCGCGTTTGGCATCGACATTCACCGCCAGAATCACCAGACCTTTGTCGCCATACCGATCGTGCAATTCATTCATAAAGGGGAAAGATTGCCGACACGGCACACACCAGGATGCCCAAAAATCCAGATACACCACCCGGCCGGACAGACCGTTGATGGAGGTGGCCTGATCGGTAAACGGATCGGTGAAATTGAAGTTTGGCGCAGCATCCGCCTTGGCTTGCGGCATGGAGAAGATTGCCAGCAAGGTGACGCTGACCACCAGCAACAGACGTCGCAGCGTTATTTCCAGAGTGTCGGACTCAGAGTCAGACAGAGTGAATAAATGCATGGGCAGCTCCGGCATTCAGGTTTCGTTAGCCATGTCACAATTTAACCGAAAGCCACCATCGATGGTGTGAAAAGGCGCTCAGTATTGCCATCGACTCCAATACCGGGCCGTTGAGCGGACCAAAAAAAGGGCGCCGAAGCGCCCTGTTTTGGTGAGTTAACGCACTCAGCCTTTGCGGCCTTCGATGCTCAGGCTGCCCGGGCCCATAGCGACCAGGAGCAGGAAGCCGGCGGCGATGGAGATGTTCTTGTTGAACGAAATCATCTGCATCTGGTCAGCCAGATCGAAGTGGAAGATGAAACCAGACAGAACACAGAAAGCAGCCAGCAGAACGGCAGCAATGCGAGTCTGGTAACCGATCAGAACGGCCAGGCCGCCCAGTACTTCAACCAGGATGGTCGGGTAAATCAGAATACCCGGCACGCCCATCATTTCCATGTAGCCTTGAGTGCCGGCGATAGCACCGATCTTGCTCAGGCCAGACAAAATAAAGAAGTAGGAGATCAGCACGCGGCCAGCCAGCATGGCCCAGGGGGTCAGCATTTTCATTGGTCATTTCCTTAGTGTTGGGTTGGGTCAAACACAGATCACTATAGAGAGGCCGTTATGCGCTTCCTATCTAAAT
This sequence comes from Saccharospirillum mangrovi, assembly GCF_003367315.1. Lineage (GTDB taxonomy): Bacteria > Pseudomonadota > Gammaproteobacteria > Pseudomonadales > Natronospirillaceae > Saccharospirillum > Saccharospirillum mangrovi. The sequence goes on from NZ_CP031415.1 coordinate 2,805,883, forward strand.
GATTCGTGCTTGTTGATTAAAATTTCTGAAAAAGCCGACGCACGTTGGTGGCGGTCTGTGCTTTCAGTTGATCTAAAGATACGCCGCGCGATTGCGCCAGTTGTTCAGCCGTTTGCAACAAATCCAACAAGGGGTTGGCGTACAGGGCCGGGTGCGGCCGCATGTCCGGTGCATCGGTTTCCAACAGAATGGCATCGGCCGGTAACCGGGCAAAGGCATCGCGTGTTTTCGGGGATTTGAGAATCAGGCTGCCGCAGCCCAGGCACCAGCCTTTATCAATAAACGCCAACGCTTGTTCGTACGGTCCGAGAAAGGCGTGGATGACACCGCGCACCTGGGGAAATCGTTTCAACAGGCTCAATACGCGGTCGTGGGCTTTGACCGAATGCACGATAACCGGCAACTGCCGTTCCGCAGCTACGGCCAACTGAGCGGTAAACCAGTCTTCCTGATGTTGCCGCTCGGCGGCGTTCGATGCGATGTGAAAATCCAGACCGATTTCGCCCAACGCCACCCAGTGCGGGCGCCGATCCAACTCGGATTCGAGTTCAGATACATCGGGTTCGGTAACGGGTAAAAACCAGGGATGGTGGCCAACGGCCAAATGGATGCGTGGGTCGGATTCAAAACGTTGCCCGGCGTTGCGCCACTGCTGTGGCTCGGTGCCGGGCAATATCCAATGCCCAATGCCAGCCGCTTCGGCTTCGGCTAAAGCGGCATCCGGATCGGCCAGGCCGTCCGGATGACAATGGGCGTCGATCCACATGATCGATCAGTAGTAGCTGAAACGGTCTTCCAACATGCGCAACCGGGCTTCGGCGTCGGCGATGTCGCGAATCAACTGCTCGTTGCGGCTTTTCAGTTCGCCCTGACGTTCACGCAAACGGGTGATTTCGTTGTACGTTGCCTGGCGTTCTTCCGGTGTCAGTGCATCGGAAAACAGCACGGCTTCCATTTCGTTCAAGCGACGCTCTGACGTCGTCATTTCGTTTTCATTGCTGCGCTGTTCGCTGCGTAAACTGCTGATTTCGGATGTCACCGCGTAGATTTCACGGCCGGCCTGATAGCCATCCAGGAAATCCGCTTCCAGCGACGGCGGGCAGATGCCGCTGTACTGGTAGCCGTTGCGGGCGCGATTGAAACCGTTGCGTGGGGTACAGAAATTGATCAGGCCTTCTTCGTGTCCGTCCTGATATTGCCGCAAGTCGGGCGTGACGCCGTGTTTGGCACAGGCTTCGCGGTGCGCGCCAATGCGACTGGACGGATAACCGTTGGAGCCATCTTCGAAGCCGATCGAATACCAATCAGCGGTCAGACATTCTTCTTCACTCAAGGTGGCACAACCAGATAACACAACCAGGGTGGCCAACAGGACGGCCGCTAATCGCTTCATAATCAACTCCTGTGTCAGCGATTTGTCATTTTGATGTAAAGGATTCTGGCACAGAAAACTGAACCGGTCATGAACCTTTCGGCGTGCCATGCGGGCGCCCGACCCAGAGATTGCCGGGCGCAACAGGATCAGGTTCCACTGGCGGCGGCGGTTGATTAAGCAATTGTTTCAACGATACCCATTCGATGTCGGGATAATCGGCCGGATTCTGGTTGGCAAAAAACGCCAGCGTTTCGGGGTACGGGTGGCAAATGATGGTCACACTGCCCTGACGACGCGCAATCGACAACGCCGCCCGCCATTGCTGCGCGAGAAATTCCGGCGTGCGTTCGTGATCGAGAAACACCCGCCGACGCGTCCAGGGTACGCCCATGTCGTTTGCCACACGCCAGCCTTGTGAATCGGCGATGGTTAGCGAATCGAAGAAGAATAAATGCCGGGCTTTCAACTCGCTCATCACCCAGCCCATGGCTTCGGCGTCGCGCGTCAGTTCGCTGCCCATGTGGTTACTCAGGCCTTCGGCGTAAGGCACGCTGTCGAGCCCTTCCCAGAGATTCGCCATCAACTGATCGTGACCTTCGGCCCGATCCAGGCCCAGTGGACCGAGTGGCAAACCGCGTTGATTGGACATGGGAGCGTGCACGATGACGGTTTTATTGAGCCGATGCGTTTCCTCGGCCAGATCCACGGTGTAAGGCCGGCCCGGCATGATGCCGAGCGTTTGTACGAAGGGAATGTGAATGGCGCTCAGACCCGAACGCCACTGGTTGCCCAAGTCATCGACGACAATGGCGACTTGTGAAGCCGCCTGAGCGAGGCCGGTGAGTGTCCAGAAACACACACCGACCCAGCTCAGACGCAGCGCCGTTTTGTTAACGCGCGGCATTCAAAAAGCGCATGCCCTTGAGCACGGTCAGCGCTTGATACAGTTGGTAGTCGTCGATCAACTGAGACTCGCTGGTGTCGGTATCGACGCGGTCTTCGCTGCCGTTTTCACCGTCCGGATTCGCCAGGTGACCGGCCAGGTCCGCTTCGGTGTAGTACGGATTGCCGTTTTCCTGCGTCAATTTGCCGGGGCGAACTTCGATGTCCGGCACGATGCCCTGCGCCTGAATCGAACGGCCTGACGGCGTGTAGTAACGCGCAGTGGTCAGCTTGATGGCGTGGCTGTCATCCAACGGCAGGATGGTTTGCACCGAGCCTTTGCCGAAACTGCGCGTGCCCATAATGATGCCGCGGTGATGATCCTGAATCGCACCGGCCACAATTTCCGACGCCGAGGCACTGCCGCCGTTGATCAGCACCACCAGATTGACGCCCTGGCTCGGGTCCTGCGCATGCGCACGGAAGCGGCTGGCGCTGTTCGGCAAGCGACCTTCGGTGTAGACAATCAGCCCTTCGGAAATCAACGCATCGACCACTTCGACCGACGCCTGCAACACACCGCCGGGGTTGTTGCGCAAATCCAGAACCATACCGTCGAGCGCGCCGCCGTTTTCGTCGCGCAGTGTTTCCATGGCGTCGACAAAATCGCGACCGGTGCGTTCCTGGAATTGGGAGATGCGCACATAGCCGAAATTGTCTTCCAGCATGCGTTGGCGTACTGAGGTGATTTGAATAACGTCGCGGGTAATTTCAATGCGCAGCGGTTGGTTTTCACCTTCGCGCACCACCGTCAGTTCGATGTTGGAACCTGGCTCACCGCGCATTAATGCGACGGCATCGTTCACCGTCATGCCCTTCACCGGGGTGTCATCGATTTGCGTGATCAGATCGCCCGACTGCATACCGGCGTGAAACGCGGGTGTGTCGTCAATCGGCGCGACGACACGGATAAAACCGGTTTCGTCGAGGGTAATTTCGATACCCAGACCGCCGTATTCACCGGAGGTGCTTTCGCGCAGGTCGGCGAAATCTTCGGGGGTCAGATAATCGGAGTGCGGGTCGAGCCCCGACAGCATGCCTTCGATGGCGCTTTCAATCAGCGTGCTGTCGTCAATCTCTTCCACGTATGCCTGTTTGATGCGGTCCAGCACCTGCGACAGCATGCGGACATCATCCACCGGCAGGCGGGTTTGGTTACGTTCGGCTTGTACACTGCTGGCGATACCGATGGAAATACCGACAATCAAAGCCGTCAGTGCAGTCAGCCAAGGGCTGCGAATCAACTTCATAATGGTTCCTTTCGCGTCTGTGTTCGATGGCATAGCGTCACCTGGGGCGCATTTTCCGGTGTCGGAACTGCCGTCATTCTAAGCAACCCTGGCTCAGTTAGCACGGCTGTTACGTCTACCTTACGCCTCACGCAAAATGACATGAGACGCCCTAGCGGTTTTGCAACCAGTCATCCGGGTTTTCCGGACGGCCGTTGCGGCGTAATTCAAAATACAGGGCCGGTTCGGTGAAACCACCGGACAAACCGACTTCGGCGATCACATCGCCCGCACCCACCCAGGCGCCGACATCGCGCAACAAGGCCTGATTGCGGCCATACAGCGACATCAAACCGTTGCCGTGATCGACAATAATCAGCAGCCCAAAACCGTTCAGCCAATCGGCAAACACCACCCGACCATGATGAATGGCGTGCACCTGAGTGCCGGCGTTGGCGCCGATCAACCAACCCTGCCAATTCAACCGCGACCCTTCGATGGGGCGGCCAAAACGTGCCCTTAACGTGCCATCGACCGGCCAGGGCAGGCGACCTTTTGCCTCAGCCATGTCGGTGCCGTCGGGGAAATCGAAATCGAGATCCGCCAGTTCCGAACGCATGCGCTCAATCAATTCGTTCAATTGCGCCTGCTCGGCTTCCTTGCGCGCAAGTTCCGCTTCGGCGGCTTCCGCTTCGGCGCTGAGGTTGGCCAGAATCTGACTGCGGCGGTTTTTCTGCTGCGCCAGTTGGTCGCGCGTGCTGGCTATTTGCTGGCGATCACTTTGCAACTGATCGGTCAATTGCTGCTGTTCGACGATGTTGGCGGCCAAGCGTTCGGAACGTTCCACCCAGGCCTGCAATGCAGCGTTCTGATCGTCGTTCAGAATGGCGAAATAGTGCATCTGCCGTGCCAGCTCTTCCGGGCGCTGCCCCGACAGCAATAATTTGATCAACGGTTGATTGTTCTGTTTATAGGCCAGTCGCAGGATGGCGCGAATGGTCTCGCGCTGTTCTTCCTGTCGCGCTTCGAGTTCGGTTTGCTCGGCGGTTAATCGATCCAGCTGTGTTCGCGCCTGTGCCAGTCGCGCTTCGGTGTCGCGCAAACGTCGGTTGCTGTCGCCCAGTTGCCGTTCGGTGGTTTCCAGCGCCTGGCGTTGCTCGGACACCGCGCCGCGCCGCGAACGCAATTCGGCTTCCAACGATTGAATCTGATTCTGCAATTGCTGCAATTCACGCTCGCGCAAGGTCAGATCGTCTTCCGCGCCAACCGACGCACACGCCAGTGCAGCGAGACTCAACCCGAACAAGCAGACACGACGGAGAACTGGGAAAGGACGCAACAAGTCAGCGGAGCCTTAGATCAAAACGCCTGAGCATGGGCCAAGCAGGCTAACCCAAGCGTCCTGGGGAAACCAGAGGACCGGACGGTCCCCTTTCGTCACCTTTACCCTCAACCTTTGATCAGGTTGTGGCCGGTCATTTCTGCCGGTTGATCCAGACCCATCATCGACAACAGCGTCGGCGCGATGTCGGCCAGTCGGCCTTCGGCAAGCTGGGCGTTCTTGTGAGTTTCGGTGACGTAGACCAACGGCACCGGGAAGACGGTGTGGCTGGTCACGGCGCCACCGGTATCCGGATCAACCATCAGTTCCACGTTGCCGTGATCCGCGGTGATCAGCATTTCGCCACCGGCGCGCAAGGTCGCTTCGGACACTTTTGCCAGCGCATCGTCGAGCGCTTCCACCGCCTTGATAGCAGCGTCCACTTTGCCGGTGTGACCAACCATGTCGCCGTTGGCGTAGTTGCAGACGATCAAGTCGTATTTGCCGCTGTCGATGGCCGCGACCAGTTTTTCGGTCACTTCCGGCGCGCTCATTTCCGGTTGCAGATCGTAGGTCGCCACCTTGGGTGACGGCACCAGAATGCGATCTTCGCCTTCAAACACTTCTTCGCGACCGCCGTTAAAGAAGAAGGTCACGTGGGCGTATTTTTCTGTCTCGGCAATGCGCAGCTGTTTCTTGCCCTGCTGCTCCATGATTTCGCCCAGGGTGTTGCTCAACGATTCCGGCGGATAGGCCACCGGCGCATCGATATCGGCCGCGTATTCAGACAGACAAACAAAGGCCGACAGTTGCGGCCGCACGGAACGGTCCAGATCGGATTCCAGCTTGTCGTCGATCAAGGCGCGGGTGATTTCACGCGCCCGGTCGGGACGGAAGTTCATGAAGACAACAGCATCGCCGTCTTGCAGGAACACCGGGCCGTTGCCGTCGACACGAATGGATGACGCCGGAACGAATTCGTCGTCTTTGCCTTGGTCGTACGCAGCGGCCAGCGCGTCCATCGGCGTGCCGGCAACGATGTCGGCCTTGCCTTGGGTGAGCAGATCGTAAGCGGCCTGAACGCGTTCCCAGCGGTTGTCGCGGTCCATGGCGTAGTAACGGCCGATCAGCGAGACGATGCCGCCAACGCCGAGTTTTTCCAGTTTGTGTTCCAGTTTTTCAATCGACGGCAGTGCCGAACGCGGCGGCGTATCGCGGCCATCCAAGAAGGCGTGTACATAAACTTTGTCGGCACCACGCTGTACCGCCAGATCGACCATGGCGTGCAGATGATCTTCGTGCGCATGCACACCACCGGGCGACAGCAAGCCCAGAATATGCACGGCCTTGCCGTTAGCAACGGCGCCGTCAACGGCTGCGGTCAAGGCTGGGTTTTCGAAGAAATCGCCGTCTTCGATCGACTTGGCGATGCGCGTCAGCTGCTGATACACAATGCGGCCGCTGCCCAGATTCATATGGCCAACTTCGGAGTTGCCCATCTGGCCGTCCGGCAAACCGACGTTCATGCCGGAGGTGTGAATCAGCGAATGCGGGTATTCCTGCCACAGCCGTTTCCAGGTTGGGGCGTTGGCTTTGGCGATGGCGTTGGACTGAGACGTCTCACTGTGGCCAAAGCCGTCGAGAATCACCAGTACCGCTGGCTTTGCAACCGTCATGGGTCTACCTCCAAGTCAAAATGTTCGAGCAATTATGTAGGAAAATTACAGGCCGCTAGTGTACTGATTCCCGCCCCCGGTAGCGAGCCTCGCCAGCGCCCGGCGCGCTATGGCGACGATTGCTTGCCAGCGGCTATGGCTGGCCCAGTCGCTGGTGTATACTCCGGCGCTTAATTTTTCACCGCCTGTTCAGAGTCAAAATCTATGGTGCAACAACTGTTCGAATTCGTGATCAACCATTGGATCTTATCGACCATCTGGGTTGCATTGCTGGCGGCCTTGCTGGTCACTGAAAGCAGCAAAGGCGGCAAAGGCGTAACGCCGCAACAAGCCACCACCCTGATCAATACCAAGGATGCGAAAGTCGTCGATCTGCGCACCAAAGACGAATTCCGCAAAGGCCACTTGCCGGGCGCCATCAACATTCCGTCGCGCGATTTCGCCAACCGCATGAGCGAGCTGTCTGCCTACAAAGAAACACCCATTATTCTGGTTTGCAAAACCGGCACCAGCGCTGGCGCCAGTGGCGCTTTGTTGAATAAAGCCGGCTTCAAGCAATTGCACAAGCTGCGCGGCGGCGTACTGGAATGGCAAAATTCCAGCCTGCCGCTGGTTAAGTCTTAACAGCGTTTCGGCGAGGCTCGCATCATGGCACAGCAACCCAAGGTCACGCTTTACACCACCCGCTGGTGCGGCTTTTGCGCCCGGGCCAAGGATCTGCTGGAGCGCAAGGGCGAGCCTTATCTGGAAATTCCGGTCGATGGCGAGCCGGAAAAACGCCAACAAATGATGCAGTTGAGCGGCCGTCACACGGTGCCGCAAATCTGGATCGGCAAAATCCATGTCGGCGGCTGCGACGATCTCTACGCCCTGGAGCGCAGCGGTCAGTTGGATTCGCTGCTGAGTCAGGCAGGCGAACAACCCTAGCGCCGACATTTTCCCGTTTACTACCGGAGTCATCATGAGCGAACAACAAAAACCCCAATTTGGCATCCAACGCATCTACACCCGGGACGTTTCTTTCGAATCACCAAACACCCCTGCCATCTTCCAGCAAGAATGGAAACCGCAGGTCAAACTGGATCTGAACACCAAAACCCGCGCGCTGAATGAAGGCGTGTACGAAGTGGTTCTGGTTGTGACCGTTGAAGCCAAACTGGGCGAGCAGGTCGCGTTTCTGGTGGAAGTGCAACAGGCCGGCATTTTCAATCTGGCGGGTTTCAACGACGAAACGCGTGACCAGATGGTCGGCGCTTACTGCCCGTCACTGTTATTCCCGTACGCCCGTGAAGCGGTTGATTCCGCCGTCACTAAAGGCAGTTTCCCGGCGCTGATGCTGGCGCCGGTCAATTTCGACGTGCTCTACCAACAAAGCAAGCAACAGCAAGGCGAGGCCGCTCAGACCACCAACTGAGTCCAACAACAACATTGCCGGGAGCGAGGCCGCTGTATGACTGCGTCTCCCGCCATTTGGCCGCGCCAACACGACGGCCATGATTCGCCCGCATCAACCAAGGGGCGATGAAACAAGAGGGCTGTTCGTGCACCAGGGTGACAAGCGGTCACCTCTACTGGCCGCGTTTCAACAAAGCCCCTTGCCCCAGGCAGTCTGTAGCGGGACAGGGCAACTTCTCCAGGCCAATGCGGCCTGGCAACGCTGGTTTGGTACGACAGGCGACGTCGGCGATGTTTCGCTCGGCGCCTGTTTGCCTGTACTGAACAGCGATTACCTCACTCAACTGGGCGACCATCACCGCCTGGTCACCAGCGCCGTCGATGGCCAACGCCTGCAGGTGCGCCTGCAACGTTTCAGCGGCGATGAAGAAACGGGCTTTATTGTTCACGTCGAAGCCGACAGCGATGACCGCTGCCTGCAACAACGGCTGACACCGCTGTTTGAATCCAGCCTCGACGGCATTGCCTTTATCGGCACCGACGGCAATTACCAACTCGCCAACCCGGCTTTTCTCGACATGCTCGGCCGCAGCGCCGATGCCGTCATCGGCCAGCCATTCACCGATTTCATCACCGCCGATCATCTGGCCGGTAACACCGCCGAACTGCAACGCCGATTAATGGCCGGCGAAATGGACGGCCTGTTCGAGATTCACTACAACCACGCCGACGGTCACTGGGTGCCCGCGTCGATCCGGCCGGTGCTGATCACCGACGCCGATGGCAACCCCGAAGGCGTCTGGTCGATCAGTCGCGACAGCACCTTGCGCAACCAATTGATCGAAAGCCTGACCAGCAGCGAACGCCGCTTTCGCGCTCTGTTCCGCAACAGCCTCGATGCCATTGCCTTCTGGACCGAAAACCGCCAATTGCGTTACGCCAACCAGGCCTGTCTGGACATGACCGGCTACAGCCGCGAAGAGCTGAGCCATCTGAGCTTTACCGATTTGCTGTCGCCGGAATGGGAAGACACCGCACTGGAGTTCGATCGCCAACTGAAAGAACGCGGCTACACCGACGTCATCGAAACCGACATTCTGCGCAAAGACGGCGAAGTGGTACCAATCTCCATCCGCGCCAGCGCCTTTCGCGATAACAAGGGTGAGGTCAACGGCTCCTGGTTCATTCTGCGCGACATCAGCGGTTACAAGCAGGCGCTGAACCAATTGCGCCACAGCCAGAACATGCTGCAACAGACCAACCGCATGGCGCGCATCGGTGGCTGGGAATACGACAGCCTGAGCAAAACCTTTACCTTCACCGATGAAACCTACCGCATTCTGGCGATTCCACAGACCTACGACCGCAGCCTCGACAGCATTCTCAAGCTGTTCAACCCCGGCTCGCAAAAACGCCTGCTGCACGAAGTCGCACGCACCAACGACAGCGGCCAGCCGGCCGACTTCGACGTCCGCCTCGACGGCTTTGAACCGGCACGCTGGTTGCGCATCAGCGCCCAAACCGCCATCGATTCCAGCGACCGCACCTACGTCGTCGGCGCGATTCAGGACATCTCCGAATTCAAAGCGCGCCAGCGCAGCCTGGAAAACGACCGCGATACGTTCCAGCATCTGGCGTTCCACGATCCGCTGACCGGCCTGCCCAATCGACTGTTACTGGAAGACCGCTTCCAGCAACTGAGTTTCACCGCGCAACGACGCAGCGGCCACGTCGCCATCCTGGTGATCGATCTGGACGACTTCAAAGTGATCAACGACCAGCGCGGCCACCCGGCCGGCGACGCGCTGTTGCGCGCCATCGGCGACCGGTTACGCAATTGCGTGCGCCAGTCCGACACAGTGGCGCGGCTGGGCGGCGACGAGTTCATCGTGCTCGCCAGCCTGGACAGCGCCGAAGAAGTCGAAACCATCGCCACCAAGCTGTTCAACGAATTGCAATTACCGATCGATTGGAACGGCCAGCAACTGAACAGCCATTGCTCGATGGGTGTGGCGGTTTACCCGCATCAGGGCGGCGATTTCAACAGCCTGTACGAGGCCGCCGATCAGGCCATGTATCAAGCCAAGGCCGGCGGTAAAAACCGCTACCTGGCGTTTGTTCCGTCCTGATCAGCGAGGCTCGATGATTGGCGCTGGCGCGTCGATGAAACAAGTGTTTCAATGCTGAAAGACTTGTTTCATGAGCATCCCATGCCGCTGTCCGAACGCATTCAACAACATTGGGCCGAATTGCCGCCGACCGAGCGGCGCGTCGCCGAATTCCTGCTGGCCGAAGCCAACCGCGCGGCGACCTACTCACTGACCGAACTGAGCCAGTTGCAGGGCGTCAGCAAAGCCACGGTCAGCCGGTTGTTTCGCCGCCTCGGCTTTGACGATTTCAACGCCGCGCGCGAAGTGCTGCGCCAGTCGCCCAACGCCGGCAGCCCGCTGGTGCAACGGCATGGCGGCAATACCGATCTCGACAGCCATCTGGCGCAGGAACGCGCCAATACCCAAACCTGGCTGGGCACCGACCGTCTCGATGCCTTGATCGAAGGGCTGTATCAGTCACGGCGGCTGTATTGCCTGGGTCTGCGCAACAACTTTCCACTGGCGTTGCACGCCGAAACGCAGTGGCTGCAATTGCGCGCCGGTGTGCAGGCGTTGCCGCGACCGGGGCAATCGCTGTCGGAGCAACTGGGCCCGCTGGAAAGTGACGACTGGGTCGTACTGTTCGGTTTGCGGCGCCGGCATCAGGGCTTCCGCCGACTGGTCAGTCAGTTGCTGGCCGGCCCGGCCAAGCTGGTGTTGATCAGCGAACCGGGCTATTTGCCGCCGGGCAAGCCGGATCACCATCTGGTGCTGCCGCTCGAATCGACCGGCCCGTTCGCCAGTTATTCGGCCCCGATGAGCTGGGTGGCATTAATCGCCAACGGCATGATGCAGCGGTTTCCGCAGGCCACGCGCGATCGCATTGAACGCATCGAGCAGAGTTACCATCGCCTGGACGAATTGGAACCCTGATCGACCTTGCCTAAGAAACATTTGTTTCTTAGTATTTTCAATATGAAACACCCGTAACCGGATGCCACGCTCATGCCTTATGCCATCACCAGCCCTCATTATCTGGCCACCGACGCCGGTGCCAGCGTTCTGGCCGATGGCGGCAGCGCCATTGAAGCCATGGTGGCCACCGCTGCGGCCATCGCCGTCGCCTACCCGCACATGAACAGCCTCGGCGGCGACGGTTTCTGGCTGATCAGTCCGGCCGGCCGCAAACCCATCGCCATCGATGCCACGGGCTGCGCCGCCGCCGAGGCCAGCATTGATGGGTATCGCGCTCAAGGTTTCGACAACATTCCCGAACGTGGCGGTTTATCGGCATTGACCACAGCCGGCGCCGTCGCCGGCTGGCAAGCCGCATTGGATTTGTTACCCAGCCACCGGCCGCTGGCCGACTTGCTGGCGCCGGCACTGGACCTGGCGCGCGGCGGCATTCCGGTCAGCCACAGTCTGGCGGCAGCATCGAACAAAGTCTGGACCGACCTGAGCAACGAAGCCGGCTACAAAACCATTTACGCCCCTGAAGGCCGGCCATTGAATGCCGGCGAAACACTGATTAACCAACCCCTGGCCGATACGCTCGATCATCTGGCGGTTTCCGGTCTGGCCGACTTTTACCAGGGCGACATCGGCCAGACGCTGGCGCGCAGCCTGGAGCTGGCCGGCAGTCCGCTGCGACGCCGGGATTTGCAACACTATAAAGTCCGTCAACCCCAAGCCCTGACCACCCAAACCCGCGACGGCGATCTGTTCAACTTCCCGGCACCCACTCAAGGCCTGGCGTCGCTGATGATTCTGGCGTTGTTCGACCGGGTGCGCGATCAGGCCAAGAGCGAGGCCGACCGCGTGCATTTGCTGATCGAATGCACCAAACTCGCCTTCCGCGCACGCGACCGCCTGGTGTGTGACCCGGACCACGTTACCGCCGATTACCATCGACAACTCGATGACACCCATCTCGACGCACTCGCCACCCAAATCCGCCTGAACCGCGCCCAGCCCTGGCCGCATCCAGCCGAACCCGGCGATACCGTCTGGTTCGGCTGCGTCGACGCCGACGGCACCATGGTCAGTTACATCCAAAGCCTGTATTGGGAATTCGGGTCCGGCGTCGTCTGCCCGCAGACTGGCATCGCCTGGACCAACCGCGGCCTCAGCTTCAAGCTCGACGATAACCACCCGAACCGACTGCGCCCCGGCGCACGCCCGTTCACCACGTTGAACCCGGCTTACGCCAGCTTGGGCAACGGCGACCGCATCGCCTACGGCACCATGGGCGGTGAAGGCCAACCACAAACTCAGGCGGCGTTGATGATGCGGCATTTGGTGGAAGGCCAGTCGTTGCAAGACAGCATCGCCGCCGGCCGCTGGCTGCTTGGCCGCACCTGGGGCGACACCAGCAACAATCTGAAACTGGAAGCGGACCTGGCAAACCGGATTGCCGCCGATCTGCAAGCACGCGGCCACGATCTGGTCAGCGTGCCCGAACACAGCGAAATGATGGGGCATGCTGGCGCCATTCGTCGCACCGCCGACGGCCGCTTGGAGGCCGCCACCGATCCACGCAGCGACGGCCGTGCCGTCGTGCAAAACTGACTTCAGGAGATTCTAAATGGACACAGTCAGCTCGGCCCTGCCGTTAATTCTGACCCTGGCCGCCACCGGCGTCTTTGCCGGCATTCTGGCCGGTCTGTTGGGCGTTGGCGGTGGCATTGTCATCGTGCCGGTGTTGTTTTTCGTGTTTCAGGGGCTGGGTGTGTCGGCCGATTCATCCATGGTGATTGCCACCGCCACCTCACTGGCGACCATCATCCCGACATCACTTTCCTCGATTCGCGCCCACCACGCCAAAGGCAACGTTGATTTCGCGCTGCTGAAAATCTGGGGGCCTTTTGTTTTAGCCGGCGTGCTGCTCGCCAGCTATCTGGTCACCATCGCCGAAGGCGTCTGGCTGACCACGCTGTTCGGCGTCATCGCCACGCTGGCCGCGCTGAACATGCTGTTGCGTGCCAGCAGCCCGCCGATGTTTCAACGCCTGCCGAGCAAGGCCGGCCAGTCGATCATGGCGGCCTTGATTGGTCTGTTCTCGGCGCTGGTCGGCATCGGCGGCGGCACTTTGAGCGTGCCGACGCTGACCGCCTGCAATTACCCGGCGCACCGCGCTGTCGGCACCGCCGCCGCCATCGGCCTGATCATTTCGTTGCCGGCAGCCGTCACCCTGCTGATTGCCGGCCAGACACCGGCCGACGCCCCGGCGGGCACTTACGGCCTGGTCAACTTGCTCGGCTTTGTCTGCATCGTGCCGCTGACGGTGCTGTTCGCTCCGGTGGGCGCACGCATCGCCCACGCACTGGACGCCGCCGTGCTGAAAAAAGTCTTCGCCGTTGTGCTGCTGATCACCGGCCTGCGCATGCTGGCGCAAGTCATTCTCTGATTTTGATGTGTGGAGCGCCTATGACCGGCCCTGAACACCAACGCCTGAACCCACCGCCACGCCTGTTGATGGGGCCGGGGCCAATCAATGCTTATCCGCGTGTGCTGAATGCGCTGTCGACGCAACTGATCGGTCAATACGACCCGGTGATGACCGGCTATATGAATGACGTCATGGCGCTGTATCGCGGCGTCTTCGACACCCGGAACCGCTGGACCTTGATGGTCGATGGCACCGCCCGAGCCGGCATCGAAGCGGTGCTGGTCTCGGTGATTGAACCAGGCGACAAAGTGTTGGTGCCGGTGATGGGACGCTTCGGGCATTTGCTGGTCGAAATCGCCGAACGCGCCGGCGCCGAGGTGCATACCCTCGACGTGCCCTGGGGCGAAGTAGCCCAGCCGGAGCAAGTCGAAGCCGCCATCAAAGCCGTGCGGCCCAAGTTGCTGGCGACGGTTCAGGGCGACACCTCCACCACCATGCTGCAACCGCTGGCCGATCTGGGTGCGCTGTGCCAACAGTACGACGTGCTGTTTTACTGCGACGCCACCGCCTCCATCGGCGGCAACGAACTGCAAACCGACGCCTGGCATCTGGATGCCGTCTCTGCCGGTTTGCAGAAATGCCTGGGCGGCCCGTCCGGCATTGCACCGATCACGCTGAGCGACCGCTTTGTCGACGTTATCCGCCGCCGTCACCACATCGAAGCCGGCTTGCGCAGCGACGATCTGGACGCCGAGCTCGGTCCGCGCATCCGCTCCAACTATTTCGACCTGCCGATGATCCTCGACTACTGGAGCGAAGCGCGGCTGAACCACCACACCGAAGCCACGTCCATGCTGTACTGCGCGCGCGAATGCGGCCAGCTCATGGCCGAAGAGGGTCTGGATGCCTGCGTCGAACGCCACCGGATGCACGGCAACGCCATGCTGGCGGGGCTTACGGCGATGAACCTGAAACCCTACGGCAACCTCGAGCACCGCATGAACAACGTCTGCGCCGTCTACATTCCCGACGGCATCGACGGCGAAGCCGTGCGCGCTGTGTTGCTGAACGACTTCAACATCGAAATCGGCACCTCGTTCGGGCCGCTCAAAGGCAAGGTCTGGCGCGTCGGCACCATGGGCTACAACGCCCGCCTCGATGCTGTGCTCAGCACCTTGTCAGCACTGGAACATTGTCTGCGTCGTGCCGGCCATTCGTTTACTGCCGGCGCTGGCATCGACGCCGCTTACCAAAGCTACCGGAGTCTCGGATGAGTTCGATTGGAGTAAATGCACTAAAATGGTGCGACGAACTCGCCACCCTGACCGCCACCCCCGGCCAGATGGAACGTTGCTATCTGACTGACCAACATCGCCAGGCCAATGCGCTGGTCGCTTCCTGGCTCAAAGACGCTGGCTTACCGTCCTGGCAAGACGCAGCGGGCAACCTGTGGGGACGTTTACCGGCAACCAACGACAACGCCCCAGTGGTCATTCTCGGCTCGCACCTCGACACCGTACCCAACGGCGGCATTTACGACGGCATTCTGGGTGTCGTACTGCCGTTGCTGGTGATGATTGAACTGAAACAACAAGGCATCGCGCTGCCGTTCCACCTTGATCTGGTCGGCTTCGGCGACGAAGAAGGCAGCCGGTTCAGCTCAACGCTGCTCGGCAGCCGCGCAGTAATCGGCCAGTGGGACCCGAACTGGGCGGCGATCAAAGACGCCAACGGCATCACCCTGGCGGACGCCTTCGAACGCTTCGGGCTCGACATCCACCGAGTGGGCGAAGCCAGCCGTGCCAGTGATTCGGTGCTCGCTTATCTGGAAACGCACATCGAGCAAGGCCCGGTATTGGAAGCGGAAAATTTGCCAGTTGGCATCGTCACCGCCATCGCCGGCGCGCGCCGCTTCAACATCGACTTCACCGGCATGGCCGGCCACGCTGGCACGGTGCCGATGCACTTGCGTCGCGATGCGCTTGCCGCCGCCGCCGAATTCATTTTGATTGTCGAGAAAGTCGCCCGCGAACACGGCGTCACCGCGACAGTCGGGCGGGCGTCAGCCAAGCCTGGCGCCGTCAATGTGATTGCCGGTTCAGCCCAGGTCAGCCTCGACATACGCAGCGAAAAAGACGCCGAACGCGACGCCGCCCTGACAATGATCTGGGACACCGCCAAAGTGGCTTGCCGCGAACGCGGTATCGACATGGGCTGGCAGGAAATTCACGCCGCCCCGGCGGTCGCCTGCGACGACCGACTGCAAAGCTGCCTCGCCAGCGCCATCGAAAAACACCACATCCACCCGCGTTACCTGCACAGCGGCGCCGGCCACGACGCCATGGCGATGGCCGCCATCTGCCCGGTCGCCATGCTGTTTGTGCGTTGCAAAGGCGGCATCAGCCACCATCCGGATGAATCAATTACTGCCGAAGATGCCGACATCGCCGGCCAGGTATTGCAAGACTGGATTCTGGAATTGGCTGCCCGCCAGGGCTGACCAGACGCTCAGGCCCGATACACCCCAACATTGGTAAAGCCCGCGTCCTGCAGATGCAGGGCGTGCAGCTTGCTCATCACGCCTTTGTCGCAATACAGCAAATACTGCTTGCTGGCGTCGAGTTCGGCGAAGCGGCGGTTGAGGCTGTAGAAAGGAATCTGCATGACATCACGATCGGCCAAAGCCAGCGGTTCAGCCTCCGCTTCGGTCGGGTGGCGCACGTCGATAACGATGGCCTTGGCGTCAGTAATAACCGGCAAGCTCTGGTTCAACGACTCGACATCGGCCCAGCTCAGTTGATCGACGTTTTCGATGCGTCGCTCAGCAATCGCCGCTTCCAGCACCGCCATATCAAAGGCTGCTTCGGCTTCCAGCAACGCCGGCCGTTTGCAGGCCGCGTTCGGCTTGCGCGAAATCACGCCGCAGTATTCCGGCATGCGTTCGGCAAACGACGCGGTACCGATGGCGCGCGCCTGATCGATGATGTCCGGTTTGTCGGACACGATCAGAGGGCGAATCACCATCCGATCAGTCACTTCGTCAATCAGATTCAGGTTCGGCATGGTCTGGCTCGATACCTGAGCCAGGCATTCGCCGGTCACCAGCGCCGGAATGTTCTGTTCTTCCGCGATGCGCTCGGCCGCACGCATCATCATGCGCTTGAGCACCACGCCCATGTAGCGGTCTTCAACCTGAGTCAGAATTTCCTCGACCACGCCTTCAAACGGCACCGAAATAAAGTGCGTCTTGTGCGAGGCGCCGTACTTCTTCCACAGATAATAAGTGACTTCTTTAACGCCGTTTTCGTGCGCCGCGCCACCCAAATTAAAGAACAGAAAATGGTTCTTCACGCCACGGCGCAACATCTGGAACGCCGCCACGGTAGAATCGAAACCGCCACTGACCAGCGTCAGCACCGACTCCTGCGTACCCAGCGGATAACCGCCCAGCCCCGGTCGTTTGTTTTGCACCACATAGAAGCGGTTGTGTTTGATCTCAAGCCGGATTTCCAGATCCGGATTCTTCAGCCGCACACCCGCCGCCTGGCTTTTCTGGTTCAAACCCCCACCGACGTAGCGCTCAACATCAATGGAAGTGAAATCGTGTTCGCCGATGCGCTTGCAGCGCACGCAGAAGGTTTTACCGGCCAGCGCCTCACCCCAAACGCTCAGTGTTGCCTCAACCATGGCGTCGAAATCGGTCAGCGGAAATTCCAGCACCGCCTGCACCTGGCTGATGCCCGGCACGCATTCCAGCGCCTGGGCGACGGCTTCGTTGACGACCTCAGCGGTGTCGTCAGGCGTGCGCACCCGTATCGCGTCCCAGTCGTTATGCACCTTCACCTCAGCGCAGATGGGCCGCAGCACATTGCGCAGATTCTGCGCCAGGCTCTTGGTCATCAACTGACGCACAGGCTTGGTTTTGATGGTGATTTCGGGGAACAGCTTGACGATAAACTTCATGCGTCAGGCCAGACAGATGCGCAACTTTTGAGGGTCGCGGAGTATAGCCTGAAGGCGCTCAGTTTTCATCCAAAGACCCCATTCAAAACCATGCACCAAAATCGCGCATCACAAGAGGGCGTGCGCCACAAAATCGCACAACATTGGTGCACAACCAAATCAAAACCAAACCGGAAAAGTGCCTTGAACCACCGTATTACCAGCCCCTTAGCGAGCACCAATGCGTGGCATAAGATTTGCTCAAAGCCTCGACACTGGTCACACTGCGGGTGCTCTCGCACCGGCATGACAACAACCTTTGGTGGATCGGGTGCGCAACGCTATCAGCGTGCACCTTAAAGGTGCCGCCCAGTGCGACACCGAAGCCGCATACAAAGCTCACCGGCCCAATTGGCCGTTCAACCTGGAGATACACAATGTCAGCGAAAACGCTCAAGCTGCTCAAAGACATCGACGCCAAATGGGTCGATCTGCGCTTTACCGACACCAAGGGTAAAGAACAGCACGTTTCAATCCCGGCCAGCGAAGTGGATGAAAACTTCTTCGTCGACGGCAAAATGTTCGACGGTTCCTCCATTGCTGGTTGGAAAGGCATCAACGAATCCGACATGATCCTGATGCCGGACGACGAAACTTCTTTCGCCGATCCGTTCTTTGAAGACGCGACCGTTGTGATCCGCTGCAACATCGTTGAGCCGTCCACTGGCGAAGGCTACAACCGCGACCCGCGTTCAGTCGCTCAGCGCGCTGAAGCCTATCTGAAATCCACCGGCCTGGGCGACACCGCCATGTTCGGTCCGGAACCGGAATTCTTCGTTTTCGACGACATCCAGTGGGGCGCAGACATCTCTGGTGCCTTCTACAAGATCAACTCTGAAGAAGCCGCCTGGTCATCTGCCAAGGTCTTCGAAGACGGCAACATGGGTCACCGTCCGACCATCAAAGGCGGTTACTTCCCGGTTCCTCCGGTCGACAGCCTGCACGACATCCGCGCTGCCATGTGCGACGCCATGGAAGCCATGGGCCTGACCATTGAAGTACACCACCACGAAGTCGGCACTGCCGGTCAGTGTGAAATTGGCGTTGGCGCCAACTCCCTGACCAAGAAAGCCGACGAAGTGCAAATCCTGAAATACGCGGTTCACAACGTCGCTCACGGCTACGGCAAAACCGCTACTTTCATGCCGAAACCGCTGGTTGGCGATAACGGCAACGGCATGCACGTTCACATGTCATTCTCCAAAGACGGTGTTAACCAGTTTGCGGGTGACGACTACGCTGGCCTGTCTGAAACTGCCCTGTTCTACATCGGCGGCATCATCAAGCACGCGCGCGCTCTGAACGCTTTTGCCAACGCTTCTACCAACTCTTACAAGCGTCTGGTTCCGGGCTTCGAAGCTCCGGTCATGCTGGCTTACTCAGCCCGTAACCGTTCGGCTTCTATTCGTGTGCCTTGGGTTTCTTCTCCGAAAGGCAAGCGCATCGAAGTCCGTTTCGGTGACCCGACAGCTAACCCGTACCTGATGTTCTCTGCCTACCTGATGGCTGGCCTCGACGGCATCAAGAACAAGATCCACCCGGGCGACTCTGCCGACAAGGATCTGTACGACCTGCCGCCGGAAGAGAAAGACAAGTACCCAACCGTCTGCTCCAGCCTGGAACAAGCGTTGAACGCCCTGAGCGCCGACCGCGAATTCCTGAAAGCCGGCGGCGTATTCGACGACGACATGATCGACGCTTACATCGAACTGAAGATGGAAGAAGTCACTCGCATCCAGATGACAACGCATCCGGTCGAGTTCGACATGTACTACTCGGTCTAAACCGAAGCTAAAAAAGTTTAAAAAAGAGAGTCAAAACAAAGCCGGCCTTGCGCCGGCTTTTTTGTGTCCCAACACTTAAAATTGAATTAACACTTCAACTCCGGATATAAAATTCACCCAGCCAATAATTCTATAATCAGAAGCCTTTGCTTAGAAATTTCGCATATACCCATCTACTATGCACCATACACTCCAGCGAACCCCTACGCTTAGAAAAGGAATCTATAAAATGAAGACTACATATATAATTGGAGCAGGGGCAAGCATGGATTATGGCTTCCCTACCGGAGATAAATTAAAAGAAGACATCTCCACAATGTATCGTAAAAACGATGATGGCACGTTCAACAACGATCAAGTTAACTCTTATTACAATAAGCTTGTGACAACCTTTAAAAATAAAGAGTATTTGTCATTGGATCATGAGGCACACGAACTAAACTCAGCACTCCCAACCGCATTTTCAATAGATAACTACTTGGATGCCCACAATGAGAAAGCAGATCGATTGTTATATGGAAAGCTTGGAATTCTCTACACAATAAATAAATATGAAAAAGCATCACCTCTTTGCATCAGAAAAGAGCCGGATAAACAGTTCAACACGGAGTTACTTAAAAAAAGCCCTTGGCATCTTTCATTTTTCCATAGCCTCATAGAAGGGTGCGACTTTGAAAGATTCAAGAATAGAATAGAAGATATAACTTTAATCATATTCAACTATGATCGATGCATAGAGCAATTCCTTTTACTGGCCATTCAAATATATTATGAAGTCGACGAAGAAAGTGCTAAAGACTCAATACGATCCCTTCAAATAATTCACCCATATGGCTCTATCGGGAAACTACCTTGGCTTGCAAACTCATCTTCATACAGTCTTGATTATGGCCAAAACATTGTTTTTGGCAGCATGCAATCAATTGCAATTTCTAATGAATTAAAGACTTTCACAGAAGAATTAAACCCAAAGGAGTCGGAGATTGCAGATGCAAAGACCGCGCTATTTAATTCTAGTCGAGTTGTTACACTGGGTTTCGCATTCCACCATATGAACTTAAAACTATTAAGCATTTCGGACTTTAACGATCTATTCATAGACAATGAAAGAACACTATTCGGAACTGCATTCAACATATCCAAATCAGATATTGAGTCGATAAAAGCAATGTGCCAAAAATTCCTAAAAATCAGCCATAGAAATATTGCATTAAGCGACCAAAAGTGCGACGCATTTTTCAACTCTTATAGATTAAGCCTTAACTACGAAAGATAAGAATATGAAAAGGATATCACTTAGTTAGTTCAGCGTAATTTCAGAAACCAAACCACTGCCAAATAATTTCCGATTTACGAGGAAAATTGAATTTATCTACCGAGAATCAACATCTAAACTTAGGATTGCTATATTCCTATTATAATAAAAGCGGGCATCGCCCGCTTATTATTCAATCGCCATCAGCGATCACAAACTCAAACTCTTATCCCCACGCGCCACACCGGAAACCCCAGTGCGGGCGACTTCCAACACCGTTGAACCCGACAGCGCTTCCAAAAACGCGCTGACTTTTTCTTCGTTGCCGGTGACTTGCAGGGTGTAAGTCGTTGGCGTTACGTCGATGATCTGGCCGCGGAAGATGTCGCAGGTGCGTTTCACTTCTTCGCGCTGGGCGCCGGTGGCGCGAACTTTCACCAGCATCAGTTCGCGCTCGATGTGCGCGCCTTCAGTCAGGTCGACCAGTTTGACCACTTCGATCAGCTTGTTCAGGTGCTTGGTGATTTGCTCAACCACCTTGTCTTCACCAATGGTCACCAGTGTCAGCCGCGACAGCGTTTCGTCTTCGGTCGGCGCTACGTTGAGCGATTCGATGTTGTAACCGCGTTGCGCAAACAGACCCACGACACGCGCCAAAGCACCGGATTCGTTTTCCATCAGAACAGAAATGATGTGTCGCATGATCAGGTCCTCTCCGTCTTGCTCAGGAACATGTCGGCCATGGCGCCGTTCGGCACCTGCATCGGATACACATGTTCGTGCTGATCCACCAGCACATCGATAAAGACGACTTGATCGCGAATCGCCATCGCTTCTTCCAGCTTGCCTTCCAGTTCATCGGCGGATTCGATGCGAATGCCTTTGTGCCCGTAGGCTTCGGCCAGCGCACAGAAATCCGGCAGTGAATCGAGGTAGGAATTGGAATAACGCGACTCGTAATTCATGTCTTGCCACTGGCGCACCATGCCCAGGTAGCCGTTGTTCAGACACAGAATTTTCACCGGCAGTCCGTATTGCTTGCAGGTGGAAAGTTCCTGAATGTTCATCTGAATTGAGCCTTCGCCGGTCACGCATACCACATCGGCTTCCGGATAGTTCAACTGCACGCCCATGGCCGCCGGAAAACCGAAGCCCATGGTGCCCAGGCCACCGGAATTGATCCAACGGTTGGGCTTGTTGAACTTGTAATACTGAGCGGCAAACATCTGGTGCTGGCCAACATCCGAGCAGACGTAAGCGTTGCCATTGGTGACGCGGCTCAGCGTTTCGATAACGAACTGAGGCTTCATGCGCTCGGAATCGTCGGTGCGGTAACGACCGCCGTGACGCTGACGCCATTCGTCGATGCGACCCCACCATTCGCCCAGGGCTTCTTCATCGACCTTCAACTTCATCTGGTCGATCTGCTCGAGCATTTCCTTCAACACCGGCTTCACCGGACCAACGATTGGAATATCGGCGGTGACGGTCTTGGAAATCGATGCCGGATCGATGTCGATGTGTACGATGGTCGCATCCGGGCAGAACTTGCGGGTGTTGTTGGTGACCCGGTCGTCGAAGCGCGCACCAACGGCCAGAATAAAATCGGCGTTGTGCATCGTCATGTTGGCTTCGTAACTGCCGTGCATACCGAGCATGCCGACGAACTGACGATCGGTGCCGGGATAACCGCCCAGGCCCATCAGCGTATTGGTCACCGGAAAGTTCAGCGTTTGCGCCAGCGTGGTTAATTCCTTACTGGCCTTGCCCAACACCACGCCGCCACCGGCGTAAATGATCGGCCGTTTGGATTGCATCATGGCCTGAACCGCTTTGCGGATCTGGCCGCTGTGGCCTTTCTTCACCGGGTTGTAGGAACGCATCTTGATGCGGTCCGGGTATTCGTAGGGGAACTTCTCGTTCGGCATGGTCATGTCTTTGGGAATATCGACAACGACCGGGCCAGGCCGACCACTTTCGGCAATGTAGAACGCTTTCTTGATGATGGTCGGAATGTCCGCCGGGTTCCGCACTGACATATTGTGTTTCACGATAGGCCGCGACAGACCCATCATGTCGGTTTCCTGGAACGCATCATCGCCGAGCAGATGGCTCATCACCTGGCCGGTGATAACGACCATCGGCACCGAATCCATGTAGGCGGTGGCAATGCCGGTAATGGCGTTGGTAGCACCAGGGCCGGACGTCACCAGAACGACGCCGGCCTTACCCGAGGCGCGCGCATAAGCGTCGGCCATGTGCGTTGCGGCTTGTTCGTGGCGAACCAGAATGTGTTTAACGTCGGACTGCTTATGAATGGCATCGTAGATATGCAGCACGGCGCCACCGGGGTAGCCGTATACATATTCAACGCCTTGGTCTTTTAACGAACGGATCAGCATTTCGCCGCCGGAGAGCATTTCCTGCTCGGCGACAGGGGCGGGTTGTGTCATGACAAACACCTGTGTCTGAGACCCAAGAACGGCGCCCTTCCCGAAGTTGGAGCGACTTCAGCCCGTATTCAAATCACGCCGCCGGTAAGCGACGCCACCAATACAGCCGGCCGGTTGAGGACGAACCTGCAACTCGGACACCGGCATTGCTGCCTGGATCGGGTTCAATGGACCGCCGGTTTGGGGCCGGCAGTTGGGGGAGTGTAGCGGGTTGAGGGGCTGTGTGCCACAGCCGGGAGACGCTTGACGGGAGACGGGAAACGCTGATTACGGAGCGCTGCGCTCACCTAACTGGCGTCTGGCGTCAGCGCAGCGTGCGTTAAGCGTCTCCCGTCATCAAGACAACTGAAATCGCTCCAATTGCTGGCGCAATCGGTCGAATTCGGTATTGGCGGCTTCCAACACCTGACCCGTGCCTTTAATGGCTGCGGCGCAGCTGGTCGCGATGACACCAATGTTCTCCGCATCGGTGTTGATCTGCTGGCTCATCGCCTGCTGTTGGTTGGTGGCCGAACTGACGCTGGTCATCATCTCGGCGATGGTTTGCACACTGCGATAAATGTTGTCCATGGTGCCAGCGTTTTCACGCACTAAACGCGTGGTCGATTCGGTTCGGCTGCTGCTCTGCTGCATCGATTCCAACGCCTTATCACTGGCAGCGCGCAACTTGGTGGTAATGACTTGTACTTCTTCGGTAGACGATTGCGAACGCTGCGCCAGCTTGCGCACTTCATCGGCCACCACCGCAAAACCACGCCCCTGATCACCCGCGCGAGCCGCTTCAATGGCCGCGTTCAACGCCAGCAAATTGGTCTGTTCGGCAATTTCGTCGATGGCTTTAAGGATGTCGGTGATGCTGGAAATTTCGATGGATAAGGTATTCACCATATCCGAGGTCTGCTGAATTTCAGCGTCCAGC
The DNA here is from genome assembly GCF_003367315.1 of Saccharospirillum mangrovi. GTDB lineage: Bacteria > Pseudomonadota > Gammaproteobacteria > Pseudomonadales > Natronospirillaceae > Saccharospirillum > Saccharospirillum mangrovi. The sequence continues at coordinate 2,829,712 of NZ_CP031415.1, forward strand.
GACTCCACATCACTGTTCAGTTGACGCACATTGGCCTGGCCGTTCTGGTTCATTTCCTCACTGGCCAACGCTTGCTCGTTAGCGCCTTGAATGTTGCGGGCAATTTCGTCGTTACTGATGCTGAACTCATGGATCGCCGAGACAATGCTAGCAATGTTGTCCTGTTGTTCATCGACCTTGTTGATCGAGCCTTGCAACGTTTCGCGCGTCTGATTGAGGTTGCCGTAAACACTGCGGGAGGTATCCAAGGTACTGCGAATGGTTTCCACCATCTGGTCCAGATGATGGTTGATCGAATCGGCAATGTCGGCAATTTCGTCGCGGCCGCCCGGATTCATGCGCAAGCTGAGATCCAATTCATCCGACACCCTTTGTAACGTCGCACGCATACCGCCAATGCGTCGCGGCAAGGTAATACTGACCGACAACGCCAAAATGGCGCATGGCAAAAGAATGCACACCAGCATGCCAATGCGGAACCAGAACCAGCGTTGCGCACTGTGCAATTCGGCCTGGGCAAAATTGCGAATGTCTACGCCCAGGCTGTCGGACATCGATTTAATATCGCCAATGCGCTGCGTTGCCAGGGCAAACCAATTGTCCGGCCCGGTCACTTGGCTTAAGTCCGTCTGCGCCAAATAACTCGACACCAGTTGTTCGATACGTTGCCAATGGGGTTGTTGTTCGAACGCATCCAATTGCGCCAGATAACGCGCATCGGCGTACTCATCAAACTGCTGCAAATAGTTGCGTTCGCCAATCAAAAACCCACGAATTTGTGCTTGCTGTCCTGCGTTACTGTTGCCGGACTTATAGATGTTGTTCATCAAACCGCGCACCTGACCCGCCCTTTCCTTGAGCCACAGCAACGACAACCGCGCACGCAACATGGCGCGCAATTGTTTGCTTTGAATCGGCGTAACGGACGAATCCAAACTGAGTAACGCAGCCGTGTTTAAATCGGAGTAATAACTGAACGCTGGTACGCCGGGTGTTAACCGATCGACCTGTGTGCGCAACGAAGCCTTACCGTTTAATTGTTCTATAACCGGATCAAACGCATTGTGAAAACTGCGCTCGGAAATGGATGGAAAATCGCTCGGTTTTGCGTTCTTTACTGCCTGTTCAGCAGCGTCCGCCTTGGCGCGTTGTTCGTCCAACGCCGCACGCCCCTGGGTGCCGCCGCTGCCCAGAAAGCCCGCCGTTAACCCGCGCTCAACCGCGTGCTCATGCGCCACCGCATCGAGCAGCGCCGTCATCCGTGCCAGCTCAACAGCCTGCCGACTTTCAATGGCCGTTTGCCGACCCTGGAAAATTAAAATGCTCAAATAAATGGTGGCAATAACGATGGGAAATCCGGCAGCCAATAACAGGATTTGACTGATCGATAGGCGAGGTTGCAGCTTCATTGATGCCGAGCTCCTTGGCGAAACTGCATTTGAGTTTAGTGGGTTTACCGAAATTGCAAGCGAAGGGGCGCGAATGCGCCCCTGTTGAACACCGAGCGAATGAAAATCCCATCAAAGTGCCAACAAAGCAGTTAATTCGAACACCCTTTTGCCGGCATTTTTCTGACGATCAGGCGTTTTCCTTTAAGCGTACAGCCTCTCGCTGGCGTAATAAGCCGAGCAAATCAGTACTGTTTTGGCGATGTCAAAGACAGCTCGCATCAGCAACGCCAATATGACCGTCAATAATGAAGACGCGACCACGCCCACACTGTTGATTGCTAAAATCATTGCCGTTGAGTCGCCTTTAATGATCCAACTCCATAGCGACCAAAAATACGAGATCGAACCTACAGCAACCCCTATCCATCCGAGAACATACATGACAGTTACAATGATCTTGCCGTATCGTTTCGGAGGTTTAATCTGATCTCGGGATAAATCCGTGCTTTCCGAACCATCCACATACCACTGACCTTCAATTAATTTCCCCGAGTAAAACCCGTCTTTAATCATCCGAATAACCTTATCGGTATCCATGCCTTTTTGTTCCGCGAACCGCTCAACTGGAATCAATTCTTTTGAATCCTGAATTTCCATGTTCAAAACACTCCTTTGCTGAATAGTTTTTAGTGCCTCACTTTTTATTAAAACCCTCAGACGCTCGCTTAACGGAAACAACCACACCCATTAAATAACCGACTGAGCCAAACAAGCGAGGTCGTGCCAGATAACGGTGATCAAAATTTATTGTCAAACCCAGCATGCCGTTTTCTCAGAGCCGTTCACAAAGTATTGGATGTAAACCAGTCCGGGATTTTGCCAACGCAAAAAAAGAGGGCCCAAACGCCCTCTTCGTGAAACAGAAATGCAGTGCCCCTATCAGGCGTCTTCCGTCAAGCGTTTCGCATCTCCCGCGCCAGCGAACCGCTGGCGCAACACCTTCGCCGCCGACACCATAGCCGCCAGCGCCGGTTGCACTTCTTCCCAGCGACGCGTTTTCAATCCGCAATCTGGATTCACCCAAAGCCGTTGGGCCGGTATCACCTTGGCCGCGTTTTCCAACAATTCGACCATGGCTTCGACGCTGGGGATGTTCGGTGAGTGGATGTCGTACACGCCGGGGCCGATGTCGTTCGGGTAATCGAAATCGCGGAACGCATTCAATAAACGCTTGTCGGAACGAGAGGTTTCGATGGTGATGACGTCGGCGTCCATACGCGCAATTGATGCGATGATGTCGTTGAATTGCGAATAGCACATGTGGGTATGAATCTGCGTTTCGCTGGCGACGCCACTGGCGGTTAAGCGGAACGCATCGACGGCCCAGTCGAGATACTGCTGCCAGGCGCGGCGGCGCAACGGCAAACCTTCGCGCAACGCGGCTTCGTCGATTTGAATAATGCCGATGCCAGCCGCTTCCAGGTCGAGCACTTCATCGCGCAGCGCCAGCGCAATTTGCTGCGCGGTCTGTGCACGCGGTTGATCGTCGCGAACGAACGACCAATTCAGAATCGTCACCGGGCCAGTCAACATGCCTTTCATCGGCCGGTTGGTGAGACTCGCCGCATAGCGCGCCCAACGGACTGTCATCGCTTGCGGGCGGCTGACATCGCCGAACAAGACCGGCGGTTTTACGCAGCGTGAGCCGTAACTTTGCACCCAGCCGAAGCGGGTAAACGCAAAGCCGTCGAGTTGTTCGCCGAAGTATTCCACCATGTCGTTGCGTTCGGCTTCGCCGTGCACCAGCACATCAATGTCGAGCGCTTCCTGCGCTGCCACTGTGGCTTCAATTTCCGCTTCGATGCGCGCTTCGTAATCGGCGGCGCTGATCTCGCCCTGGCGGAAATCGCGCCGGGTTTGGCGAATGTCGGCGGTCTGTGGGAAGGAACCGATGGTCGTGGTCGGGAATGCGGGCAGTGGCCGCGCCATTTGCTGTATGGCGTGGCGTTCCGAAAACGGCAACTCGCGCGCCAACGGTAATTTTGCCAACTCGGCCAGTCGGTTTCGCACGGCTTCGTTGTGCAGTCGCGGCGAACTTAATCGACCGCGTGCAATCTTCGCCGCCGCCTGCAATTCGACTTCAGTAACGGCGTCCGGCTGGTCGGCCAACGCGCGTTTCAGCAAACCGATTTCACCGAGTTTTTGCACCGCAAAACTCAGCCAGGATTGCAGTTCGGTATCGAGGTCGGTTTCCTGATCGCGATCAACCGGCACATGCAGCAGCGAGCACGATGGCGCCACCCACAGACGGTCGCCCAATTTCACTTGCGCAGCTTTGAGTGTGTTCAACGCTGCCTGCAAATCGGTGCGCCAGATGTTGCGACCGCTGACGATGCCGACAGAGAGAATTTTGCACGACGGCAACCAATCGGCCGCTAAGGTCAATTCGTCCGGCGCGCTGACGGCATCGACGTGTAGACCGGCCACCGGCAGGTTGCAGGCCAGCGTCAGGTTGTCTTCCAGACCGCCAAAATAGGTCGCCAGCAGCAGTTTGACGCGCGCCGCTTTCAGGCGGTGATAAGCCTGTTCGAATGCCGTGCGCCAGGCTTGCGGTAAATCGAGCACCAGCGCCGGTTCGTCCAGTTGCACCCATTCGACACCGGCTTCAGCCAGACGGTCGAGCACTTGGGCGTACACATCCAGCACGCGCTCCAGCAACGTCAGACGATCAAATTCACCGCCAACAGCGCGCGCCAACCACAGCCAGGTGACCGGGCCGAGCAACACCGGCTTGGGCGTAAAACCGGCGACTTGTGCTTCGGCGACTTGCTCGAACAAGCGGTCGGTCGAGAGCGCAAAGGTTTGATCGGCCGTCACTTCCGGTTCCAGGTAGTGGTAGTTGGTGTCGAACCATTTGGTCAGCGTGCAGGCCGCGGCGGGTTGGCCGCTCGGCGCCCGGCCACGGGCCATGCGGAAATAGGTGTCGAGATCGACGTCGCCGCCATTCCAGCCAAAGCGTTCCGGTACGACGCCAAGCAGCGCGCTGGTATCGAGTACCTGGTCGTAAAATGAGAAGTCACCGACGCTGACAAAATCCAGTCCGGCCTCTCGTTGATGCTGCCAATTCTGCAAGCGCAGTGAACGCGCCAATTGTTGCAGGTCGGCGGCCGAGCGTTGGCCGGACCAGTATTCTTCGAGCGCAAATTTGAGTTCGCGGCGCGCGCCGATGCGCGGAAAGCCAAGGCTGTGAGCGACGGTCATGGTCGTTCCCTGTCATCTATGTATGTTGGCGACAAAGTCTGACTTCCGGCACAATTCAATTCCAGCTCATGTTTTTCATGCTTTTATCAAAAGGAATTCATAATGTTTCTGGAGCGCCGTCACCTGCAAAGTCTGCAGGCCATCGACGAAGCCGGCAGTCTGGCGAAGGCCGCCGAGCGTTTGCATCTGACGCAATCGGCTTTGTCGCATCAAATCAAAAGCCTGGAGCACTATTTCGATGTGTCGCTGTTTTTGCGCCACACCAAGCCGATCAAGCTGTCGCCAGCCGGGCGCAAATTACTGGAATTGGCTGAGGCGGTGTTGCCACGCATTGCGGCGGTGGAAGACGAAATGACGCGCCTGGCCGCTGGTGACGCCGGCCGCTTGTACATCGCCATCGAATGCCACGCCTGTTACGACTGGCTGATGCCGGTTTTGGCGCGGTTCAAACAAAGCTGGCCGGCGGTGGAAGTAGACATCCGCCTGGGGCTCAGTTTCGACTCGATCACCGCCTTGCGCGCCGGCGAACTCGACCTGGTGATTTCATCCGACCCGATTGACGCGCCAGACCTGTTATTCCGCCCGATGTTCGACTACGAAGGCCGCTTGATCCTGCCGGACGACCACCATCTGGCCGAGCGCGATTTCATCCGTGCCGACGATTTAAAAACCGAGAATTTGATCAGTTACCCGGTCGCCCGCGACCGCCTCGATGTGTTCAAACATTTCCTGACGCCGGCCGGCGTGGAGCCAAAATCATTGCGCCAATCGGAACTCACAGCAGTGATTCTGTTACTGGTTGCCAGCGGCCGCGGCATCACCGCCCTGCCCGATTGGGTGTTGCGCTATTCGCAACACCCGACCAGTCTGGTCAGCCGACAATTGGGCGAAAACGGTCTGCACGGCAAGATGTATTCGGCGATTCGCAGCAGCGATGCCGACAGTCCTTATTTAGCGGATTTTGCGGAATTGGCCGGGAAGTTCGGGCCGGGGTCCGATTGGGATGGGAGACCCGATTCACAAAACTGAACAGCGTGCGGAGTTATCCCTTGGTCGGGGCATTCAAGCCATTGATATTAGAAAGGGACGTTTAGGAATTTGGTTTACTTAGGGAGGGAGTCCCATCAAGGAATGGCAGCCATTTGAGTACCAGGGTGAACACTACCCACTGAATCATCTGAACAGTTTCCGGTACACCTTTGAACAGCTTCCCCAGGGAGACAAGCCGTTACGGCGCTACTCTTTCGTCATCGAATTTGGCCTGCATTGTTTTACCAAAGGGCCGAATAAACATCGGGGCGAAACACTGCACGACTATCCACCGGCTCTGCATTATTCGGATAACCGAGAGACTCGTGTTTTCTGTTTTGACCGTCATCAATGGTCGTTACAGCTTCCCGATATCATCAAACGATTGACTGATCAGCCTTGCTATCACACCGGCAAAGGCAATTTTTTCATCATCCGTGACATGGTCGCGCAACGCGATTACGAGATTTATTTCAATGTCAGCCGCCTGGCGCAGCGCGTTGCCGAAGCGCAGTTAAGGCTCTTTGTTGAAAGCGCCTACGTACGCGACCTGGACCATGGAACAGCTCGCCCAAGGTTGAAAAAAATCAATTTCTTTCATATTGCCTACAACCGATTGCACAACAAACCCATTCGCTCACCGTGAAATCCAGGCTCAGAAAAACAAAAGCCCCGCTGATCAGCGGGGCTTGAATAAACTGGGCTCGCTTTAAAACCGCTCTTGGGCAGGTAGCCTGTAAAGGCCGGAGGGACGCATAGCCAACGACTATCCCGTTCATACGTCCACTTAGTGCAAAGGCGAAACACCCAATGCAGGGCATACTTTAGCTCAGCCAACGTCTATTGTCGATGAACGACCCGGCTCAGCGGTAACGCCGCTCCAACCACTCGAACACCGCACGCATGCCCATGGCTTCACCACCGGACGGGCGGCCCGGCAAGGCTCGGTTGTTAAACGCCATCACATCGAAATGCACCCAGTGGCTGGCATCGACAAAGCGCTTCAGATAGAGCGCGGCGGTGATGGCACCGCCGGTCGGAATGGTCGGGCAGTTGACCAGATCGGCCACGTCGCTTTTCAGATAATCTTCGTACGGTTCGAACAACGGCAAACGCCAGACTGGATCGCTGGCGGCGGTGCCAGCGTCGCTGAGCGCGGCGGCAAGCTCGTCGGAGCCGGTGAAAAACGCGGGCAATTCGGTGCCCAGGGCGACGCGGGCGGCACCGGTCAGCGTGGCGAAATCGATCAGCAAATCCGGGTTTTCGGTTTCTGCTTCGGCCAGAGCGTCGCACAACACCAGCCGGCCTTCGGCGTCGGTGTTGTCGACTTCCACGGTCAGGCCTTTGCGGGTGTTGAGGATGTCACCGGGGCGGAAAGCATCACCCGAAATGGCGTTTTCGACCGCTGGAATCAGCACGCGCAAACGCACCGGCAATTGCAGCGCCATAATCAATTGCGCCAGACCGAGCACATGCGCTGCGCCACCCATGTCTTTTTTCATCCAGCGCATGGCGCCGCCGGGTTTGATGTCCAGACCGCCGCTGTCGAAACAGACGCCTTTGCCGACGAGCGTCAGGCGCGGTTGTTGTTCGTCGCCCCAACGCAGATCAAGCAGACGCGGCGCGTGTGTCGCGGCGCGACCGACGGCGTGCACCGCCGGATAATTTTGCGTCAGCAATTCATCGCCGATGATTTGCGAAAACTCGCCACCGAAACGTTCGGCCAAATTGGACGCGGCTTCGGCCAGATGTTCCGGCATCATGTCGGCCGCCGGGGTGTTGATCAGATCGCGCACCAGCGCTGTGCCATCGGCCAATTGGCGCACGCGTTCCACCAGGGCGGCGTTGTCGATCACCAAGGTTGCGTCCGGCACCGGGTTTTGTTTGTAGCGGTCAAAGCGATAGGCGCCGAGCAACCAACTGAGCGCGCAGCGCTGCAAAACGTCGTCATCGTCCACCGCTAATTGATAGCGACCAATCGGTACCTGATTCACCAGGCTGCCCAGCAACCAGGGCGCGTTGCGGTCTTTCACCACCAGCAGGACTTCGGCTAAATCGCCATTGGCATCGGGCAATAAGGCGTAGCCCGGCGCTTTAAAACCGCTGGCTTTGAGCCAACGCTGTGTTGCCTCGGGCTTGGTGGCGAGCCAGGTGTCGAAGTCGTTTTGTTCAATCAGGGTGATGGGAAGGCCGTCTTGGCCGGCGTCCAGCAAGGCTATGGTGGCGGGCATGGGTGTCTCTGAGTCGATGTCTTGAAGATGTCATCTATAGCGGCAACGGCCGCAGTTTCAAGAGGCGAACCGAGCGGTGCGCCTGATTCCGATGATCGGTTCAACTGAGTTTGCGCTGGCTTTTGACGGTTTCGTAAGCCTGCTGAATTTCCTGCGTCTTTTCTTTGGCAATCGCCATCATTTCTTCGGGCAAACCACGTGCAACCAGTTTGTCGGGATGGTGCTGACTCATCAGCCGGCGATAGGCTTTTTTCAAATCGGCGTCGCTGGTTTTTTGATCGACACCCAGCACGCGATACGACTGTTCCAGGTTCGGCCCACGCGGACGACCGGCGGCGCTGCCGCCATGCCGGGAAAATTGCGCCTGGGCGCGAATGCGTTGATGAATCAGCTCGAATTGCAGCTTGTTGATGTTCAGTGCTTTGCAGATCAATTGAATGATGCGCTGTTCGTTGGCGCTCAAAGCGCCATCGGAATACGCCGATTGCAATTGCAGTTCGAGAAACAGTTGGCTGAGTGTGGAGCGGCGGCCGATGACTTCGTGCAGTTCTTCGAGCAGCGGCATGATGTCGTAATCCGGCGTCTTGCCTTCATTGAACAAACGCATGGCTTCGAGCCGCTGCGCTTCGTTCAAGCCCATGCGTGTCATCACTTCGCGCGCCTGATGTATTTCCTGCTCGCTGACCCGGCCATCGGCCTTGGCGAGCTTGCCCATCACGCGGAAGGTGGCCTGGAAAAATACCGTTTGCAGCACGCCACGGCGGTCGCCTTCGAGCGTCTTGCTTTGGCTTTGCTGGGTGCGATCAAAGGCGTTGCCGAGCAATACACCCAACGCCAGTCCAACCGGGCCGCCAGCATAAAGCCCCAGCGCGCCTCCGACGATTTTGCCAAACCAGGCTTTCAATACGGTTGTCTCCTCAGGGCGTTGCGGACGTCAACGCTTTGAAAACGACGGAGCGACAGCTTACCCCGTCCACCGTCGGGCTACCACCGCCCTGTCGGCTTGGGTATCATCCCCGCTTTGCTTGCGAACGCACTCTGGGGTCTATGCCAACGCCAATCCACGCACAGTTCGATCGGCTTCTGGCCCGACCTCTGCCGCTGCTGCTCAGCGCGGCGTTGACGGTGCCGGCATTCGCCGAAGACAGCGGCGTACTGCGCGACTGGCGACCTTACGCCGAATTGCCCGCCAGCGAACGCCAAGGCATCGCGCCCTACTGCCCCGGCGGCTTTGTCGACCCGATGGCGCTCGATCCCAGCATCGACCCGAACCAGCCCGACGAAGAATTCCCACTGGTTTTCCAATTCGACCAAAGCGACAACGTCTCCACCGACGCCGCCCATCTGAGTGGCGATGTCAGCGCCAAGCGCAATGCATTCCAGGTCTACGCTGACGAAATCAATTACCAGCGCGCCACCGGCCAGGGCCAGATGAACGGTCAGGTGCGCCTGCGCTCAATAGGCGCGTTGATTTCCGGCGACGCCGCTGTGCTCGATTTCCAGACCGACGAAGCCACCGTCGACAACGCCAATTTCGTGCTGCATCGCGAAGATCTGCACGGCTCGGCCGCCACCTTGCACCGCGAAACGTTGACCCAGTTTTACGGCGAACACATCGCCATCACCCGTTGCATGCCGGAAGACCCCGCCTGGGGTATTCGCGCCGCATCATTGCGGGTGAATCAGGAAACCGGCATTGCCCGCGCCTGGCACGCTCGTTTTGAAATCCGCTCAGTGCCGGTGCTCTACGTTCCTTATATTTCATTTCAGATTGACGAACGCCGCCGCAGCGGTTTTCTGTCGGGCACTTATGGCTTAGGCGAAAACGGCGTCGACGAATTGGCCGTGCCTTATTACCTGAACCTGGCGCCCAATTACGACGACACCTTCACGCTGCACTATTTCGGCGAACTGGGTTTGCTGGCGCGCAACGAATTCCGGTTTTTGACCGAAAGCCACAGCGGCATTACCGATCTGGACGTGCAAGTCACCCAGGAAGCGGAAACCACCGAAGGCGAATCGGCGCCACGGCGCTGGGCGTACCGGCAACGGCTGTCTGGCGAATTGACCGACAACACCGGCTACGACCTCGACACCCGCTTGGTCAGCGACAGCCAATACGATCAGAACTTCAACAACGGCGGCGATGCCGTTGACGACCAACGCCTGAACCTTATTTTGAAGCGCCGCCTCTCGACCGGCGTCCTGACGCTCAACAACACCGTCACCACCCCGGTTCAGGATGGCAGCTCCAATTTCCATACCGCCAGCATTGCCGCCAGCACCCGCTTTGGCGATTTAAGCACGCGCCTGCTGACCGAATTCCAACTGCCCGAACAAGAAGACTTTCTGCCGAGCGACCCGACCGACAAAGACGACTGGCCGCTCAAACGCCTGCCCGAATTGTCACTGAATTATCAGCCGGTGAGTCTGCCCGGTTCGCTGTCGTCATCCGGTGAATTAACCGCCAGCCAATTCAGCCGGCAACTGACTTCGGAACAGGCCGACGCGCTGGAAGATCGGGCAGCGAGCAACAACGCTGTGCTCGAAGCCGCCAACAAAACCACGCGCATTTTCAGCCGTGCCAGCGTCGGTTATCCGCTGGCGGTGGAATGGGGCTACATCCGGCCGCAACTGGATGGCTTCTTTCTGGGTTACCAGCAAAGCAACGAGCTGGATTCGGAATTCAGCTTCGAAGACGACGATTTCAATCGCACGCCGTCCATCGTCAACGGCCGCTTCACGCTCGACAGCCGCATCGTCGCGGAAAAACCCTACGTCACCCGCAACGGCATTGTGGTGCATTCCATCGAACCGCGGCTGCACTACACCTACACGCCCTTTGTCGATCAAAGCGAGTTGCCCAACCTCAACACCGAAGCCGTCGATAACGACTTTAAACTGTTCACCAACAGCCGCTTCAGCGGGCTGGACCGCATCGGCGACATGAACCGTTTAAGCGTCGCCATGGATTCACGTTTTCGCGACAGCCGCAGCGGCGAAGAAGTGCTGTTCGCCGGTGTCAGCAAGGGCGTTAAGTTGTCGCAGGAACGCGTCACGGAAAACGGCACTCGGGATGTCGACCCCGATTTTGAACCCGAATTCAGCCCGACTTTTCTGGATTCACGCTGGCGCCCGGCCGAAGACGTTCAGGTCAACGCTTCCGCCCAATGGGCGCACGACGACGGCGCGCTGGAAGCCTACTCGGCCGACGTCACCTACTTACCGCGCGGTCGCCGCTTCGTACGCGTCGGTGTCACCCGCGAAGACGACGCCCAGGGTTTCGGTCTGTCCGCCTACTGGCCGCTGCGCGCCAACATCGCCATGGTGAGTTATTTCAACTGGGCACGCCCGGTGGAAGACGATGTGCCCTACGGCGATTACCAGAACACCGACATCGTGCTCGGCATTGATTACGACAGTTGCTGCTGGAATGTCCGGGTCGTCGGTTTCAGCAACCAACCGGATGATGACGATGACGAAGACGACAGCAACAGTCTGTTTTCATCACGCCCGGAGCGCGGTGTAAGATTTGAATTCACCTTGAAAGGCTTGGGCGGCAGCACCGGCTCCATCGAATCTCTGCTCACCGACAAGGTGCCGGGTTATCGAGGCCGCATCCATGATTACCGTTGAAGGGCCGGATGGCGGCCCTCATGACACCGAACGAGCACCGTTTTGCCGTTTTTTGCACTGCACTGAATCCAGGAGCCCGAAAGTGCCCAGATTGACCGCCCTGACCCTATTTGCCGCCCTCGCTCTGCCGTTGACTGGGCTGGCCCAGGCCGCCGAATTGCTCGACCGCGTTGTCGCCGTGGCGAACGAAGACATCGTCACCGCCAACGAACTGAGCCAGCGCACCGAAGAAATTCGCCAGCGCTATCAGGGCAACCCGCAGGTATTGCCGCCCGATGCGCAACTGCAACGCCAGGTGCTCGATTCGCTGATTCTGGAACGGCTGCAACTGCAACTGGCCGGCAAGATGAACCTCAACATCACCGACAGCCAGGTCAACGACGCCATCAACACCATGGCGCGCCAACGCAACATGACGCTGGATAACTTCGTCGCCGCCGTCGAAGCCAGTGGCGAAAGCTACGACGAAGTGCGCCGTCAGGTACGCCGCGAACTCACCATGAATCAGGTTCGGCGGCGCTACGTCGGCTCGGAAATCAACGTCACCGATGGCGAAATCTCCCGCTACCTCGACACCCTGGCCGGCCAGTCGATGCAGGACGTGAAATTCGAATTGCTGTACCGCCGCTACGAACTGAGCGAACGCGCCGACGCCGAAGCGCAACTGGCCGAACTCGAAGTCGGCGCACAGTTAAGCGCCAACAGCGGCGCCCGCAACCTCGGCCTGCGCCCGGTCAACGAACTGCCAAGCGTGTTCCGCACCGTCGTGCCGGTACTGGCGCTGAACGAAGCGGTGCTGATTGAAAACGGCGGCGCCTTACACCTGGCGCAACTGATCGACAAAACCGACCGCCAGGCGGTGCAGGTTGAGCAATATCAGGTGCGGCACATTCTGGTGCAGCCGAACGCCCTGCTGAACGCCGACCAGGCGCAAGCACTGCTGGAAAGCCTGCGCCAACGCATCGCCAACGGCGAAAGCATGGCCAGCCTCGCTGACCAGTTCACTGACGACTTAGGCACCAAAGGCAAAGGCGGCGCACTCGGCTGGCGTCAGCCGGAAGAATTTGTACCGGCCTTCGCCAGCCAGGTTCGACAAATGCCGCTGAACGAAGTCAGCCCGGTGTTCGAATCCAACTTTGGCTATCACATTCTGCGCGTCGAAGATCAACGCACCACAGACGTCAGTCTGGACGTGCTGCGCCAGCAAGTGCGCGATTCGCTGATGCAACGCAAATACGAAGAAGCGCTGCAACGCTGGCTGGTGGAACTGCGCGCCCAAAGTTTTGTTGAGGTACGGCTGTGAGCACGCTGCCGCTGGCCGTCACACCCGGCGAACCGGCTGGCATCGGTCCGGACCTGGTGTTGAAACAGGCGTTGGCGGAACACAGCCAGCCCTGGTTCGCCATCGCCGATCCGGATTTACTGCGCGAGCGCGCGCAACTGTTAACGCTCGACGTACGCATCGAAACGATCAACAACATCGACACACTTGGCCCGCACCAGCCGGGCGTGCTACCGGTCTGGCCGGTCGCCTTGAACGTGCCGTGCGAACCCGGCCAGCTTGACGCTCGCAACGCCCACTATGTGTTAAAAACGCTCGACGTCGCGATAGAATTCGGCCTCGCCGGCCGCGTCGCCCTGGTCACCGGGCCGGTGCACAAAGGCATCATCAACGACGCCGGCATCGCCTTTACCGGCCACACCGAATACCTGCAAACGCACAGCAACGCCGACCAAGTCGTGATGATGCTCGCCACCGAAGGCTTGCGCGTCGCGCTGGTGACCACCCACTTACCGCTGGCGCAAGTGCCGGCGGCAATCACGCCCAAACGCCTGCACAGCATTGCCACCGTGTTGCACCAATCGCTGCAACGCGATTTCGGCTGCGCCGAGCCGCGCATCCTGGTGTGTGGTCTAAACCCGCACGCCGGCGAAGGCGGCCATCTGGGCCACGAAGAAATCGACGTCATTGAACCGGAACTGGCAAAGCTGCGCGCCCAAGGCTGGCACTTCGACGGCCCGCTGCCAGCCGACACTCTGTTCCAACCGCACTATCTCGACAACGCCGACGCCGTGCTCGCCATGTACCACGACCAGGGCTTGCCGGTATTAAAATTCAAAGGTTTCGGCGCAGCGGTAAACATCACGTTGGGTTTGCCATTCGTGCGCACCTCGGTCGATCACGGCACCGCGCTCGATCTGGCTGGCAGCGGCAACGCCAGCGACGGCTCGCTCGCCGTGGCATTGAAAACGGCCGCCACCATGGCACAGCACCAGTTACAACATCGGAATTCACATGCATAAAGCGCGTAAACGTTTCGGGCAGAATTTTCTGCACGACAGCCGCATTATCGATCGCATCGTCGCCAGCATTGCGCCCAAACCGGGCCAGCGAGTAGTGGAAATCGGCCCCGGCCGTGGCGCCCTGACCGAACCCTTACTGGCAGCCACCGACGGCGATTTAGACATCATCGAACTCGACCGCGATTTAATTCCCATCCTGCGCGCGCAATTTTTTAACGCCAAAAACCTGCGCATTCACGAAGCCGACGCCCTGCGTTACGACTACGGCCAACTGATTCAGGGCGACGAAAAACTGCGCCTGGTCGGCAACCTGCCGTACAACATTTCTACGCCGTTGATGTTTCATTTATTGAACTGGGCCGGGCAAATTCGCGACATGCATTTCATGTTGCAAAAGGAAGTGGTCGAACGCCTGTGTGCCGCGCCGGGCGATAGCGCTTACGGCCGACTCGGCATCATGATGCAGTACCACTGCGAAGCGCGGTATCTGTTCACCGTGCCGCCGGGTTCGTTTCAACCGGCACCGAAAGTCGATTCCGCCATTGTGCGATTAACGCCACGCGCCGAGCCGAAAGTGGCCGCCGACAGTGTAGATATGTTGAGCACCGTGGTGCGCACAGCCTTCAGTCAGCGCCGCAAAACCTTGCGCAATAACTTGAAACCGCTGATCGACGCGGCCGACATCGAAGCACTCGGATTAAACCCCGGCGCACGCGCAGAAAACCTCGCCATTACCGACTTTGTGCACATCGCCAACGCCCTGCATCGCAAGGAGAACGCATGACGCTGTACGCCGTCGGCGACCTCCAGGGTTGCCGCACCCCGCTGGAACTCTTACTGGAAACCGTCGGCTTCGACACCAGCGTCGACAAACTCTGGCTGACCGGCGATTTGGTGAATCGCGGTGACGATTCGCTCGGTTGTCTGCGCCTGGTGCATTCGCTGGGCGACGCCGCCGAAACGGTGTTGGGCAATCACGATCTGCATTTATTGGCGCTGGCACTGAGCCAGCAACCGATGAAAAGCAACCCCGATCTCGACCGTATATTAAATGCCGACGATTGCTTTGAACTGATGGAATGGCTGCGCACCCGGCCGCTGTTATTGCACGACGCCGAACGCCGCTTGCTGATGACGCACGCCGGCATTCCGCCCATCTGGAGCGATACCGACGCCCAATTGCACGCCAAAGAACTGGAAAGCCTGTTCGCCGACCGGCCGCGTTTTCTCGGCTTTTTAAGCGACATGTACGGCGACAAACCCGACGTCTGGAGCGACGACTTAACCGGCATTGCCCGCTACCGCTACCTGACCAACGCCTTCACCCGCATGCGCTTTTGCGGCCCGGACGGCAAGCTGGAATTCAAACACAAAGAAGACCCGGACGACGCCCCCCTTGGCATGCGGCCCTGGTTCGACTGGCCGGTGAAACGCGAACACACGGTGTTGTTCGGCCACTGGGCCGCGCTGATGGGCCGCACCGGCAACGACGATTACGTCGCCCTCGATACCGGCTACGTCTGGAACAATTATCTAACGCTGATGAATCTGGACACCGGCGAGCGGCTGCATTGCGATACGGCTGGTATTGTTTTTTCGGTGTGACTTTTTTCAACCAAAAAAATGGCTCAGTGAATTCACTGAGCCATTTTTTTTTGCCCATGCGCTGGGGCTTAGCGTTACCAGAAGGGAATGGCTTGCACCGATTTAGACGCACCGGCTTCGGCTTTAACCACCACCATCGCCTGGCCCCGGTTGTTCATTACCAAATGGTGGTTATTGCCGGAGTTTCCCGCCGTCGATGTCACGTCCGCCAGCACCCGAGGTTGCTCCAACCAATCGCCGGCATCGGGCGAATAGAGTTGCGCCACCAACGACCGGGCTTCGGTCTCTTCGATGGCAATCCAGATCACCATTGCATCGCCTTTCTCGCGCATGGCAATTTGGGGATTGATCGCATCAACGAACGACGAGCCAGCCCCCCGCTTTTCCGGCGTCGTCCACTGCGACGTTGCAATGGCGTATTGGCTACTCCAGATGTCACGATGACCTGTTTCGTTTTGCTGTTGCCAAATCGCCACGGCGCGGCCCTGGTCATCGAGCGCTACCTGCGGTAAAGCGGCCGCGCCTTGGCCGGGTTGATTGTCGCTAATCTGTTCCGGCTCACTCCATTCCCATACTCCATCCCGCTGGGCGTACACACTGACCAGAATGTTCACCGTACCCGTACCCACGTTACCTTCGTTCAACTGCACGGCCTCCCACACCGCGACCGCCTGCCCGGCGTTGTTCACCGCCACGTGCGGATGGCCAACGAATTTAGGTTGGCCCTCAATGCCATCAACTTCAGTTTCAGTGCCATAAGGATGCCTGGCCAGTTCAATGGCCGCGCTGTCCCAGGACGGTTCAGCATCCAGGTTCGTCCTAAAGATATTGGCCCGAATCACTGTGGCTTTTTGAGAGTTAATGTCCTCCTGCCAGACAGCTATAGCCGTTCCGGCAGCATTTATATCCACCACTGTATTATTGCGCGGAATGCCAATAGCGCCCGAAGGTGCAATAGCATCCGGATCACCTGACCAAGAGTTGTTGCCCGAATAGTATTTCGCCCCCAACGGCCATACCGCCAGCGCCTGTCCAGCCTCGTTCATGGCCAGTGCCGGATTAATAGCGGACTCTTGAACAGTCGCCGCCTCGCTCCAGGCCCCGGTACTGGAAACGACATTGGAGCGAAGGATGTTCCGCCCATCCACATTACGATTCCACCCCACAAGCAGCCCAGCACCGTCGCCATCCAAACCAACCCTGGGAGCGTCAATGACACGCTGCCCGGCAACCGTTACTACGCCCCCCCAAGCATTGTTGTTCAGGTAACGCGCCTTCAGGTTAGTTCCATCGTGCCAAGCCACAACGGCATGGCCGTTGTCGTTCAGAGCCACTTGAGGCCAGGAACCAAACCCCATATTGACCGCCGCTTGCCATTTCCAACAATGAATGGCGATGCTCTCCGCCTCCGGCGAACCCGCTAAGCCAGCGCCATTGACCAGATCACACAATTGGCCCTCAGGCTGCCGCGTAATGGTGATGGCGTATTCATCACTCGGGTAATAGAGCGCGTCGAAGTCAAAGACCTTTTTGTCACTCGTTAGAGGCAATGTTTGGCCGGCGTTGTTGAGCAACATCAGGCCATCGGCCTCTAGCCCGAAAATCGAACCTTGCAGGGTAATTTCTGGCTGTGTAGCAGCGCACCGAACCTCAACGGGATTGTCCGTAATGTCCTGAATCTGACCGCTGCCATTAATTACGTCGCATCGCGTTCGGTTGGGATGTCCGGTGACGGTGAGACTGTATTCATCGCCCGGCGCGTAATCGGATTCCGGTCCATTGAATGCAAACTGCACATCGGATGGCGATGTAACCACCAACGTTTCGCCACGGTTATTTTGCAGTTCCAGCTTGCCATAATCACTGAGGGATGAATCGTGATTCCACCCGGTAATCACTCCGTAAAGAATGCCTGTCGGCTTGGTGCAATCGATTTGAAAACGCATATCAGCGGCACCCTTAAATACACCGCTACCATTCTTGATACTGCACGTTTGTGCAGCCGGTTGCTGAACAATGGAAATGGCGTAGGGTTTATCCGGTAAGTATGTATCGGGGAATTCAACGTATTGAGTGATAAGTCGGAAGCTTTCATGAACCTCGACTTCGGTTCCCTGTTCATTTCCCAACGTCAGCCCCGGGCTCAATAACCCCGTCACGTAGCCATAAACGTAGGAATTTACGCACTCAACCCGAACGAAAACACTCTGCTCGCCGGTAAAAATACCCTGGCCATTCGCCACCTTGCACCACTGCTCATCCGGCTGTTGCGCAATGGTAATGTTGTAAGCATCACCGACGGCATAGGCGGAGTTGAGAGAGAAATGTGCGGAGACCGTTTTCGTTGCACCGCGCTCATCCCTCATTACCAGCCCGCCCTCATAGGGCCCGGAAATATTGCCGGTTACATAGGTATTAACGCACTGCACCGCAACCGACACATTGCCGGCCGAACTGAAAGTGCCGCGCTCGGGCTGCACCTTGCACCACTGCTGTTGCGGTTGCTCGTCAACACGGATTTCGTAAGCCTCACCCACCGCATACAACGCCCCAAATTGAAACTGGGTCGTACCACCCAGAACGCTCCGGGTTTCGCCACGGTTATTGCGCAGCACCAGGCCATTGTTTTGCAGGCCCACCACATTGCCATTCACAACAAACTCCGGCACCGGCTCTTCTCCAGCCTCCGGGCCAAAACCGCCACCGCAGCCTGCCAACGAAAACAGCGCCACACCCAAAACGACCAGATTGAGAAACAACGTCCGCTTATCCATTTCGACCTCCACAATCCATTTGCCAAGCCGTATCGGCCTTAACCGACCGGTAGAGGAGGATCGTATGAGGGTGCAAAATTCCCCGCCGTTTGAGTGAGCGTTGTATTTAATGTTTCCTAGACTTGCGTCACACTTTTTTGGATAAAAATCAGATGGATTGGACGGGGTGTTTTTGGTATTGGCGGTGCACTGCGCCGTAGTGACGAAGGCAGAATGGGTTTGAAAGAGGTCGCTCGGCAACGCCAGCAGTAACAATTACATCGCGCTCGCCACCGCCGGGACTGCTTATTGGATATATCTTTTAACGAGGAAATCCGCCACACGGCAGCATTAAACTGCTATTCCTCAACCCGGCTTAACACGAATTCGGGGATACGGGATTCCCTGCCGGCGTCCCGCATCAATGCGATATAACTCCGATAGGCCTGCTTCGCATTTTCGATTTCGCCCAAACCCCAATAAGCGTCACCTAAATTAATGTAAGCCACTGTACGGTTTGGGAATTTCTCGATCACTTTCTCCAAAAGATATACGGCCTCATTGAACAAACCGGATCGTTCGAAGTAGTAACCAATGTCGTTGTATTTCGATACGTTGCTGCGATCTATGGAAGTGATCCATAGGAGTTCATCAATTACCAACCTGTCGGATGCAAGGGACAAGTACTCAGCGTCATTTTCATTGTATGAGTTTTTTACCGACTCGTAGAATGAGTCAATTGTAGGCCCTAAATCTGGGTAAACAAAAAATTCATATATCAAATCAAGAGGCTGATTGGGAATGTTTAGATATTCAAAATTAGAAAAGGACATATCACCCAACATAAAACCGCCATAACCAGCAAAAAAGTCCCGATGGTGAACAATGTTATATTCCTTTACCAAGCGATACTGGAGATCAAATACCTGATATATGTAATCTGTAGTATTGCCCGTAGCCCCCCTAACAATACCCACCAAGTACCTATCTACATCGCAACGAGCCTCGACCCTAACCACTTCCGGAAGACGATACTTTTCTTCGCTGTGCAATATCCTTTCCTGAGACCCTAGCACGACTTCGACGTCCCCATTCGGCAGTATTCTTGCGCTACATTGGGCACCTGCGGATTGAGCGTCTGAAAGTTCAGTGCCTTGATTGAAAACCAGTTCTTCTGCATTGCTGTTCAACAACAGACAAGTGATCGGCAAGGTTGCCAATAGTGATTGAATGAATCGGTTTTTCATCCCTAAAACCCACCGTTAGTGACTGGAAGCAAGAACCGGCGCTTATAACAAGCAACCGCCCGCCAGCACTGTACGGTGGAGATTGTCCGCTTACCGTTTGAGTAATCGTTGTTTTTGTGGGATTTAAAACGCGCATCACGTTTTAGTCTGAACAACAGGCACAAAAAAGGCGCCAGTTCTAAACGAAATCTGGCGCCAGTCGAGAGCGTCTTTTGACGGTCACCACGCCATCACGACATCATCCATTTGCAGGTTCAAACGTTCGCTGCCAATCGCCAGTTCGGCAATGGCGAAGTGCGGCTGTACCTGTTTCACTTCGGCGACCAGGCGGGTGTCGCTCAGTTGCCAGAAGGTATCGCCCTGGCGGTCGAAATGCTGGCTGGTGCGATACACGCTCAGAAAATCGCCCGGGCGCAAACCGCTGCTGGCGCCGGTATCAACGAAAATTCGTTGACCGTTTACCTGGCTGATCGCCGCCATAAAGGGTTGGCATTGAATGGTTTTCTGAATGTCTTCTACCGCCTGGTCGAGCAGGATTTTGACTTGCTGGCCGTAATCGGTGCTGAAGAACCGGCCGGTGGCAAAACCGACTGGCGCGTTACGCGGTTCGTTCCATTCGCCGTAGGTGCTGTAGCGGCTTTGGAAGACCAGCGCACCGGAATAGCCATCGTGCACGAACACATCGAACACAAAGTGGCGGGTGCGTTCGGGTTTTTCAAAACCGACGCGGCTGAGCATGCCGTCCCAGGCGCGCGGTTGTGGCGCGTACGGGTCTTCCATCGACAGCTCACGGATGGCACCGGAAATCACAAACTGGGCGCCCAGGGTTTTGGCCGCTTCGACGGCGCTGGTCAACGTCATGCGCGGAGAAAGTTGGGTTGGTGCGCTGTCGCTGTTCGGGTAGAGCGTCATGGCGTTCGCGTTCAGTGCGCGGATGCCGGCCATGCCGCCGAAACCGTTCACTAAATACGCCGCCAGTTCACGGTCTACCGAACCCAGATGGCCCATGGTGGACTGCTCCGGGTGGTCCATCGGGAAGCCGGTGACGGCGACGGTTTTGCGGTAATGGTTAGCCATCACGTTGGCGCACACTTCGTCGGACGATACCCGTGCGGTGATCGACACCTGATAGACGTTGCCAACCCGGCCTTCGCTCATAATCTGAATATCGGTGACGCGGGCGGCGCTGTTCACGCGCAGGTAATCGACGGTCAAGTTACCGTTCTCCATCACCTGGGTGGAATGCACCTGAGCGCTGACCTGAATGGAGGCGCTTTCAATGGCCTGACGCAGAGCGCGAATGCGGGCGCTGTTGAGGTCGTTGAATTGAATCTCCGCTTCGCCTTCGGCATCGACCAACACCAGGCCGTCGTTGCTGAAACCCTCGGCGTGCGCCCCACTCAGACTGAACCCAGCAACCATCAGGGCAGCCATCATCCAGCGCAGGAAACTTTGCTCAGTGATGCCTTTCAACATGATGCGCTCCTCGGCCCGTCGTCCGTATTACTCGATGAAGTACAGGCCGGATTCGTTCGACTCAACGCCCTGGCGGCTCAATTGGCTGCGGGTAATGGCGTCGATGTCGTGAATCATGTCAGCGGCACAGCTGGCGTTTTGACGGCCATTGGCACGCGTCGCCAGACAGTTGCGGAAGCCTTCGTCGATAACCATTTCAACCATGGTTTCGTAGCTGCCGTCCGACAACATTTCCTGGTAAATCACCCGCGCACCCATAATTTGAGTATCGACAAACGCCCGGTACCGATCGCTCTGCACCACCATGTCTTCCACGGTGGACGTACCGATGATCTGCGTGCCGTAAACGCGTTCCGCCATGGTGCGGTAGGCATCCAGCTTGGAGGCGCGACGCGCAATCAGACGCTGCTGAACTTCAGTCAGACCGGCAGAGTTCGGGTTGATGGCGCCGTAACCGGAAGCCCGCAACACCATGGGTTCCATCGGCGGCAATTTCTCATTGATCTGTCGCACTTCCGACACGATGGCCGCGACCTGTTCTTCCTGGCTCGGTCCACCACCGCCGAACATGCCGCATCCACTCAGCAGCAGGGACAGGGTCGCCAGACTGATCAGCTGGCGCATAGTTTTGGCTTGCATAGGGCGCTCCATTTTCTCTCGGCTCTTGGCCACACGCTGTTGTTCCCAGCTATCGGCCAGGGCGGAAATTACATTAGGAGCATTTCGGAAAGCGGCGCACAGATCGCGCCGTTCGGTTGACGGCAGGCAGCCGCCAACGAATTGGCAATAAAATTCAGCCAATATTTTGACGAAGCCCACTAAAGAAAACTGCCAATAAAACCCAAAAGCGGCAAAAACCGGCCGAAAAGGCGGGTCACCACTTTGCAAACCAATTCACATACACTATTTTTACTTGGACCTCGCCATGGCGGTGCATGGCCGCCCAGCCAACCTCAAAGGAAGAAGATGATGCAACGAAGTCTGCTTGCGCTGGCCATATTGACGGCCGGAACAGCCTCAGCCACCCCCTTTACCGGAAACGACACCCGCTCCAGTGCCATGGGCAACACCGGTGTCGCCTCCGCTGATTCCTTCGCCGCCAGCCAGTTCAACCCGGCGTTGTTGTCGGCTTACGAAGATAACGTCGACTTCGGTTTGCAACTGCCGAGCATCATGTTTTCGATTGATGATGGGTATGGGTTTATTAAGGCAGTGAATGTTGCGCAGAATTTCGAGAATACGGATACCGATGCCATTCTGAGGGAAGTGGGTGAATTGCCGGATGCTGTTGCAGCAACTTCGGACGCCGCCGATGAATTTAATGACGGTATTGATGCTGGTGAACTTGATGCCTACAACGAAGCTAACCAGGCACTGGACGATAAAATCGACACCATCCAAAGCGAACTCCGCAACCTGGAAGTGGCTGTAGATGACACCAACGACAGCATGTCTACCTTGCCAGATAAACCTTTAGCGCTCCTCGGCTCCATTGGCACCGCGATTGCAATTCCCCGTTCCGGGTTAGGTTTGGCACTTCACTTAAATACCAGCGCCAATGTAGGTATGCGGGCTAACATTGCCGATGATGATTTAAACACTCTGGAATTAGCCGTAGACGACACACTTGGCTATACCGATGAAGCAGACCAGTTGACTACATTATCGGCCGAAGTTTCTGCGGCGGCTGAAGTACTTTCGGGTTTTAACGAAGCTGGGGATCCATGTTCAGGTACCATCGCATATCAAAATGCTTACAACGACTTTTTAATTGCACAAGCCAACCTGGAAGCAGAATCCAATGGTACAACAATAAATCTGGACAGCACTGGTGGCGATCCTGGCGATCTTTGCTCTGGCACACACGATGCTGACTATGACGGCAATAACGTTTCGACCTACACAAGCGTTAACGGCTTCTACGTCAACGGCGAATTCGACAGTACAGCTACTGACGGATTTGGTGAAAACTCAACCGTCACCATCCTCGGCGCCAACGTTATCGAACTGGGTGTTTCCGCCGCTCGCGAATTCACCTACATGGGCCAGACATTCTCTGTTGGTGTCACGCCAAAACTGCAATCACTGCAAATTTTTGAAGACACCATTGCTTTCGATGAAGCCGGTAACTTCGACACCAGCACACTGAGCCAAAACACCACCACCGCCTTCACCGGCAACCTCGACATTGGTGTCGCCAAAAACTGGTACAACATCTGGGGTGGTCAGGTTCGCGCCGGCTTGGCAGTTAAAGACCTGATTCCGCAAACCTTCGAAAGCGCCTCCGGTCGTGAACTCTCCATGGGCCCGAAAGCCCGTATTGGTGCAGCACACGAAACCCGTTTCAGCACCGTCGCGCTGGACCTGGACCTGACTGAAAAC
Source organism: Saccharospirillum mangrovi (assembly GCF_003367315.1). GTDB lineage: Bacteria > Pseudomonadota > Gammaproteobacteria > Pseudomonadales > Natronospirillaceae > Saccharospirillum > Saccharospirillum mangrovi. The sequence continues at coordinate 2,853,027 of NZ_CP031415.1, forward strand.
GAACCGCTGGGTTACGGCGTTACTACCCGCTACATTGGCCTGGGCGGCGAACTCGACGCCTTCAACTGGATGAAAGTCCGCGCCGGTTACCGCAACAACCTGAGCGTTGACGACAGCCACGTCATCACCACCGGCCTCGGCTTCACACCGTTCGGTACCGGCCTCGACCTGACCGCCTGGTTCAGCCCGGCCTCATTCGACGAATGGGAAGACATCGTCCGCGACGCTGGTTTTGCTACTCAGTTCTCTATGAACTGGTAATCAAAACCACTGAATAGAAGGGAGCCTGACGGCTCCCTTTTTTGTTCACTGTCCGCTCCAGCTATACGGCAGTACAATCCCCACAAACTCCCAACCATAACCCAACGATGCAAACCTATCTGGTCGGCGGCGCGGTACGCGATGAACTTTTAGGCCTGGCGGTGAAAGACCGCGACTGGGTTGTTGTTGGCGCGCGTCCGGAAGAACTGGAGGCCGAAGGGTTCCAACGCGTCGGCGCCGACTTCCCGGTGTTTTTGCACCCGCGCAGCAAAGAGGAATACGCGCTCGCGCGCACCGAGCGAAAGTCCGGCCACGGCTATACCGGCTTTGAGGTTCAGTTCGACCCGAGCGTCACGCTTGAAGACGATCTGCTGCGCCGCGACCTCACCATCAACGCCATCGCCAAGAGCGACACCGGCGAGTTGATCGACCCCTACGGTGGCCTTGCCGACATCAAAGCACGACAACTGCGACACGTGTCGCCCGCTTTTCGTGAAGATCCACTGCGCGTGTTGCGCGTAGCCCGTTTCGCCGCGCGTTTTGCACATTTAGGTTTTGAAGTCGCCCATGAAACGCGTGAATTGATGCGCGCCATGGTGGCCGATGGCGAGTTGAAATTCCTGGTGCACGAACGCGTCTGGCAGGAAATGAGTCGCGCTTTATTAGAACCCAACCCAGAATATTTTTTCCGCGAACTGCGTGCCTGTGGCGCGTTGAAAATTATTCTGCCGGAATTCGATGCGTTGTTCGGCGTGCCACAAACGATGCGTTGGCACCCGGAAATCGACACCGGCATTCATACCCTGAAAGCGCTGCAAATCGCCGTTACCTTAAGTGACTCACTTGAGGTACGTTTGGCAACGCTGTGCCACGACTTTGGCAAAGGTTTAACCGATCCAAAACATTGGCCATCGCACCGCGGGCATGAAGACCTGGGCGCTAACGCCATCGCCGCCTTGGCCGCCGAGCGCAAGTGGCCGAAAAAGCCCGCACGCCTGGCCGAACTGACCGCGCGATACCACACCCACTGCCACAAAATCGGCGAATTAAAAGCGGCGACCATCGTCAAAACACTGGAAGCCTTTGGCGCCTTTCGCGCACCGGAAACCTTCGAACATTTCCTGCTCGCCTGCGAAGCCGATGCCCGCGGACGCTCCGGCTTGGAACAGCAACCCTACCCGGAGGCCGATCAATTTCGTGACTGTTTGAACGCTTGCCTCGCAGTCAAACCCGCCGACTTAATGGCCCAAGGTTACGCAGGCGCTCAACTCGGCGAAGCGATTCATCGCGCCCGAGTCAACGCCGTGAAGGACGTACAAACCGGATGGAACTGACGCTGAAGTTAACACCCACCAACCCGGCACCCGTCGTATTAGTTACCGGCGGCGCGCGCCGCCTTGGTGCGCAAATGGCGCGCACCTTTCACCAAGCCGGCTTTCGCGTGTTGGTGCATTATCGGTCGAGCAAAACCGACGCAGACTCTCTGGCCAAAGAACTCAACCAGCAACGCCCAGACAGCGTCCAAGCGCTTTCATCCGAATTAAACACCGCAGAGACCATTAACGACTTTGCACAACAAGCCACCAAAGCTTTCGGCCGCATCGATGTACTCATCAACAACGCTTCCGCCTTTTTCCCAACACCCTTTGGCGACATCGATGAAGAACAGCTCGACCTGCTGCTGCACACCAACCTGCGCTTACCGATTTTGCTCACCCAAGCACTGGCACCCGAACTCAGCCAACGCCAAGGCGTCGTCATCAACCTCGCCGACATCCATGCCCTGCGCCCACTCGCCAATCACCCCGCCTACGCCGCCACCAAAGCTGGCTTGATCAGCGCAACAAAATCCATGGCCTTAGACCTAGCGCCCAATATCCGCGCCAATGCCATCGCCCCCGGCGCCATTCTGTTACCGGAAAGCCAGGGAGCGGATTATGAGCAACAACTGACGGCCAGGATACCGCTGGGCAAACTGGGCGAGCCGAAAGACTTAGCAGAAGCCGCGCTGTTTTTAGCGACGGCGAAGTATGTGACTGGGCAGGTGTTGGCGGTGGATGGAGGGAGGACGGTTTGGCAGTAGCTGCATATCCGCTCTTTCAGACTGATCACAGTTTAGCCATGAATAACCTGGGGCATTTTTCCGAATCGGCCTGTAGGAAACAAACTTCACAGACTTATTGACATCGTCAGGTAGACAGATACAAATACCTATCAGCGATCACAGTCGTGACGCTGAAGCATTCAAGAACTCAACGGAATATTTCTCCAAGGAGCAACAATGAGAGCAATAGGGAATTTACTGTGGTTTTTACTGGGTGGTGTTTTCATGGGCCTGTCTTGGTGGCTTGTAGGTGCCATTGCCTTCGTCACGATTATTGGCATTCCCTGGGGGCGAGCCTGTTTTGTTATTGGCAATTTCTCATTTTTTCCATTCGGAAAAGAAGCCATTCGTCGAGATGAGCTAAGCCAACAGACCGATATTGGCACCGGCGGTTTTGGACTAATTGGTAATATTATCTGGTTCGTCTTCGCCGGTTTATGGTTAGCTTTAGGGCACGTTTTTTCGGCCATTTTGTGTTTTATTACCATTATCGGAATACCCTTTGGCATCCAACACTTGAAGTTAGCAGGCATAGCTATATTCCCAGTGGGAAAAACCATCGTCTCGAAGGAAGTTGCGATTGCTGCACGGTCGGCTAACGCCAGCGCTACAGTGGCGGCTATGAGAGCAAACGGATAAGACACTTTGCCACGATACAGGCTGCTTTTGCGGCCTGTATCACTCCTTCTGCCCGGCCTCTATTCCATACATTCCGACATACTTCTTTAGGCCTGTAGCGTTCAGCCTGTCTAAACTTCAGCTTCAGAATAAACAACGATTTAACGGGCCAAGCCATGCTCCTCTACTACCTCGACCTAATCGGCGTCGCCGTCTTTGCCACCAGTGGTGTGTTGGCGGCGCGTGATCGCGATCTGGATTTTCTCGGTGTGATTGTGATCGCGACTATTACCGCTATCGGCGGCGGCACGCTGCGCGATTTGCTGTTGAACCGGCACCCCATTTTCTGGGTCACCGACAGTGCTTACTTGCTGGTGATTATTGCAGCAACGGTGCTGACGCTGATCTATCTGCGCTACAAACAAGCACCCGGTCCAGCGTTTATGGTGGCCGATGCGTTTGGGCTGGCGTTGTTCGCACTCTCGGGTGCACAACATGCACAGCAAGGCGGTTACGACCCGCTGATTGTGATCGTGATGGGAACCATGACTGGCGTAACCGGCGGTATTATTCGCGACGTGATTACAGCCAAAGTACCGTTGGTGTTGCGCCGAGAGATTTACGCTACAGCCGCCATTGCCGGAATTGGCGTCTACTTATTATTGCTGGCGCTCGGCCTTACTCAGCCCGTGGCGTTCTGGATCGGTATCGTCTTCGTTGCTGGATTACGACTATTGGCGTTGCGCTGGAACTTGCATTTGCCGGTGTTGTATAAGCCCTGAGGCTTCCACTGCACAAACAGTCGGCACTACACTGTTAAAACGTTCACGACAGGGACAGGAGGCTACAATGTCTGGGCATCGAATTTTCACCATGCCATTTGCCAAGATCTACCCGGCATATATCCAAAAAGCCGAACGCAAAGGCCGCACTCAGTCCGAAGTCGATACCATAATTAATTGGCTGACCGGATACGACGCAGCAGGCCTGCAACAACAGCTCGACCAGCAAACCGATGTTGAGACTTTTTTTGCCCAAGCGCCGGCGATGAATCCGAATACAGCGCTGATAAAAGGCGTAGTTTGCGGCATTCGGGTTGAAGAGGTTGAAGACCCGTTAATGCAAAAAATCCGCTGGCTCGACAAACTGATTGATGAACTGGCGAAGGGGAAAGCGATGGAGAAGATCCTTCGTCAGTCTTAAGCGGAACCCCATTATGACCGATCGTATTGTATATATTTCCGATCTTCTGGGTCAGGCTTCAGAGCACGGCTACCTGTTGATCGATGAAGCCAATTTGCCAACGGAGTTTTTCACACTGCGCAGTGGCCTGGCCGGAGATATTTTTCAAAAATTTGTTAACTATCAGATGGCTCTGGCAGTCCTGGTGAAAGACCCATCAGTATACGGCGACCGCGTGGTTGAGCTGGTTCGCGAACACCAGCGCCACCCGCTGGTCCGTTTCTTCAGCGATGCCGATTCGGCTAAGACCTGGCTCAGTCGATTTAACTGAGCGCACGGCAGAATCGTCAAATCACCCATTTGCTTAAAGCCTGGTACCGGCGGTATCACCTTCATTACGCTAAACGATAACTCCAACGATGTGATTTGGCAGAACACCGGAAACGGCAAACTCTTATTGCACAAGTCCGGTATTACATTCCGCTACAAAAAGCCAACAAGCTCTCACTAATTATTTCGATGAACCCCGCTATGTTGATGTCGGCCAACAAGAGCGACACTACCAGCGGCAGTCCCCAGTCCGACTGGTTCTCGCTCACCAAAGCGGGAACTAGAACAATGAAAATTCTCCAAACGACCGCGGCGTTTTTCTTTGCCCTAACGCTCACCAACGTCAGCTTCGGTCACTCTGGCGGCACCAACGCCATGGGTTGCCACACCAATCATCGCACCGGCGACTACCACTGCCACACGCCCAAAACTCCGCCACCGCAGCGAGTGCTCTATTGTCATGTGATTAATGGAGAACCGCGCTGCGGTTACGCGCTTAGCACGTGCAACGACCTGGTATCGCAATATGGCGGGCAGTGTGTTCAACAATAAGTAGGTGTTTGAAACAAGTTTAGAGTGAACGAAGGCGATTGATGATTGCTTGGTAGTTCGTCACATAATTCTTCCACCGTAACGGTATGGCGCTTTCAACTTTTCTACCGTTGAGTTGTGGCTTCAACACGTCTGCCAATTCGCGTGCCTCTTCAGCCGCATCCTGTTCATTTCCCTGATAAAACACCGCGTCCGGCAAACACTCTGGATAAGCTTGTCGATTCGGCACTACGCAAGTGGCGCCGGCCTGGGCGAGTTCCTGCATTGCCAGGCCCTGAAAATCGTGCAGGGCGGTTGAAACGCCGACGCCAGCGCGGCCCAGCCAGTGGCGGTAGGTTGCTTCGTCGGCCTCACCCCAATGCACTACACACTCACCCAAGGCTTGTCGCTCCCCGGCAAAAGCATCACCGCGGCCACCACCACTGCCCAACATCGCAAGTCGAAAATCGACACCACTCTGTTTCAGTTGCAACAGCGCACTGAGAAAACACTGCGGTTGCTTATCCCATTCCCAGCGATGGTTCCAGACAATCAACTTCGGGTCTTTTGGTTGCTCACGCAGTGCTGAGAACCGCTCTGTTAATGGCACCGGCAATACGTCGGAAATTTTTTCAATATTACTCAATACATTGCCAGGAAATTGTTCCGGGAATTTTTTGAATAGTTGCCGAGCTCCGGTAAAAAATGTATCGCGATTAAAGTGGGTATTAAAACTGATCCAGTCGGCACAAAAGGCGTTTTCCAGACTCTTGAATTGCCAGGCAGTTTGATGCGCTCGTTGTTGTTGATCTGACAACGGATGGGCAAATTGGTTTTCGTGGAAATACAACCACAGTGGCACATCGCGCAGTGCCGGGCAGCGGGCTTTTAAGGTCACAACATTGGTTAAGCTGGTGGCGATGATCAGATCGTAGGATTGCTGAAACGCCGCGTCGTCACTCATTGCCCACAGCCAGCCGGAGGCTTCAATGCGCCAACTGAAATGCCGGGCCGGCTGGTGGCGCAGCGTCCAGTTGTGTTCGGGAAAGGCAGCCATCAGGCCGTCGCACCAATAGCGGTGGCTGGCGGAATGATAGGCGCTGAGTAGCAGAATGTTCATGGTGGTTAGCGCTGTGGTCAGTGGTCTGGTGAGATCCCGGATAGCGCCTGCGGCACTTCCGGGATGACATTTTCAGGCGGTAATCAATTTTTGGTTTCTTCGCCCCAGGGCGCTAATAAATCCTGTTCAAAGCCAGCACTTTTTAAGATGCGGGCAACAACAAAATCGATCATGTCCGAAATGGTTTTTGGCTGGTGATAAAAGCCCGGGCTGGCCGGCAATATAACGGCGCCGGCGCGTTTTAATATCAGCATATTTTGCAGGTGAATTTCGTTGTACGGCGTTTCACGCGGCACCAGAATCAGGCGGCCGTTTTCTTTGAGAACCACATCGGCGCCGCGCTCGATCAGGTTGTCGCATTGGCCGGTGGCAATGGCTGCCAGGGTGCCGGTTGAGCAGGGGCAGACGATCATTGTATCCGGCGCGCCCGAGCCGCTGGCGACCGGGCTCATCCAATCTTCGCGGCCGACGATGATCAGTTTGCCGCCGTCGCCCAAACGTTCGCGCAAATGGTCGTGCAATTTGTCGTGATTGGCGGGCCAGGGCGCGCCGGTTTCGACGGCGGCAACCATCAAAGCAGCTTTCGATACCAGCAGATGCACTTCGCAATTGGCCGCCAACAACCATTGCAACAAACGTTCGGCGTAAGGCGCGCCGGACGCGCCGGTGATGGCAAGCGTGACGCGGCGGTTCATGCGTCTTCTCCGTGGTAACGAATCATGCCTTCTTGTGCGGTGCTGGCAACCAGCTTGCCGCTGCGGTCAAAAATCTGCCCGCGCACATAGCCGCGTGCGCCACTGGCGCTGGGGCTGTCGGCGACGTACAACAGCCAATCGTCAAATTTGAACGGCCGGTGAAACCAGATGGCGTGATCAAGCGAGGCAATGGTCAGCCCCGGTTTCATCAGCGAAATGCCGTGCGGCATCAGTGCGGTTTCCAGAAAGCCGTAATCGCTGGTGTAAGCGAGCATCGATTGATGCACCACCGGGTCGTCCGGCAGCGGGCCGTTGGCGCGAATCCACATGTGCCGTTTGGCGATGCCCATGCGCGGGCGGAATGGGTTTTGCGCTTCAACGATGCGGTATTCAATCGGCCGTTCGGCGGTGAACAGATCGCGCACCCGGGTGGGAATTTCGTCGGCGTGATCGCGGTACAGTTTCAGTTCCGGTTCCAGCCCTTCCGGGCCGGGCACGTTGGGCATGGCGTCCTGATGTTCCAGGCCCGGTTCTTCAATCTGGAACGATGCTGTCATCGCCAGAATGGGTTTGTCGAACTGGGTAGCGATAACTCGCCGCACGCTGAACGAGCGGCCATCGCGCACCGCTTCAACCTGATAATCAATCGGCTCGCTAACGTCGCCCGGGCGCAGAAAATACGAATGCAACGAGTGCGGCACGCGACCTTCCAGGGTTTGCAGCGCTGCCGACAAACCCTGACCAATCACCTGCCCGCCGAACACCTTTGGGTAGCCCAGGTCTTGCGACAAACCACGATAGCGATGTTCGCCAATCGGCTCCAAGGTCAGTAGTTCGATCAAGCGTTCAACAACCGCTTCGGCCATGGAAATCTCCTCTTACTGCGTCCTGCTTTTATTCCAACCATCGGCCTGGCGGGCCAATGGCGATCGGGCGTTGCAGTATACCAACTTTGCCGACAACCGGCCTGCAACAGTCGCGAACATCGGCATTTTGAATGGCTCAGACGTTAACCAGCACCCGTCGGAATGTCAGGCTCAACCGAGCGTCAGCCTGGGCGCGTTTGGGTACGCTGTGTTGCCAGTGGTGTTGCAGTGCGCCGCTCATCAGCAACAAATCGCCTTCGCCCAGGGCGACCGTCAATGTCTGTTTGTGGTTCGCGTTGCGACGCAATCGGAAATCGCGCCGCGCGCCCAGCGACAGGCTCGCCACCGGCGGGTTCGCACCCAATTCGGTTTCGTTATCGGCGTGCCAGCCCATGCGGTCGTCACCGCTGCGGTACCAGTTGGCGAGTACGGCGTTGAAGGCGATATCGGTGGTTGCGCACACCGCATCGATCAGCGGCCGCAGGCTGTCGGGCCAACCGTCGGCCACCAACGTCTGCCCGCTGTAGCGATAACGCACGCCCGGTGCGCCGAACCAACTTTCCAGCCGCGGTGTTAAATGTTCGCGGCCGTACACACGCACCCGGCCCTGGCGCCAATCGAGTTCGGTCTGCAAACGTTGCTGCCAGGACTCGGCGTCAGCGCACCAATTCCGGTACACTTGCAGCCGTCCGCTGTCATCATCGAATAAGGTTTCACCGAACGTCATGGCTACCTCCGCCGCAAGCGCCCAACAGTGGCTCACCGAACAAAAACCCGACCGCGCCGCCATCGAAGAGGTGATCGGTAAGTTGGAAAAACGCATCGAGCAGTATCAGGAAGAAGACCCGGCGCTGGCCGGTTCCGTCGATGCGCTGGTGTTGTTGCAGGATCATCTGGAGCAATTGGATGCGCCGGCGGCCGAAACCGATGCACCGCCAGCCAACCTCGATACCTCAGCCCTGATTCCCGATGCCGATCCGGTGCAACTGGAAGACGATGTAAAACGTCGCGCCTTTGAGGCGCTGAAAAACCAGTTCAAGGATTTATAAGCGCCGTTCATTCCAGCTCGCGTGTTTGCATCCAGTTGCGCAACTCGGCGATGTCGCGATTAGCATGACGCACACCGTCGCCCGCCAGAATGCGCAACTGCGCATCGACGCTGTGATTCAGCATCAGTTGATCCAGCGTAATCACCAGCGACTGGTGCCACAGCATGGCGTTCGCGAACACCCAGTTTTCATCACCCTCTACAACAAAGTCACCGCGTTGCTGGGCGTATTCGTCGAGCGCAGTCTGGTAAGCCTGACGAATGACGTCGGCGTCTGCACCCAGGTCCGGGGTGTCGTATCGTTCCAGCCAGGTATTTAAAGCGTCGATGTCGTCGTTGAGTTGCTGCGCCAGGCGTTCGACCGCGTGTGTAAAAGTCGGGTCGTCGGTCTGCGCCAAAACCGTTTTGATCATCGGCAAGGCTGCGCTTTGATGCGCCACCATCAGATGCGCGAAATCGACATCCGGATCGCCGCTCACAGTTACCTCAAATACCGCCGACATCAGTTGCTCACGGGCCTGCATAAAGTCGTTGTCCGGCGATTGCGACGCCGCCATGGCTGACATCAACACGCTCATCAAAGCCAATGCCACTGTGCTTCGGTGCATTGTTGCCATCATCCGTTACCTCCTACTTGTTACCGCTTTGAATCGACATTGTACCGGATGGGCACCACCGTTCCGATGCGAGTCGGGTCACGAATTTTATGAACACAATTTCGCTGCCATAAAATTGTCAACGCCATGCAACAAAAGCCCCCTAGGGTGATTCGCGCTTTATTCGGGTTGTCACTGAGGCAGTCGTTACCAGCCGGCCAGCCAACCAATTTGCGCTCACCGTCCAACTAGCGGGAAACACAGTCGTTATGAAAAAGACCCTCATTGCATTGTCCGTCGGCGCCTTGGCGATCAGCCAGGTACAGGCGGCAACAGACATCACTTTCTGGCACGCCATGGGTGGCGAACTGGGTGAAAAAGTTGACCAGATCGTTGCCGACTTCAACGCTTCTCAGAACGACGTCGTCGTTCACGCCAGCTACCGCGGCAACTACAGCGAAACCATGACCGGCGCCATCGCCGCCTTCCGTTCTGGCGAGCAGCCGGACATCGTGCAGGTTTATGAAGTGGGCACCGCCACCATGATGGCCGCCGAAGGCGCCGTTTACCCGGCCTACCAACTGATGAACCAGTACAGCGACGGCTTCGATCAAAGCGCCTACCTGAGCACCGTCACCGGCTACTACGCCGATGCCAACGGCAACATGCTGTCCATGCCGTTCAACAGTTCAACGCCGGTGCTGTATTACAACAAAGACGCGTTCGCCGCCGCCGGTCTGCCGGACCGTGGCCCGAAAACCTGGGAAGAAATGGGTGAATTTGGTCAGGCCATTCTGGATGCCGGTTACGACTGTGGTTTCACCACCGCCTGGCAATCCTGGATTCAACTGGAAAACCTGTCCGCCCGTCACAACGTTCCTTTCGCCACCAACGACGACGGCTTCACCGGCCTGGACACTCAGGTTGTCTTTAACGACGACCTGCAAATCGCCCACATTGAACAGTTGGCGAAATGGAACGAAAACGGTTTGTTCAGCTATTCCGGTCGTACCAGTGAAGGCGCTGCCCGCTTCTACAGCGGCGAGTGCCCGATGATCACCGCCTCCTCTGCCAGCTACGCCGGTGTGCGCGCCAACGCCAGTTTCAACTTTGGCGTCAGCGAACTGCCGTACTGGGCGAGCAAAATCGACACCCCGCAAAACACCATCATCGGTGGTGCAACACTGTGGACACTGCGCGGCCACGATGAATCACACTACCCGGCCGTTGCGCGTTTCTTTGAATACCTCTCTCAGCCGGAAGTTCAGGCCGACTGGCACCAGTTCTCTGGTTACCTGCCGATCACTTACGCGGCGGTTGAGCTGACCAAAGAACAAGGTTTCTACGCCAACAACCCCGGTACCGATGTTGCCATCAACCAGATGACAGCGGTTGAGCCGACGGCAAACTCTCGCGGTCTGCGTCTGGGTAACTTCCCGCAAATTCGCGACATCATCGACGAAGAACTGGAATCGGTGTGGAACGGTGACGCCACTGCCAAGCAGGCACTGGATCGCGCCGCTCGCCGCAGCAACCAGCAACTGCGTCGTTTCGAACGCGCCAATCGCTGAAGCGTGGGCTCTACGGTTAGAGGAAACTCTGGCCGTTTTTCGTGCACGGTCGGGTTTCCGACCGTGCTTTTTCGCTGCTAACGGCCCAGGTTTTTCACCATGCACGACAAGTCTGTTTTCCGACATCGGCTGCTGCCTTATCTGCTGGTGGCGCCACAGTTGATCATCACTTTGGTATTTTTTATCTGGCCCGCCGGCCAGGCGTTTTATCAATCCTTTCGCGTTGAAGATGCGTTCGGTTTCAGCACCGAATTCGTCTGGTTCGAAAATTTTATTTATCTGCTATCCGAACCCGAATACTGGACTTCCGTTCGTGTTACCGCAGTCTTCAGTGGCCTGGTTGCCGTCAGCGGTATGGCACTGGCGCTGTTGCTTGCCGTTATGGCTGATAAAGTCGTGCGCGCTGGCCGGTTTTACCAAACCATGTTGATCTGGCCCTATGCCGTGGCACCGGTTGTAGCCGCCATTCTTTGGGTGATGCTGCTCAATCCCAGCATCGGCATCATCACTTACTGGCTGAGCAAACTGGGCTATCAATGGAATTATGTTGCCAACTCTGGCCAGGCCATGACGCTGGTGGTCATCGCCTCGGTCTGGAAACAAATCAGCTATAACTTCATCTTCTTTATTGCCGGCCTGCAGGCGATACCGCGTTCGTTAATTGAAGCGGCCGCCATCGACGGTGCGCGTCCGTTCCGACGCTTCTGGCAAATCGTCTTTCCGCTGTTATCGCCCACCGCTTTTTTCCTGCTGGTGGTGAATGTGGTCTACGCCTTCTTTGACACCTTCGCGATCATTCATGCCACCACGCAAGGCGGCCCGGGTAACACCACAAAAACGCTGGTGTACAAAGTCTACAGCGATGGTTTTGTCGGCCTCGACCTCGGTTCTTCGTCCGCGCAATCGGTACTGCTGATGATCATGGTCATCGCTCTTACGGTGGTGCAATTCCGTTACGTCGAAAAAAGGGTGCAATACTGATGGTTGAAAACAGACCCTGGCTGACGCTGCTGCGTCATCTGATTTTGCTGCTCGGTATTTTTATCATCGGCTTGCCGATCTGGGTGGCTCTGGTTGCGGCTACGCATCCGGCCAGCGATTTTGTTTCCGGCATTCTGCCGCTGTGGTTTGGTGACCAAGGCTGGGACAACCTGAAAACCGCGCTGTTCAATGAAGTCGGTTTGGGGGTTTCGGTATCGGCATCGCGCATGTTGTGGAACAGTTTTGTGATGGCGATGGTGATTGCCGTCGGCAAGATCATCATTTCCATGATGTCGGCTTACGCCATCGTGTACTTCCGCTTTCCGCTGCGGCGCACCTGTTTCTGGTTAATCTTCATTACGCTGATGTTACCGGTGGAAGTGCGCATCCTGCCCACCTATGAAGTGGTCTCCAATCTGGGCATGTTGAACAGCTACGCCGGTCTCACCATTCCGTTGATTGCCAGCGCCACCGCCACGTTTTTGTTCCGGCAATTTTTTATGTCGGTACCGGATTCGTTGCTCGAAGCCGCCCGGATGGACGGCGCCGGCCCCATCCGTTTTTTCAAAGACATTCTGTTGCCGCTGTCGACCAACAACATAGCGGCCTTGTTCGTCATTCTGTTTATTTATGGTTGGAATCAATACCTGTGGCCGCTGTTGGTCACCACCGATGACCAGTACTACACCATCGTCATGGCCATTAAACGGCTGATGGCATCCGACAACGGCGTGGTGCCCTGGAACCTCATTATGACCACCACCATTCTGGCGATGCTGCCACCGGTTCTGGTCGTGCTGATTATGCAAAAACTCTTTGTCAAAGGCCTGATCGAGCAGGAAAAGTAAGGGGACATTGTGGCCAATTTATCGCTGAAGAATCTGAACAAAACGTACGCCAACGGTTTCACCGCTGTACACGATTTAAACCTGGATATTGTTGACGGTGAATTTCTGGTGTTGGTCGGTCCATCCGGCTGCGGCAAGTCAACCACGCTGCGCATGGTTGCCGGTCTGGAACGCATCAGTTCCGGCGATCTGCACATTGGTGATCAACGCGTCAACGAGCTGGAACCGGCAGACCGCGACATCGCCATGGTGTTCCAGAATTACGCGCTGTATCCGCACATGACCGTCTTTAAAAACATGGCGTATGGTCTGAAAAATCGCGGTGAGAAACGCGTCGATATTGAACAGAAAGTTCGCGACGCCGCCCGCACGCTCGACATCGAACATTTGCTCGATTCCAAGCCGGCGCAGTTGTCAGGCGGGCAACGCCAGCGCGTCGCTATGGGTCGCGCCATCGTGCGCAGCCCGCAGGTATTTTTGTTCGACGAACCGCTGTCGAATCTGGACGCTAAACTGCGTGTGCAGATGCGTATTGAAATCAAGCGGCTGCAACAACGTTTCGGCACCACGGCAATCTATGTGACACACGACCAAGTTGAAGCCATGACTCTGGCCGACCGTCTGGTGGTAATGAACGGTGGCAAAGTCGAACAGGTCGGCCCGCCGATTGAGCTCTACGAAAAACCAGCCAGCCGTTTTGTCGCAGGTTTTATCGGCTCGCCGTCGATGAATTTTCTGAACGTTCAACTGGAAGGCGGGCGAACGCTGGTGTTGCCGAACGGTCAGCGCGTTGAGCTGCCCGACGCGGTGAATCACAGCGGCGAGGTGGTGCTCGGTTTCCGGCCGGAACATCTGGAGAGCTGTTCGCCAGAGCAATCCGACTTTACACTGAGCGTCGAAATCGTCGAGCCGCTGGGCGCCGATACGCTGCTGTACGGCAACTTTCCAAACACCGACGTTCTGGTGCTGGCCGAGCAATCCGGCAAAGCCCACTTTCACGGCGGCGAGTCGCTGCCGTTACGTTTCGACCGCCAGCGGCTGCACCTGTTCGATCCTCACTCGGAGCTGAGAATTGTATGATCGCCAGTCCCATCATTGGTCACCGTGGCTGCGCGCGCCGCGCGCCTGAAAACTCCCTTGCGGCCATGACATTCAGCCGTGACATCGGTCTGGACTGGGTGGAAATCGACGCCAACCTGCTCGGCGACGGTACTGCCGTTATGTTTCACGACAGCACCCTGAACCGCCTGACACCGGCCAAAGGCAAGTTGACCAAACAAACCTGGGCCACCGTCAAGGATCTGGATGTGGGCAGCCATTTCAGCGCCGATTTTCAGGCCGAACGCCTGCCGAGTCTGGAGCAGGCGCTGATTCATATCCGCGATCTGGGCCTGGGTCTGAACCTGGAAATCAAACACTACCCGGATGTCAGCATCGAACACATCACCGATGCCTGCATTGCCGCATTGGACCAGCATTGGCGCGATTTCGACCGGCTATTGCTGTCGAGTTTCAACGGTGAAATCCTGGCGCGGCTGCACCAGGCCCGGCCAAACTGGTTACTCGGCCATTTGTGGGAACGGCTGCCGGACAACTGGCTGGAGGTCGCCCGCATTCTGGACCTGGCGAGCGTCAATCTGGACCACAAAACCTTAACTCAGGCTCAGGCGGAAGCCATCAAAACGGCCGGCTACGATCTATACTGCTACACCGTGAATGATCGCGCCGCCGCCGTTCGGCTGTGGGACTGGGGCGTCGATGGCGTGTTCACCGACGACCCGGCGCTGATTTCACCCGCGCCCTGAATCATCGCGGTTCCATTCGAAAACAGCCGCTCATTGCGGCATAATGCGTGGGTTCACTGTCCCTTCGTCACACCGACTTTTGAGGCAACCAACGTCAACATGCACCGTTTGGATCGACCACTCATCGCCGCTTTGTTGACCCCTGCTGCTGTCTCACAGAATCGCCGCCCTACCCGACACCCCGTTTTCGAGGGCCGCCAGCCATGATGGTATTAATCGAATTGGCTGGCGCCGTTGCGCTGTTGCTGTGGGGCATTCGCATGGTGCAAACCGGCTTTGCCCGCCTGCTTGGCAATCGACTGGAACGGCTGCTGCGACGCACCACCAGCAATCGCAGCAAGGCGTTTATCACCGGCGCCATGACCGCCTTCATGTTGCAATCGTCCACGGCGGTAATCTTGATGGTCGCCGCGTTCAGCGCCACCGGCATGCTGACGTTGTTTGCCGCTCTGGCGACGGTGCTGGGTGCCGAATTCGGTGCCAGTGTTGCGGCCGTGTTGTTGAACATGGATCTGGAAAAACTGAGCCTGCCGGTCATCCTGCTCGGCGTCATCAGTTTCAAACTCGATTATTCACGCGCCTGGAAACACAGCGGTCGGATTTTAATCGGTCTGGGCCTGGTGCTGCTGTCGCTCGATCTCATCGGCGACGTTACCTATTTATTGCGCTCGTCCGATGTCTTTTTGTTGATCAGTAACAAGGTCGAAAGCGACGTCGCCCTGGCGATTACCCTGATGGGCCTGTTCACCTGGATGATTCATTCCACGCTGGCGGCGGTGCTGATCATTGCGCAGTTTGTGCAGGACGGCACCATCACCATGAACGCCGGTTTTTATCTGCTGCTGGGTGCTAACCTCGGTGGCGCTTTGCCGGCGTTGGTCAGCGGTTGGTCGCTGTCAGACTCCGGTCGGCAAGTGGTGGTGGGCAATTTAATTTTCCGCTTTTTTGCCGTGGCCCTGGGGTTGATCGCCCTGCTGCTGGGGGGCGATTTAATTCAACAGTTATTGCCCGAACGTGCGTTGGGCATTGTGATCGCGCATTCCAGTTTGAACCTCGCCAACGGCCTGTTGTTACTCGCGATATTGCCATTGCTGTTGCCGCTGTTTATGCAGGCCCGCAACACCTCGGCCGATAATGATTTATCGCAGCAACAAGACCGGCCCATTTATTTATCGATCGAAGACATTGGCAACCCCGGCCGCGCACTCGCCAATGCCCGCAACGAAGCGCTGCACATTGCCGAGCTGGTGTACCGCATGTTGAACAACGCCCTCGATGCGTTCGACGACCGCGAGCTGGTCAAACAGATTGCCGATCTGGACGACGACATCGATGCGCTGCACCGCGAGGCGCTGAATTACGTCTTGTCGATTGAAGACACCGGACAGCAGCAACAGCACCGCGAATTGATCAGTTTTATGACCAACCTGGAACACATCGGCGACATCATTGATGAAAGTCTGATGCACCTGGCGCGCAACAAACTGCGTGAGGGCGTGCGCTTTGATGACGACCAGACCAAGGTGGTCAATCAATTGCACGATGAGTTGGTGGACGCCTTCCGTCTGTCACAGGCGGTGTTCACCAGCGACAGTGCGGAACTGGCACAGGAATTGTTGGATGTAAAACGAAAGTATCGGCAAAACGTTCTGGAAGCGCGGCAACATCACCTGGATGAATTAGGCGGGCACCACAGTGAAAACCTGCTCAGCACACAGATTTTTATCGACGTGCTGCGCGACTTGCAGCGCATCTGTTCACACCTCACGGCAGTCGCCTATCCGGTATTGCAGCGGCGCCACAATTGACGCCGCCATCTGATGCATCATGGAATTGATGTCAGTCACCGTTGAAGAAATCTGATTCAGGGATTCAGCCGCATTTTCAATGCGCGCCACCGCTTCGTCGGATGCCTGCCGGCCTTCTTCCGACACCTGCTCCGCCGTCGGGATCGTCACCCTCTTCGCAAAAAAACACTGATTCGTCAGTCCCACTGCGGCGCGAAACCCGGACTGACCAGATGCCGGCCACGGTCGAGTTGGCCGATGCGCGCCATCTCGGCGTCACTCAATTGCACCGTCATGGCATCGAGGTTGGCTTGCAGATGGTCGCGCTTGCTTGATGCGGGTATCGGCACGATATTGCGCTGGTGCAGCCAGGCCAGCGCCACCTGCGCCGGGCTGATCTGGTGCGCCTGGGCAATGTCGTTCAACGTTGCATCCTGCATCACCTGACCAATCGCCAGTGGCACATAGGCGGTAACGGCAATGCCATGCTGCTGGCAATGTTCCACCACGGCGTTGTTGTGCATAAACGGATGCACCTCAATCTGATTGGTCAGCAATTCGCCCTCGCCCAGAACGCCAACCGCCTGATCAATCAGCGCCCGAGTGAAATTGGACACACCGATATGGCGGGTTTTACCGCTGTCGCGCAACGCCTTCAGGGCGGGCAGATAATCGGCCATCGGCACCGCATCGCCATAGGGTGGCCAATGCACCAACAGCAGATCGACGTAATCGGTACCCAGCCGTTTCAGGCTGGCATTGAGACTCGCCCGCATCGCCTCCGGCGCCAAATCGGTGTGCCACACCTTGGTGGTAATAAACAGATCACCGCGATCAATTCCGCTCGCGGCCATAGCCGCACCAACATCGCTTTCATTGTTGTACAGCACGGCGGTATCGAGATGCCGGTAACCCAGTTCCAAAGCGGTCAACATAGCCTGACGCCCGGAAGCGCCAGTGAGACGATAGGTGCCCATACCGGGCACGGGTAAAGTGGCGTGAGGCATGGTGAACTCCCGGGTTGGATAGACGGTTGACTGAATGACGGGCTGGAGAACAGATGACAATCAGCCCAGCGCTGTAATCACTATAAAGGTGGGGGTTGGAAGTTGCAGCCATGCAACTGCGCTATTACTACGAAAAATCTGTGCCCGAGAAATTGAGATTTACTGCATCAATAATAATCGCCTTAACTTAACGGCTGTTTGCAAAAAAAGCCCCAGCCGAAGCTGGGGCGAGACGCACGAAATGCGATGCAATGACGGATCAGTAAGCCGCGTCCGGCTCGTAAAACTCGTCTGCGTTTTCTTCGGTAATCAGGTCGGCTGCCAGAATCAGGCGCGATGGTACACCGTGGTACATATCTCCCAGGTGTTGACCCATCAGGCCAGTCAGCGCAACCGCCATGCCCGAGGCAATCATGTTCGGCGGATACGTAACGGTACCGGAAACAATGGAATCGCCTTGGCGAATCATGCCGATCACGTCTTTGGAACCGCCGCCGCCGACCAACACTTTGATGTCGGTACGACCGGATTCACGAATTGCCTGATACACGCCTTTGAGAGCGTCGTCGTCACCAGCCCAAACACCATCAATGTGCGGATAGCGCGCCAGCATGTCTTCCATCACGTTGAGCGACGTTTGCGGGTTCCACTCACCGGATTGTGAGTCGAGAATTTCCATGCCGGAATGGCGTGACAATTCATCGCGGAACGCATTCACCCGTTGCGCGTTGATCGGAATGGACGGGCCTTCGATGATCACCACCTTGCCTTTTTCGTCCAACGCATCGGCCATATAAATGGCGGCTTGTTCACCCATGCCCGGGTTATCACCCGCGAGGAACACATCCTGTGTCGGAGTATCCAATTCGCGGTCGACCACGACGGTGTAAATGCCTTCGTGATAGGCCTCGGCAATCACTTGCTGCAAGGTCGCCGGGTTGGTTGGCAGAATCACCAGGGCGTCGATGCGACGCACCATCAGATCTTCCACATCGCCCACTTGAGCGGTGCCGGAATTGGCCGCCAAGACGGTGAACTCAACGTTCGGGTATTTATCGTTCAGTTCGTCGGCGGCTTTGTTTGCCCACCACAGCAAACCGGCGGTCCAACCGTGGTCGGCCGACGGCACGCTGACGCCAATGTGATAATTTTCTTCGCCGAGCGCGAGGAACGGCACGGTAGATAAGGTTGCGGCAATCGCCACTCGCTTGAGCCAAAGGTTCAGTTTCATGGTTATTTCCTGTCGTTCGCTTGTTGTTGTTATTCGTTCCGCTGGCGCGGAACGCCGGTCCGAGGTCAAACAACCCGCCTCGGGTTTTACTGACTGCGTTTGTATTGCATCAATACCGCGATCAGGATGACCGCGCCTTTCACCAGTCCCTGTAAGTAGGGCGACACGCCGAGCAAATTCAGCATGTTGTTGATGATGCCGAGAATCAGCGCACCGATAACGGTGCCCCAGATGCTGCCGCGACCGCCGGCCAGACTGGTGCCACCAATCACCACAGCGGCGATGGCATCAAGTTCATACAGCACACCGGCGTCCGATGGGCTGATCGAATTCAAACGGGAGCTGAGCATGATGGCGGCCAGGCCAACACAGGCACCGGCGATGACAAAGCTGAACAACACCACGGTGCGCACCCGAATTCCGGAATAGCGCGCCACCTGTTCGTTGGAGCCGACCGCACACAAATGCCGACCGTAAGGGGTGTGGAACAACAGCAGATGCGCCGCCGCCGCGAGAATAAAAAACGTCCAGACTGGAATCGGAATGCCGAGCCAATAGCCGCCACCAATTTCCGGGAACAATGCATTGCTCGACACCACTTCACCGGCGTCGGTGAGGTACAACGCCAGCGAGCGATAAATCGACATGGTGGCGAGCGTGGCAATGAATGCGGCGATGCGCCCGCGCGTGACCAATAAGCCGTTGACCAAACCGAAAAGCGCACCCACAACCAGCGCCGACGACATACCCACCAGCAACGCCAGCGTCGGATCGCCAACGGCATTAAGCACAAACAACAACAGCACGCCGACCAGAGCGACCATGGAACCGACCGACAAATCGATGCCGCCGCCGATGATCACAAAGGTCACACCGATGGCGATGATGCCGGTGTACGACACCTGACGCAGAATGTTGGTCAGGTTACGAGTGTTGAGAAAATATTCGCTCGCCAATGACGAAGCGATCAGCATGACGATTAACGCCAACAGCGGCGCGACAATGGTCATGTCGAACGGTAAACGTCGCCAGAAACTGACCAGACGTTGCGGGAAATTTTGAGCGGCTGTCATGAATTTACTCCGGCAGTGGTACGCGCACGAGCACCGGCGGCGTACAGCATGATGTCTTCTTCATTGATTTTTTCGTCGGTTAATTCCGCAGCGATGCGGCCTTCACGCACCACCAGAACGCGGTCGCACAAACCGATGATTTCTTCCAGCTCGGACGAGATCACCAGGATGGCGCGGCCTTCATCGGCCAGTTGACGAATCAGCCGATAGATTTCGCGTTTGGTGCCAACGTCGATGCCGCGCGTCGGTTCGTCGAGCATCAGAATCGTCGGTTCGATGTCGAGCAATTTGGCGAGATAAACCTTCTGTTGATTACCGCCGCTCAACTGGCCCACCGGCAGTTTCAAACTGGCGGCGCGGATGTTGAATGTCTGTTGATATTCTTCGGCGCGTTCACGTTCGCGGCGATGTGAAATCAAACCTTTCACGTAACGTTTCAAACTCAACAGGGTGATGTTTTCGATCAGATTAAAATTCAATACCAGGCCGCGGCCCTGGCGGTCTTCGGATAAATACGCCAGGCCTTTGCGGTGCGCCATATCGGGCGAACGCAAATCGCAGGCTTCGCCGTCGATAAAAATCTCACCAGCGCTGCGCGCCCGCAAACCCATAATGGCTTCGGCAATTTCGGTGCGACCGGAACCGACCAGGCCTGACAACCCGAGAATTTCGCCGTGCCGAACGCTGAAGCTGACGTCGTTAATTTCACCAGCGACGCTCAAGCCGGATACACGCAATGCGGGTTCATCGCCACCTTGTTCAGTGGCGGATTTTTTCGCTGGAAATACCTGCGACAATTCCCGGCCAACCATTTTGCGTGCCATGCTTTCTTCGTCGAGGTCGGCGGTATCGCACAACTCTACCGGCGATCCGTCACGCAGAATCAACAGTCGCTGACAGAGGTTTTTTACTTCTTTCAATTTGTGCGAAATAAACAGCACCGCCACGCCGCGTTGTTGCAACGCACGAACGACTTTAAACAACACCTCGACTTCGCGATCGGTCAAGACGGTGGTCGGTTCATCAAGAATCACCAGTCGCGCATCGTTCACCAACACTCGCGCCACTTCGACCATCTGTTTTTGCGCCACACTCAAATCGGCGATGCTGGCGCGCGGGTCCAAATCACAATCGAGCGTTGCTAAAACACGTTCAGTTTCAGCGCGCATTTTGGCGCGGTCGAGCCAGCCGTGGCGGCGTAATTCCTGACCGAGAAAGACGTTTTCGTAAACGCTGAGTGTCGGCACCAGATTGAATTCCTGTGGAATCATGGCGATGCCTAATTGACGTGCACGAATCGGGTCGAGCCGGTCGTAACGTCGGCCGTCAATTTCCAACTGGCCGACACTGGGCTGATACACACCGCTGATTAATTTCAACAGCGTGCTTTTGCCAGCGCCGTTTTCACCCAAAATGCCGAGCACTTCGCCAGGGCGAATATCAAGGTTGATGTCGCGTAACACCGTGACCGGACCAAAGCGTTTGCCCAGGCCGTGCAAGCGAATCGGGGCGTCGGTCATGCGGCACCTCCGAGCGGCGTCCAGGCGCCGTTGGCCTGGTTCGATTGCAAGGTGGCTTCAATAAAGCGCAAGCCATCGACGCCGGTGCTGTGGTCCGGTAACCAGCCGCCGTCGGCCTGGCCCGACACACCATCGGCCAGCGCCTGATACAGATTGGCGAAGCCTTCCAGATAACCTTCGGGATGGCCCGGCGGCAGGCGCACGCTGCGGCCGGCGTCGGCGCCAATGCGATCGGCGCGGCGGGTTAAACGTTGCGCCGCACCGTGCAGGGGTGCGAACCACAATTCATTCGGGTTTTCCTGCGCCCAGGCAAGCGATGCGGTCTCGCCGATCACTCGGATGCGCAAGGCATTTTCAAAACCCGGCGATGTCTGGCTGGCCCACAACATGCCTTTGGCGCCGCCTTCAAAACGCAGCAGGGCGTGCACGTTGTCATCCAACGTACGACCGGAAACCATGGCCGATAAATCGGCGCTGACGGCATTCAATTTCAAGCCGGAAATAAAACACGCCAACTGAAACGCATGGGTGCCGATGTCGCCCAAAGCACCGGCGGCACCGGCGCGTTTTGGGTCGAGCCGCCAGGCGGCTTGTTTGTTATCGGCATCCGGCACTTCGCTGAGCCAGTCCTGAACGTATTCCACCTGCACGCTGCGGATGCGACCGAGTTCGCCGCGCAGCACCAAATCACGCGCGTGCTGCACCAGCGGATAACCGCAATAGTTGTGCATCAACACCAACCGCGAGCGGCTGTTCTGCAAGCGCTTCGCCAGGTCTTCGGCTTCTTTGAGCGTGACCGTCATCGGCTTTTCGCACACCACGTCCAGGCCGGCTTCGATGCAGGCGCAGGCGATGTCGTAATGCGAATGATTGGGCGTGGTGATGGCAACCACCTGAGCGCCATCGGCGCGTTGCGCTTCGGCGTTTACCAGTTGCTGGTAGTCGTCGTAGCAACGGCTTGGGTCGAGCAACAATTCGGCGGCAGTCTGACGATTGGCCTCGGCCCGGGTGCTGAAAACACCCGCGACCAATTCGTAGCGGTCATCAAGCCGGGTGGCGAAGCGGTGCACGGCACCGATCATCGAGCCCGGCCCGCCGCCAATCATGGCCAGACGCAGGCGTGGAGAAGCAGTCATTTTTGTTCCCTGTTTTTTTGTCGTTGTTTTAGGTCAACACGGTTTAAATATTCGGCGATTTATTGGGCGCTTTTGTGCGCCTAAGACAGCCCGAGTAATTTTTTATTGGCGTCGGCATCGATGCCGCTGGCGGCAAAATCGTCAAACGCTTTATCGGTTACTTGAATGATGTGTTCGGCCACAAAGCGCGCGCCTTCAGTGGCACCTTGCACCGGATGCTTCAGCGCGCATTCCCATTCAATAACCGCCCAACCGGAAAAATCGTACTGCGCCAGGCGGGAAAAAATGCCGTTAAAATCCACCTGGCCGTCGCCGAGTGAGCGGAACCGGCCGGCGCGATCGATCCAGTTTTCATAACCGCCATACACGCCTTGCAACGCCGTCGGATTGAACTCGGCATCTTTGACGTGAAACATCTTGATGCGGTCTTTGAAATGATCGATGAACGCCAGATAGTCGAGTTGTTGCAGCACGAAATGCGACGGGTCAAACAGGATGCAGCAACGCGGATGGTGATCAACCGCCGCCAGAAAACGCTCAAACGTAGCGCCGTCGTGCAGGTCTTCACCGGGGTGAATTTCGTAACACAGATCGACACCGGCGGCATCGAACGCATCCAGAATCGGCTTCCAGCGCTTGGCTAATTCTTCAAAACCCGTCTCAACCAAACCGGCCGGCCGCTGCGGCCAGGGATACAAAAACGGCCACAACAGCGCGCCCGAAAACGTGGCGTGCGCGGTTAAACCCAGGTTCTGACTCGCCTTGGCTGCCAGCAATAATTGTTCAACCGCCCAGGCTTGACGCTGCGCCGGTTTGCCGCGCAGATGTTCCGGCGCAAAGCCATCAAACAAATTGTCATAGGCCGGATGCACCGCCACTAACTGACCTTGCAAATGCGTTGATAATTCGGTGATGACCAGGCCATGTTTTGCCAGCCGCGCCTGAATGTCGCGGCAGTAATCCAGATCAGTAGCGGCGCGTTCCAAATCGAAAAAGCGGGTGTCACCCGTCGGCATCTGCACGCCTTTGAAACCCAGGCTGGCGGCCCATTCGGCAATGCTGTCGAGGCTGTTGAACGGTGCTTCGTCGCTGATGTACTGAGCAAGAAAAAGGGCGGGACCCTGGATGGTTTTCATGGTGTCTGGCCTTGAATTTTTGTTGTTATGTAATGGATTACATTACAGCAAAGGCCATTCTGAGCGTCAATGCCGAGATTGAAAAAATTTTCACGCCGGCCTTAAGCCCAATTTATAAGGGGCTTACTCACAAACCCCCGGGGAAATCACGGGCATCGCCATCCGCGCTTATCGGCGGTTAATTTGTAAAATGTAACGGTTTACATTATGTTGCAGAGCGTCCGATGCGGCCCGCCGCCTCGTGGTATCATCGCTGCGATCCAATCGTTATCGCTTTAACGCATCATCGGATCAGCGACTCGAACAACCGTACAAGCAGACAGCCACCATGCCGACCATCAAAGACGTTGCCCTAGCCGCCGGCTGTTCCACCGCCACTGTGTCCCGCGCTTTGGCCGCACCGGAAAAAGTGACCGAAGCGACGCGTCTGCGCGTTGCGCAAGCCATCGCCGAAGTCGGTTATTCGCCCAACGTGGCCGCGCGCAATTTGCGCCGCAGCGAATCCAAAACCATCGTGGTGTTGCTGCCCGACATCGCCAATCCGTTCTTTTCTGAAATCATCGCCGGTCTGGAAGAAGTGGCGCACCGCGCCGGTTATCAGGTGCTGCTGGGCGATTGCGAAAACGACCCCAACCGCGCCCAGGCTTATTTCGATTTACTGCCGACCAACCAGGCCGACGGCATCATTCTGATGACGTCCAAAGTACCGCGTCCGCTGCTGCAACAACGCCGCGCGCAAACGCCGTTTCCGTTGGTCATGGCCTGTGAATACATTGACGATCTGTCATTGCCGACGGTGTGCATCGACAACCGCCTGGCCGCCGAACGCGCCGTAGAATATTTGTTGTCACTCGGCCATGAACGCATTGCCACCATCGCCGGGCCAAGCAATAACCCCATCTGTCGGGATCGCATTCAAGGCTTCGAGGCGGAGTTGCAACGCGCCGGTTTGAACCCGCGCACCGACTGGGTGGTTGAAGGCGATTTCAGCTTTCTGTCCGGTTATCAGCAAGGCCGCATTCTGCTCGACCGGCCGGCCGAAACGCGGCCGACGGCGGTGTTTTGTCACAGCGATGAAATGGCCATCGGCTTGCTGAAAGCGGCGCGCGATTTGAACGTCTCAGTGCCGGCCGAGGTGTCGGTCATCGGTTTCGACAACATCGGCTTCAGCGAATACTGCGAACCGGAACTGACCACCATCAGCCAGCCGCGCGACGACATTGGCCGCAGCGCCATGCGCCTGCTGCTGGACATCCTCGCGCAGCGCCAGGTGCCGATGCAGCAGACGCTCTCCACCCAGTTGATTGTGCGCGACAGCACCGCCCGCGCCCCGGCCTGACGCTCGCCCAGCGGAAAGCGGCGTTCCCGACCAACGGGCGCTGAGCTGCTAAACTGACCACTCATGGTTGCTGATCGAGACACCAGATGCAGCAGTGGTACCGGCCCTCAGTGATTATTTTGCTGTTTGCGATGCTTGGCCCCGTGCGGGCCGAACCGCCAGCGACCATTGTTTTGGCAATGGCCGAATTGCCTGGCGTCTACAGCGTCGACACTGAATCCGATCCGCCGCGACTGTCCGGTTCGATTGGCGAACTGCAAAATGTGTTATTCGATTCCCTGTCGGACGACTTTCAACTGCACCCCGTCGCCATGCTCGTACCGCGCCTGCTACGGGAACTGCAAACGCACGACAACGTCTGCACCGGCATTTTGTTTCGCACCCCGGAACGCGAAACTTACCTGTACTTTTCCCACCCCTACATCGTGATTCCAACGCCGCAAATTGCGCTGACCGAGCACGGCTGGAATCTGCTCGGCCGGCCCGACGACCTATCGTTGGCCGACTTGGTTCAGCACCCGCAGTTACAAGGCTTGAGAGTCGCCGACCGATCGTACGGCCCCTACGCCGACGCCCAATTGGACGCGGCCGTAAACCCGCCAATTGTGGTCACTGGCTCATCCAATGCCATGCGCATGCTGGCCGGTGGTCGGGCGGATTTTCTGATTGAATACCCGGTGGTCATCGCCAACACCCTGGGCGAGAAAACCGACGCTTTGCGCTTTGTCACCATCGAACACAGTGCGCCTTTTATCGACGTCGCCATCGCCTGTTCCCGCTCCGAACTGGGCGCTGCTTTCGTTGCGGCCGTTAATGAACGGCTGACGACGCTGGTCAACGACCCGCACTATCAGGCGCTAAATCTGGAGGTTGCGCCTAAGCAGATGCAACCCGGTCTGGCGCAGTTGTTTCAGCAAAAGATTTAGACACCCCGCCTTGAGTAAATGGGAACCCGTTGGCTGTCCATCTGATTAACAGTTGCTAAACTTCAGGCATCTCAACGTTGTCGGAAATCGCTGATGAGACCGCTGATCTGCGCAGGCCTCGCATTCGTGCTGTCCCTTTCCCCGCTGGCTCAGGCTGAAACTCGCATTATCTGGGCGGTCAGTGAACTCACCGGCCTGATCGGTCTGGATGAAACTGGCGCGCAGCCGGAACTGTCGGGGCTGGTTGGTGAATTGCAGCAACAGTTGCTGGCAACATTGCCGCAATACGACGTGCAACCGGTGTTGATGAGCGTGCCGCGCATGCAGCGTGAACTGCAAACACGCGACAACGTCTGTACCGGCATATTCCTGCGCACGCCCGAACGCGAAGCCTACCTGCACTATTCCCAACCTTATTTGCTGATTCCCATCCCGCAGATCGTGATGAGCCGGGTGGGTTGGGAACGCCTGGGCCAGCCGACGCAAATACCGCTGCAAGACTTACTGAGCAACGATCAGTTGAACGGCATTCGCGTGCCCAATCGCTCGTACGGCAACGCCATCGACAACGGCCTGAATCAGGCCAGTAATCTGACGCTGAACGTCACCAGTTCCACCAACGCCATTCGCATGCTGGCCGGAGGCCGCGCCGACTTTCTGATTGAATACCCGACGGTGATCGCGCAAACACTGGGCACCGCATCCGACCAACTGCATCTCGTCAGCATCGGCAACGCGGATCCGTTTTTGGAGGGTTACGTCAGTTGCAACCAATCGGCGTTAGGCGAGGCGTTTATTGCCGACGTCAACGAACAACTGCGTCGCTTAGTGTCTGACCCGGCCTACCGGGCAGTTAACGCTCAGCTCGCGCCGAGCCAGTTGCAGCCGCGACTGGCCGACGCCTATCAGCGCCGGGTGATCGGCGCCAACCGCTGAAACAGCGTTACCACATCAGATCGTCGGGGATGGGGAAGTCTTTGTACGGATCGTCTTCGTCCGCTTCATTCGACACCTGATCGGCCACAAAAATCACCGCATCGGCAAAACGCTCGGCCACTTTATCGGCCACATTGCGTGGCACCAGATAATAACGTTCGTCGTCACCACAAATCGCTAACCGGCCTTTCGCCAATTGCGTTTGCGCTGTGGCATCCACAAACAATTGTTTGATCTTGTTGACGCGCGCATCGGTAAAACTGAAGCGCACATCGCCACTGGCCTCAACCGCACTGTGCTGCAACATTTGCCAGGCCTGGGCGCGTAAGGCCTTGGCTTGCTCAGCCTGCTGGCGCTGGCGATTCAACTCCCGGTCGCGCTCGGCTTTCTCGGCGCGCTGCTGCGCCAGACGCTCCTGGGTATCGTCATCCTCGGCTTGCCCTTTGCGTGCCTGCCGCGCTTGCTTGCGTTTTTGCTGCTCCGCCTGCTGCGCTTTTTTCTTATCGACCAGACCTGCATTCAACAGCTGATCAGCGAGTGATTTGGCCATGCCGTTACCCTATCCAAATGAAGCCGTATTCTAGCCGGAGCCGCCGCTGAATCGAACCGTTTGCAGCGCGACGTTCACCGTCTTACTGCCATAAATCTGACGCAAAAACGGCACTGCCATAACAAAAAAACCACAAACGCGCGCTGGCAGATAGCTCCATAGCAACTAGCCTTTCCCGAAATTTGTTCAAAAAAATCCTCCATTCAATACCAATTTTCCCGGAGACAACTCCATGATCAAGTTGCTGCGCGCAGTTTCTATTGGTACCCGTCTGGCCGTCGTGCTGGGATTAATCGTCACCTTATTGGTGGTTCTTGGAGTGACCAGCCTGGTGCAATTGCGCAGCATTGATCACACCCTGGTGGTCATCGACGAACATCGCATTCCCAGCCTGCATGCAGTGAACGAAGTGAGCAGCCAATTTCTGTTAATGCGCGTCAACACCGCCAACTTGCTGGCCGCCGAAACCGAGGCCGACCAGGCGCGCTACAACCAGGCATTCAACGACGCCCAACAACGTATGAACGCCGCCGCCGAACTCTATCTCGAACTGATTCAAACGCCGTCGGCCCGGTCGTTGTTCGAACAAAGCCTGACTGAGCTGCAACGCTATCAACAATTGAGCGACCAGCTTCGAACACTGGTGCGCAATGGCGACACAGATGCCGCCATTTCTTTTTCCAACACCGAAGTTGCACCCGAAGCCAAGCGCGTTACCGAACGCATCGCCGAATTGGTCGTCTTTCAGGAAACCCGCATTCACGACGCTGCCAACGAAGCGCACGCCGCTTACGGCAACACGCGTATGAACATCATCGAAATCATGGCGTTAGCGACCGGCCTGGCGGCAATCATTGCCTGGCTGCTGGCGCGATCCATCACCGTGCCGATTCGCTCGGCGGTACAAACAGCGCGCAACATCGCCAACAAGGATTTAACGACCGATATTCTGGTCGATGGCCGCGATGAAGCCACCGTACTGCTCACCGCCCTGAACGACATGCAAGACGGATTGCGCACCACCCTAAGCCAGATTTCGCAATCGGCAGAGCAACTCGCCACCTCGTCGGAAGAGTTGTCGCAAGTCACCAACGACACCACGGCCGGGCTGCAACGACAAACCGAGGAAATGGAATTGGCGGCATCGGCCGTCACTGAACTGAGCGCGGCCATTGAGGAAGTTGCGGCCAACGCCACTGGCACTGCGTCCGCCTCCAAAGACGCCGAAGCGCAAACCCAACATGGCCAACAGCAAGTGCAAAGCACGTTGACCGCCATTCACAGCCTGGTGAAAAGCATCGAACAGAACGCGCACAACACCGAACAACTGGCGGTGCGCGTAGGCGAAGTGGCCGGCATGCTGGAAGTGATTCAGGGCGTGGCCGAACAGACTAATCTGCTGGCTTTGAACGCGGCCATTGAAGCCGCCCGCGCCGGCGACCAAGGGCGCGGCTTTGCGGTCGTTGCCGACGAAGTGCGTGGCTTGGCACAACGCACCGCCGATTCAACCAAGGAAATCGAAGAAATCATTCACGCCGTTAATCAGGACAGCCAGGTCGTAACGTCGTCGCTGTCGGCCAGCCAGATCAGCGCTCGCGAAACCCTAACCGCCGGCACCGCAGCGGGCGAAGCCCTGGAGCGCATTGCCGGGATAATCAGCGATATTTCCCAGCGCAACCTTTCTTCCGCCAGCGCCTCGGAGCAACAAGCGGCCGTTGCACGCGAGGTTGACCGTAACCTGACCAACATCAAAGATTTGTCGGCACAGACCGCTGCCGGCGCGGAAGAAACTCAGGCCGCCAGTGCGGACCTGGCACGGTTGGCAACCAGCCTGAACGACATGGTCGCGCGCTTTCGGGTTTAAATAAAAATACTGGTCAGATTATTGCGATGGTCATTTTCCATATCGCGGTTCATTTCCATCTGATACAGCGAAACCGCCCTGGCCTGCTGGCTGTTGTTGATCTCGCGCGCTTCGCGTAAATCGTTCAACCGCTCAGCAATTTCGTCATCGATTTTTTCTTTTTCTTCCGCCGGTAACGCCTCGTATTCCTCCATCGTCAAACCGGCATCGGCGAGCACGGCGTAACGCATTTTTTCCGCCGGCGACATCGCCATGTATTTCTTGAATTCTTCGACCGGGTCCCGCCCCAGATCCGGCTCAGTCAACGCCTGTTGTTCGGGTGGGCGTGCGGGTGCGCTGTCTTCCTGACTGGCAGCGGTAACCGGCGGCACCTGAGTAATTGGCGTCACCTGGCTGGTCGGAACCGTCTGCACCAAAGCGAGGGTCTGTGGAAACTGGATCGCATTGGGATTGCCGATCTTCGTCGCATTGGGCAACGCAGTCGGGTTCAGATTCAGCGACATCATGGGTGACAAACCAAGATTCACAGCAAGCAATCCTCATGCGCTAACGGCGCGGGTAATCACTTGCATAGGCACAAAACGGGCCAGCGGAAATCGGCGGTTTCAAGACAAAAAGCGGCCAGCAGCGGCAAGGTGTATCCGCTTTAACGGCAACGATTTGCCACTGAGCCGGAAGAATTTATGCCGTGCAACGCGCCCTCTCAGGCCGCCGATGCGCGCTCGTTAACCCAGCGGCGCCAACGTTCGGCGTAAGCCAGAATGGCACGGCCATGTTCTTCGGGTGGGTACAGGCGCGACGGCGCGGTCAGCGGCCAATGGTTGATGTCCTGGCCCAGCATGGCGGTGCCCTGAGTGGTGCCGGTGCTGTCGGAGCTACCGTACACGGCCTGATCACGGGTGGCACAGAGCGTCGCCAGTACACTCATATACAACGCATTGGCCGCGAACGCGCCTTCAACCACAACATCGCCGCGGGTTGCCAAAGCACTCAGACAATAATCCGTCATCAACGCACAATAGGTGGACGCCAGCGCCGTTTTGCCGGCACCGCTGAGGCGTTCCACCGGGCCCAGCAAACGGCCGTGAGTATGGCGAAACGGCCCGCCCTGATCGCTGAACGATGGCAACGCAAAAACACCATCGGTCATCAGTTGCAGTAATTCGTTCATGCCGCCCTGGCCGTCACCGCGCAACGTTTCCCACTCGCGCCCGCCCATAAAACGAATCGTCGGGACCGCCGTACCGAAAGCACTGACGTTGATCAGCATGTCCTGCTGTTCGTCCAGATTATCCAGGGGCGCACCCACGCCACAGATCACCGTCCAGGTACCGCTCGACACCACCGAAAACGGCTCGGCCCGCGTCAACAAATGCGGCACCAGCGAAGCGTTGCTGTCGTGAATGCCGTTGAGCACCTGACAGTCTTCCGGCAAACCCAATTCCGCTGCGAGGTCGGCCGTCACAAAGCCCAAAGACGCACCCGTTATCTGAACGTCGGGAAATAAATCACGCCAACCGAGTCGGTCCACCAGCGACGAATAATCACCGCGATCCGGTTGCCACAAATCGGTGTGGCAACCCAGCGACGTAACCTCACTGGCCTTCACACACGTCAGTCGCCAACCCCAATATTGTGGATACAGCAAAATATCGGTGACGCGATCAAACGCCTCACTGTGCGTCCGCGCCAACCAAAATAATTGCCGACCCAGATTCAGACCCGACGAAAGATTCGGACTGCCGGTTTCATCGAAAGATGCACGCAACAAGTCGTATTCGGACGACACGGCCTCAAACACATTGCTTTCGTAATCGGCAATTGGCAACGCCAGTTCATCGCCCGCCAGACAAGCAGCGGTGGCGCCGTGCGTGGTCATACCAATGGTTTGCACGTAATACTCTGCGGCCATTTCCTTAAGCGATGTTTTCAGCCATTGCCAGATAGCATCGGTATCGACATGCGGGTATGGCCCATCCATCAACACGCGATTAGGCCGACGCTTTTCCAGCAGCACTTCGCCACCGTGATGGCCGGCTTTCACGGCACACAGTTTGACATTGGTTTTGCCGATATCGAGCACCGCCAGAACCGGCTCGCGCAGTTCCAGTTCACTCATGGCAGATGAAACACCTCGGTCAACGCAACGGCTTGTGGTTCGGGTGAATCGGCTTGCGTTTCCATGATATCGGCCATGTAATGCCACCAACGTTGCATCACTGGATGTTGCTTCAGAGCGACTTCATCCAGCGGCGCGTCGGTTTCAAAACTGGCAAATAACTGCAACGTCTGCGGGTGTAAATAAATGTGGTAATTGCGAATGCCGCAATCTTTTAAATGCGCCGACAATTCCGGCCAGATGGCATCGTGACGGGCACGATATTCCTCTTCATAGCCGGGAAATAATTGCATCACCGAGGCGTACATCATCGCGCACTTTCCCGCGCGGCACGCCAACGCCCCAGAACAATCGGAATGCTGATAACGGCAATCAACATGGCACCAATAATGACGCTCATCACAATGCCCGGTACGTTCAGCAAGCCCAGACCAAAAGTGACCAAACCCATCAGAAAAACGGCAATCACCACACCCAACATGCTGCCCGCACCACCGAGAATACTGACGCCGCCGAGCACCACCATGGTAACGATGCTCAACTCCCAACCGAAGGCAATGGAAGGTCGCGTACTGCCCAAACGAGAGGTCAACAACACCGACGCCAAACCCGACAAGGCACCGACCGCCACAAACAAAATCAGTTTGTGACGATTTACTTTAATACCGGAATACAACGCCGCCGTCGGATTGTTGCCAATCGCATAAGTACGGCGGCCGAAATTGGTGCGGTGCAGCAGGCCATAAAACACCAGCGCCAACACCAGAAACAACACAAACTCGAACGAAAAAACCCAGTACACATAACCCTGACCGAAGAAAGCGAATTCGGCCGGGTAATCGGTGTAGGCGCCGTCACCCAAAATGACGTAGGTGATGCCACGGTACAAACTCATGGTGCCGATGGTGACAACGATGGACGGAATGCCAAAACCCGTCACCACCAAACCGTTAAACAAACCGCAGGCAATGCCCACCGCAACAGCAATACCTACCAACGCACCAGCACCGAAACCAGCCTCGGCCGCCATGCCCATGCACACCGAAGCGAGGGCAATAATCGATGCCACCGACAAATCAATTTCCCGGCAAATAATCAACATCGCCATCGGCAAAGCGATGATGGCCTTTTCGGTAAAGTTGAACGTCGCGTCCGACAAATTCCACGGGTCGAGAAAATACGGCGACGCAAAGCTGTTGAACAAAAACACCAGCGCCGTAACCAGCAACAGGAAGGTTTCCCAACGCAACAGGTTGCTGCGCCAACGCGCGGCACGACGATTCGGAACGGCAGATTGAGTCATCACTTGATCCATGGTTAACGGGCCTCCGACGGTTGCGCCAGCACATCGTGCGCTTTAACCGCGCGGCGCAAAATGATGCGACCCTTGCTGCGTTCGGCAGTGGAATTGGCAATCACCGCAACGATGATAACGGCGCCGGAAATCGCCAGTTGCCAGAATGGCGATACGCCGATCACCGGCAAGGCGTTGTTAATCACACCCAAAAACAAAGCGCCCAACGCACAACCGACAACGGTGCCAATGCCACCCATAATACTGATACCGCCAATCACACAGGCGGCGACCACCTGCAATTCAAAACCGTTGGCAACATCGACGTAAGCGACCGCAAAACGCGACACCCACAAATAACCGCACAGCCCAGCCAGCATGCCGGAAACAACGAACGCCTTAAATTGCACCTTGCCCACTTTGACGCCGGTATAAAACGCTGCGGTCGGATCACCCCCGGCGGTAAAAAAATCCCGCCCGGAACGCCAATGACGAGTAGCAAAAAACAAGGCAGCGACAATGACGATGGCGATCCAGCTCATCATCGGCAAACCCAGCACCCACTGACGCGGCAGATCGATAAAACTCTTGCTCATCTGGTGCGCGTTTACCCAGGCACCGTCGGATAACAGAAACACCGTGCCGCGATAAATGCTCATCGTGCCCAGAGTCACAACAATGGCTGGCACGCCAACAATCCAGACAAAGAATCCGTTAATGGCGCCGAGCAACGCACCCAGTACCATCGCCAACACCATCAGCAATGGAATCGGAATGGACGGCATGGCGGCGTTGATCATGGCGACCACCATGCCGGTCAGTGCCAGGTTGGCTGCCACCGATAAATCGATGCAACGGGTCAGAATCACCAGCATCTGACCCATTGCCAGAATCATCAGAATTGAGGTGTCATTAAAGGTTCCGATCAAACTGTGCGCCGATAAAAACTCCGGCGTAATAACGCCCACCACCAACACCAGAACCACAATCAACAACGCCAGAAACTGTTCGCGATTTTTCAAAACCGACGACACACTTTTCACAACGGATGTCATGCTGCCAACCCTCCCGTTGCCGCCGCAACAACCGACTCAGCGGTCGCCTCGGCGCGACTGAATTCACGCACCATCAAACCTTCGTGCATAACCACAATACGATCGGCCATGCCCAGAATTTCCGGCAGTTCAGAGCTCACCATAATCACCGCCAGCCCTTGCTCAACCAGTTCGGACATAAACCGATGCACGGCCGCTTTGGAGCCGATGTCGATGCCCTTGGTCGGTTCGTCGAGGATGATGACTTTGGGGTGCGTGGCGAGCCATTTTCCGATCACCACTTTTTGTTGGTTGCCGCCGGATAAATTGGCAACTTTCTGATCCCAACTGGCGGTCTTCACGCGCAGACGTTCGCCATAAGTCCGCGCCAATTCGTACTCACGCGCTTCGTTCAAAATACCCTTGGGATTCAGCGTGCCCAGTTGCGGCAGACTGATGTTCTGGAAAATGGGCAGGTCGAGAATGGCGCCTTGCTGCTGACGCTCTTCGGGCACGTAGACCAGGCCGGCGTCAATGGCATCGGCCGGTGAACGCACCGTCACCCTGGCGCCATCGATGTGCACCTCACCTTTGGCCGCTTTCGACAAACCGTACAGCGCCTGCATCACTTCGGTACGGCCGGAACCGACCAGACCGTAAAAACCCAGAATCTCACCGGCGTGCACATCGAAGTTGATGTCGGCAAATTCGGTTGGGTGATGCAGGTTACTGACCGTCATCACGGTGTCGCCAATAGCAACGGTTTTCTTGGGAAAGGTTTCGCTGACGCTGCGCGCCACCATCATTTCCACCAGTTCCGTCTCGGTGACGTTGCTGATCAGACCTTCGCCGACAAAATGGCCGTCGCGATAGACGGCATAACGGTCAGCAATGGCAAAAATTTCATCAAATTTATGACTGATAAACAGGATCGCTTTACCGGCTTGTTTCAACCGTTCGACGATGCCGTACAACTCTTCAATTTCGTGATGCGATAACGCTGCCGTCGGTTCGTCCAGAATCACCACTTGCGCATCAATCGACAGTGCGCGCGCAATCGCCACCATGTGTTTCTGACCAATACTCAAACCTTTCAGGATGGCATGAGGGTCGAGCGGTGCATCGATGTCGGCGAGAATTTTTTGCGCACGTGCGTGCATGGCCGGCCAATCGAGGCGATTAAAAAAACCGCGTGTCAGATAGTGCCCGGCAAAAATATTTTCCGTGACGGAAAGTTCATCAAACAGCACGGTTTCCTGATGAATGGCGGTGACGCCCAGTTGCCGTGCGATTTCCGGATCGTCGATCTGAATCGCCTTGCCTTGCCAGTAAATTTCACCAGCGTCCGGCTGATAAATGCCAGTCAGTGTTTTAACCAGGGTGGATTTCCCAGCGCCGTTTTCACCAACCAGAGCGGTGACTTCGCCGGGATACAGATCGAGTTTGACGGTGTCGAGTGCTTTGACGCCAGGAAAGACTTTGCTGACATCCCGCAGCGACAATACTGCTTCGTTTTGTGCCATTGTCATTGTCTTTATTGTTGTTGATTCGACAATCATCGGGCGCCCAATTGGGCACCCGTTGGTTCACGTTCTGGACGCGATTGAGTAGTCCGATTGCTTAGAAAATTGACGCGAAGTCGTCAACGTTGGTCGCGTCGTAAACAAACGGATCAGACATGGCGGCGTTGCCCTCGGCATCGAGTTCGGCCGTGCCCATACGCCCCATCGGAATGCGGCTTGAACTGCCGTTACCTTCCACCAGATTGTAGGCAATCATGGTGGCGGCATAACCCAGGTCAATCGGGTTCCAGATGGCGAAGTTGTGAATGGCGCCGCTGTGTACGTGGCCGGCCAATTCAGACGGCAAACCCAGGCCGGTAACGTAGACATCGCCAATGCGATTCTGATCGCTCACCGCTTGAGCGGCGGCCAGAATGCCCACGGTGGTCGGTGCAACAATCACGTCCAAATCCGGGTGATTGCGCATCAGTGCAACCGCTTCGCGATAGCTCTTGTCGGCCAGGTCATCGCCGTAAACGGTATCGACCAATTCCAGTTGGGAAAATTCCGGCAGCGCCTTTTTCATTTCCTCGATCCAGATGTTCTGGTTGGTCGAGGTCGGGGTGGCGCTGAGAATCGCCATCTGACCGGAACGGATGCCTTTGGCTTCCAGCGCATCGGCGGCCAGTTGCACGTTCATGCGGCCGATCAGTTCATTGCTCGACGGATTCAAATGCATGATGCGGCCTTCTGGCGCCACGCCCGAATCCCAGGAAATGACTTTGATGCCGCGCTGTTGGGCACGTTTGAGAATCGGCACCAGGGCGTCCTGATCGTTGGCGGAAACGGCAATGGCGTCGACGCGCTGAGCGATCAACGAGGTGATCACTTCGATCTGGCCTTCGGCCGTGGTAGTGGTCGGTCCGGTATAAATGACTTCCACATTGCCCAGCTCGTTGGCGGCTTCCTGAGCGCCTTCATTGGCGGCTTCGAAGAAACCAATTCCCAAGGCTTTGACGACCAGTGCAATGCGAACATCGTCTGCATGGGCGGGTGAGATCAGGGCAATCGACAAGACCGCGGACAGGGCCGCGAAAAGTTTCTTACACATCTTGTTCTCCAATTATTGTTGTTTTTGGCCCCGCTCCGCTGCTGCAGTCAGTCGGGGTCGGCTGTATCGGCGTTCGTGTTGACGATCGTCAGCTGGCAGCCAGCGTCTTCAATCATCTTGCGACTTTTGGGGTCGATGCCGTCATCGGTAATGACGATATCCACACGTGACAGCGGACAAACAATCAGATTGCTGCGGTTCTCGAATTTGCTGGAATCGACCAACAGCACACGCCGGTCGGCCTGATCCATCAACTTCATCACCGCCTGAACAATCTGCGGGTCTGCCTCCATCACCCCTTGAGGACCCACTCCTTGTGCGCCGATGAACAGCATCGAAGCGTAAAAGCGACTCGACACATCATTCGGAAACGGACTGAGAATGATGTTTTGCTCGCGGTACACACTGCCGCCGGGCAACGTCACAACACACTTGCTGCGTTTCACCAACTGTTCGGCCATCACGAACGAATTGGTCAGCACCTGCAATTTGCGCGAGCGCATGAATTCCGCCATGAAGTTGGTGGTCGTGCCGCCACTGATGGTGACCGACATACCGTCTTCAAGCAGATCCACCGCCGCCCGGGCAATGGCACGTTTGGCCTTGGCGTTAATCATCTGATTAACCGAATAAGGCCGGCCGACCAGGGACGTGTTGGCAGGCGGATGCAATGCCTCCGCCCCACCACGGACCTTTTTCAGCTTTCCTTGTCGATGCAATTCATTGATGTCCCGCCGGACGGTGGCCTCTGAAGCGCCCAGCAACTCCACCAGGTAACCCAGGGTGGCGATGGGCTTTTCATCAACTTCCGCCAGAATGATGCGGTGGCGTTCAACTTCGTGCATTCCGTGTCCTCGCTCGTCACTATATTTCACAATCAATCATGTGCAAGCCCTTTTTGATGTTTTTTGATTGGTATTGACAGCTTGAGGGCTCGGATTAATACTTTCAGTCAAATTCGATCATTGGATGCGCAGTCTGAGCTATTTTGGCTAAAAGTGACAGCCCGAACCGGGCTGCCGGCCGCGCCACAAGCGGCTGCGCATCAACGTCTAATAACAATATCGATACAACAAGTTTCGATTCACAACACTCGATTACAACAGAGGTGCCTCGATGCCCACGCAGCCTGCCAACCAGATTCCCGACCGCTGGGATGATGCCAGGGCCAAAACCCTGTCCGACGCCGAACTCTTGCAATACCGCTCAAATTTGCTCGGTGCCGACATGCGCGTCACCAACTACGGCGGCGGTAATACCTCGGCCAAAATCGTGCAAGCCGATCCGCTGACCGGCGAAAACGTTCGCGTACTCTGGGTCAAAGGTTCCGGTGGCGACATCGGCAGCATGGGCCTGGACGGATTTTCAACGCTCTATCTCGACAAACTGGAAGCGTTGAAATCGCTCTACAAAGGCGAAGCGCACGAAGACGAAATGGTCGGCTATCTGCCACATTGCACCTTCAATCTGAATACCCGCGCCGCCAGCATCGACACCCCGCTGCACGCCTATTTGCCGCACGCTCATGTTGACCATTTGCACCCGGATGCGGTCATCGCCATCGCTGCATCCAAGAACAGCCGCGAGCTGACGGAAATCATTTACGGGCAAGACATCGGCTGGTTGCCGTGGCGTCGTCCGGGTTTTCAACTGGGTCTGGAACTGGAAACCATCGCGCGCGACAACCCGCATTTAAAAGGCGTCTTGCTCGAAGCGCACGGTCTGTTCACCTGGGGCGACAGCGCCGAAGCCTGCTACCGCACCTCACTGGAAATGATCAACAAAGCACAGGCCTGGCTGGACGAACAACTGGCCGGCAAAGCCGCCTTTTCCGGCGCCCGCTTTAACAGCCTGAACGATGCCGAACGCCGCGCCGTAGCGGCCAAATTGATGCCGGTCATTCGTGGCAAAACCAGCGCCAAGCAACGTCAGATCGGCCATTTCAATGACGCACCGGAAGTGCTCGAATTCGTCAACTCGAACGACCTGGAAACGCTGGCCGAATTGGGCACTTCCTGCCCCGACCATTTCCTGCGCACCAAGATCAAACCCTTGGTCGTCAATTTCGATCCGGCACAAAACAATTTGGCCGCCGTGATCGATGGCCTCGACGACCAGCTGGCCGCTTACAACCGCGACTACGCCGCCTATTACGAGCGCTGCAAACGCGATAACAGCCCGGCCATGCGCGATTCCAACCCGGTGGTCTATCTGGTGCCCGGGGTCGGCATGTTCACCTTCGCCAAAGACAAAGCCACCGCACGCATTGCCGGCGAGTTTTACATCAACGCCATCAACGTGATGCGCGGCGCATCCGGCGTCAGCGAATACATGGGCCTGCCGGAACAGGAAGCCTTCGACATCGAATACTGGCTGCTCGAAGAAGCCAAGCTGCAACGCATGCCCAAACCCAAAGCATTGGCGGGCCGCATTGCCGTGGTAACCGGCGGCGCGGGCGGTATTGGCCGCGCTACCGCTGCGCGACTAATGAGCGAAGGCGCCTGCACGGTGTTGCTCGATATTGACGCCGAAAGTCTGGCGCAGGCGCAAACTGAACTGGGCGAACAATTCGGCAAAGACAACGTATCGACCTGTGTGATGGACGTAACCGATGAGCCGCAAGTCGAAGCCGCCCTGGCACACGCCTGCGTCGCCTTTGGCGGCACCGACATTCTGGTGTCGAACGCGGGCATCGCCTCATCGGCGCCGCTGGATGAAACCAGCCTGGAATTGTGGAACCGCAATCAAGCAATTTTGTCGACCGGCTATTTCCTGGTCACGCGCGAAACTTTTAAGGTGCTGAAGCAACAGAAGATGGGTGGCAATATCGTCTTCGTCGCCAGCAAAAATGGCTTGGTGGCCTCGGCCAATGCCGCCGCCTATTGCACCGCCAAAGCCGCCGAAATTCAGTTGGCGCGCAGTGTCGCATTGGAAGGCGCGCCGCTCGGTATTCGCGCTAATGTGGTTAATCCGGATGCGGTGCTGCGCGGTTCCAAAATCTGGACCGGCAAATGGAAAGAAGAACGCGCCAGCGCTTATGCATTAAGTACCGACGAACTGGAAGACCATTATCGCCAACGCAGCCTGTTGAAATTGAACGTGCTGCCGGAAGACATCGCCGAGGCGATTTACTTTTTCGTCAGCGATGCGTCGGCCAAATCGACCGGCAATATTTTGAACGTGGACGCCGGACACGCACCGTCGTTCACGCGTTAAATCACCGAAAAAACACAGGTAAGCAGCATGACAACAACAATGATTCCCGCTGACCGCATTCAAAACGACAACGAACAACGCGCGGCCGCGTTAAGCAGCGACTATCAGTCACTGGGCGAAAAACTCGCCCGGCGTGGCGTCGACATCCAGGCCATTACAAAACAAGCGCAGCAATTGGAAGTCGCGCTGCCATCCTGGGGCGTGGGCACCGGCGGCACACGCTTTGCCCGTTTTCCCGGCATTGGCGAGCCGCGCAACATTTTCGAGAAGCTCGACGACTGCGCCGTTATCCAGCAACTGGGCACGCTGACACCGCGCGTCTCGCTGCACATTCCGTGGGACAAACCCAGCGACGCCAGCGAACTGCGCGACTACGCCATTGAACGCGGGCTGGGGTTCGATGCAATGAACTCCAACACCTTCCAGGACCAGGCAAAGCAAAAACATTCGTACAAATACGGCAGCCTGAGTCACACCGATCAAGCCACGCGCCAGCAAGCGATTGAACACAACATCGAAGTGATTGAACTGGGCAAGCAACTCGGTTCGAAAGCACTGACGGTTTGGATTGGTGACGGCTCCAACTTCCCCGGCCAACAACATTTTTCCGACAGTTTTGCGCGCTACCTCGACAGCGCCAAAGCGATTTATTCCGCGCTGCCTGGCGACTGGAATATGTTGATCGAACACAAGATGTTTGAGCCGGCGTTTTACTCCACTGTGATTCAGGATTGGGGCTCGAATTATCTGGCGGCGAAAGAAACCGGCGAGCGTTGTTTGTGCCTGGTCGATCTCGGCCATCACGCGCCGAATGTGAATATCGAAATGATCGTGGCGCGCCTGGCGCAGTTCGGCAAACTCGGCGGCTTCCACTTCAACGATTCCAAATACGGCGATGACGATCTGGATTCCGGCTCCATCGACCCGTACCAATTGTTCCTGGTGTTCAACGAACTGGTCGATGTGCAACGCAATGACAAAACCTTCGCGCCCTTCTACATGCTCGACCAATCGCACAACGTGACCGACCCGATTGAGAGCCTGATTTACAGCGCCGGCGAAGTGCAGCGTGCTTTCGTCAAAGCGTTGTTGGTGGATCGCGATGCACTGGCCGAATACCAACGCACCAACGATGCGTTAATGGCACAGGCCACATTAAAAGCGGCATTTAATTTAGACGTCGATCCCATCCTGCAACAGGCACGCAAAAATGCCGGCGGTGCCATCGACCCCATTGCCACTTACCGTGCCAGCGGTTATCGCCAGAACTGCGCGCAACAACGCCCGGTTGATGCCAGCCGCAGCGGTTCCGGCATCGTCTGAATCTGATCCGACTTTTCGTCGCAATTCTTGGCCGCCTGCGGGCGGTCTTTTTTTGGGAGATAACAACAATGAAGCCCTGCACCATTCACGACTACCAACAACTCGCCCGCCGCCGCGTACCGCGCATGTTCTACGACTACGCCGATTCCGGCTCCTGGAGCGAATCGACTTACCGCGCCAACGAAGCCGACTTCGACCGCCTGAAATTCCGCCAGCGCGTCGCCGTCGACATGACCAACCGCACCACCCAAACCACCATGATCGGTCAGACCGTCGCCATGCCCGTCGCACTGGCACCGACCGGACTCACCGGCATGCAATGGGCCGATGGCGAAATCAAGGCCGCCCGCGCCGCCGAACAATTTGGTGTGCCATTCACGCTGTCGACGATGAGCATCTGTTCGATCGAAGACATCGCTGCGCACACCTCGAAACCCTTCTGGTTCCAGTTGTACGTGATGCGCGACCGCGACTTTATCGGTCGCTTAATCGACCGCGCCAAAGCCGCCGGCTGTTCGGCGCTGGTGATCACGCTCGATCTCCAGATTCTCGGCCAACGCCACAAAGACCTTCGCAACGGCTTGTCCGCACCGCCGAAATTCACGCTGAATTCGATGCTGCAATTAATGAGCAAACCGGCCTGGGGTTTGCGCATGCTGGGCACCAAACGCCACGGCTTTGGCAACATCGTCGGGCATGTATCCGGGGTGGCGGACCTGTCATCGCTGTCGGAATGGACCGCGAAACAGTTCGACCCGAAACTCTCCTGGGACGACATTGCCTGGATCAAAGAACGCTGGGGCGGGCCGGTCATTCTGAAAGGCATCATGGACCCGGAAGACGCCAAGTCAGCGGTGAAAACCGGAGCCGATGCGATCATCGTCTCCAACCACGGCGGCCGCCAACTGGACGGCGCACCGTCAAGCATCGAAGCCTTACCGGCGATTCTCGACGCCGTCGGCAACGACATCGAAGTGCACTTCGACGGCGGCATCCGCAGCGGCCAGCAAATCCTCAAAGCCATCGCCCTCGGCGCGAAAAGCACTTACATCGGCCGGGCGTTTTTGTACGGCCTGGGTGCGGCGGGCGAGCGCGGCGTGACCGATGTGCTGAACATTCTGCATAAGGAATTGGACATCAGCATGGCGCTGTGTGGTGAGCGGGATATTCGGAACGTGGGTAAACATAATCTGGTGAACCCCGATGTATTTTCCTGACATAAGACCCGAAGTCGTGCCGGAAGCAACTTTCCGGCAACAGCACTGGAACCAAAAATAAAGGTCGAATTAAACAGCGCTTCGTGCGTCACACTAAATAGATTCAGGTGTCAGAGGCACCGCCTCGGGGCGGGTCGGTCAAACAAAAACGGCTATCTGACTGGAAATGCTGTTGCTCCCCATCGAGCCGCGCTGCATCTCCATTTGATATTGGGCAATACCAGCCGCTGACTGAACACTGGAAAGCCCTGTATCCTGTTTCGAATCGCGTAGCCGCTGCGCAATGGCCTCATCGATTTTCGTTTTCTCTTCCGGCGGCAGTGACTGATAGCGTTCCGTGGATATGTCCGATTCATCGAGAAAGGCTAAACGCATCTTCTCGGCGGGCGACAACGCCATGTATTTCTTGAATTCCTCGACCGGATCCCGCTCCAGGTTCGGCTTGGTCATGTGCTCCTGCGATGCCGCCCTCTCCGCCGCACTCTGTGGCACGTCACCTCGCTCTACCGCCGACACTGACGATATTGGGGCGACCGGAGGTACCTGGGTTGTTGGCACCTTTTGAACTATGGCCGCAGCCTGAGCAAACTCAGTTGCAAAAGGACTGCCCGGTTTTATCTGTGTCGATAACAACACAGGAGTAAAATTCAAAGACATCATTGGGGAAAAGCCAAGATTCATCGTGTATCACCCTCATGAAACTATAACGTTTATACGGCAAAAACCGGGAACTCTTCTCGATACCCCATCCCCAAAGCAGAAAATACTGTGAAAAAAATGCCGGTCCATCGGCAAAAAAACTCCTGTCTTCGATCATTACCTTTGGGAGGGTAATTTCTGGCAAAAAATAAACGGCCCCGCAGTGTACAATCGGGCCTTGCTGTCAAAATTCGGTTTATCGAACAATCAAGACAAGCCCACTTGAAACTTTTTCCGAGGCTTGAATACCACCCCCCACTGACCGGATCGACCAAGCTTCATCCAGTGATTCAAAACTCGGTGTTGAAGACCAATAAACATTGCCAAAAGACTGAAAAACGCTGCTATTGAACGGCACCCGATCGCACTCCAATTGCACCAGGCTATTCAGCTCTTTGATGTTTGGCAGCCGCCAGTCCGACGCACCCAAATACGCGTCCTGATTGGCCTGCTGAACGCGTTGTAATGCCTCACCCCAGGTATAACTCTTAGGAGAGAAATCACATTCGAACTGTGTATCTTCATCACTAAGCACACACCGAACCCAGACAAGTCCCGTTTCTGAGTCGGTAACGGAACCATCGTTATTATCTATATAGAGGTGTTCTGGTTTGGATGCGACGACACTGGAGTTACACACGGCCGATGCATCCGCCCAGGCCAACAAAAGTATCAGCGTCACTGGCAGTAATATCTTTTTCCGGTGGTGCATTTTCCGATCCTCACAATTCGTTCTTTAAATACATCGCACATTCCGTTGTTTAAAAAACAGTTCGCACCAAACGGATTTTGTAATATTGAGATTTAGGTGCCACATAGCTTGAGCCGCGGTTGAATTCCAGATACCAGGCGTTGTCAATAGATGACGCATGTGTATCAGCAGACCAGTAAATCCCGGTTCCATTATGAGAGAAGAAAGTCTCGTCTATCGCCGGTCCAACTTCACCGAAATTCACAATGCCAAGCAACTCCGCGCGACTGGGCATACGCCAGTCATGAAACGAACACAAACCCGCCTCATTAATAGCACTGACGTATTTTTCCGTATCACAACCCGCAATACCGACGCACGCACCAAAGATTTCAGTACCCACATAGCCGCCGTTAGTGGTTGCATCACTGCTGTACCATGAATAGGTATTGCCCAGACTGCGAATGTCACCCGCGACCACGGTCTTGGTTTCCCACATCAGCCCGGTGTGGTTATCGCGCACACAATCCCAATCGGCAGATGCCAGGGGCAGTACGTTGCCATCGGGGCCGATTTTACTGAAATCAAACCCCGCATCGCCGTGACCTACTTTGATTAAGGATCCTTTCAGCGCCGCGCTGTCACGACCTATGGTTGCATCCTGACCACCCGGGACCAGATCACCTTCATGGTCGATCCCATCCTCTGTTTCAGACGCGCCGGCGGTGAAACAAACGTAGGAGTTATCGGAGTGATCTGATAGCACTCTATGGTCCTGGCATTGGTTCACACCGGTGTCGTTGAGTTGGATCAATGCCTCCTCGCCGTCACCCGGAACCGTGTCGCCAGGAACACTGCCATCAGGATCATCGCAATCAGGAATAGCGGCACCAGGAGTACTGCCACCGGGCGTACTATCGCCGTCCTCCAATTCAGGATTACAAGCCGTCAAAAGAACGGTCATCAATAAAGCCGGAAGACAGCGGCCTAATTTTTCGTGAAACGGCATAAAACACCTATTCGACAATGAATACTGCAATGATTCATCCAGCCAATCGATCTGGCTCAGTCTTAAGAATTCCGTAAGTTAAAAATTTGCATCCTTGCAAAGTAACTTTCCTTAAATGGCTCCTGTTAATTAAGGCTCACAATTTTTTCTGTAAATCCGTATTGCGGTTTTCTTGCTTTGATCCAGTCAAACACCAGGAGGCAATAAAGATCAGCAAGGGTAAAAAATCGATCAAGAACAATAGAAATTTCATAACCTTCTCTTGCAC
Organism: Saccharospirillum mangrovi; assembly: GCF_003367315.1. Taxonomy (GTDB): domain Bacteria; phylum Pseudomonadota; class Gammaproteobacteria; order Pseudomonadales; family Natronospirillaceae; genus Saccharospirillum; species Saccharospirillum mangrovi. The sequence goes on from NZ_CP031415.1 coordinate 2,897,571, forward strand.
TGTTCATTCATCTCCAGTGCGATATGCACTCATGTAACCATTGACGGTAAATGTCGTGCTATCTCTTCCAGATGAACATGACCGGTACCACAGCAACCACCCCAAATATCCATGTGCGGATAACGCCGCCCTACATCGGCCATTAACGTTCCCAACTCAACCGGGTCGCCCTCTTCCAGACGCCCTAATTTGCACAGTGCAATTTTGTCCATTTTGGCCGCATTCGGACGGATGGAGCGGATGCGCTTCATCCAATCTTCGTGACTGAGTGCCGGTTCAAACTCATACGGATGTGAGCAATTAAGCGAGAAAAACTCCGGATATTTGTCGGTTGCGATGTCTACAATTTTGACTGCGTCAGCAAGCTTCACGCCGCTGCTCAAACAATGTTGGCTATTTAACGAGAACGAAACCGCGATAGGCATGTGCAGCAACCGGGCTGCCTTAACCACACCAATCGCTTCAGCCGGGTTGTTAAAAGTCACCGCCCAAACCAAATCGACACCCGCCTCTTTCAGCGTGAGTAATTGCACCGAGTGGTAATCTTCAGCTTCGTTGATGGACATACCCTGGCCGTTGCCATAGGCATCGCCACGCGGGCCGACATAACCGGTGTAAAGCATTTTGGGGATGTCATATCGATAGGGTGCAGAAACGTCACGCAGGAACTGAATCGCACCCAGGTTGGCTTCGCGCAGTGCGGAGGTCGAATACCCCAACTTGGCACCCCAGTCCGGACTGGCACGGTAATCGAAGCCGCCAATCAAAGCGCTATGTCCGTATTTCGATACAACATCGAGATAGCGGCGATACATTGCAGCAATTGCCTGGCGGGAGTCGGCCTTTTCCAATAACGGGAACATGGCAAACTCGGGCATTTCAAAACCCCACTTGTACATGATTTCGGTTTCGATGCCGCCTTCAGTTAGAAAGTAACGGCCCGGCTTAAAACCGGGAAAAGCAGAACGACGCATATAAAGACTGACCTCAATAATTTGGCTGTCTTTGCTAATCAATACCGCCCCAAGCCACCGATTGAAGCCGGTGCTGAGCGGCTGAATAACGAAGGTGTGCAGATTACTGAGGGGCTACATGTCGTTCCAGACGACTTAGAGTGCACTGAGATAGGAGATTATTTTTATTGTTTATCAATGAGTTACAGACTAATAACCGATACCACTGTGGCAATTATTCAAATCACTGCACTCAAGGTACACTTATTGATGTGATCTGCTTCACATCGAAGTATTGACGAGACCTGATACAAACCCGCACAAGCATTAACCGGCCGGCTGTGAAATACAGCTCGCCAGATAGGTCAGTGGGAAAGGACGGCGACATGACGGTTAAAACATCCAAGCGGGAACTGATTCTCGACATCGCACAAGAGTCTGTATTAGCAAAGGGCTTTGGCGGTACATCGATTGATGAAATAGTTGCCGAAGCGCAGATCACCAAAAGTGGTTTTTTCTATCACTTCAAAGACAAAAATGAACTGGCGCGGGCTTTGTTGCAGCGTTACATCGACACTGAAGACGCCATTTTGGATGATGTGTTTGGCCGCGCCAAAGACCTGCACGACGACCCACTCCATGCCATGCTGATCGGCATAAAATTGCTGGCCGAACTGATGGCGGACTTGCCCAACGGACACCCCGGTTGCTTAGTGGCAACAGTGTCCCACGCCGAGCGACTATACGACCGCCCCACTCGCGAATTAAACCGCCAAGCCATACTTGCCTGGCGCAAACGCTTCCACACCATGTTGCTCGAGATAGCAGAGCGTTACCCACCAAAGGACGACGTTAACTTGGAAGTACTGGCAGACATGATATCGACCGTGATCGAAGGCGGCATCGTAATGTCACGCGCGGTTCAAGAGCCGAAGGTACTGCCCGATCAGTTAATGATGTTGCGTTCTTATTTAAAGTTATTGTTTCAGCCGACCATTTAATAAACGTTGAAATAATTTCGGTGTTCGATGGTTTTTGTGTCGCGCAAACGATGGCTAATTCAAATAAGCGAATAATTCGGCTTAGCAGAAAGTTGGCCTACAACGGCACGGTCTGACACTTGTTTACCTAGTGCGACCATAAACTGTCCGAATGACCAAGAAACACCCTATTCTGGTCGTTCAATACTGATGAATGAAAACTCTCTTGCTGAGTTTCAGAATTCACCCCTTATGAAATTGTTGTTAGCATGCGCACGCGGTGACCAAGAGTCAGCGCCGACAATATGTAAGGCTGTGGGGTAGACAGGTAAATCCGGTCAGCAGGTCTCTATCCCTTTTGTCATGTTCACAGCCTGATTAGCCTGAGGTATTCCCGAACAGAAATAACAGAGGGCCACTATTGCCATCTGTTCCGGGCAATTCGCCCGGTGTCGTTTTCAGACGCTCAATTCACCGGGTTAGTCTGAGCGGCATTTCGGTATATACCCGTCAACCACCTTTTAATGTTATGAGATCAGTACATGCCTCATCGTCAGGTCGTCCGGCACCTTATTACCTTTGTGTGCTTTGTTGGGCTCTTTATCGCCCTGTCACTACCCAACCGGCTGGTTTGGATTGCGCCGCCCGCCTTTGTTTTTTTTCCGCTGGAATTGCTCGTCATTGGTTTTCTATTACTGATTCCCGGCGTTGTCGGCAAGGTCGTTCATGCTTTGCTGGCGGTGTTGCTGGGCCTGGGCCTGCTACTGCGCGGCGCGGATCTGGTCACTCACGAGATCTTTGCCCGGCGCTTTAATCCGGTTTTCGACAGCCACCTGCTGGCCGATGCCAGCCGCTTGCTGAGCGGGGTACTGGGCAGCCTGGCTTCGGTGCTGGTCGCGCTGGGGCTGGTGTTGGTCGTCGCCCTGGTGTGCTGGCTGGCGTATATGATGCTCGGGCGTATTCAACGTACCCTGCAAATCGAGCCACGCCTGTCTGGCATCGCGCTGCTGGCGCTGTTGCTGGTCTGGGGCGGGCTGAAAGCCGCAGGCTGGTCGCGGGCCGATACCTTTGCCTGGGATCAACTGGTCGCCCACGGGCGGGATACCCTTCACAGCCTTCAGGATATGCAGGAATTTGCGGCAACGGTCGGTGATGATGCCGCCGCCGAGCTGCCTGCCGACGGCTTGTTTTCACGGCTGGAAGGTAAGGATGTCTATGTCGTCTTCGCCGAGTCCTACGGGCGGGTTCTGTTGGAACAAGATCCTTTTAAGGACTCAATCACTGAAAAATTAAACTGGGCGGAGGACACGCTGGAAGCCGAGGGCTTGCAGATGCGCAGCGCCTTTCTGACTTCACCGACGGTGGGTGGACTGAGTTGGCTGGCCCACGGGACACTGCTCTCTGGCGCCTGGATCGACAGCGAAAACCGCTACAACAGCCTGATGCTCAGCGAGCGGGTGACGCTGAACCGGCTGTTTCATCGGGCCGGCTGGCGCACCGTGGCGGGGATGCCGGCAATCAGCCTGGCCTGGCCCGAAGGCACCTATTACGGTTACGACCAAATCTACAATGCGCATAATTTTGGCTACGAGGGGCTGCCCTTCAACTGGGTGACCATGCCCGATCAGTACGTCTGGTCAGCCTTGCAGGCGCGCGAGCGCAGCGTGCAAAACCGGCAGCCGGTCATGGCCGAAGTGGCGATGATTTCATCGCACGCTCCCTGGACACCCAACGCCCATCTGGTGCCCTGGGATCAGGTCGGCGACGGTAAAATCTTTAACGACCAGGCCCAGGCCGGGCCTACTCCTGAAGAAGTCTGGAGCGATGTCACAACCATTCGCCAGTATTACCGCCAGTCGATTGAATACATGCTGGAAGCGCTGGTTTCCTACCTGCAGGAATACGGCGACGAAAATCTGGTGGTGTTGATACTGGGCGATCACCAGGCCGCGCCGATGATCACCGGCGACCCCGACAACAGAGACGTACCGGTGCATCTGATTGCCCGCGACCCGGCGGTTATTGAGGCGATAGAAAGCTGGCACTGGCAACCCGGCCTGATGCTGGAGGCCAACGCTCCTGTCTGGCGGATGGATGAGGTTCGCGACCGCTTTGTCGAGGCGTTTTCCGACTCCTTTTCCGACTCTTTTTCAGACACGGGGGAGCTCAACTGATGGCACGCACAACCTGGCGTGAGCGCCTTGGCCTGTGGCGTTCACTGCTGATGTATTACGGCATTCCCGGGCGGCAGTCGCGGCTGCGTCGCTGCTACGGCCAGTTCATTCGCCCCGGTGATTTGTGTTTCGAAATTGGCGCTCACGTCGGCAATCGGCTGATGGCCTGGCGCGCTCTGGATGCCCGGATTGTGGCGCTGGAACCTCAGCCATTGCTGATGCAAACACTGCGGCAACGCTACGGCCGCGATGCCAAGATTACCCTGGTCGAAGAAGCCGTTGGCGCCGAACCGGGCGAAGCCACCTTATTTATCAGCACGCGCACGCCCACGGTCACCACCTTATCGCGGGAATGGATTTCCCAGGTTAAACAGGATGCGTCGTTTCAGTCGGTACGTTGGGACCGCGAAGTGACGGTTCCGGTCACCACGCTTGATGCGCTGATCGAGCGTCACGGCGAGCCGCGGTTTTGCAAAATCGATGTCGAAGGCTTTGAACTGGCGGTGTTACAGGGGTTGTCACGACCGCTGACGGCGCTGTCGTTCGAGTACATCCCGGCCAGCATTGTCACTGCGCTGGCCTGCATCGATCGGTTGGAAGAACTGGGGAACTACGAGTACAACCTCGCACCCGGGGAAAGCCACCGAATGAAGTTCGAGCGCTGGCTAACCCCGGCTGAAATGGCACGCACATTGGAAGCAACCCGCGAAGGCAGCGGCGATGTGTATGCCAGACGCCTGGGGGATTAAACCGGCAACGCCAAAACGTCCGTATGGCCAACGCTGCATGTACCCGTAGCAGCGTTGGCTTGCCGAAACTGAACCCAGTCTTCCAGCGCGCTGGCCTCAATATCCGGATTCTCGGCAACCGCCGCTGCAATGCCGGTGATCAGTTCAGACACCATCGCTTGATCGGCACCGTCCAGCACCCAGGGGCTGCTGGCGGTATACACCCTGAAGCCGGCCTGAGTGAACAGGCGCTCCATGACGGCAGCGGAATCAGGCCCCAGCGCCGGGCCAAAACCTTTGTCGGTACGCTGATCCTGATTAAAAGCCGTCAATACGACGTCATCCAACGGATGTTGGGGCGTCCAGTGCGTGGTGCCATCGTAGTTCAGGGCGGCATAAAGTCCGACTGGCTGCTGGCTTTGGGCTTGCAGTGCCGTTGCCAGCGAATCGAGAAAATTCTCGGACACCAGATCAAACAAAGCCGACGCTGTTACCAGACGGGCGCCTTGGAGCGGCAGTGATGTCAGTACCGCCAGGTCCGCTTTGCACGACTCTATTCGGTGCGTCTCGCCATGCCGGCGTTGAGCTTCGTCAAGCAAGGTCGTGTCGTTATCCACCAGGCGCCAGGTCAGTGGTTGCTGTTCCGGCGAGGTGAGCGCTCTCAAGGTGGACCCGGTTCCGGCGCCCAGGTCAACCGCTACCGGATTTTCAGCGGCTACCAGCCACTGTATTGCCTGATCCTTCAGGCTTTTGTCGCGGGCACGTCGGTCTGCGGCTTCGCGCAGATTTAGCCAGTCGATACTGAATCCACTCATCGTTGCTGTATTTCCTTATGGGTGTATGGCTTGGATAAGACGAGCCACCTGAGCGGCGGTATCGGCCCAGGTGGGTAAGTTGGCAGCGGCGTTGCGAGCGCCGGTTTGCAGTTGGCGGCGCAAGTCTTTTTCGGTCAGTAAGGTACGCAGCGCATCTGTTAGCGCGGCTGTGTCGTCTGGTAGTACAAGCAGGCCGGCGGATTCAGGCACGACATCCGGTACCGCACCGGCCCGGGCAGCGATAACAGGTAGGCCCGCCGCCAGCGCTTCGGCGAAGACCATGCCGTAGCCTTCGTACCGGGAAGGCAGCACGAACAGGTCGGCATTGTGGAACTCGGGCTCCAGGTCATCGACCGCGCCCACCAGTTGAATGCGGTTCTGTAATTGCAGTCGGTTTATCTGCTGCTGCAAGGCGTCGGCCCAGTCGGGATCGAAATCCTTGCCACCGACAAAGCGGGCTTGCCAGGGCAAATCGGCCAGCGGCGCCAGGGCATCGATAAGCACATCGTGCGCTTTGCGCCGGGTCAGGGTAGCGACGGTTAGCAACTGCAAAGGCGACCCAATGCAAGGAGCAAAGGGCATCGGATCAGTGCCGGGCTGGGCTACCACCACCTTGTCCGGTGGCATGGCGAACTGGTCGATCAGGATTTGCCGGGTGTGCTCGCTGGTGACCAGAATTGAGCGAACGGTGTACAATGCGCGTTGCTCTGAAGTCTTAAATTTCTGCTGCTGAACCGGGTCTAAACCCGACTCCAGCGCCAGCGGATGATGACACAAAGCGATGATGCGAAGCCGCTGGGCTTCGGCTTCAGCCAGCTGATCCAGCGTGCCGAAGGCGAGCCCATCGAATATCACCACCGCACCATCCGGCAGAGCCGCCAGCTTCTGGCGAGCGTCTTCCAGCGCCTGTTTATCCGGGAAGGGAAATTGGCTGGAAAGCGCAATAGTTTTGACTTCTACGCCCAGTTGCCGCAACTCGTGGATTAACCGGCGATCGTAGCGATAGCCGCCCGTCGGCGTCGCCAGGTCGCCGGGGAAAACAAAAAACACGGTGGAGAAGTTCAAAAGAGTTGTGATCCGTTCCAAACAAGGGAGGGTCGTAGCTTAATGAGTATTGTCCGGGCATGAACAGCAAGGCGCCCAGACATACAAGGATCGTTATACCAACATTAAGAGTACCTCATGTCTATACCTGCAGTGACCCGCATGACCAGCACACGCATCCCCACCGAACACGGTGATTTCCAGTTGTGCTACTACACCAATACGCTCGACAACAAAGAACACCTGGCGTTTTTTATGGGCGACATTGCCCAAGCCGGTTCGGTTCTGGCTCGGGTTCATTCCGAATGTTTTACCGGCGATGTGCTCGGCTCGCGCCGCTGCGATTGCGGCGAGCAACTCGACCGCGCGATGGCGATGGTCGCGAAGGCTGGTGTCGGCGTCATTTTATATTTGCGCCAGGAAGGCCGCGGCATCGGTCTGCTCGACAAGTTGCGCGCCTATAATCTGCAAGATCAGGGCTACGACACCGTCGACGCCAATTTGATGCTCGGCCACGAAGCCGACGAACGCGACTATTCACTGGCCGCACTGATACTGGAAGACCTGGGTGTGCAGTCTATCGAGCTGATCACCAACAACCCGGCCAAAATCAGTGCGCTGGAAGCCAAAGGCATTACCGTTTCAGGACGGGTATCGCTGGCCGTACCGGCCAACACCGATAACGCCGGCTACTTGCTCACCAAGGTGCAGCGTATGGATCATCTGTTGCCCATCGAACCCATCGTCAAAACTGTCAGCTCATGACGCTGAATCAGGACATCGAACGCTGGCTGCTGGCCGAGCAAAAAGCCGCTCAGGATTCAGCGCCGGGTCGACCTCATGTCACGCTCAGCTACGCCCAAAGCTGGGATGGCAGCATCACCACCGCGCCCGGTGAAACCCTGGCACTGAGCAGCGATGCCAGCATGCAGATGACGCACCAGTTGCGCAGCCTGCACGATGGCATTCTGGTTGGCATTGGCACCGTACTGGCCGACAACCCGCGCCTCAACGTACGCAAATGGACCGGCAAAGACCCGCAACCCATCGTTCTCGACAGCCAGTTGCGCCTGCCACCCAGCAGCCAGTTGTGCCAGAGCGCCGAGCGCGGTTGCTGGGTGCTGACCACAGAAGGCGCGACTGATCGCGATGACTGCGAACTGATCGTGGTGCCCGGCGACGCCGACGGCCAGGTTAACCTGCATGCCGCCATGGCCGCCTTATACGAACGCGGCATTCGCAGCTTAATGGTTGAAGGCGGCGCCTCGGTGATTACCGCTTTTCTGCGAGCTGCACTGGCCGACGCCGTCATCCTGACGGTTGCCCCGGTCTTTGTCGGCGGATACAAAGCCGTGGGCGAACTGAGTGCTGCCAACAGCCTGCCCTTCCCTCACATCGACGACCTGCACAGCCAGCAACTGGGCAACGAATTGATTGTCTGGGGTCGGCTAGGCTATCAGGCGCTCGAATCATGACTGACACCGCAACCGCCGCTCAGCTCTGGTTTACCGCGCCATTTCAGGTTGAAGTGCGCAACGTACCGCTGCCGCCACCGGCGGCGAATGAAGTTCAGGTACGCAGCCTTTATTCGGCCGTCAGCCCCGGCACTGAATTGCTGCTCTACCGAGGGCAATTGCCTGGCTCGATGGCACTCGACAGCTCGCTCGAATCGCTGCAAGGCGCTTCCCAATACCCGGTGCAATACGGCTACGCCTGTGTCGGTGAAGTGCATCAAACCGGCGCAGATGTTGATCCGGCCTGGCTCGGGAAAACGGTGTTTTCCTTCCAGCCGCACGCCAGCCATTTCAACGCCCGACCAGACCAGCTCATTACCGTACCCAACGACATTTCCGCCGAAGCCGCCGTTTTTCTACCCAACATGGAAACGGCGGTTAACCTGGTGCAGGATGGCCAGCCGATGCTCGGCGAGCGGGTCGTGGTGCTCGGCCAGGGTGTGGTCGGTTTGCTGTTGTCGGGTGTGCTGTCGCAATATCCGTTGGCGTCGTTGCAGGCCGTTGAAGGTCAGGCCGATCGTCAAGCGTTGGCTCGCCAACTGGGTGTACAGGCTGTTTTCAGCCCGGCAGAAGCCATCCCAAATCAGCAACCCGACCTGGCCGATGCCGATTTGATCTACGAGATCAGCGGGCACACCGACGCGCTGAATCTGGCCATTGGCCTGAGTGGATATGCCAGCCGCATCGTGATTGGCAGTTGGTACGGCAACAAGCCGGTATCGGTTGATTTAGGCGGCGAGGCGCATCGTAACCGGCTGCAATTGATCACCAGCCAGGTCAGCACTCTGGCACCGACCCTGAGCGGCCGCTGGAGCAAAGAGCGCCGCTTCGACGTTGCCTGGGAAATGATTCGCCGCCTCAGCCCAACCCAACTGATCACCCACCGCCTTCCATTGCGCGAAGCCGGTACCCTTTATCAGCAATTGCACGACGCCCAGGCCGGCATCGTACAACCGCTGTTTGATTACTCCGCTTACTGACCGAAAAGGATATCTATGTATACCGTCGCCGTTACCCAGGATTTTATCGCCAACCATTATCTGATTGGCGGGGACTGGGGCGCTGAGAACAACCCCCACGCCCACCACTACGTGCTCGAAGTGCGGATCGAAAGTGACGCCCTGAACGAGCATGGCTATCTGGTCGACATCGTCGAAATCGAAGCCGCGCTGAACCAGGTGGTGGGTTATTACCGCGACAGCATGCTCAATGACAAACCGGAATTCGCTGGCCTGAACCCGAGCATTGAGCATTTCAGCCGCATTCTCAGTGAACAGTTGTTGGCCGGCATAACTCCGCCCGGTACAGGTGCACTTACCGTCAAACTCTGGGAAAACGACACCTGCTGGGCGGCCTACCGGCACTCATTCGGCTGATACGGCTTTGCCAGCCAGCCGGGGGCGATGAAAGCTGTACAAACACCCCAAACCGACCAGCAACACCAGCGCATCGCGCAGCCGGGTCAGTGCAATCAGCCCCAGGGCCGCACTGACCGGCAACCCCAGCAACTGGAACGACCACAATAACGAAGCTTCAATGGTGCCAATGCCCCCCGGCACCGGCAGCAACATAGCCAGCCGCATGCCCACCATGATGGTCAGCAGATCGGTCAACGATGGCGAGACACCGAGAAAGCGCAACAACAGCCACAACTCCAGCAGCAACGCCACCCAACCCAGCAACGCCAACAGCAAGGCAACCGCCAGTCGACCTCGCTGCATTGCCAGCGCGTTTTGCATCAACCGCACCAGCGCCTGCCAGCCGCTTTGCTGATTGGCATCCGGTTCAGCCGAGCTCGGGCGCCAACGTTGCACCAAGGGGCGAAACCGATTCGCCAGCCACAACGGGTGGTACACCACCAAAGCCGCCACCGCGACCAGCGCAATCAAGACCCCAGCCAAAATAGCCGAGACCTGAAGCCCTTCATCCAGCGGCACCATGGTCGTGCCCAGCAGCATCAGTACGCCTGCGAGCAAAACGGCGATATTGGTCGCAGTTTCGACAAAACGATCCAGCCCCAGCATCGCCACGGCGCGGTGCAACGGCTGAGCAAACACCCGGTGCAACCAGAGCAGTTGCAGCGGCTCGCCACCAAAATGGGGTCCGGGAGTCAGAAAACTGACCGCACTGCCCGCCTGGCGCATCCGAAACAGACTGATCAACGACAACGGCGTCTGCAACGCCTGCCCCAGCAGTTGCCAGCGCTTACCGGCGATGTAAAGAATCCCGCCGTTGACCAGCGTCCACAGCAGCCAATTGTGCCAACTGAGCTGTTCAAGCTGAGCAGCCATGCTGTGCAGCGGCAGTTGCTTGAGCGTCCAACCGGCCAGGGCAAGCGCCAACAGCCAGAGCACCAGGGTGGTGAGGCCCCATCGATTTAAGCGTCGGCGTTGCGTCATACAGCCGACTCCCGGCGAGCACCAATCCAGCCGCTGACATGAAGCCAGTCGCGGCAGAAGCCCAGCAACAGCGGAATCATCAGCGCAATGCTAAACCACTGGGCAACCGAACCGGGCAGAGGTGGCCACAAGGCAACCGCGACCAGCACCATTTGCGCCCCGGCCAGGTATCGACGTAGCTGACTGGGCGGCAACCCATACACCGGCCGGCCGCGCCGCTGTCGCCAGCGAATGCCCCACCGAAACAGGTAATAGGCCACGCTGACCAGCAAATAAACCGCCGGGAGTTTGCCGGTAAAAACGGCAACCAGTGGCGCAATGAGCAAGCCGAAGGCATCCAGAGCGGTATCGAGTTCGGCACCCAGCCGCGTCGTCTGCTGCTGGCGGCGGGCGACATGGCCGTCGAGCCAATCCAAGGCAGCGGCCAGGGTGTAAAGTACGGCTGGCACGTACAGCAAGCCGGTATGAAATTCGAGCAGGGTGATTGCCAGAAACCCAGCCGTCGCGCCAATCAACCAACCGCGCAATAGCGTAATGCGGTTGGCGGTGCCCAGGCGGGTAAACGGGCGGTCATCAAAGGTACTCACATTCATATGCAACCGGCTGTGGCACTGCCACAACACAAAGGCCCAGCCAGCCAGACTGCCAACTAACCAGCCCGCCGCTGTAACCGGCTGTTCAATCACCCACAAAACCAGAGCACCGACCAGCAACCCACCGGCACCCAGAAAAGCGATACGCACCCATTCGCGGTGCAATGGCGATGGCACCCGGGCGCTAAAGACTGTGACAAAACGCTCAGTTAGACCCGGCATAAGCCATCCGGTTAATGCGAAGCAGGCGATAAATGATCATAATGCTGACCCCGAAAAAAGATGGGGCCGGAGTATACGACCCGAGCACTGGAAGGGACCAGTGATCGTGGTCGGGAGCCTCTGAACAACCTCTTACCCTGTAAAATACGCACGCATCACACTCGACCCGCACTTGATGGAAAGGGAAAACATCATGTTACCTAGAAGTACCCGGCCCGTTTATTGGGCTGTGGCTGTAGCAGTCTTGCTGTTGCTATTAGTGGCCGGCCTGCTGGTCAGCCGGTCGCTCATTGCGCCACTGGCGTTTGAGCCCGACACCTCGTCGTTCAGCCAGCATTGGCTTGAGGACCAGGCCCGCGAATTGGCGAGCAAACCTTTCGCACCCGACACCCTGGCCGACGACAGCGCACTGCGCGCATTAAGCTACGACCAATACCGGAGCATCCGGTTTGATCCGAACCACGCCGTCTGGGGCGACGAATCCAGACCGTTTCAGTTGCAACTGTTTCACCCAGGGTTTCTGCACACCACGCCCGTTGGCATCCACCTGGTGGAAAACGGCGTGGCTCGTCGTCTGGACTTCGACACTGACGTATTCAACTACGACGACAGCTCTATTGATGTGAACAGCCTGAGCGCCGACGGCTATGCTGGCTTTCGGGTTCACCACCCCATCAACACCGCTGAATACTACGACGAATTTTTAGTGTTCCTGGGCGCCAGCTATTTTCGGGCGGTCGCTAAAAACCAGTTCTACGGACTATCAGCGCGCGGCCTGGCGGTAAACACCGTCGGCGATGGCGACGAAGAATTCCCGTACTTTTCCGATTTCTGGATCGAACAGCCGGCCAGCGACGACAGCGCAGTCATCATTTACGCCCTGCTCGACAGCCCCTCGCTCACCGGCGCCTATCGCTTTACCGTGACACCCGGCATTGAGACCGTGATGGACGTCGACGCCAGCCTCTACCCGCGCGTCGACACACCGCGCATTGGTGTTGCACCGCTGACCTCCATGTTTATGTTCGACACCACCAACCGCGCCCGGTTCGACGATTTCCGCAACGCCGTGCACGATTCCAACGGCCTGCAAATTCAGCAAGCCAACGGCGAACACATCTGGCGCCCCCTGGCCAACCCGGCCCACTGGCAAGCCTCGTCCTTTGAAACCGCCGACTCAGCCATGCCGGCCGGTTTTGGTCTGATGCAGCGCCGAGACGCCTTCGAGCAATTCAACGACAACGAAGCCCGTTACGACAAACGGCCGTCGCTCTGGGTCGAACCGCTGGGTGAATGGGGAACAGGCCACGTCGAACTGTTGGAAATCCCGACTGACGGTGAATACCAGGACAACATTGTCGCCTACTGGCAACCGTCTGGCGGCCTGAAAGTCGGCCAGACCTACCGCTACCAATACCGCCTGCATTGGGGCGCCGCCTCGGCCTACGCACCGGAACAAGGACGCATCACCAACACCGCCTCCGGCCGCGCACTGGGCGGCAACGACCGCATTTATGTGATTGATTACAGCGACGGATCGGCACTGCCGACATCGACTGACGCCTTACGTATAAATGCCAGCACCAGTGCCGGCACAATCACCGATGTCAGCGGCACCTTGGTCGAGGCCACCGGCCACTACCAAGCTTACGTAAAACTCAACCCGGGCGAAGCCGATTTGGCCGAGCTGCGAGTCGCGCTGGAAGTGAACGGCCAACCCTGGGGTGAAACCTGGCTGTATCGGTGGACGCGATGACAACAACACTCACACCACCGGCATCGCCCCTGGCTATGCCCACTCAGCAACTGTCACAACGCCCGAACAAATTTGCCGCCCGCAAAACGTTGACCACCTGGCTGGCGCGTTACTTTACCTTCGGCGGCAGCCTAGCGCTGACCGTCGCCGCCAGCTGGCAGATGTACCTAACGCTGCCGCTCAGCGACGCCATGACGACAACCGGCCCCAGCGACCTCTGGGTAACGGCATTGCTATGGCTGCTGCTGGGCCTGTTCACCCTGACCTTCGGCTGGATTTCGCTGACGGCGACGTCCGCCCTGGCCTCGCTCTTGTTCTACCGCGCTCGGCCCAGTTCACGGCAGGCCCAACCCAATGCTGCCCTGCGCGGCAAAACCGTGCTGCTGATGCCCATTTACAACGAAGACGCCGCCAGCGCTTGCGCAGCCCTCGCCGCCATGGGCGAAGACCTGGCCCGCCTGGACCTGCACCGGCATTTCGAGATTTTCATTCTCTCGGACAGCAACAAGCCCGACGTCATCAGCGCCGAAACCGCCGCCGTGCAGTGCCTGCGTGATCGTATGGGCGATCGTCTTCCAGTCTGGTACCGTCGCCGCACCGAGAACACCGAACGCAAAACCGGCAACATTCGCGACTTCATCAACCGCTGGGGCCGCAGTTACGACTACATGGTGGTGCTCGATGCCGACAGCCTGATCGCCGGCAGCACCCTCGCCACCCTGGTGCGCGAAATGGACGCCGACCCCAACACCGGCATTCTGCAAACCCTGCCCCGCCAATACGCTGGCGAAACGCTGTTTGCCCGGCTGCAACAATTTTCCAGCTTGGCCTACGGCCTGGTGTTCGCCAGAGGTCTGTGCGCCTGGCAAGGCGACAGCGGCAATTACTGGGGGCACAACGCCATCATCCGCATTCGCGCTTTCGCAGCGGCCGCTGGCTTGCCCGAACTGCCCGGCCCACGCCCCTTCGGCGGCGAAATCCGCTCACACGACTTTGTCGAAGCCGCATTAATTCGGCGCGCCGGCTGGTCGGTACGGATGCTGCCCGACCTGGACGGTTCCTGGGAGGAATGCCCGCCCACCCTGCGCGACGCCGCCATTCGCGACCGGCGCTGGGCGCAAGGCAACGTTCAACACCTGGCCGTGCTACGCACTCGCGGCCTGCGCTGGCCAAGCCGGGCGCACATGATTATGGGTGTGATGAATTACCTGACGTCCCTGCTGTGGCTCGCCATGGTGTCAGTTGGCCTGGTGCTGAGCACGCTCTTTGCGCTGCAAGAAAGCCAGGGCATTGCCGGTGGCGCGCTGCCCCGGTTCGATTCAGACCGTATGGTCGGGCTGTTCGTGTGCACCATGGCGCTGTTACTGCTGCCCAAACTGTTGGGTCTGCTGGGTGGTCTACTGAGCAAAGCGCGGCGCGGCGGGATTGGTCGACTGAGGTTTTTCGTCAGCGCTCTGCTGGAACTGCTGTTCTCGGTACTGCACGCCCCCATTTTCATGCTGGTGCACAGCCGCCACCTCTGGGAAATCGCCCGCGGGCAAGACTCAGGCTGGTCCGCCCAACGGCGGCAGGGGCGTGGGGTGATCTGGCGGCCATTAATTGCCAGGCATGGCGTGCAGACCATTCTCGGCATGCTGGTGCTCGGACTGCTGCTGTGGCAATCGTCTTCACTGTTGTATTGGATGCTGCCCACTGTCATCGGGCTGATATTGGCCGTACCGCTTTGCGCCCTGACGGGCAGCAAAACAGCCGGCCAATGGCTGGCAAAGTGGGGCTTGCTGGGTATCCCCGAAGAGGCAGCCCCACCTGAGATCATGCAACGCCGACAGGCGTTTCTAGACACTTATTCGGTGACTATCAATTCTCGATAAAGCAACGCTCGAGAAGTAATGCCCGATAAAGAACCAGACGGCTGTTACAGCATCCGCCGGAACAAGCCGTCTTTATCGATCAGGTGTTTCAACGCCGCCCCAATATGGCCGACGATCAACACACCCAAGGTAATTGCAAAGGCACCGTGAATCGCAAACAAACGATTCGCCAAAGCTTCGTCCACAGGCACAAACGGCATGGCCGGCAGGTAATAACCCGCCACAGTAACCAGTGCCGGATACGCCGTAACACCCGCCCAGCCAAGCAAGGGCGTCAACACCAGCATGACATAGAGCAAGTGATGCAAACTGTGAGCGGCCAATTGCAGGTGACGCGGCAACGTATCCGGATACGCCGGCCCCTTCAGCCAAACCTTCATCACCACCCGCACAACCATCAGCAACAGAACCGTAAAGCCGATCAACTTGTGCCAGTTGTACAAGGTGTTAGTCAGCGCCCCCCAAATTCCATGCTCGGCACGTTCGGCCATCGTTATGCCAATGGGTATTAATGCGAAAATCATCAGCGCCATAAGCCAGTGCAACAATCGCCAGGCAAGCGGGTATTTTTGAATTTGGGTCATTGGTTCTTTTCCTTAGCACGGTTTTAAAAGAGGGGATTCCCTACCTGGAGCGCATCATAGAGATTATTTTTGTGGGGGGCTATCTTAAGGGGTTAGGGGTATTAGTTATGGGTTGGTCTATACCGAATTACTCACAACCACTTGTTGCGAGTTTATTAATAATAAAAAAGGCACCACAGTACTAGCGAAGAAGGCAATAGGTGGATTATTCATTCGCAGAGAAAGCCTAGCTTTTCGGGCTTTTCATATCGTGAAAGACAAGCTGTCTTCGTTTGGTGAGGAAATGAAACGATTGCTGGGCATACTGTCTGTTGAACATACGGCGGTCATACAGACGCGGTTTCAAGAGTGGTCGCTTTCGCCAGCGGGAGGAGTGCCTCGGAGTACTGGCAATAACTGTACGGCGACCTAGTATAAGAGCTACACTAAAATCACATTTCATAAAGAAATGGGTAAACCTGATGTTAGATCAAACCATTTCAAAGAGCTCTCTACGTAGCCACTGTTCTGCTGCGGACATATATAATTTCAAATTAGGGTGGAGCCTAGATGAACAGCTAGATTCATTAGAAGGCATCGCAAACAATATCAATAGCAACGAATTCAAGTTTTCAAATTTCAAGTCGTTCTCAAGAAACGGCAAGGTAGTTTATAAGCCAGTAAAAGCTGAAGATTACTTTGCAGTAAAAATTGCAAATCACCACTTAAAAAAAATATTTTCAGTAAAGCAAAGCGACCGACAAACACTCGTTAAACAACTAAAAATCCTTCTCCAGGAAAACACCCCTTTTAAACTGATAAAAATAGACATTAAATCATTCTATGAAACCATTCCGGTAGAGAAATTACTTAAAGCGTGCTGGGACGACCCAATTTTATCTTATAAAACAAAAGAAATTATCGAACTTCTTTTCAATACCGAACAATTCAAAAAAGCAAACGGACTTCCAAGAGGACTTTCGATCAGTTCAACATTATCAGAATACTACCTAAAAGATCTAGACAAGTTTATCAGAGAGCTCAGCGGAGTGTATTACTCGGCCAGGTATGTTGATGATATAATAGTACTCTGCACTCCATCTGAGATGGATCACAAGGAAAAAATAATTGAGTTCATAAAAGGTATTGAACTAAAAATAAACGAGTTCAAAACAAAACAGCTGAATAACAAAGTCGGCATTGAACCTTTTATAGTGGAGTTCTTAGGGTATCAATTCAAGAATGAAGGGCGAAATGTAAATGTAACTATCGCAGAAAAAAAGATCAAAAAAATAAAAACACGAATCACGCTGGCATTTATTTCATTCACCAAATCAAAAAACTATAATCTATTAGAGAAAAGGATTAAATTTCTCACCGGGAACTTCAAATTAGATAGCAGATCAAAAGTAAGCGGGGATTCACTAAAAGGCGGCATCTTCTATAATTTTTCAGAAATCCCAGAAAACTGCGAATCCCTAATTGAACTTGATGACTACCTTAAGCGTATCACTCTCTCAAAAAAAGGCGCATTGGGGGAGAAAATAAACTCGTTATTAAATAATCCCATTCGAAGAAAATTGTTAAGACACTCTTTTCAGAAGGGCTTTAAAAACAGAGTCTGTCACAATTTCAACTATAAAGAAGTCGCAGAAATAAAGGCGTGCTGGATAAATGAGTAAAATAAAAAAAGTAAGGCGCAGCGATACAAATAGGATTCTTTTAACGGAAACGCTCCCCTACGAAGTTCCAATATTATTTTCAAATGATAATTTTTATTTATTAGTAAAAAATGGAAAATTGAACAAGCAACATAGCTGCTTTAGCTCCATTGTAAAATCCAAACATGAAACTCAACCATATAATTATAAAATCAAAAAAAACATAGACTCTAGCAGGACGATCAGTATTCCTCACCCTTCAATTCAATACCAATTTATTGATTTTTATGAGTCCTATGATTCTATAATCACCTCACTATGCAGCAGAAGTGCTGCATCACTAAGAGCGCCGACAAAAGTAGCATCCCATTTTTCCGAAAAAAACTCGACACTTAAGTACAAAAAAATCCTAAGAGATGACCTTGTAGAAACTAAAGAACACGCACAAAGCAAAGAAAGCCAACACGCTTCTTCGTATTTCCAGTACAGCGACTTTCCATTACTGTACATGTTTTATGAGTCATATCAGTTTCAACGCCTGGAACGACAATACCCATACTTTTTAAAATTCGATATTTTTAAATGCTTCCAAAGCATCTACACACACTCATTAACATGGGCAGTTAAAGAAAAAAAATTCGCCAAAGCTCATCGCTCTGCAATAACAAGCACTTCATTCGAGGGTAAGTTTGATCGCCTCATGCAAATGGGTAATCACGGTGAAACAAATGGGATTATTGTAGGGCCAGAGTTTTCTAGAATATTTTCTGAAATCATACTCCAAAGAGTGGATGAAAACGGGAAAAAGCAATTAAAAAAATCGGGCATTAAAAGCTTTAAAATTCGGCGGTATGTTGACGATTATTTTGTTTTCTGTCACTCAGAGACCGATGCTTACAAAATTATGGAGGCCTATCGAGAAGAATTAGAGAAATTCAACCTACATATAAATGAAGCAAAGATTGACCTGATAAAGAGGCCATTTATAACGAACGAATCAATAGCAAAGCTGGAAGCAAAGCTACTTGCGATAGAGCTATTTGAAAACTACATAATTTCACCGTCAAAAAGCGACGAATTAAATGCAATCGATAGTTTAGTCAAAGAAAACAAAAAACTTATCAAACTTGATCTCAGCTATATATCAAAGTACAAAGCAATCGCCAAATCTAACAGCGTCACCTATGAATCTATTACGAATATATTTTTGTCTGTCCTTAGAAACAACCTTGTAGATTTAAACGAGAAATTAGCAAGTGACAAAGCGAACGCTGATGACAAAAAAATCTTCACATACATAAAATCATTAGTGACAATAGCATTCTATTGCTTTTCGATGGACATGAGATATCGACCAAGTTATCTAGTTTGCCAAATATCAATCGTCATTATGTCTATAGCAGAAAAAATGCCAGAAAATTTTAATGAAGGAATAAAGAAGACATTATCCGATGAAATTTTGCTATCACTAAGAAATTCTCAGTTCAATAACAAAACAATTCCGCAAGAGTTGTTGAACTTATTAATTCTTCATAAAGAACTTGGCAGAAAATACAAATTCAAAGATGAGGTTTTGTACACTCTGATCCCTAGCCTAGTTGAAGGTAGCCCTGGCGACATAGACTACTTCACTGCTTTTACGACGATACACTACATTGAGGAAGACAAATCGACGATAAAAAGCACAATCGAATCAAAAATAATAGATAGGTTTAATAAAGAAACAAAACCTCTAGACAATACAGAGCTGTTTTTGTTTTTCGTAGATAGCTTTTCATGCCCATACTTATCAGGGTCGATGAAATCTACTCTAATGGATCAAATGAAAATAAAGCACATGTCACGTGACATAACTTCCGAGGAAAAACCAATCATTGCGGCTCAAATCAGACGTTTCTTAGAAAAGAAGCATTGGTTCTTTAGCTGGAATAATGAAAAACAAGTGTTCTTCAATCTTACAAAGAAGGAAATGCGAGCACCTGCGTTGATCAAAAGCTACTAATAAACTACTGTGCATATGCTGTGCTGCGTCTGCCAGCATCTCATGGCTGAACTAGCGCCTTGTGATGCACTGAAACACTAACCTAGATAATAGGTAAGAATCCCTTTGAGTTCTTTAGTAATTAGACTAGCCCACCGGGTTACTCTGATTCCTGCAGGTACCTTTAGAACGACAAGGTTACACACGAAGCAGCACAGCACTAATACTCATAATTGGCAATGCAAAGACAGCATTTCCAGCTCAACCGAGCTCATCAAGCTTGTAAACATTCCAATCCTTCAGTAGCACATTGGTAGCACAGTACACTTAGAGAATCTCAGCCAAAATTTAAGACCTCTCTAGAATGGGCCTTTCATGGTGGGCCCAGCTGGACTTGAACCAGCGACCAATCGATTATGAGTCGACTGCTCTAACCAACTGAGCTATGGGCCCTTTGAGGTCAGCCAGCGAACGCTGGTCTGAATTTGAAGGGCGGCATTATAACGTGGCGGGTTGGTAAGTCTAGGTTTGGGGATGGCGGTTTGGGGAGTTCCCGGCTCCGCGCTTTGCGCGGGCCGGGATGACGGCGACCCTTGTGGGGCTAGGCCCTGCTTCTTGGGCCCTGCACTCAACGCGTGTGAGTGGTCACTCGCACGTTCAAACCCTGTTTTAACGTATTCGAGGCGATGCAGCCGCGTTCGGCGATGGTGACCAGCTTTTCCAGGTCGTCGATACCGGCGGGGCCGGTGACAGCCATGTCGATGGTGTTGAATACCGGCGGGGTGCCGTCCAGGTGACCGGTGATGGCGACGTCGATGTCACCCAGGTCGATGTCGCGCGCGGCTGCGGCGGCTACGAGGTTCGACATAAAGCAGCCACCCAGTGCGGCCAGCAGGGTTTCGCCACCCATAGGGCCTTGGTCTTCGCCGCCTTTTTCGGCCGGGCGGTCCATCACTACGGTGTGGTTGCGGATGTGAGCTTCGCTGGCGGTGTTGCCTTTGCGGTTCAGGCTGATCTGAATTTCGGCCATGGTGTGTCTCCGTTTGTTGTCATTGAGTTTTCGGCTGACGTCTGACTGAAACGACCGATAAAAGTTCCAACGTTCAGATATTCCAAGCCGATCTTTCTGGATGCACTTCGGTCGTTAGGCATGGCGTCAGCATACCCCAGCCAGCCAACTGGCGTCCGCCCGATTTTGCCGGTCTTCAGAGGCCGGCTTGGGCTGCCCGCGCTGCGTGCAGTTTCTGGTAACTCTCGATCAGACGCAGGTGTTTTTCGAGGCCTTCCAACTGCATATTGGTGGGCGTCAGGCCGTGGAAGCGCACACTGCCATTTACTGAGCCGATGACGGCATCCATGGTCGGTTCGCCAAACATTCGGCGCAGGTTGGGTTCGAAGTCGCCAAATTCGAGTTCGTCGTCGAGGGCAATTTCCAGCACGGCATTGATGGCCCGATAAAACAGCCCGCGTTCGACGGTGTTGTCGTTGAATTGCAGGAAGGCTTCAACCCGCTCGAGCGCTTCTTCGTGCCATTGCAGCGCCAGACAAATCAGCAGTTTGAGTTCCAGAATCGTCAGTTGGCCCCAGGCGGTGTTTTCGTCGAATTCGATACCGATCAGCGTGATGATTGTCATGTAGTCATCAAGCTGACTGGCTTCCAGACGCTCGAATAAATTTTCCAGTTCTTTGTCGCTGAGGCGATGCAGGTTAAGGATGTCGGCGCGGTAATCCAGCGCAACGTTGGTGTTGTCTTCAATCAGATCTTCAACCGGGTACACCTCGGAATAACCCGGTACCAGAATGCGGCAGGCCGGCGCGCCCAGGGCATCGTAACTGGCGACATAGGCTTCCAGGCCCAGCTCTTCGAGAATGCCAAACAGGGCGTCAGCTTCTTCTGAGTTACTACCCGAAAAATCCCACTCGCTGAATTCGTAATCGGCTTTATCGCTGAAAAAGCGCCAGGAAATGACGCCAGTCGAGTCGATAAAATGCTCAACAAAGTTGTTGGGTTCTTGCACCGCCAGGCTGTTGAACGTCGGCGGCGGTACGTCGTTCAGTCCTTCGAAACTGCGGCCTTGCAACAACTCGGTCAGGCTGCGTTCGAGCGCGACTTCAAAGCTCGGATGCGCGCCAAACGAGGCAAACACACCGCCGGTGCGCGGGTTCATTAAGGTGACGCACATCACCGGGAACTGGCCGCCGAGTGAGGCGTCTTTGACCAGGACCGGAAAGCCTTGCTCCTCCAAGCCTTCGATGCCAGCGACAATGTGCGGGTATTTTGCCAACACGGCTTTGGGCACGTCCGGCAGTACAATTTCCTGTTCGATGATGTCGCGTTTTACTGCGCGTTCGAAAATTTCCGACAGGCATTGAACCTGCGCTTCTTTAAGCGTATTGCCTGCGCTCATGCCGTTACTGAGGAAGAGGTTTTCGATCAGGTTCGACGGAAAATACACCACTTCGCTATCGGACTGGCGCACGAACGGCAGTGAACAAATACCGCGATCGGTGCGGCCGGAATTGGTGTCGAATAAATTCGAGCCGCGCAGTTCGCCGTCCGGGTCGTAAATCGACAAACAATGGTCGTCGAGAATGCCGTCGGGCAATGCATCGTTTGGCCCTGGCTGGAACCAGCGCTCGTTCGGGTAATGCACGAATTCGCTGTTGGCAATTTGTTCGCCGAAAAACTGATCGTTATAAAAGAAGTTGCAGTTCAGCCGTTCGATGAATTCACCCAGCGCCGAACACAATGCGGCTTCTTTGGTGGCGCCTTTGCCGTTGGTGAAACAGGCCGGCGAAGCGGCGTCGCGGATGTGCAGCGACCAGACGTTGGGCACGATGTTGCGCCAGGAAGACACTTCGATCTTCATGCCCAGGTTCGCCAAAATGTCGGTCATGTTGGCAATGGTCTGCTCCAGCGGCAGGTCTTTGCCTTCGATAAAGGTTTGGGTGCCTTCGGGCAAACTCATTAACAGGGCGTTGGCGTCTTCGGCTAAATGCTCGACGGTTTCGATCTCAAAACTCGGCCCGGTTTGCACCACTTTTTTTACGGTGCAGCGATCAATCGCCCGCAAAATGCCTTGGCGATCTTTGTCGGAAATCTCTTCGGGTAGCTCGACCTGAATTTTGAAGATCTGGTTGTAGCGGTTTTCTGGATCGACAATGTTGTTCTGCGATAAGCGAATGTTGTCGGTCGGTATGTCGCGCGCGAGGCAATAGACGCGCACAAAATAGGCGGCACACAGAGCCGAAGACGCCAGGAAATAGTCGAACGGGCTGGGCGCGGAGCCGTCGCCTTTGTAGCGGATCGGCTGGTCGGTGATGACGCTGAAGTCATCAAACTTGGCTTCCAGGCGAAGGTTGTCGAGAAAACGAACGTTGATTTCCATGACGAGAATACCGGGGTAATGGGGTTGAGCGGCCCTGGGGCTTGAACAGCGCCATTGTCCAGATTTTCAGCCCACCGTCTTCCCTCATTTTCCAGATAGCGGCCAAGCTTCTGCCGACCGCTGTACCAATCGCTCATTTTTGCCCCCATATAGCGGCAGGAACCCGACCATTGGCAGTGGTGCAAGCCCATCAAAGCATGGACAATGAAACGACGATGACCGGACGGAAAACCCCATGCTCAACCCTTTGATCACGGCCAAGCGGATCTTGCAGGCGGCGGCCCAGGCGACCGACAGCGGCGCTTTGGTGCGGCTGATCGTGGAGCGCATCCGCACCACTTTGGATGTTGATGTGTGCAGCCTTTACGTGATGAACGAAGAAGGCGAACTGGTATTAACCGCCACGCTCGGCTTGGCGCAGGAAGCCATAGGGCAGATTCGCATGACGCCCGGCCAGGGCCTGGTCGGCACCATCGCCAAACGCCAGCATCCGCTGAATTTGGACCACGCTGACAAACACCCGGCCTTCCGTTATTTCAAAGAAACCGGCGAAGAGCATTACCAGGGTTTTCTCGGCGTACCGATGATTCACCTCGGCCAGACGCTCGGCGTACTGGTGGTGCAGGTGCGCGAAACGCGGCGCTTCACCGAGGAAGAAGAAGCCTTTTTGATCACCATGGCGGCGCATCTGGCTGGCAGCCTGGGTGGCAACATTAAGAAATCGGCCCGGCCGGTTGATCCGAACCAGGCACAGACGCAACCGGTGGCGCGCTTTCAGGGCATCAAGGGCGCACCGGGCATTGAAATCGCCCCGGCCTGGGTGGTGAAAGACGACATCCGTCTGGACGACATCGCCGAGCGCGACGGCAGCGGCGAAGCCATCGAACGTCGCCGCATTCACGACGCCATTAATGAAACGCGCGAAGAACTCGACACGGGCCTCGACCAACTCGGCAACACCGGCGAAGACACCCTGAATTCGTTGCTCGACGTTTATAAATTATTGCTCGACAGCCCCGAGCTGAGCACCGCCATCGAAACGGAAATTCTCACCGGCGTCAGCGCCAGCACGGCGTTGAAGCGAGCGATCTTGCAGCAGATTTCCGTCTTCGAAGCCATGGACGACCCCTACTTAAAAGCCCGGGCGGAAGATTTGCGCGTGCTGGCGGTGCGTATTTATCGCCGCCTGCAAGACGTACACAGCGAACGCATAGACCCGGCGCAGCCGGTGATTCTGGTTGGCCGCGAGATCAACATTTCGCACTTCACCCGCATCGACCGCAGCTTGCTGGCTGGCATCGTCAGCCTGGAAGGTTCGGCCTTGTCGCACACCGCGGTGTTGGCGAACGCCTTGGGTATTCCGGCGGTGGTCGGCATCGGCGATGAAGATTTAAGCGGCCTGCACGGCGCAGAAATTATTCTGGATGGCTATCGCGGCCAGATCGTCGCCAACGCACCGGCCAGTTTGCGCGCCGAATTCGAACGCATGAAGCGCCAGCAAAAAGCCTTGCAGGCGGATTTGTCGCACCTGAAAAAACTGCCTGCCGAAAGCAAAGACGGCACCACCGTCCGGCTTTATACCAACACCGGTTTGTTGGCCGACATCACGCCCGGTCTGGAACGCGGCGCCGAGGGCATTGGTTTGTACCGCTCGGAAATTCCGTTCATGGTGCACAACAATTTCCCGACCGAAGAAGAACAGACGCGCATTTACCAAGGCGTGCTCGACGCCTACGCGCCCATGCCGGTGACGATGCGCACGCTCGACATCGGCGGCGACAAAGCCCTGCCCTATTTCCCGATTCAGGAACAAAACCCCTTCCTCGGCTGGCGCGGCATTCGTTTCACGCTCGATTACCGCAACATTCTGCTCGACCAGATTCGCGCCATGCTGCTAGCGAATAAATCGAGCCAGAACCTGCAATTGATGATTCCGATGCTCAGTCGTGAAGATGAATTGCAGCGCTTCCACGCTCTGGTTGATGAAGCCGTGGCGCAATTAAATGAAGAAGGCCACACGGTGACAAAACCGCCGATTGGCATCATGGTGGAAGTGCCGGCCGTGTTGTGGCTGTTGCCCCGGCTGCGCGACAGCATCGACTTTGTGTCCATCGGCTCCAATGATTTGACGCAATATCTGTTGGCGGTTGATCGCAACAACCCGCGTGTCGCGTCGCTGTACAGCCATTTGCACCCGGCGGTGCTGGATGCGTTGCAGGGTTTGGTGCGCGAATGTCGGCGACTGAATTTGCCGGTCAGTATTTGCGGTGAAATGGCGTCCGATCCGGCAGCGGTGATTTTGCTGCTCGGTATGGGCATGCGCACCTTGAGTCTGTCGGCTTTCCATTTACCGCGCATTAAATGGCTGATTCGCCATCTGCACCTGGAAGATTGCATCGCCCTCCTCGATAAATCGCGCGATTGCGCCACCGAAGCCGAACGCCGCGAAATGCTTAATGCGCACATTCGCGGTTTGGGCCTGGGGGCTTTGGTTCAGTAAGAAAGCCGTGCGAGGAAACGTTGGTCAGTAAGAGCGGGTGTAGCGTTCGATCAGCGCGTCCATGGGCGCGCG
Source organism: Saccharospirillum mangrovi (assembly GCF_003367315.1). Lineage (GTDB taxonomy): Bacteria > Pseudomonadota > Gammaproteobacteria > Pseudomonadales > Natronospirillaceae > Saccharospirillum > Saccharospirillum mangrovi. The sequence continues at coordinate 2,922,786 of NZ_CP031415.1, forward strand.
GCCTTGGGCATCCGGTTCAGTCAGCTGATTCAGGTTGTTGCGGAATTGCTCGACCAGCATCGGGTCGACATCCGGATGAAAGCCGAAATACGCCTGGGTCGACGACAACACCTCCAGCACCTGCCAATCTTCCTGCCCCGGCAGCGCATCGAGCCGTTGCTGCGCCGGCAATTCGCCATACGCCCAAACGTCCACCCGGCCTGCCAATAACATGCGCGCTACCGATGCCGGATAGGCGCTGTACACCAATTGCTCGGGCTGATACCCGGCGGCGGTGACCAGACGCACGGCCACGTCGTCGCGCACCACGCCAATGCGCCAGCTTTCCGGTGGACGTTGCTGGGCCTCGGGCAAACCCATCATGACAATGCGGATCGGCACCACCGGCCCGGCCCATTGATACTGGGCTTCGCGATCATCGGTGCGCGCCAGGCTGAACAGTACGGAATGGCCGTCGTTTTGCGCGGTGTGAACAGCGCGCGTCCAGGGCAGTACCTGAATGTCGGCCGGGTTGACGGGTTGCTGCATCGACTCGCTGATGGTCTGCAACACGTCCACCATCAAGCCGTCGGCACCGGCCTCGGTGGCGTAGTTATAGGGCGGGAAATCTTCGGTCAGCCAACGCAGTTCGGTCAGCGTTTGCGCCTGGGCCGTCAGCGCACAAAGCACACTCAGCAACGTGCTCAAAAACGTCAGTGTTCCTGCTTTCATCTCTTCGCCACTCCCCTCTGGCGATTCGACTGAGCGACATCGCTACAGCAGCCAGAGCACCGCTTGCAACACCAGCCAGGCGAAAACGCCGGCGATAACATCGTCAATCATGATGCCAACACCACCGGCAACGCGTTTATCTACCCAGCCAATCGGCCAGGGTTTAATAACGTCGAAAAAACGAAACAGAATAAAACCACCGATCAGCGTCCAGGCATTCAACGGCACGGCGATAAAAGTGATCCAAATGCCGACGAATTCATCCCAGACAATACCGCCGTGGTCGTGCACGCCCATGTCGCGCGATACCCGGTCGCACAGGTAACAGCCGAACACGAACGCCACCACCAACACCAGCGCATAAGCCCAAAGCGGCAGCCACATCAGCAACGCCAGAAACGGCATGGCGGCAACCGAACCGAAAGTACCGGGTGCTTTGGGTGCGGCACCGCTGCCCAGGCCGAAAGCGAGAAAATGCGTCCAGTGGTTGTTCCAGCGACGCTGGCCGGGTTCGATCATGCAGTGCCTCAATTCTCAAACAAAACAGTGAATCAAAAATGCGAAAAGCCCGGCCAGGACGACCGATAGTGTTCGCCATTATGCCGAATCGACACCGTGGCGTCGCCTGCCTGTGCGCGGCCGATGCAGGTTAATGGCAGACCGAGTTCTGCACTCAATTCAAGCAAAGCCGCGTGACGGTTTGGCGGCGCGCTGAACGCCAATTCGTAATCGTCACCGCCAGCCAGCACACAACCGACGGCGGCGTCGAAACCCAGTTGCTCAACCAGGTCCGTTGGCAGCGGCAGGCGTTCCAAATCCAGCTCGATCTGCACTTGGCTGGCTTGTGCCAGATGCGTCAGGTCGGCGACCAAGCCGTCGGATACATCAATGGCCGCACTCGCCAAACCGACCAACTTTCGGCCCAATTCGATACGCGGTTGCGGTTGCCAGTAGGCGTCGAGCCAGGTGGTTGATAACTCGTTTTCGCGGTCGGCCAGAATGAGTGGCAAAGCCGCGGCCGCTAAACCCGGCTGGCCGGACACCCAAACCTCGTCGCCCACTTGCACACCATTGCGCCGCAACGGCTGCGTTACCCGACCGTGCATCTGCACGCTGATCACCCGCGCCGGACCAGCCGTGGTATCGCCACCGGCCAACACCAAACCGTAGTGATCGGCCAGTTGCAGCAAACGTTTGGCGAAGCGCTGCGTCCAATCGATATCGAGCGGTGTCGGCAGCGTCAGCGCCAAGGTGAAAAACGCGGGTTCAGCGCCCATGGCTGCCAGGTCGCTGAGCGCCGGCAAAAAGGCGCGTTGGGCAACACGTTCAGGACTGGCGTGTTCGGGGAAGTGGCGACCGGCCACGGCGGTATCGATGGACATGGCTAACGGCGACGCATCCTGCCACACCAGGCAGTCGTCGCCATTGCCAATCAGCAAGCCTGAATCGCGCGCGGAACCGGCGCGAAAACAGGCGTCTATCAGTTCAAATTCGGTCATGGCCGAAGTGTGGCGAGGCGCCTGTTTTTAAGCAAGGTGTTAAGCAAGCCTCACCGCTTCGGCCCCGTCCGACATCAGCCTTGCGGACCGGCGGCAACAATGGCCGCATCGACGTCGTACTTAGCGAAGTTCTGTTGGAACTCCCCGACCAAAGCTTGAGCGCGGGCGTCGTAAGCCGCGCCGTCAGCCCAGGTGCTGCGCGGGTCGAGCAAGGCGCTGTCGACACCCGGCACCGCTACCGGCACATCCAGGTTCAGACCGTCGAGGTGGCGCGTCTGCACATCGGTCAGCGCGCCGTTGGTGATGGCGCTAATCACCGCGCGCGTTACCGGAATGCTGAAGCGTTTGCCATCGCCGTAGGCGCCGCCAGTCCAGCCGGTGTTGACCAGATAGACTTCGGTGCCGGCCGCCTCGATGCGCTTCATCAACAGGTCGGCGTACACACCGGCCGGACGCGGGAAAAACGGCGCGCCGAAACAGGTCGAGAATGTCGTCTTAATGCCGGAACCGGCGCCCATTTCAGTCGAGCCGACCAGAGCGGTGTAGCCACTGAGGAAGTGGTAAGCCGCCGCTTCTTTGGTCAGCTTCGACACCGGCGGCAACACGCCGTTCAGATCGCAGGTCAAAAACACCACGGCGCTGGGTTCTTCACCCTGGTTCGACGGCTGGCGTTTGTCGATGTGTTCCAGCGGGTAAGCGGCGCGGGAATTTTGCGTCAGGCTGTCGTCGCGGTAATCCGGCTGGCGGTCTTCGTCGAGCACGACGTTTTCCAAAATGGTGCCGAAGCGGATGGCGTTCCAGATAACCGGCTCGTTCTCGGCCGACAAATCGATGCACTTGGCGTAGCAACCGCCTTCGATGTTAAACACCACGCCCGGGCCCCAACCGTGTTCGTCGTCGCCGATCAAAAAGCGATCCGGGTCGGCGCTGAGCGTGGTTTTGCCAGTGCCGGACAGACCAAAAAACAAAGTCGTTTTGCCATCGTCGCCAACGTTGGCCGAGCAGTGCATCGGCAACACTTCGCTCGCCGGCAGCAGGAAATTCTGCACCGAGAACATCGCCTTTTTCATTTCACCGGCGTAGTACAAGCCGGCGATCAACACCTTGCGTTCTTCGAAATTCAGGATGACCACGCCGTCGCTGTTGGTGCCGTCGCGCTGCGGATCGCAAACAAAAGACGGTACGTTCAACACCTGCCAAACGTCTTTGCCACCGCTGTTCCAATGCTCCGGCACGATGAACAGATTGCGGGCGAACACCTGATGCCAGGCGAGTTCAGTGGTCACCGTCATCGGCAGTGAATGCGCTGCGGCCGAACCGACTTCCAGATGGCTGACAAAATGTTCGCGGTTGTGCAGATGATCGCTGACGCGCTGCCACAGCGCATCGAAGCGCTCCAGCGGGAACGGCCGGTTGACCGCACCCCAGTCGATCTGGTCGCGACTGCCGTCTGCTTCGACGATGAATCGATCTTTGGGCGAGCGTCCGGTGCGCACACCGGTGCGGGCAACGAAAGCGCCGTTATGGGCGAATTCGCCTTCTTCTCGGCGAACAGCGAATTCGAGCAATAAGGGCGTGCTCAGATCGACGTGAGCATTGGGGGAAAAAACGGCCATGACGGTTTCGACTCCAGCGGTTGGTCCAGCGTGATAGGCCGATGCAGTCTAAGCCGAGCATGGGCCGGCCTTGAACCGTCGAAACGTCAATATATTTCTGACAAAACTAAAAACCAAAAACACGCCTGAAAGAAAACCACAGGCAACGGCTACCAAAAAACAAAAACGGCCTCAAGACAGAGGCCGAATTGTCAATGAAGGCTGACCATTTGTTGTTATGTTACAAGATTAGCGCGCTGGAACGGCAATTTTGGTAAGGGAATTTCAATGGTGCGAATTTTGAAACACTGCTTTCAAATCCGCGACGACCGCTCCAAACGCTCAGATGGGCCGACTGCCGTATTGATTCGATGGCGCCTTCGGTGGGTCGGCGCGCTTGCCGCGTTCGACTTCCTGTACTTCGCCGCCGGCGGCCAAAAAGGCTTCGACATCGTTAGCCACTTGCGCCCGCAATTCATCGCGGCTGTGTTGTTTCTGCCCGTTGTCCTTAGCGGCTGCCATGGTCGGGGTGGATTCGGTGCTCATCCTCAGCTCTCCTGATCACACCAATGGAACACAGACTCTTTATAGACCAGCGTTTCAATTTCGCCATAAAAACACGACAAAAAATTACTCATTGTCACAGCAAATCCAACTAATCTTGCTAGCGCCAAGTAGCAGTTTTTGCCGTTGGTACCATAGCCAACGCTTGTTACCGTTTTATAATGCCGGCTGATCCTCAGTTGCCGGAATGCCTGCGTTATGTCTGATCGCCAAACCACCGATACCAATGCCGCCTGGGGCGGACGCTTCAGCGAAGCGACCGATGCCTTTGTGGCCGAATTCACCGCCTCGATTGGTTTCGACCAGCGTCTGTACCGACACGACATCGCCGGCTCCATCGCCCACGCCACCATGCTCACCGAAGTCGGCGTGCTCAGCGCCGACGAAGGCCGCGCCATTGTTGATGGACTTAAAGCAGTGCAGGCCGACATCGAAGCCGGCCAGTTGCAATGGTCGGTCGCGCTGGAAGACGTGCACATGAACGTCGAAGCGGCGCTGACCGCCAAGATCGGCGCCGTCGGTAAAAAGCTGCACACCGGCCGGTCGCGCAACGATCAGATTGCCACCGACATCCGGCTGTATTTGCGCGAGGCCATCGATGGTCTGGGCGGCGAACTGAAACGCCTGCAACGCGGACTGATTGAACTGGCGGCGCAACAGGCCGACACCATCATGCCCGGTTTCACCCATTTGCAGACGGCGCAGCCGGTTACCTTCGGTCATCATCTGCTGGCCTGGAACGAAATGCTGCAACGCGACGCTGAACGCCTGCTTGACTGCCGCAAACGGGTCAACATTCTGCCGCTCGGCGCCGCCGCGTTAGCCGGCACGACCTACCCGATCAACCGCGCCCGCACCGCCGAATTACTCGGTTTCGACCGGCCGACGGAAAACTCGCTCGACTCGGTATCCGATCGCGATTTCGCCATCGAATTCACCCACGTTGGCGCGTTGCTGATGATGCACCTGTCGCGCATGTCGGAAGAGTTGGTGTTGTGGACCTCGGCGCAATTCGACTTCATCAATCTGCCGGACCGTTTCTGCACCGGCTCGTCGATCATGCCGCAGAAGAAAAACCCGGACGTACCCGAACTGGTGCGCGGTAAAACCGGCCGCGTTTATGGTCACTTGATGGGCTTGCTGACGTTAATGAAAAGCCAACCGTTGGCCTACAACAAAGACAACCAGGAAGACAAAGAACCACTGTTCGACACCGTCGATACACTGGCTGGCAGCCTGCGCGCTTTTGCCGACATGGTGCCGCACCTCGAGCCGAAAAAAGATCAGATGCGCGCGGCGGCGCTGCGCGGTTACAGCACCGCCACCGACCTCGCCGACTATCTGGTGAAAAAAGGCATGGCGTTTCGCGACGCGCACGAAGTGGTCGGCAAGAGCGTGGCCTATGGCCTGCAAACGAAAAAAGACTTGAGCGAAATGTCGTTGGACGAACTGAAAACCTTCAGCGACACCATCGGCGAGGATGTGTTTGACGTGCTGACGCTGGAAGGCTCGGTTGCCGCACGCGATCACATTGGCGGCACGGCGCCGCATCAGGTACGCGAAGCGGCGCAGCGTGCCTTGGTAAGGCTAAACGCTTAACGGGAGACGGGAGACGCTGCTGGCATCATGCGTCTCCCGTTCAGCGTCTCCCGTCTCCCGCCGCAGGCCTCACAAATTCCGCTGTAGCCAGACGTCCAATTCTTTCGCCGCCAGGGGTTTGGAAAAATAAAATCCCTGAATGGCATCGCACTCCATTTTCACCAACTCGATCAGCGTCGCTTCGTCTTCAACGCCTTCGGCGATGATTTCCAGGCCCAGGTTGTGCGCCATCTTGATGGTCGATTCGACGATGATGCGGTCCTGCGGGTCATCCAATAAATCGGCGATAAAACTCTTGTCGATTTTCAGCGCCTGAATCGGCAACGACTTCAAATAGGCCAGCGACGAATAGCCGGTGCCGAAGTCGTCCACTTCCAATTGCACGCCGAGTTCGGCCAGTTGCTCGATGATGTCGACGGCGCGCAATGGATCCGATAACAACGTGCTTTCGGTCAGTTCCAACACCAGCGCCGAGCCGGGTAAATTAAATTCTTTCAGCAAACGCGACACCTGTTGCGGCAAGGCGTGATCGAGTAATACGCGCGACGACAAATTCACCGCCATGTACAAATCGTCTTTAACGGTTTCGCGCCAGTGCGCCACGGCCGCCAGACTGGTGCGCAACACAAAATCGGTGATCTGACGAATGCCCTGCCCCATTTCCGCCAACGGAATAAAATCGGTCGGCGACAAATCGCCCAGCTCCGGATGGCGCCAACGCACCAGCGCTTCCAGCCCGCCAATGCGGCCGTCGGCAGCGAAAATTACCGGCTGATAGGCCACCCATAAATGGCCCGCCTGCAAGCCCTGATCAAGTTCCGACAGCACAGCAATGCGCTGCGGCGTGCTGGCGTCCAAATCAGAATTGAACACCACCACCGTCTGGCCTTTGCTCTTGGCGGCGTACATCGCTACGTCGGCGCAGCGCAGTAATTCGTGACCATCGCGCCCCTGTGTCGGGTAGTGCGAAACGCCAATGCTGGCCTCCACTTGCAGTTTCATGCTGTCGATCAAATACGGCTGGCGCAGCGCTTCGCCAATCAATTCCGCCAAGGCCAAGGCCTGGCTCTGGCTTTGTTGCGGTAGGAAGACGGCAAATTCATCGCCACCCAGCCGGGCGATGCCCCAGGAATTGTCGCGCGCCAAAATGTCCACAATGCGTGGCCCGATTTCGCACAGCAGCCGGTCGCCAAAATGGTGGCCGAGGGTGTCGTTAATTTCCTTGAATCGGTTGAGGTCGAACAACAATAACGAGGCGGATTGGTCGGGTTGTTCTTCCAGCGTATCGCGCACCCAGGCGTGCAATTGGGCGCGGTTGCCCAGGTCGGTCAGGCTGTCGCGCATCGCTTGCTGGTGCAGCGTTAAGCGCTGCATCAAATTGTCGAACGCCAGTGCAATGGTCTGGTGCAACAGGTCGATGAATTCGCGGTCGCGAAAGCCCGCTTCACGACTGCCCACCACCAGCACAGCAACCGGCGTACCGCTGTCGAACAACGGCATGTACACCCAGGGTTCGTCGTCTTCGCGCAGCAAAACGCTGCCACTGATCATCACCTGATCAATGCTCAAGGCGTGGTATTCGTAACCATGACGGTCTTGATTGTCGTCGTCTTTATTGTCGTCGCCCACGCTGTGCCGCCAGCGCTGCGATGCCCATTGAAAATACGCAACTTCGCGGCAGCCCTCCTGGTGCAGTAATTCCAACAAGCAGGCTTCAAGAAAATCGTGCAGTTCACCCTGGCGTTCCAGTTCAGTCGCCAAACGCACCAGACCACGCAGGCGGCTTTGGCGCTCACGCATCAAGCGGTTTTGTTCTGCCAGTACCGCTTCAGACTTAAGCCGGTCGGTGATGTCTTCAATGGTCAGCAGCGCCCGCTCGGTCTGGTTCATCATGGTTGGCGAGATATAGACGATGACGGTCAGCTCGCGGCCGCTGAGGGTGTGCATTTGCCACTGACTGGGAGAGACGCCGCTGTGGTGCGTTTCTTTAACCAGGCGCAACAAGCTGTAGAGCGAGCTGCGACCATCGGCCTGGTGACGCGGCAACAGGTCGATCAACTGCAGGTCGTCGCTGTCGCCGACCTCGAATAAACGCCGCGCGGCCTGATTGAAATTGGTCACCCGACCCTTGGGATTAATCACCAAGGCCGGCTGTACGGCGGTGTCGAAAAAGGCGCGATAACGGGCGTCACTTTCCTGCAGCTGTCGCTCCAAACCCAGGCGTTCAATTTCGGTTACGGCGCGGTCGGTATAGAGCTCCAGCGCCCGGTCCAGCGTCTGGCTGGTGCTGAACGTCTTGTCGTGACACAGCACCAGAACGCCCAGCCATTCGCCCTGATGGTTGTCGAGACGGATGGCGATGACGTGGCGGATTTCGTCCAGGTTGGTCAGGCCATGACCAATGGCTTTGTCGTAGATGAGTTCTGCGCGCGCCTGATAACGCAACACGCTGAGTTCGGTGTTGTCGGTCAGCACGGTGTAGGGCGCAATCAACAAGCCATCGTGAACCCGCGCCAGCGATTCGAGGTTCTGCCCCTCAACCACCCGCATGATGGCGACTTGACGAATGTCCAGCAGGTACGCCAGACGACGGCACAGACTTTCCAGAAACGCCTGACCGGTGGCAACGGCGACATCGGCATTCAGACTTTCCAGCGCCGCATCGAGGCGGGAATGGCGGCGCGATTCGCGTTGCAACTGGTTGCTGTCGAGTAAGGCGCCGTAGGAATGCAACAGGCCATTGGCATCGCGCTTGAACGACGAGCGCTCTTCCACCACCCGATAGCCCTGCTGCCGGTGGCGAATGCGATAGCGCAAACTCATCGGGCTTTCGGTGATGCGGCAACGGTCGTATTCCGAACCGATGCGCACCCGGTCGTCCGGATGAATCATTTCGTAGAGGTAACAACGCGGTTCATCGCCGAGAAAATCGGCGGCGGGAAATCCGGTCAGATCTTCGATGGTGTCGCTGACGTTGAGCAACCGCCACAGATCCGGATTTTCTTGAGACGGCACCGCTTCATACAGCACCAAAGGCAACTGTGTTAGCCAAGCCGTCATTTCCGTCTGCTCGTCGTCCTTTGTTGCTTGCCCTGACTGCTCCGTCATGCCGATCCGTACTGTTTGATGACTGCCCAATAGAGACGAAAGTCTAGCGAGTCAGGACGGTTTTGCCGACTTTTTGCGGTTCAACAGGCACAAAAAAGGCGTGGCCGGAAGCCACGCCAAAGGTTTGCCTATCATTCGGCTTGAACGCCTTGCAGCGTTCGTTGGAAATCAGATGCGGTTTTCAGTGGTGCCGTCGAAGAACACCGCCTTGCTCATGTTGAACAACAGGTCCATCAGTTCGCCCGGTTTGCCGGCTTCGGTCGGGTGCACACGGCATTCGCATTCCTGGCCGTTGATGTGCGTCAGCACCAGGGTGTCGGCACCGGTCGGCTCGGTCACTTCGATCTTCACCGGCACGCGGGTAACGAACGGTTGTGCTTCAACATGCGGCATGACGTGGGTGATCTGTTCCGGACGAATGCCCAGCACGACAGTTTTGCCTTCGTGCGCTGACAAGTCGGCCTGCGACGGATCGACCGGCAATTCGAAAGTTTTGCCCTGCGATTCAATTTTCACCGCAAAACCGTTGCCGCTTTTGATCACTTCGCAGTCGAGGAAGTTCATCGACGGCGAGCCCATAAAGCCGGCGACGAAGATGTTGGCCGGGTCGTCATACACCTGTTGCGGTGTACCGAACTGCTGGACGATGCCGTCTTTCATCACCGCGATGCGATCGGCCAGGGTCATGGCTTCAATCTGGTCGTGCGTCACGTAGACGATGGTGGTGCCCAGACGCTGGTGCAGTTTTTTCATTTCGGTGCGCATTTCGACGCGCAGTTTGGCGTCGAGGTTCGACAGCGGTTCGTCGAACAGATAGGTCTTCGGACGACGCGCCAAAGCACGACCCATCGCCACACGCTGACGCTGGCCGCCGGAGAGTTGCGACGGTTTGCGATCGAGCAGGTTTTCGATCTGCAACAATTTGGCAACACGCTGCACTTCGGTTTCGATCTCGGCTTTGGGCATCTTGCGGATTTCCAGACCGAAGGCGATGTTTTTGCGCACGTTCATGTTCGGGTAGAGCGCGTAGCTCTGGAACACCATGGCGATGTCGCGGTCTTTCGGCGCAGCGTAGGTGACGTTGTCGTCGCCCAGCATGATGTCGCCCGAGGTGACGTCTTCCAGACCGGCGATGCAGTTCAGCAGCGTCGATTTACCGCAACCGGACGGGCCGACCAGGATGATGAATTCACCGTCCTGGATGTCCAGGTTGATGCCCTTGAGCACGTCGGTGCTGCCAAAACTCTTGTTGACGTTCTTGATGTTCAGTTCAGCCATGAGAGAACTCCATTAACCTTTTACAGACCCGGCCGTCAGGCCGCGTACGAAATACTTGCCAGCTACGACATAGACGATGATGGTCGGCAGCGCGGCGATGATGGCGCCGGCCATGTCGACGTTGTATCGCGTCTCACCTGTGGTGCTGTTCACCATGTTGTTCAGACCCACGGTCACCGGCTGCGATGACGGGTCGGAGAACACCACCCCGAACAGGAAGTCGTTCCAGATTTGGGTAAATTGCCAGATCACCGTGACCACCAGAATCGGCGTGGAAATCGGCAGGATGATGCGGAAGAAAATGATCCAGAATCCGGCGCCGTCGAGCTTGGCGGCTTTCACCAGTTCGTGCGGCAAGTTGATGTAATAGTTGCGGAAGAACAGGGTGGTGAAACTCACCCCGTACGCCACGTGCGTCAACACCAGACCGGTGATGGTACCGCCCAGGTTCAACCAGCCCAGCAATTGGGATTGCGGCAGCAAAATCGCCTGGAACGGGATGAAGCAGCCCAGCAACAAGGCACCGAAGAAGAATTCGCTGCCACGGAACTTGAAGAAGCTCAGCACGTAACCGTTCAACGCACCCAGGATGGTGGAAATGGCCACCGCCGGAATGACGATCTTGATGGAGTTGATGAAGTACGGCTTCAAACCGGTTTCGCTGCGCGCACCGATCTGCACTTCACTCCAGGCCTGACGCCAGGCGTCGAGGCTGAACGAATTCGGCCACTCGATCAATTGCCCCATGCGGATGTCGTCCATCGAACGCACCGAGGTCAGCAACATGACCATCAACGGCAGCAGGTAATACAGTGCAACGATCACCAAAACGGCGTACAGGATGGCGCGCCCGGTGACGGGTTGATAGCGCTTGCTCGAATCACGCATCTTTCGGCTTCCTCAATTCGGAGTACAGATAAGGCACCAGGATGGCCAACACCGTCATCAGCATGATGACCGCAGAGGCCGCGCCGATACCCAGGCGTCCGCGCTGGAAGGAGAACTGGTACATGAAGATGGCCGGCACGTCGGTGGCGTTACCCGGGCCACCGCCGGTGAGGGCAACAATCAAGTCGAAGCTCTTGATCGCCAAATGCGCCAGCATGATGAAAGCGGAGAAAAACACCGGACGCATGGACGGAATGATGATGCGCGTGTACACCGAAAACAGGCTGGCGCCATCGAGTTGGGCCGCCTTGATGATGGAGGTATCGATGCCGCGCAGACCGGCCAGGAAGATCGCCATCACGAAGCCGCTCGACTGCCAGACGCCGGCGATGACCACGGTGTAGATCGCCATGTCCGGGTTCACAATCCAGTCGAACTGGAAACTCTCCCAACCCAGATTGTGCACAAAGCGCTCAATGCCCACCGTCGGGTTCAGCAACCATTTCCAGACGGTGCCGGTCACGATGAACGACAGCGCCATCGGGTAGAGGTAGATGGTGCGCAAGGCGCCTTCGGCACGAATCTGTTGATCGAGCAACACCGCCAGAATAAGCCCCACCACCATACAGACACCGATGAACAGCACGCCGAACACCAGCAAATTCCACAGCGATGACAGCCAGCGCGGGTTCTGAAACAGCTTGACGTACTGTTCGAATCCAACGAAGTCATAGCGCGGCAGAATGGTGGATCCGGTCAGTGAAATCACACTGGTCCAGATAATGAAGCCGTAAATAAAAACGATGGCGATGGCCACCGTGGGAGACACCACCAGCTTGGGCAGCCAGTAATCCAACCCCTTTTTGCTTGTTACCGACATAAGTCTTCCGTCCGTTCACACAAAGCAGGTTCAAAAACAAAGCAGGTTCAAAAAGTAGTTCAAAGACACAGCACCGGTCCGATTGGCGGTCATACTGAGCCCTTTTTGAAACGGCCTGGGTATAAAAAGGCGGCGCGGATGCGCCGCCTGTTACAACTCTATAAACCGAGTCTACTTCAAATTACTGAGCAGCGCGGACGGCACGAGCCATCTGAGTGGCCGCTTGTTCAGCGGTCATGCTGCGCGAGTTGAAGAACTCAGTCACGGTGTCGAAGATCGCACCTTGGATGCTGGAGGTAGTGGACATGCCGTGGGCCATGGAAGGCACCAGACCACCTTCTACAGCGGTACGCTTGAAGGTATCCATGGCTTCAACCGCGCAGCTGTCGAAAGCGCTCATATCCATGTCGGTACGAACCGGGATAGAGCCTTTGTTCAGGTTGAAGGTCTGTTGGAATTCATCCGACAGAACCAGTGCGGCCATCGCCATCTGAGCTTCGGTGTTGGCAGGGTTCGGCTGTTTGAACATCGCCAGAGAGTCGATGTTGAAGGTGAAGGCATCTTCAGTACCCGGGAACGGTGCACAGACGTAGTCTGAACCCGGCTCCAGGCCAGCAGCGGTGAATTCACCCTTCGCCCAGTCACCCATGAACTGCATCGCAGCTTCGCCACGGATAACCATGCCAGTGGCTACGTTCCAGTCACGGCCCGGTGCACCCTGGTCGATGTAGTTGCTGACGCGTTTGAACTGACGCAGCGCTTCGATCATGGTCGCACTTTGCAGAGCGGTCTGATCCATATCGACGAAAACGTCTTCGAAGAAGTCAGCACCGCCAACGGCCAGAACCATGCTTTCGAAAGTGGTGGCGTCTTGCCAAGCTTGACCACCGTGGGCGATCGGAGTCACACCAGCGGCTTTCAGCTTGTCGGCAGCAGCCCACAGCTCAGGCAGAGTGGTCGGGATTTCAACACCAGCGCGTTCGAACACAGCCGGGTTAGCCCACATCCAGTTAACACGGTGAACGTTGACCGGAGTGGCCACGTATTCGCCGTCGTGCTTCATGTAGTCAGCGACGATGGTCGGCAGTTTGCCGTCCCAGTCGTTGGCTTCTGCAACCGGATCCAGGTCAGCCAGGAAGCCGAGATCGCCCCACTCCTGAATTTCCAGACCTTTGATCTGAGCAGCGGCCGGCGGGTTGCCAGACACAGCGCGTGAACGCAGTACGGTGTAAGCGTTTTCGCCACCACCGCCGGCGACCGCGAAGTCGATCCAGGTGTGGCCTTCGTCTTCCACCATCTCTTTCAGTACGGAAATAGCGCGAGCTTCACCACCGGAAGTCCACCAGTGCAGTACTTCGACTTCACCGGCTTGAACGCCAGCGGCCAGGGTGCCACCCAGAGCCATCGCCATCAGAGTTTTCTTAAACATATCGCTCAGTCCTTCTGTTGTTGTTGTGACTGTACTTACGTATTTCGACTTGAGTCGTTGAGGCAAACCGGACCGTTTCGCCGGCCCACCACGTGGAACGGACATTGATCAGACTCAGACAAACGCCTTCCAACGCTGGGACTCTAGTGCCAGCTTTGGTCAATGACACGTCTAAAAAGGCAACCGAGCGTAACAAAGGCTAACCGCAACAGGCGGCTAAATTGTGTTACCGGCGTTACCGTGGGTGACATTTGTGTGAAGCCAAATGGCTCGGCCCAGTCTCAAGCGTTCGATGATGGGGGAAATGACGGTGGGAAGTAACAGCCGGTAACGCTTGGCACCGGCCGTTTGTATCAAGGCTGTTACATTTAGCCGTTGGCGGTGGCGCTAAACAGCTCAGAACAGAGGCTGGCGATGGCTTGCAGGCCTTCTACATCGGCTTCGGTGAAGTCGTCGAGGCGGTCGCTGTCGACGTCCAGCACAGCAACGACCTCGTCTTCTACCAATACCGGCACCACCACTTCGGAGCGCGACTGACTGCTGCAAGCGATGTGGCCGGGAAAGGCATCGACATCCGGTACCCACTGGGTAGTGGCTTCTTGCCAGGCGGCGCCACAGACACCCTGACCAAAACCGATGCGGGTGCAGGCGATGTCGCCCTGGAACGGACCCAGCACCAGTTCATCGCCATCAACCAGATAAAACCCGACCCAGAAAAACCCCAGCGCCTGGCGCAGTGCAGCCGCCAGGTTCGCCAGATTGGCGGTCAAGTTCGGCTCGCCGCTGATCAGGCCGCGCAGTTGCGGTAACAGTTCGGCGTATTGTTGCGGCCGATCGACGGCGCGGTTGATGTCCAGATGTTCAGCCAACGGAGGTGTCTCCCGATGCGGCGACCGTAGCCGCCAATTGTTTGTAGAGTGCCAACGCCCGGTCTTTGTCACCGCGACGCTCGTACAGTGCCGCCAGCGCCTGACCGCTTTGCACCGACGGTGCTTGTTCCCAGGCCGCTTGCAGATAATTTTCCGCCTGCCCCCAAAGCGCTTCGCGTTCGCTCAGCAAACCCAGCACCGTTTGCGCTGTGGCCGATGGCTGACGCGATTTCACCAAAATGGCTTCGCCCAGTTGCAAGGCATCGCTGGCGTTGAACGGCAGCTCCGTCAACAACGCCCAGAGTTCATCGGCCGGGGCGCGTTCGAGCGCTTTTTTCAGCCGGTCGAAGGCGTCGGTCAGGCGGTTGTGACGCGCCAGGCAACGCACTTCGGTGGCGACCAGAGCCGGTTTTTGGCGCAGGTTGCGCGGAATCAGTTTCAGTGTTGCCGGGCTCGCCGAACCGTCGGCGTAGGCCTGTTCGACCAACGCACGGCCGGCCAGTCTCTGCCAGCGCTCGCGGTCGTCCGGGTGCAAACCGGGCGCCGCTTCGATGCGCCGCAAGGCTTTGTCAGCCTGGCCTTCGTCAATCAGCGCACGCCAATACGGCGGTTGAATAAAACGCACCGACGCCAACTCCGGTTGGCGCTCAACCAAATCGACCAGCGCCTGAGTGTTGCCGTGTTGAATCAATTGGTTGGCTTGCAGCGCCCAGGCCGCAAGACTCAAACCCGGATCGGCTTCAATAAAATCCGCCAGCCGTTCCGACCAGTTCGGGTGAGTGCGCTCGGGAATCAACGTCATCAAACGCGGCAGCCGTTCGGAACCGCCGGCTTTGACGACCTTGTTCAGCGCGCTCAAGGCGGTTGCTTCATCGCCGGTCAGCCAGGCGCCGATGGCGCGTTCGGTTTCCACCCGGGCGGCGCGGCGGTCGCGATGATCGCGATAACGGCGCGCCCAGTGAATCGGGTTAACCCCACGCCACAGCCGCACCACCAACCACAACACCAGCAAGCCAACGACCAACAAACCGACCGCAGCCCACAGCGTGATTTCCACCATCCACTGGCCCCAGGCCAGCATCACGTAGCCAGGATGCCGAACCATAAAATGCGCCAGCACGCCGGCGGCGAGCAGCAAGACAAACCACAGGATGACGCGAACGATCATGCGGCTCATGAGTCGCCCTCCGCATCACCGGAGCGGCTCAGATAGGTTTCCAGGGCGCGCACACTGGCGCTGATGTCCGGCAGCGTCGGGTTCAGTTGCGTGCCGGCCAATTCGGTGAGCTGAGCGATCAACGGTTCGACGTCCAATTCCTGGCGCATCGGCGTCAGTTGCTCGGTCAGTTGCGCCAGAGCGGCATCGAACAACGCCTGTTCGCGCGAGAGCAACGCCAGTTGCACTTCTTCCAGCAACAACCGGCTGTGCTGACGCCAGCGTTCAAAATCGTCCAGCAACGGCGATGCCTGATGCGGCGCATCCAGACGAGTCACCGTCACCAGACTGCCCAGGCTGTTGCGGAATGCCGCCCAGGGTGACAGCGGTTCGTCTGCCGACGACGCTTGAGTCTGATCCTGCGGCGCTAACCGCTCGGCCGGCGTCCATTGGAAGTTAGCGATGCGGTCGTCGATGGCGTCGAGACGGAAATACAGGCCGTTGATGTCGGGTGCATCAATCGACTGCAACGCCAGGCGGTCTTGCGCAATCTGGCGACGCACCGGCAGCACGGCGGCGGCGGTCATATTCGCCAACACCTGATCGGCCGCATCGAGCAGATTCAGCGCAACCTGAGCGTTGCCATCCAATTGCAACCGGCGTTCCGACAGACGCAACAGCGCCAGCGCTTCTTCGAGCGGCCATTGATTGGTATCGAGGTCATCGCGCCGGGACAGCCGTTGAGCGGTATCGACGATCATCTGTTCCAGTTCGCTGCGGGTATTTTGCAACGCACTGGCGAATGACGAACGCGCCTGACGCTCGGCGTTTAACTCGTTATTCAAACGCTCGATTTCCGCCGCCAACGCGGCCTGTTGCTGCGGCAAGGCGCGCCACTGCGACCATTGCGCCAGCAGCGACTGATAATACGGCTGGCCCCAGTAATAGCCGGCGCCGGCCAACAGGCCGAGCACAATCAACAGCACCAAAAAAACGCGCCAACCCCGACCGCTGCCTTTCTTTTTAGCGGTTTTGACGGGCTTGGATTTGGCTTTGGGTGGGGTCTGGGCGGTGTTTTTTTCCGCAGGCTGAGACGACACCGATTCGGTGGACGGCGTCTGCTTGTCGTGTTCAGTCATGGGCTCGCTTCTATCTCTGCTGGGCCGGGCTCGGGCACAGTGTACGGGGTTCGACGACGGCTCGTCACCTTAGATGATGAGTGACCGCATTGAGCGCTGCACCGCCGGTATTTTCACCCTCAATACCGACGTCGCGCGCCCAGTCGAGCAGGCGCGGCGAACTGAACAGCCAGCGGCCGGGCCAGTCTTGCCAACCCGCATCCTGCTGCACCAGGCCCTGCGCCAAAGTCAGCGACGACACCAGAATGGCGTCCGCCTGATCGCGTTGCCGACTCAAATCCGCCAGCGCCTCAGCACGCAACGCACGTCGGTAGACTGCCGTTTCGGTCACCTCAGCGCTGCGTTGTTGCAGCGTCTGGGCAAACACCGAACGGCCGCCTTCGCCTTTAACGATCAGCCACTTTTGCAACGCGACATCGCGGGTTTGCGGCAAGGCCAGAACCGCCTCGGCGGTGTTGTCGGATTCGGGAAACTGCACCGGCAAATCGGCAGCGGCCAACACCGACGCCGTCGCTGGCCCGTTGCACAACCAGTGCAGGCGCGCCGGCGGCATCGGCCAGTAACGATCCAACGCCGACACCAAGGCCTCGGCGGCCCGACGGCTGACGCAAATGACGCCGCTGAATTGATCCAATTCCAGCCACAGGCTGCGTTGCGCCGGGGTTTCGTCGAGCCATTCCAACTGCCAGGGGTCGATTAAGATCGGTTCGACGCCAACGCCAGCCAGACCGTCGCGCCAGCGCGCCCAGTCCGGTTCGGGCTTGGGCAGCAGCAGCCGCATCAATCGGCCAGTTCCGCCAGAATGGCGTCGGCACCTTGCTGCAATAAATCCGCCGCCAGACTGAGACCCAGATCGTGCGCCTGTTGCAATCGCTCGGCTTCGGTTTCCGCCAACGCCACCGCACCGCGCGCCTTCAACAAGGTTTGACCATCGGCCCGACCAACCCGGCCTTCCATCGACAACTGACCATCGGCGAGTGTCGCGAAACCGGCAATCGGCACCGAACAACTGCCCTCAAGCGTGCGGTTCATGGCGCGCTCAGCGGTGACTCTTAAGCGCGTTTCGGCGTGCATCAATGGCAACAGACGCGCACGAACGGCGTCGTCACCCGCACGAATCTCAATACCAACCGCGCCCTGGCCGACCGCCGGCAAACTCAGATCGGTATCGATGGTATGACGAATGCGATCTTGCAATTCCAGACGACGCAAGCCGGCCGAAGCCAGCACAATGGCGTCGTACTCACCGGCGTCGAGTTTGCTCAAGCGCGTGCCGACGTTGCCGCGCAAAAAGCGAATCTGTAAATCGGGCCGGGCCGCCAGCAATTGCGACTGGCGCCGCAGCGATGAAGTGCCGACCACCGCGCCGTGCGGTAAATCGTTCAGGTGAGCATATTGGTTGGAGACAAACGCATCGGTCGGGTCTTCGCGCTCGCAGATGACCGCCAGCTCGAAACCCTCCGGCATCACCATCGGCACGTCTTTCATCGAATGCACGGCGATGTCGGCCTCGCCGTTTTCGATGGCGCGTTCCAACTCTTTAATGAACAAGCCTTTGCCGCCAACCTTCGCCAACGGCTGATCGAGAATCTGGTCGCCGCGCGTGGTCAGCTTAACCAACTCAATGCGCAGATCGCTGTGCAGCCGCTCCAACGTCTGTTTCACATACTCCGCCTGCCACAAGGCGAGCGGACTTTGACGGGTGGCGATGCGCAAGATCTCAGACATAAAACGGCTCCATTCAACAAGGCGCGCAGTGTATCAAATTCACTCCGGCGGGGGCTTACGCAGACACAAAAAAGCCGGCACAAGGCCGGCTTGTTTTAGCGCCTGATCGAATCAGTCGCGCAAAGTCTTCATCGCACCAGTCCAGGCAACCAGTTCGTTGAGCATGGCGGTCAGCGTATCCAGGTGGTACGCGGCCGGTTTGAACACGCTGTAGTTTTCGAAGTCGGTCAACAGGCTCAGTTGCACCTGATCACGCACGTGCGCCATACGCAGTTCAGAGGCAATTTGACGCAGATGCTCAACCGCACGCACGCCACCCGCACTGCCGAAACCAACAAAACCGGCGGCCTTGTTGTTCCATTCACGGTTCAGATAATCGAGTGCGTTTTTCAACGCGCCCGGCACGGTGTGGTTGTATTCCGGGGTGACGAAGATGTAGCCGTCGTATTTGGCAATTTCAGCCGACCAGGCTTGGGTATGCGGCTGGGTGTATTGCTGCATCATGGCCGGTGCCGGTTCGTCCAGCAGTGGCAGTTTGAAATCAGCGATGTCGACCAGAGTGAATTCGGCATCGGTGCGCTTTTTCGCTTCGGCCAGTACCCAGTTGGCAACGGCTTCGGCATTACGACCTGGGCGGGTACTGCCCAGAATAACGGCGATCTTCAACATCTCGATTCTCCTGTGCGGCCCGACGGGGCCAGCCTGAACGATGGTTGCCGCACACTATGATGGCTACCGCCAGGCAATCAATGCCATTAAAATGCACGCATCATTTCCCAACAGGAAACCAAGATGGACACCCTGACCAGCATGAAAGTGTTCGCCACCGTGGTCGACACCGGCACCTTTGCAGCAGCGGCCAAACTGATGGGGTTGTCGAAGGCGATGGCGAGCAAACACGTCATGCATCTGGAACAACGCCTGAACGCCCGTCTGCTGAACCGCAACAGCCGCCACCTCAGCCTGACCGAATCGGGCCGGCTGTACTACGAACGCTGCCAAACCCTGCTCGAAGACATGGAAGAAATGGACGCCATCGTCAGCCGTTCGGCGGTCACACCCAGCGGCACCATTCGGCTGACCGCGCCCATCTGGCTCGCCAACACTCGGTTCGCCAGTCTGTTGGCAACGTACCGACGGCAATACCCGGACGTCACTTTTGATCTGGACATCAGCGGTCGCTTTACCGACATCGTTGAAGAAGGCTTCGATCTGGCGTTGCGCGCCAGCAACGCCCTCAGCCCGAACCTGATTGCCCGGCCGCTGACACAACTGACGTTTTCACTCGTCGCCGCCCCGGCCTACCTTGGCCGCCACGGGCGACCGGAAACACCGGCCGATTTGAGCCAGCACGACGCCCTCACTTATTCACTGGCGAAGCAAAGCGATGTGTTGACGTTGGAAGGCCCGGACGGCCGCCAGCCGGTCAGCGTCAAACCGGTGCTGACCAGCAACAATGAAAACCTGCTGCTGGCGGCGGCTCAGGCGGGAATGGGATTGGCGGTGTTGCCCAGAGAAATGGCGCGCCGTGACCTGGAAAGCGGCCGGCTGGAAACGGTGCTGCCGGACTGGTCACCCGCAACAGGACAGCTCTACGCCGTTTATACCAGCCGGCGTTTGCTGTCGTCGAAAGTGCGCACCTTCATCGATTTTCTGGCCGAACACATGCCAGCTCAATGCGATGAGGTGTTACTGCAGGAAGGCTGACGCGGATCAATCGTCCGCGTCGCGACCGCCGGAGGTGACACGACGCACCGCTTCGCCGACCGCTGCGCGGGTTTCGTCTTCCATCTTGGCAAGAGCGCTGACGGTCAGGAAGAACGCCATGTCGACCGAATGGCGGTAGTAACGCGCCGGCAGGTTGCTCAGCGCCAGGCAGGCAATGTCGGCCAGAGTATCTTCATCCAGATTGCGCGCTTCCGGGCGCTTGTACAGGTCTTCCAACACCAGTTTTTCGTAATAATTGGCGATCTGACTATCCAGGCTCATTCTGCCTCTCCATTAAACCTTTCATTCGACCCAAGTCGCCGCCACGGCGGCACCTGCTCAGCTTAGCGTTCGACATCCATACTCGCCACGCTTTGGAAACCGCGCGGCAGCTTGTTGCCGCGACGACCGCGCTCACCCAGATAATGCTCCAGATCCGCGCCTTTCAATTTCAGTTTGCGCTTACCGGAATGGATGACCAGCGTATCGTCGGCACCGAGCACCACCACCGCGACCATAAACTCTTCGTGATCGGCGGCGCGAGTGGCCGGCACGTTGATGATCTTGTTGCCTTTACCTTTGGCGAGTTCCGGCAAGTCGCGCACCGGGAACACCAGCAAGCGGCCTTCGTTGGTCACCGCTGCGAGGTAATCGGTCGCCAGTTGAGTGATCGGCGCCGGCGGCAGAACTTGAGCGTTGGTTGGCAGGCTCAGAATCGCCTTACCGGCTTTTTTGTTACCAGCCAAATCGCTCAGTTTGCCGACAAAACCGTAACCGGCGTCCGACGCCAACAGATATTGCGTGTCAGGCTCGCCGATCAACAAGCCTTTCATTTCCGCACCCGGCGGCGGATTCACCGTCTTGGAAATCGGCTCGCCCTGGCCGCGCGCCGACGGCAACGAATGCGTCGGCAGGGTGTAGGTGCGTCCAGTCGAATCGAGCAGCACCGTCGGTTGGTTGCTCTTACCGGGCGCTGCAAAGGCGAAGCTGTCACCGGCTTTGTAGCTGAGGCCGTAAGGGTCGATGTCGTGGCCTTTGGCAGCACGAATCCAACCTTTTTGCGACAGCACAACGGTGACCGTTTCAGACGGCAGAATCTGCGTTTCGTTGAACGCCTGCGCTTCTTCACGCACCACCAGACGAGTGCGGCGGTCGTCGCCATACTGGTCGGCGTCGGCGAGAATTTCTTTCTTGATCAGGGTGCGCAGGCGCGCTTTGGAACCGAGGGTTTTCTCAATGCGTTCGCGTTCAGCCGACAGCTCGTCCTGCTCGCCGCGAATCTTGATCTCTTCCAGCTTCGCCAACTGACGCAAGCGGATTTCCAGAATGGCTTCGGCCTGAATATCGCTCAGCCCGAAGCGGTTGATCATTTCCTGCTTCGGGTCGTCTTCGGTGCGGATGATGTGAATGACTTCATCGATGTTCAGGTAAGCAATCAGCAAACCGTCGAGAATGTGCAACCGCGCGATGACTTTATCCAAACGGTGTTGCAGACGACGCGTCACCGTGGTGGTACGGAATTCCAGCCACTCGCTGAGAATGTGGTTCAGCGGTTTCACCTGCGGCCGACCGTCGATGCCGATCATGTTCAGGTTGATGCGAATGGTTTTTTCCAGATCGGTGGTGGCGAACAGATGGTTCATCAGGCCATCGACATCAATGCGGTTAGAACGTGGCTCGATCACCAGACGGGTCGGATTTTCGTGGTCCGACTCGTCGCGCAGGTCGGTCACCATCGGCAGTTTTTTCGCCTGCATCTGCTGGGCGATTTGCTCCAGCACTTTCGAACCGGACACCTGATACGGCAGTTCGTGGATCACGATATCGCCGTTTTCGACCACATAACGGGCGCGCATTTTTACCGTGCCACGGCCGCTTTCATAGATACGGCGCAGGTCTTCGCGCGGCGTGATCAGCTCACCGCCGGTCGGGAAATCCGGGCCTTTAATGTGCAGCATCAAATCCTGCACCGAAGCTTCCGGCGCATCGAGCAGGTGCACACAGGCCGAAGCGACTTCTTTAATGTTGTGCGGCGGAATGTCGGTCGCCATACCGACGGCAATGCCGGTGGTACCGTTCAACAGAATGTGCGGCAAACGCGCCGGCAGCACCGCCGGTTCGTCCATGGTGCCGTCGAAGTTCGGCACCCAATCGACCGTGCCCTGGCCCAGCTCTTCGAGCAGCAGCGCGGCGTTGGCGTGCAGGCGCGATTCGGTGTAACGCATGGCCGCGAACGACTTGGGATCGTCCGGCGAGCCCCAGTTACCCTGACCATCGACCAACGGATAACGATAGGAAAACGGCTGCGCCATCAGCACCATGGCTTCGTAACAGGCGCTGTCGCCGTGCGGGTGGTACTTACCGAGCACATCACCGACCGTCCGCGCCGACTTCTTGTACTTGGCCGAGGCGCGCAGCCCCAACTCGCTCATCGCATAGACAATGCGCCGCTGCACCGGCTTCAGGCCGTCGCCGATGTTTGGCAGAGCCCGGTCCAGAATGACGTACATGGAATAATCCAGATACGCCTTCTCGGTGAACTGGCTTAACGAGAGGGTTTCAGTGTATTCGCTGCTTTGATCGGTCATGCCCGCGCCTCGGAAGAAAGGAGCCCGGACGACGCAGAACGGCCGCCCCGGTAATTCAGGCGGAAGTGTCGCAATTTCAGGGGGTTATGACAATCGGGGGTATTGAAATGACCTGGGCAGTCAGTGGCTGAAAGCACTGATTGCCCGGGGATACTTCAGCGCCTTATTCAGAGATCAATCTAATATACTCCTGAATATCTGCGTCGAATCTTTGAATACACTCATCAACCGGCCCTGGATCTGTATATATTTCATAAAGCCTAAAAGCCAAGCCCTCCGAAAAATAGCCATCCGAATGGTTCACAAGACCTTCAACTACACTGCAAGCATTTGAATTGCCGTTGAACGCCATTTCAAAAACACGGTCAATCATCTTATATGTTAACTCCCTAGCACCTTCGATTTCCCCAAATACTGGTGCCATTGGACCGAAACTAATATTGAGTTCAACCTTCCAAAAGTTCCTATACTCATCTTGCTCATCGGCTTGGAGTAAAAATGAAACAAACTCGGCATCATTCAAATAACGATAAGCACAGACATACGAAGCTGTATCATAAAGGTCCAACCTCGACTTACATTGCTGTGCGAGTTGTTCGTTTGAATTCTGAGTTTGGTTAAGATCAATAAGCCTTGAAAAAAGCTCGTCATCGTCTGAATTAGCCTGAACACTTCCCAGTGTTAGCGAAACCACAAATAGTAATTTTTTCATCCTTTCACCTTTAATCCTTTAAAGTTGATTTGCGGAATAGCAAATAAACTATAACTCTCACCTAATTTGAGATTCAACATACATGTTTATAAACGGAGCCATCTTAATTCTCGCCGGCGGGCAAAGCCGTCGCATGGGCTTCGACAAAGCACAACTGCCAATCGCCAGTACAACCTTGCTGGATTGGCAGCGCGACCGTTTGGCTGCGCTGGGCTTGCCGATTTGGCACAGCGGACCGGATGGCATTGAAGATGAATGGCCGGATTTTCGCGGACCGTTGGCGGGTATTTACAGTGCGGTGCAACAACAGCCAGGCGTAGCATTCTGGGTGCTGGTGCCGGTGGATATGCCAGCGTTGCCGCTGTCAGCTTTGCGGCCGTTGATAGAATCTGTGCAGCAAACATTCCGGCCAGTGGCTTATCAGGACACGCCCTTTCCGCTGGCAGTGCCCAACACCGAAGCAGTTGTTAGCGCGCTGGACCTTTGCCTGAATCGGCCAGGCGGGCGCAAATCCATTCGAGCTTTTATGACGTTGTCTGAGGGAAATTGGCTGCCATCACCACTGACCGACGACGACACTTTGAACATCAATACGCCGGATGACTGGGCTGAGTTTTTGCGCACATTGGGCGGGTCACAATAACTGCACCGCTCGTTTTGCCCGTGCAGTCAACTCGGCACCGCCGGTTTCCAGATATTTTCTGATGTCGTCCTTCATCGGTTTCGCCCAGAATTTTCTGACATGAGTTGCGATGATTTCGGCGGCTTTGTCCTCATCCAAAGTGGCCGATATGTTGTCGGCAATTTGGTTAATCATCTTGATCAGTTTTTGGGTTTGCTGACTCATTAAATTCTCGCTTGCCTTAGCTCAGCCATACACCAAATGACGGCCATCGCGCGCAAAACCGACCAGTCGAATGCCAGACTGCTTCGCTTGCTGAACCGCCAGGCTCGACGCACCACTTACCGTCACCAACGCACCCAAATTACATTGCGCTGCCTTGGCGACCAGTTCAAAACTGGCGCGGCTCGACAGCAACACAAACCCCGACTCGGTGTCGATGCATTCGCGCTGCAAGGCGCCGATCAATTTATCCAGCGCATTGTGCCGGCCCACGTCTTCACGCACGCACTGAATTCGGCCGGCAGCGTCGCACCAGGCGGCGGCGTGAATAGCGCCAGTCAGTTGCTGCAAGGGTTGGTAATTTTGCAATTGATTCAGCGCGGTTTGGATGGCAACGGCATTGGGAATTGGGCGTGGGGTAGCGGTGGGTAGTGCGCGATTTACTTGGTCGAGCGAGTCTTTGCCGCACAGTCCACAACCACTCGGGCCGGCCAGGGTGCGCCGTTGTTGTTTCAGCGCATCCAAACGCGCGCCGTGAATGTGCAGATTGAGTTCAATGCCGCGCGCGCCATGATCGATCACGCTCAAGTCATACAGCTCTTTTGCGTTTTCAATAATGCCTTCGCTCAGACTGAAACCCAGCGCAAAGTCTTCCAAATCGGTCGGTGTCGCCATCATCACCGCTTGCGTCTGGCCGTTGTAACTGAAAGCAATCGGGCACTCTTCGGCGAGGCTGTCGTCTTGCTGGCTTTCCTGCCACGACGTTGACTCACGACGGCGGCGCACCGTTACCGATGCAACGCGAAAACCGCTGCGGCCGATGTTGTCCAAGACTTTAATCGCCATCGTTATTTCACCACCGTCGATTCGGTTTCCACGCCCGCCCTCAGAAAACCCCACTGCTTTTTATCCTGCGCGCGATGGCGTTGTTGCCAGGCGCTGGGGTTGGCAACTTTTTCACATTGCACTGCGGTAACTTTGTATTCCGGGCAATTAGTGGCCCAGTCGGAGTTGTCAGTGGTGATCACATTGGCGCCGCTGACCGGATGGTGAAACGTGGTGTACACCACGCCCGGCTGCATACGCTCGCTCACTTTGGCTTGCAATACCGTATCGCCACTGCGGCTGGTAATGCCCACCCAATCGCCATCGTTAATGCCGCGTTCGCTGGCATCGTGCGGATGAATTTCGAACCAGTCCTGTTCGTGCCAGTTCTGGTTTTCGGTGCGTCGGGTTTGGGCACCGACGTTGTACTGGCTGAGAATGCGGCCTGTAGTCAGCAACAGTGGGAAACGACGGTTGCTGCGTTCGGTGGTCGGCACGTAATCGGTGACAACAAAGCGGCCTTTGCCAATCGGAAAATCCTGTTCGTGCATGATCGGCGTGCCGTTCGGATGTTCGTCGTTGCATGGCCATTGCAGACTGCCGAGTTCGTCCAGTTTTTGGTAAGTGACGTTTTTGAACGTCGGCGTCAGACTGGCAATTTCCGCCATGATTTCTTCAGGGTGACCGTAGTCCATTTTGTAACCAAGTGCGTTCGCCAAATCCTGAGTGATTTCCCAGTCGGCTTTGCCCGCCAGGGGCGGCATCACTTTGCGCACACGATTGATGCGCCGTTCGGCATTCGTGAAGGTGCCGTCTTTTTCCAGGAACGACGAACCGGGTAACAGCACGTGCGCGTACTTAGCCGTTTCGTTTAAAAAGATGTCCTGCACGATCAAACATTCCAGCGAACTCAACGCCTGTTCAACGTGCTGGGTGTTGGGGTCCGATTGCGCAATGTCTTCGCCCTGTACATACAAACCTTTGAAACTGCCATCAATCGCAGCGTCGAACATATTGGGAATGCGCAAGCCCGGTTCATGGTCGATGTTCACGCCCCAGGCCACTTCGAAACGTTGACGCGAATCGTCTTGCGCCACGTGCTGATAACCCGGCAATTCGTGCGGGAAACTGCCCATGTCGCAACTGCCCTGAACGTTGTTCTGACCGCGTAGCGGATTCACGCCGACGCCTTCGCGACCAATGTTGCCCGTCGCCAGCGCCAGGTTGGCGATGCCCATCACCATGGTTGAACCCTGGCTATGCTCGGTCACACCCAGACCGTAATAAATGGCACCGTTGTCGGCGTTCGCATACAGCCGCGCCGCTTCACGCACGCGGTCGGCCGGTACACCGGTGATGCTTTCGGTCGCTTCCGGCGACAAACGTTCGTCGCGAATAAAGGCGTTCCAGGCGGCGTATTCGCTGGCATCGCAACGCTCGGCAATAAAGGCGCGATCTTCCAACTCTTCGGTGACGATAACATGCGTCAGCGCATTCACCAGCGCGACATTGGTGCCTGGCCGCAACGGTAAATGAATGCCTTCACCGCCGTGCGGGGTGGTTAATAAATCGATGGCACGCGGATCGGCCACAATCAGTTTTGCGCCCTGGCGTAAGCGACGCCGCAGTTGCGAACCGAACACCGGGTGAGCGTCGGTCGGGTTGGCGCCGATGACCAAAATGCAATCGGCCTGCATCACCGAATCGAAAGTTTGGGTACCGGCACTTTCGCCCAGCGTCTGCTTCAATCCATAGCCGGTCGGTGAATGGCAGACGCGCGCGCAGGTATCAGTGTTGTTGTTGCCAAAGGCGGTGCGCACCAGTTTTTGCACCAAGTAGGCTTCTTCGTTAGTGCAACGCGAGCTGGTAATACCACCGACGCTGTTACGGCCGTATTTGGCTTGAATGGCTTTGATGCGATCGGCCGCAAATTGCAGTGCAGTGTCCCAACTGACCGGCCGCCACGGTTCATCAATATGGTCGCGAATCATCGGTGTAGTGAGGCGATCCGGATGCGTCGCGTAACCGAACGCAAACCGGCCTTTCACGCACGAGTGGCCGTGATTCGCCTGACCATTTTTGTACGGCACCATGCGCACCACGGTGTTGCCTTTCAGCTCGGCTTTGAACGAACAACCGACGCCGCAATAAGCGCAAGTCGTGACCACCGAACGCTCGGGTTGACCGAGTTCGATAACCGAATTTTCCATCAAAGTTGCGGTCGGGCAGGCCTGCACACAGGCACCGCAGGAGACGCATTCGGAATCCATAAAGGCATCGTTTTGACTGGCGGCGACGTGCGAATCGAAACCGCGACCATCGATGGTCAGCGCGAAAGTACCCTGCACTTCTTCGCAGGCGCGTACGCAACGCGAGCAGACAATGCACTTGCTGGCGTCGAAGGTGAAATAGGGGTTGCTGGTGTCTTTGTCGGCGTCTAAATGGTGTTTGCCATCGTAACCGTAACGCACTTCGCGCAGGCCAACCTGACCGGCCATATCCTGCAATTCGCAATCGCCGTTGGCGGAACAAGTCAGGCAATCGAGCGGGTGATCGGAGATGTACAGCTCCATCACATTGCGACGCAATTTGGCGAGGCGTGCGTTCTGGGTGGTGACGTTCATGCCTGCGGCGACCGGCGTGGTACAGGATGCCGGCAAGCCGCGCCGGCCTTCAATTTCGACCGCGCACAATCGGCACGAACCAAAGGCTTCCAGGTTATCGGTGGCGCACAGTTTGGGGATTTGAATACCGGCAATAGCAGCGGCGCGCAACACCGAGGTTCCTTCTGGAACGGAGATGTCCAACCCATCAATGGTCAGAGCAACACGACGACCCGATTCAATGGCCGGCGGTGTACCGAGGTCGCGGTCTGAACGGTTGTTGGGATCGAAAACGTGCAGCATGGTCAGGCCTCCTGCGACACGCGCGCGGCGTCTCGGTGATCGTCGTCTGGATGAAAATCGTCCGGGAAATGGTTCAACGCGCTGCGCACCGGGTTCGGCGTCATGCCGCCCATGGCACAGAGCGAACCGTCTTCCATGGTGTCGCATAAATCGCGCAGCAAAATCAGATTGTTATCGCGTGCTTCATTGGCGCGAATGCGATCAATCACTTCCACGCCCCGCGTCGAACCGATGCGACACGGCGTGCATTTACCGCACGATTCCACCGCGCAAAATTCCATCGCAAACCGCGCTTGTTCGAGCATGTCGACGCTGTCGTCAAACACCACAATACCGCCGTGACCGACCACCGCCCCGACCTCGGCAAAGGCTTCGTAATCGAGCGGTGTGTCCCACAAATGTTCCGGTAAATAAGCGCCCAGCGGACCACCAACTTGCACCGCCCGCATCGGCCGGCCCGTCGCGGTACCGCCGCCAAAATCGTTCAGCAATTCGCGCAAGGTCACACCAAACGCCAACTCGACCAAACCGCCGCGCTCAATATTTCCGGCCAACTGAAACGGCAAAGTGCCGCGTGAACGGCCCAGGCCAACATCGGCATAGGCCTGGCCGCCCTGCGCCAAAATAAAAGGCACTGCCGCCAGCGTGAGTACATTGTTCACCACCGTTGGTTGACCAAACGCACCTTTCAACGCAGGCAATGGCGGTTTGACACGCACCTGGCCGCGCTTGCCTTCCAGACTGTCCAACAGCGACGTTTCCTCGCCACAAATATAGGCACCCGCACCGAGTCGAACTTCCAGATGAAAGGCGCGGCCGGAATTCAAAACGTTGTCGCCGAGGTAACCTGCGGCCTCGGCGATGGCAATGGCCTCGTTCAAAACTTGATGGGCGATCGGATATTCCGAACGCAAATAAATAAAGCCGGTATCGGCACCGACGGCGAGGCCGGCGATGGTCATGCCCTCGATCAACATAAAGGGATCGGCTTCCATCACCAGTCGATCGGCAAAGGTGCCGGAATCGCCTTCGTCGGCGTTGCAGACAACAAACTTGCGACCGGAAAAACGACTGTGGCCGTTGCTGGCATCGGCGTCCAACACCGTCTGCCATTTAATCGCGGCCGGGAAAGCCGCGCCGCCGCGACCGCGCAAACCCGAGGTTTTTATCTCATCAACAATTTCCTGCGACGTTTTACTCAGCGCCTGCCGCAAACCGACATAGCCGCCGTGGTGAAGGTAATCGTCCAGCGACAACGGATCGGTGATGCCCGCACGGGCAAAAGTGAATCGCTGCTGTTTTTTCAAATAGGGAATATTTTCAGTGAGGCCGAGGTACAACGCATGGCCGGGTTGACCATCAAGCAGACCGCTTTCGAGCAAGGCCGTTACGTCTTCCGGCGCAACCGGACCATAAGCGACACGGCCCTGGTCGGTTTCCACTTCCACCAGCGGCTCCAACCAGAACAAACCGCGTGAGCCGTTGCGCACCAGCTCGATGTCGGGCCTCGCCTGCAACAGCGCGGAGGCCACCTCGTCAGCACCGAGCGACAGCGCCGTGGTATCGCGCGGAACGTAAACCCGAGTCATGCGTCCGGCTCCTGTTGCAAAGGCTGAATCGTCAGCGGCTGCGTTAACGCCTGGTCCAGCAACGCATCCAACCGTTGATTCGTCACCCGGCCATACACCGCATCGTTCAACCGCACCGCTGGCCCAGTAGCGCAATTACCCAAGCAATAAACCGGCTCTAAAGTGACTTCGCCATCGGCCGTGGTCTGATGAAAACGGATGCCAAGTCGCTGTTGAACGTAGGCTTCCAAAGCCCGGCCACCACGCGCCTGACAGGCTTCGGCCCGGCAAACTTGCAACCGGTTACGGCCGGTCGGTTCGGTATTGAAATCGTGATAAAAACTGATCACGCCCTGCACTTCGGCGCGACTGATTTGCAAACCCTGTGCAAGCATCGGCACCGCGTCGCTGGGAATAAAACCCAGGCGATCACGAATGCGATGCAACAGTGGCAACAGCGGACCTGGCTTGGTTTTGGCCGCCTCGATCTCAGCGGGCAGCCACGCCAATGAAGTATCCGTCTGAGCGGACGAAGATTGCGGTGATGTCGGCATGGTTATTCTTATTCGGCACGGTCGTTGTGATTCAGTGAGCCGATCCGCCTTCCGATTCACCAACCAGCGTTCAGCGAAACCGACTCCATTTCAACTTCGCATACTAGCCCTTTATCCAGCAAGGACGATTCTGCAAACGACATTTGGGCGAGGTTTTATGGCTGTTAACGTCATGAGCAACAGGCTTTAAAGCCAACACAAACTCACCCTAAGCGATTGAATCACTTTTATTTTCAGCCGAAATAGGACTGAGAGTGACCTATCACATCACTAACCTCAGCGATCCATTTCCTCCAGGATCCAACGGTATGAACAACCCAAGCGACTTCCCCAAAGCCACTCTGGTTTCCGTCAACAACATCACGCTCGAAGTCTTTGAAGCAGGCAAAGAAAACGCCGGCAACCTGGTCGTGCTGTGCCACGGCTGGCCGGAA
The DNA here is from genome assembly GCF_003367315.1 of Saccharospirillum mangrovi. Classification (GTDB taxonomy): domain Bacteria; phylum Pseudomonadota; class Gammaproteobacteria; order Pseudomonadales; family Natronospirillaceae; genus Saccharospirillum; species Saccharospirillum mangrovi. The sequence goes on from NZ_CP031415.1 coordinate 2,953,367, forward strand.
CTGGCCTACACCTGGAAAGAACAAATCCCTGCCTTGGTCGCCGCCGGCTACCACGTCATCGCCCCCAACCAACGCGGCTTTGGCAACTCCTCCTGCCCGAGCGAAGTGACCGCTTACGATTTGGAACATTTAACCGGCGACCTGGCCGCCCTGCTTGATCATTACGGTTACAACGAAGCGGTTTTTATTGGTCACGATTGGGGCGCTATGGTGGTCTGGGGATTGGCGCTATTACACCCGACCCGCGTCAGCAAGATCGTCAACCTGAGCGTACCGTACATGGACCGTGGCGACATGCCCTGGATCGACATGCTCGAAACCATTCTCGGCCCCGACTACTACATGGTCGACTTCAATCGAAAACCTGGAGTCGCCGATGCCGTTCTCGAAGCCAATACCGAAAACTTTTTACGCAATCTCTATCGCAAAAACGAACCCATGGCCGCACCAGCGCCAGGCAACATGATGGTGAATTTGGCCGAAGCCGACAGTGCCGCCGGCGAATCCTTGTTGAATGACGAAGACCTGACCGTCTTTGTAGAAGCCTTCAAAAAATCCGGATTCACCAGCAACATCAACTGGTACCGAAACCTGGATCGAAACTGGCATTTACTGGCCAACGTCGACCCTATTATTCAAAAACCAGCGCTGATGATTTACGGCTCACGCGACATGATTCAGCCGTCACCGACGCTGGCAAATTCGGTTCCCAAAGTTGAGGTCGTAACCTTGGACTGCGGCCACTGGATCAGCCAGGAAAAACCGGAAGAGACTAATCAGGTTATCGTTAGTTGGTTGGAGAAAAACTAACCATCCCACTGTAATAAACCTTACGGAAGAGCGTGGTTCTCAAGCACACACATAGAGCCACACCCTTTCTATTTCTTTGCTGTAATTAAGAACGGCTTGATAGCGACCGCACAGTCAGCAAGGAAAAATAAAAACCTCTCTCAGTACATTCAATAAGTCTTCAGATTTTAGAGTAATATCCGCGCTATTGAGCACACTAACGCCAGTGGTCATTTCTTTGTAGTGGCCGAGGTATTCGGTACGGCATTAGATTACTGATCTGTTCCAGGGCAGATGCACTACCATTGGTAGTAGCTTTAAATTCCCAGTGAATTGATGCGTCCAGTTTCTGATATAGCCTCAGTCAGATAGTGGGCTAATTACTCGGTTCTTACCGATTTGTGGCCAATTCTTCAGACTTTAATAATTCCAAAATAATTTCAGCTTTTTCACGATCAGTTCCATCCTTAATTACCTGACCACCCTGCCCAGCAGGCTTAGCGGTGGCCGCTTTAAAGCGATCAGCCGCGTTTTTTGCTTTAACAACGTTTAGGCGTTTCGGTTTGGCTTTGGCGGGAGTTTGCTGCCAATCCTGGCGGGTTTCATCGATTGGGGCTGTGATGGCCTGTTCATCAATGGTGGCGCGGCGGGCGGCGCCGAAGGCGGATTGGCGGGGGGCGGGGGCAGCCATGTCGACAGTGGCGACGAATGGCAATGTCACCCGAATTAAACGGCGTTGGCCGCGTGGTAAGGCTTGTAATATTTCGGCCTTGCCGTTGGTAATGGATTGCACATCGGCAATGCGATCGACCAGTGGCCAGCCCAGTTTTTCGGCTAATTGATATGGCAAAAGGCCAGACGCTTCTCCGGTTTCAGATCGAATGCCAGTTAATAGAATATCGCTTGGATGCTGAGATAAATAATCCGCCAGAATCGTCGTCACATCGCTCTCTGGGTTTGCTTTTAACTGCGTCAGTTGCGGCAATCCCATACCCAGATATTGCTTTAAGGCCGGCTCGCCGGATGGACCTACATGCAGAACCTGAACGTCGGTGCCGGCTAATTTCAAACCCATTTCCAGCGCACGAGCGTCTTGTGCGGCACGTTGTTCGCGGCCGGACTTTTCGTGCTGGCCGATGGAAACCAGAGTTGTAATTCGCAGGTTTTGATCAGGCGACATGGCGAGAGGCCTCATCCGTTTCCAGGGGTATTTCCGACTGGCCGCTGACCAAGGCTAACAGCTCCGCCAGGATGGCCTGGCTGTCGCCGATCACAGCAAGATCGGCGCGTTTTACCATGTCGCAGCCTGGGTCCATGTTGATGGCAATCACTTTGTCGCACTGGCCGATGCCTTGCAGATGCTGGATCGCACCGGAAATACCAACGGCAATATAAACGCGTGCCGTCACCCAGGTTCCGGTGGCACCGACCTGGCGGAAGCGCGGCATGTGGCCGTCGTCAACGGCGACTCGGCTGGCGCCTTCGGTGGCGCCAAGAGCCGCCGCTACCTGGTGGAATTGGTCCCAGTCACGCACGCCGTTTCCGCCCGATAAAATAAATTCCGCCTCACTCAACGCAATCTGACTCGGGTCGACGTTCACCGCGCCCAAATCTTCAATACGTGTATCCACCTTGGTAACAACAGGCACATCAATAGGCGTGGCTTCGTGTCGGGTTTCACTGACAGGCATAGCGCATTCTTCGGCGAGCAATAGAACGCGCGGCGTGGGACGTTGCCAATCGGTTTTATCGAGACCACCTCGGCAAACCGTTTGTTGTGCTGATACCTGCCAGGCGTGAGTGGCGGCTCGAATATTGAGGCGGACGGCAAGCCGACGACCGAAATCGGCCCCACCCTGAACCGAATCCGGGAACAGCCAGAAGCGCGGTGTGTATTGCGCTTCCAATGCTGTTAACACAGCGAGTTTTTGCTCGGGACAATAGCCTTGGTAATCCGGCAAATGCAGCAACCGGTCGGCGCCGGCCGAGCCGAAATCAACGTCACGCGCTGGACCAAAAGCCACCGCCAACACGGCACCTTGGCCGCCAAGCTCAGCAACTAACTGATGCGCCTGACCGAGCACGTCTTTATCGTGACCGCTTAAACGGCCAGCGGCTAAATCGACCACAACGGCAATAAAATAGTCCGGCGTTTTAACTTGATGCAGTGGCAATTCAACCGTCGCTGTCGCGGTTTTCTGAGCCGTGCGACGCAGCAAAGAGTTTGATCCAGACTTGGCCGAACGATCAATTCGCTTGATGCCATTCGGGCCGATAAACCCAACCGCGTGTGGATTTTTACGCAGCAAACCGGTGGGGCCACGCACTTCGGCACCGGTGTTTAATTCGGCGTGTTGCGGATGCAGGCGATTGCGCGCAATGCGCTCCAGCCTTGGGTTGCGACGGATGACATTCGACATCAATGCACCTCCGCTAATTGCTCGGCAACCAGTTCTGCCAAATCGCGAATTTGCGGCCGCGGTTCGACTACACCTTCGAGCATGGCGGTGCATTGTTGGCAGGCCACGGCGATGGTATCGGCTTGAACGGCACGGGCGTCTTCGATGCGCATGTCGGCAATACGGCGTTCACCCGGCACATCGGTAATGGGCGCGCCACCGCCACCGCCGCAACAACGCGACCGAAAACCTGAGCGCTGCATTTCGCTGACTTCAATTCCCAGTGCGGCCAGCACAGAACGCGGCGATTCATATTCGCCGTTGTAGCGGCCCAGATAACAAGGGTCGTGATAGGTCACTGTGCCGGTTGATGTGGAATTCACTCGCAGTTGATGTTGCTCCAGCAAATCATTGATGAACATGCTGTGATGCATCACGTCGTAGTGCCCACCGAGTTCACCGTATTCATTGCGCAACACGTGGAAAGCATGCGGGTCGGTGGTAACGATGCGGTTGAATTGATATTGACTAAGCGTCGCAATATTTTGCCGCGCCAGTTGCTGAAAGGTGGCGTCATCACCAAGACGACGAGCCACATCGCCGCTGTCTTTTTCTTCATCGCCGAGGATCGCGAAATCGACGTTGGCAGCGCGCAAAATTTTTACGAAGGCGCGCAAAATACGCTGACTGCGCATATCAAAAGCACCGTCGCTGACCCAGAACAAAACATCGGCTTTTTGCTTGTCTTTTATCAGTGGTAATTCGAGGTCGGCCGCCCAATGCACACGGCTGGCCGGGTCGAAACCGTTGGGGTTATCGGTGGCGATTAAGTTGTCGATCACTTCCGCGCCTTTGTGCGGTGTCTCGCCGCGTTCGAGTGTCAAATAGCGGCGCATATCGACGATGGCATCAACGTGTTCAATCATCATCGGGCACTCTTCAACGCAAGCGCGGCAGGTGGTGCACGACCACAAGGTGTCGGCACTCACCAGGCCATCGACAATCACCTGCCCCGGTCCGCCTTTGGCGTCGCCGATGGGCTTACCCGGATAGGCACTGCCGGTGTAGTTGGCATCGGTACCGCCGGCCAAACCGACCACCATGTCCTGAATCAGTTTTTTCGGGTTCAGCGGTTGGCCGGCGGCGAAGGCTGGGCACACGGCTTGGCAACGGCCGCATTGTACGCAGGCGTCGAAACCGAGCAGTTGATTCCATTTGAAATCTTTCGGTTCGGCGACGCCCAAAGCGCCATCGAGATCGACCGCTTTCAAACCGGTCGAACGGCCACCGCCAAAGCGTTCGGGGCGACGATGAAACGCCAGATGCAAGGCACCGGCAAAGGCGTGCTTCATCGGCCCGCCCCAGCCCATGCCGAAGAGTAATTCTGATAAACCCAGTGCAATACCGATCAATAAAATCGCGCTGAATAACCAGCCGCCAAATTGATCCGGCAACAAGCCACTGGCGATGAGCGTCAGCACAAAAAACGACGCCGAAAAACTCAACAGACTTTTCGGCAAGCGCATCCATGGGCCTTTGGATAACCGTTCTGGCGGATGAATTCTTCGACGGGTAACAAACACAGCGCCGACGAACATCAAGGCCGTGGCAAACAACAAAGGCCACAGTAAAAACGGACTGCGCAGATTGAACAGATAGACCGGCAGGATCAGCAGCATCGCCAGCACAAACCCACCAGCGGTTGCGACGTGGGTGCGCGACATGGCTTTGTCGCGGTCCACCACATGGTGCAAATCGACCAGATAACGACGCGGCATCGCCAATAAACCGGCCGCTAAATCAACCGCTTCGGGTTGGCCGGCGCGCCACAATAAAATTCGTCGCACTGCGCCAATCACCAGCAGCAGCAACGCAGCCAATAGTAAGGCGGGTAATATACGATCAAGCATTGTCTCGCTCCGCTCGAAACGGGAGACGTTGAACGGAAGACGCGAAACGCTGGGTTTGACTAACTGGCGTCAGGCGTCTTCCGTTCAGCGTCTTTCGTTCACTCACAAATCCTTGCACAGCCGCAGCGCATCGTAGATGGCCGCATGGGTGTTTCGCTGCGACACACAGTCGCCCAGGCGCCACAGAATCATGCCGCTGTCGCTGTTTTCCAGAACTGGCTGCGCCACGCAATCGAACAACGCCTGCACGTCAATCTGGCCTTGGTTGATCGACTCGGCTTTCAAGTCGTAATACAGCGCTTCGTTTGGTCGCGTGCCATTTTCGACAACGATTTGATCGACCACCCGCTCTTCTTTCTGGCCGGTGTATTCGTTTTCCAATACAGCGACTTTTTTGTCGCCTTCGGCGTAGACTTTTTCCAACATCATGTCAGACGTCATGATGACTTCGCGCTCGTACAAGCTGCGATAATACGTTGGGAAAGTCGTGCCGCCGATGCCAACACCGGGCTTGATATCGTCGGTTACCAATTCCACCAGGCTGCCTTTGCTGGCCAGATAATCGGCCGCCGACATGCCGGAAAATTCGCAGATGGTGTCGTACACCAGAACGTTCTCGCCGGGTTCGACTGCGCCGCTGAGAATGTCCCAGGTAGAGACCACCAACCCTTCGTCAAAACCCCAGTCCGGGTTCTGTTGCAGGAAAGGCGTGCCGCCGGTGGCGAGGATGCAGACGTCCGGATTCAGATCGCGAATCAAGGACGCATCGGCAGCGGTGTCGAAACGTAACTCAACATTCAGCCGCGCCAATTCCAGTGCATACCAGCGAGTGATACCGGCAATCTGATCGCGCTGTGGTGCTTTGGCGGCCAGTGTGATTTGACCGCCGAGCTCACTGCCTTTTTCGATCAAGGTGACGTTGTGCCCGCGTTCGGCGGCCACACGCGCCGCTTCCATTCCGCCCGGTCCACCGCCGACAACCACGACGTTGCGCACCGGGCCGCTGGTTTTTTCGATGAGGTGCGGCAGGCCCATGTACTCGCGGGAAGTCGCAGCATTTTGAATGCACAGCACATCCAAACCCTGGTACTGACGGTCGATGCAGTAGTTGGCGCCGACGCACTGCCGAATCTGATCGACCTGATCCATTTTGATCTTGGCGATAAAATGCGGGTCGGCAATGTGCGCGCGCGTCATACCGACAAAATCGACATAGCCAGCTTCCAGAATGCGTTCGGCCTGGTTCGGGTCTTTGATGTTTTGCGCGTGAATCACCGGCACGCTGACCACTTCTTTAATGCCCGCGGCCAAATGCAAAAATGGCTCCGGCGGGTACGACATATTCGGGATCACGTTTGCCAACGTATTGTGGGTATCGCAACCGGAACCGACGACGCCGAAGAAATCGACTTCGCCGGTATCGTTGTAGTATTTGGCGATCTGTTTCATGTCGTCATGAGTCAGACCGTCGGGGTGAAATTCATCGCCGCAGATGCGCATGCCGACCACGAAATCCCGACCGACTTCGGCGCGTACCGCCTTCAACACTTCCATGCCAAAACGCATGCGGTTTTCAAAACTGCCGCCCCATTCGTCGGTGCGTTTGTTGACGCGCGGTGACCAGAACTGGTCGATCATGTGCTGGTGTACGGCCGACAATTCGACACCATCCAGACCGCCTTCTTTGGCGCGCCGCGCGGCCTGAGCGAAGTCGCCAATGACGCGCCAGATTTCTTCTTCTTCGATGGTTTTGCAGGTGGCGCGATGCACCGGTTCGCGAATGCCCGACGGCGACATCAGGTTCGGCCAGTTCTCGCCATCCCAACGCGAACGCCGGCCCATGTGGGTAATCTGGATCATGATTTTGCCGCCGTGTTTATGCACGGCGTCGGCCAGATTCTGAAAGTGCGGGATGATGCGATCGGTCGACAAATTAACCGAACTCCACCAGCTTTGCGGGCTGTCAATCGACACCACACTGGAGCCACCGCAGATGCACAAACCGCAACCACCTTTGGCTTTTTCTTCGTAGTATTTGATGTAGCGTTCGGTGGTCATGCCGCCGTCGGTGGCGTACACCTCGGCGTGCGCGGTACTGACCACGCGGTTACGAATGGTGAGCTGATTGATTTTCAGCGGCGTGAACAGTTTTTCAAACTGGGACATAAAGCGGCTCCCGGTTGAGCCCGAACGGGAACGGCCGTCCGGGTCTCACTGAATGTTGAAGGTCGGCGAACTAGAGTGGTGTAACGTCGAACAAACCGAAATCGACGCCCTCTTGTGCTGCACTCTGTGTTTGTACCGCTCGGGTTTTTATTGCCAATCCTTGAGCCTCGGCAATTTGATCCAGCGCGCCGGCGAACCAACCGGTGAACATGTAATCCACCTTGCGATTGACCTTGCCGTAGAAATACACGAACGCGGAATGGTCGAGGCGAACTCGTGCAGTTCCCGCTGCAATGTCCAGCTGTTCGATGCTGAATAAACCCCAGCCACGTTGCGATAGTCGACGCATGTAATGCTCGAATACGGCTGCGCCGTTCAAGCCATGTAATTGCGCTTCTTTTTCACACCAGTGCCAGGCGGATTTGTAACCGGCTTTGTAGAGAATTTCGGCGTAACGTTCGGCACCAATTTCGTCTTCAATAGCCTGATGGTTGTTGATGAAAAAGTGCCGGGGCACGTACAGCATGGGCAGCGCATCGGTGGTCCAGACGCCGGTGTCGTCGTCAACTTCGATGGGCATTTCCGGGGCGTGATAAGACATGGGAAAGACTCGGGTTCAACGATGCAACCCAGTCTACGGATGGGGGTTCAGCGGGCCTGAACTGGAAACGACATTGGCTAAACCAAAAGCGCAACCGCCTCAATTTGCTGTTTCAAGCGCCTGCGCCAGATAGTCGTACACCAGGCGCACGCGCCGGCTGGTGCGCAGTTCGCGGTGGGCCACCAGCCAGATGTCGGTGCTTGGCAAGGTCAGTTCCGGAAACACACGGCGGATACCGGGTTCGGCATCGCCGATTTCGGTCAGCATAACGCCAACGCCAGCGCCGCTTTTGACCATCGACCAGTTGGCGATGTTGTGATTCACCGTGGTGGTGAACTGCGCCAGCGTCACCTCCGGTGCAAACGCCTGGATCAGCGTCAGTAACTGGTCCGCCTGATCGAAGCCGACAAACTCCATTTTCTCCAGCGCGTAGTGATCCAGCGAATCCAGGTAGTCGGCCGAGGCATAAAGGCCGTAAAGCGTTTGCCGGACTTTGCGGGCAATCAGTTCCGGCTCGGTTGGCCGGTAGGCGCGGATGGCGATGTCGGCCTCGCGGCGCATCAGGTCGCTGCTGGAGTTGGTGGCGATCAGTTGCAGGTGCAAACCCGGATGCTGTTGTTTCAGCCGGGTCAGAATGGGCGGCAGCAAATGCACCGCCATCAGTTCGGTCGCGCTCAGCGTCACCGGGCCGCTGAGCGATTGCGAATGGCCAGACGCCGATAACGAAAACTCGTTCGCCGCCTGCGCCATTCGGCGGACAAAGTGCGCCATTTCCACGCCCTGGGGTGTCAACTCGACGGCATTAGCGTGGCGTTCGAACAACACCACGCCCAGTTCCTGCTCCAGCGCGGCCACTTGTCGTCCCAAGGTCGGTTGCGCCACGCCCAATGCCTGGGCGGCCGCTGAAAACGACCCTTCTTCCGCCGTCACCAAGAAGGCGCGGGCCCGGTTCCAATCGAAATTTACCGATCGCCAATCCATCGCACACCCTGCACTAATGCATGCTCAGCTTGCCATTTTGCGTAAATACTAATCGTAATTGCATGCTTAACCTAGAAGCGTCTTTCACCAACGCTCGGGGAATCCCATGCCACTTCGTCTTTACTTGCTGATCAGCATTACCCTGATCACCGCCTGCTCGACCGTCACTCTGGCCCCGACGGCCGGGGTTGAGGGCGAGCCCAGCGTTCGCGAACACCGGCCCTTCTATCTTTTCGGCTGGATGGGCGACAACCAGGTATCCATCGACCACGCCTGTCCCGCCGAAGACGTACAGCAAATTCAGGCCTATCGCTCTTTCAGCGATGGCGCCTTAACACTGCTGTCGCTGGGCCTCTACGCACCTTTGACTCTGGATACCTGGTGCGCCCATTCAACTGCGGAGATACAGCCATGAAGCGTTTTTCCCCGGTTTTGCTGCTGGTTGCGGCCAGCCTCAATGGCTGCACCTATCTGACCTTTCACAACACGCCAGCCGAGGACGACACGGCTACCTATCGCAGCGGCCAATGGCATCACGCCACGCTGTACGGCAGCCTGGAACTGAGCCGGCCAGTCGATACAAACCAACTGTGTCAGGGTGGCGACTGGCAGACCATTCGCACCGAACACAGCGCCCTGGCGGTGCCGGCCTCGGCCGCTATGTGGCCGTTTTTCGGACCGTCGGTATTGAGCATGGGCGCCTGGACGCCAAGCCGGATCGTTGTCGAATGCCGGGGTCACGCCGGTAGCAAGCAATGAAACGCGCCTGGTGTTGGATCGCCGCCGCCTGGTTGCTGGCGCTGGTGCCCAGCCTGGCCGGTGCCGTTCGCTTGTTGCAGTGGTCCGCCATCGTGCCGCAGCCGTTGCCGGTAGCGGCCGGCTCGCCACTGGCTGTGGCACTGGTGCTGCACGTTACCGCCGTGATCTGTTTTGGCTGGCTGGCACCGTTGCAACTGTCACCATTAAGCCGCGCGCACCAGGCTCGCTGGCACTGGCGACTGGGTATGAGCGTCTGGTTCAGCGGCGTCGTTGCCGCCTTCTCCGGCCTGATGTTGAGCCAGTTCTATCCGCACGGACCATACGATGGCGCGGCGCTGCTGATGCTGCGTTGGCTGGCTGGAAGCTGGATGTTGTGGTCGCTGATGTTGGGGCTGACCAGAATTCGGCAGCGCCGGTTTTCCCAACACAGTGCCTGGATGATTCGCGCTTATGCGGTGGGGATGGGCGCCGGCACGCAAGTGCTGACGCATCTGCCGTTGTTGATTTGGCCTGAACTGGCCGGTGAACTTGCCCGCACCCTGTGCATGGGCGCGGGCTGGTTAATCAATGTTGTAATCGCTGAAGCGGTTATTGGTGGCTGGGTTCGTCGCCCCAGACTTCACCCAATATCCGCATCCAGTTTTCGCCCATGATTTTCTGCGTCAGGCGTTCGGAGAAACCGTTGCGCAACAGCGCTTCGGTCAGGTTGGGAAATTCACCGACGGTGCGAATGCCTTCGGGGTTGACGATTTTTCCGAACTGGGTGAGTTCGCGGGCGTAGCCTTTGTCGTGCACCAGATAATCGAAGAAGGCTTTGTCCTGGCCTTGGGTGAAATCGGTGCCGATACCGATCTGGTCTTCGCCAACGATGTCGAGAATGTAGGCGATGGCTTCGACGTAATCGTCGATGGTCGCATCCGGCCCCTTCGCCAAAAACGGCGTGAACATGGTAACGCCAACAAAGCCGCCGTGGTCGGCAATAAACTTCAATTCTTCGTCGGATTTATTACGCGGATGTTCTTTCAAACCGGACGGCAAACAGTGCGAATAACAGACCGGTTTTTTCGACGCCAAGATCACTTCTTCGGAGGTTTTGCTGCCGACGTGTGACAGGTCACACATGATGCCGACGCGGTTCATTTCGGCGACCACTTCGTGACCAAAACCAGACAGCCCGCCATCGCGTTCGTAACAACCAGTGCCGATCAGGTTCTGGGTGTTGTAGCACATCTGCACCACGCCAACGCCGAGGTCTTTGAAGATCTGCACATAACCGAGTTGGTCTTCAAAAGCGTGAGCGTTTTGGAAGCCGAAGATGATGCCGGTTTTGCCCAGTTCTTTGGCTTTCAAAATATCGGCCGTGGTTTCAACCTTCATCACCAAGTCGCTGTTGGCTTCGATCAGGCGGTTCACCTGGACGATGTTATCGACCGTATCCTGAAAATCTTCCCAGACTGAGACCGTGCAATTGGCCGCAGTGAGTTGGCCTTTGCGCATGTCTTCAAACAGCTCACGGCCCCATTTGGCGATGATCAGACCATCGATGATGATGGAATCCTGGTGCAGGTTGGCGGCGGTCATGGCAAAGCCTCGGCGAATAAAAAAGGGATGGATGCTGGCAGTGTATCCAGCGCTCTATGCGCCCAATTCACTGGACGCGACAACGGCAAACCCAAAATCGACATGCTGCACTGCGGCCCTATGCCGCATAAAAAAGCTCGCCAATAGCGAGCCTTTAAACGCAATGCACACCTAAACGCAATGCACGTCGTTTCAGCCAGAAACAGCCAATGCGGGTGCCGGTGTTTTTAACGGGCTGGCCACAAAGTTAACCGCGCCGTATGTTGGCTCGGCTTGCGCCAGCCGCAGTGCACTGACCGAGGCGCTGGGCAGTTCAGCCAAGGCGCCTTCAGCCGACACCGAGTCCAAAGGACCAATGGCCCAGATCGCCAAGCGTTCTTCTTTCGGCGAAATACCGATGTATTTGCGATAGCAACGGCTGAAATGCGGCGCGGATACGAAGCCGCACATGGCAGCCACTTCGATGATTGAGCAACTGGTTTGCTTGAGCAGTTGACGCGCCCGATCCAGACGCAGCTTCAGGTAATAACGCGACGGCGTGCAGTTCAGGTGTTTCAGGAACAACCGCTCCAACTGCCGGCGGGAAATGCCGACGTAGCTGGCGAGTTCTTCCAGCTCAATCGGTTCTTCGATGTTCGATTCCATCAACTCGGTCACTTCTGCCAGCTTGGGTTGGGCGCTGGTCAGCAGACGACGCAGTGGCGCGCGTTGCTGTTCGTTGTCCGAGCGTACCCGGTCGCACAGGAACATGTCGCAGATGGCAGAGGTCAACGCCTTGCCATGCTGGCGGGTGATCATCGACAGCATCATGTCCATCGGTACGCCACCGCCGGTGCAGGTCATGCGGTTGCGATCGAGCGTATAAAGGTGGTTGGTGCAGTTCACGCGCGGGAAGCGTTCCTGCAACGCGGCCAGGCATTCCCAGTGAGCGCTGCAGTTGTAGCCATCGAGCAGACCGGCGGCGGCCAGTACATAGGCGCCGGTGCAGACCGCACCCATCAGCACTTTTTTGTTGGCCTGGGATTGCAGCCAACTGATTTGCGCCGGGGTGTAGGAACGGGTGATGTCGACACCGCCGACGACAATAACAATGTCGAACACATCCCGATCGGCGATGGAGCCATCCGGTGCGATGGCGATGCCGTCACTGGCTTTGACGATGGCGCCGTCCGCCGACATCAACCGCCAGGTGTAAAGTTCGCGGCCGGTCAATTGGTTGGCCATGCGCAATGGATCGATGGCCGATGCCAACGCCACCATGGTGAAGTTATCGAGCAGCAAAAAGCCGACGCGATAAGGAGCGGCATTGATGACATCACTGGGAAACGCAGCGTTTGCACTCACGGACTGACCCTCTGTCTTCTTACTTAAGCATTTTCCAACTTAAGCGCGTTGCCAATTGCAGCGACGCCTGGCCATTGGACCTGGGGTGTCCGGGTTAAATCCCGGATCGGAACCCCTGAACACGGGTAATGTATCGACGGTAGAAGAGACATTAGGAAGCGACAAAAAGCGACATCTGAGTCGGCCATCCACCGTCCAACGATTTAGCAATTCCCGGGCCATTTTTATTGTTTGCATTGCCCGCAAACCCGCATGCTAGACGGCCGGCACGCCATCAGCCTCGGCCCACTGAAGCCGCTGCGATTCGGCCAATGGTATGCCGCCGGATGGCGAAGAAGTTGTCTATAAACGACACACTGAGCCGGGTTGTTCGTCCAAAAACGACACACCCCGGCCGTGGAAGTGGAACTAAGAAACAGTGATAGGCAATAGAGCTTTGAAAGAGAACGAGGCCGGAAACCGACCTGCCCCAAAGCATCGTTTCAGCGCACGCTAGTATTCGATGACGACATCCGACAAGGGCGTACTGCAACACGACAGGATATAACCCTCGGCCAGGTCGTCGTCGGTGATGCCGCCGTTGTGTTGAATGGCGACTTCGCCGGACTTCTTCATCACCTTGCAGGTACCGCAGATGCCGACGCCGCAGCCCTTGGGAATGTTAATGCCCAGCCGGCTGGCGGCCACATGCACCATCTCGCCCGGCGGCACCTGAACGCTCATGCCAGACTCGGTGAACTCGACGGTGAACATATCGCCGTCTTTGATTTCTTCGGCTTCCTTGCTGGCAATTTCGGCCTGTTCGAGCGCTTCCTCGGTTACCGCTTCCGGCGTGGCGCCGAACGATTCCTGGTGGTAACGCTCCATATCGAAGCCGTTTTCTTCCAGAAGCGCTTTTATGGTGCGCATGTAAGGCGTCGGGCCACAGCAAAAAATGCGACGGTTCATAAAATCCGGCGCAATCATTTGCAGCTTGGCGAGATCCAAATAGCCGCGGTAACCGTTCCAGGCCTGGCCGATTTCCGTGCGCTCACAGATCACCGACAACTCGAAACTTTTAACGCGGGAACACATGTGTTCGAGTTCGCGCTGGAAGATGACATCGGCCGGCGTGCGGGCGCTGTGCACAAAGGCCATATCGACATCGGCGTTGGTGTCGAAGTACCAGCGCGCCATCGACATCAGCGGTGTGATGCCAACACCGCCCGACAACAACAGCACTTTTTCGGCCGGGTTATCGATGCAGTTGAAGTTGCCGACCGGACCGTGCACCGCCAGTTCGTCCTGCTCTTTCAGATTGTCGTGCAACCAGTTCGAGACCCGGCCGCCCGGCACCCGTTTAACGGTGATGGAAAAGCTGTACGGCACCGAGGGCGAGCTGGAAATGGTGTAAGACCGCATCACCTGTTCGCCGTCGATCTCCAGCTCCAGCGTGACAAACTGGCCGGGCTTGAAGAAGAACATCACCGGCTGTTCGGCATTGAAACAGAAGGTTTTCACATCGCGGGTTTCGCTGATCACCCGCACACAGCGCACCTGATGGCGGCCATTGGCCCACACCCGGGTATTGAGCGGGTTGAACGGCGCCAACGCCGATTCGGTGCTTTCGGTAATACTGGTCATCTGTTTTCGGTCTCCACCGGAGCAAGGGCCGTCGGTCACGGTCAGTCATCGCATTCTCGGCAAAACCGAAAACGACCAGTTAACCATTTGCGACATTCTATTGATCAGGTAAGCCTCCCAGCGGTTCTGTACGCGACATGGGTCACGCCCGCGTCGAAAAGCAAACGGCGAATGTCGTGATTGGATAATTGCCGTCTGAAAACCTTAAACAAAATGCGGTTACTAACGGTGGCCGAGCGCACAGGCGACGACCATCCCGGGTTCTTTTTGTGTGTACAGAAATCTTGTCGCTTACAGGAATCGCTGCGATGACCGAAACCGATTTACTCAATCTGACCTACTCAAACATCACCGACGCCCGCCAGGATATGAGTCGGTTGTTGCAGGAGCGTTCACGCCATCTGTCGTTGCCGCGGTCGTTGTACAACGACCCGCTGCTGTTCCGCGTCGACATGGAAGAAGTCTTTATGAAGGAATGGCTGTTCGTCGGCATGACCTGCGAAGTGCCGGCGGCGGGCAATTACATAACGGTCGATATCGGTCAGAACCCGGTGTTGATTGTGCGCGACCGCGACGGCGAAGTACGCGCCTTCCACAACGTCTGCCGCCACCGCGGTTCACGCGTCTGCACTGGCGCCAAAGGCAAGGTCGCCAATATCACCTGCCCGTACCACCAATGGACCTACGACCTAAAAGGCAACCTGATTTTTGCCGGCTCCGACATGGGCGACGATTTCGACAAGAGCCAGTTCAGCCTGAAACCGGCGCACTGCAAAACCGCCGGCGGCTTTATTTATGTCAGTCTGGCCGAAGGCGAACCGCCAGCGATTGACGATTACCTGGCAACGCTGGCGACCTACATGGAGCCGTACGACATGGAAAACGCCAAGGTCGCTGCGGAAGTCACCTTGGAAGAAAACGCCAACTGGAAACTGGTGATCGAAAACAACCGCGAGTGCTACCACTGCTCCGGTTCACACCCGGAATTGCTGCGCACTTTGCTGGAGTGGGACGACACCAACGACCCGCGCGCCACCCCGGAATTTCTGGCGCTGTGCGAAAGCCAGTCGGCCAAATGGGACGCCGAAGGCATTCCGCACAAGCACGCCGAATTCGGTTTGCGCAATCGTCTGGTACGCATGCCATTAAAAGAAGGCACCGCAGTAATGACGATGGACGGCAAACCGGCCTGCAAACTGAACATGGGCCGCATCCAGAATCAGGAACTCGGCTCGCTGCGCATTTTGCATTTGCCCAATTCCTGGAACCACATGCAGAGCGACCACGCCATCGTCTTTCAGGTGATTCCGGTATCGGCGCAGAAAACGTTGGTCACCACCAAATGGCTGGTGCACAAAGACGCCGTTGAAGGCCAGGATTACGATGTGGAAAAACTGCGCTACGTTTGGGACCAGACCAACAAGCAGGACCGCACCCTGGCCGAACAAAACCAGCGCGGCATTAATTCGCTGGCGTATCAGCCGGGTCCGTATTCGAAAACCTACGAATTCGGCGTCATTAATTTTCTCGACTGGTACAGCGATGCCGTGCTGAAAAATTTGCCGGGCACCGCGCAATAAACAACGCTGGCGCGACTGTCGTAAATCAACATCCGATTGTCGTGCCAGAGCAGTTTCCCCAACCCATCCAGACCTAAGATGAGCGGCAACTTGCCAATTACAGGACGCCGCTCATGTTCAGCCGCACTCGCACCCTCGCCGATTTCGACGCCGCTTTGTGGCACGCCATTGAAGCTGAAACCCAACGTCAGGAAGACCATCTGGAACTGATCGCCTCGGAAAACTACACCAGCCCGCTGGTGATGGAGGCCCAAGGCACGGCGTTGACCAACAAGTACGCCGAAGGCTATCCCGGCAAGCGTTATTACGGCGGCTGCGAACACGTCGATGTGGTGGAAGAACTCGCTATCGAACGCGCCAAAGCCCTGTTCGATGCCGACTACGCCAACGTCCAACCGCACTCCGGTTCGCAAGCCAACGCCGCTGTGTATATGGCACTGTGCGAACCCGGTGCCACGGTGCTCGGCATGAGCCTGGCGCACGGCGGCCATTTAACCCACGGTGCCCACGTCAGCTTTTCCGGCAAGCTGTACAACGCCATCCAATATGGCTTGGACGAATCGACCGGCGAGATTGATTACGACGCCGTTCAGGCGCTGGCAAACGAACACAAACCAGCGATGATCGTCGCCGGTTTTTCCGCCTATTCACGCATCGTAGACTGGGCCCGTTTTCGGCAAATTGCCGATTCGGTTGGCGCTTATTTGATGGTCGATATGGCGCACGTCGCCGGTCTGGTTGCGGCCGGCGCCTACCCCAACCCGATCCCGCACGCGCACGTGGTAACCACCACAACGCACAAAACACTGCGCGGTCCACGCGGTGGTTTGATCCTCACCAAAGGCCAGCCGGAACTGGAGAAAAAACTGAACTCCGCTGTTTTCCCCGCCGGCCAGGGCGGCCCCTTGATGCACGTTATCGCCGCCAAAGCCGTAGCCTTTAAAGAAGCCGCCGAAGCCGACTTCCGCGATTACCAACATCAGGTGGTGCGCAACGCCCAGGCCATGGCCGAGGTGTTTATCGAGCGCGGCTACGATGTGGTGTCCGGCGGCACCGACAACCATCTGTTTCTGCTCAGTCTGGTCAAACAGGGTTTAACCGGCAAAGACGCCGACGCCGCTCTGGGCGAAGCGCACATCACGGTGAACAAAAACGCCGTGCCGAACGATCCGCAATCGCCGTTTGTGACGTCCGGTTTGCGCATCGGTTCGCCGGTCATCACCACGCGCGGTTTGCAGCAGGCCGAAGCCAAACAGGTCGCCAGCTGGATTGCCGATATTCTGGACGCGTTGCAAGCGGGCGATGCCACAGCGGCCATCGCTGAGGTACGCACAAAAGTCAGCCAGCTGTGTCGCGACTTCCCGGCATACGGCTGAGTCACCACTTTCTCCGAGCGAGCGCTGGCTGCTCGCTCTGCGGCTGGGCGGATGTCCGCAGCATGGATGCTGCGGCCAAGGCCCCAAGGACGGGTTCACGCCGACCGCCAAACCGCAGAGCGAGCAGCCAGCGCGGATTCCAATCTGCCAAACCAACAACATCAAATCCGGAGAATTAACCGCCATGGCGATCAGCCTGTTCGACATGTTGAAAATCGGCATCGGCCCGTCCAGCTCTCACACCGTTGGACCGATGGCGGCGGCCTATCGTTTTGTGCAAGGGTTAATCGCCGATGCGCAACTGACCGCCGTGCAGCGCATCGACATTCAGCTCTACGGGTCACTCGGCGCCACCGGCAAAGGCCACGGCACCGGACCGGCAGTATTGATGGGATTGGAAGGCCATCAGCCGGACCAGATTGACCCGGCCATTGTGTTGCCACGCACCGACGCCATTCGCGAACAAGGCCAGTTGCTACTGAACGGCGAGCACAGCATTGCCTTCAACGAACGCGCCGACCTGACCTATCACAAAAAAGAATCGCTGCCGTTTCACCCCAACGGCATGACGTTTTTTGCCTTCGATGCCAACGGCGGCATCGTGCGAGAACGCACCTATTATTCCGTTGGCGGCGGCTTTGTAGTCGATGAATCGGCCGCCGGTGCCGACCGCATTGTCGAAGACAAAACGCCACTGCCCTACCCGTTCAAAACCGGTGACGATTTGCTCAAACAATGCCAGGCCAACCAACTCAGCATCGCCGAACTCATGCTCGCCAACGAACAGGCCTGGCGCAGCGAAACCGACGTGCGCGACGGCATTCTGCACATCTGGCAGGTGATGCAGGAATGTGTGCAAAACGGCATTCACAACGAGGGCGTTCTGCCCGGCGGATTGAAAGTAAAACGTCGTGCGGCGGCCTTATATGCTTCGCTTACCGCGCACGACCGGCTCGATCTGATTTCGCCGTCATTAAGCGCGCTCGACTGGGTAAACCTGTACGCGCTGGCGGTGAACGAAGAAAACGCCGCCGGCGGTCGCATGGTCACCGCGCCCACCAACGGCGCGGCGGGCATCATTCCAGCGGTGCTGCATTATTACTGGCACTGGTGCCCGAACGCCGACGAAGACGGCGTGATTCGCTTTCTGCTCACCGCCGCCGCCATTGGCATTCTGTTTAAAGAAAACGCCTCGATTTCCGGCGCCGAAGTCGGTTGCCAGGGCGAAGTCGGTTCCGCCTGTGCGATGGCGGCGGCCGGTTTGGCAGCCGCGACCGGCGCGACGCCAGAGCAAGTCGAAAACGCCGCCGAGATCGGCATGGAACATCACCTGGGTCTGACCTGCGATCCGATCGGCGGCTTGGTGCAAGTGCCCTGCATCGAACGCAACGCCATCGGCGCGGTGAAAGCGATTAACGCGGCGGTAATGGCGATGCGCGGCAACGGCGAGCATTTCGTCTCGCTCGACAAAGTGATCCGCACCATGCGCGACACCGGCCGCGACATGCTCGACAAATACAAGGAAACCTCGCGCGGTGGCCTGGCGGTAAACGTCATCGAATGTTGAGCCGGTCCGTTTCCGACCAGCGCTTGTCGCAAATCATCACCGCTGTGTCGTCGCCAAGCAGACCACACCAGCGGTGCCCGCCTACCATCGCTTCATCCTGCGCCCGACTTTGTGCGGCTGGCTAAAAGCCGCTAGGGTCGGTCAGCGTCCATTGCAGAGGACCCGACACCATGCAGAAGTATTCCGGCTTCGGATTGCTCAAACACGCGCTCAGCCACCACGAAAACTGGCAGCGGGTGTGGCGTAATCCTGAACCGAAAAAACATTACGACGTCATCATCGTTGGTGGCGGCGGCCACGGTTTGGCGACCGCTTATTACCTGGCGAAAGTGCACAACATCACCAACGTCGCCGTGATCGAAAAAGGCTACCTCGGCGGCGGCAACACAGCGCGCAACACCACCATCGTGCGCTCGAATTATTTATGGGACGAAGCCGCCTGGCTGTACGAACACGCGATGAAACTCTGGGAAGGTCTGGCGCAGGATCTGAACTACAACCTGATGTTTTCGCAGCGTGGCGTATTGAATTTAGGCCACACCCTGCAAGACATGCGCGACATCGAACGGCGCGTCAACGCCAACCGTCTGAACGGCATCGACGGCGTGGTGCTCGACACCGCTGGCGTACAAAAACTCGTGCCGATGATGAATTGCTCCAGCCATACCCGCTATCCGATTCTCGGCGCTTCCTGGCAACCGCGCGGTGGCGTAGCGCGTCACGATGCCGTGGCCTGGGGCTTTGCCCGCGCCGCCGATGCGCTGGGTGTCGATCTGATTCAGCAATGCGAAGTCGATGGCATCGTGCAGCAAAACGGCAACGCCGTGGGCGTGCACACCAAACAATACGGTGAGATTCGCGCCGACCGCATCGGTTGTGTGGTCGCCGGGAATTCCGGCGTGGTCGCCAAGATGGCTGGCTTCAATTTGCCGGTGGAATCGCATCCGTTGCAGGCACTGGTGTCCGAACCGATCCGACCGATTCTCGACACCGTGGTGATGTCGAATCAGGTGCACGGCTATATCTCACAATCGGACAAGGGCGATCTGGTGATCGGCGCTGGCATCGACGGTTACAACGGCTACGGCCAACGCGGTTCCTACCCGACCATCGAACACACGCTGCAAGCCATCGTCGAACTGTTCCCCATGTTCAGCCGGGTGCGCATGAACCGTCAGTGGGGCGGCATTGTCGACACCACGCCCGACGCCTGCCCGATCATTTCCGACACGCCGGTGGGCAATCTGTTTTTCAACTGCGGTTGGGGCACTGGCGGTTTCAAAGCCACGCCCGGTTCCGGCCATGTGTTCGCTGAAACTCTGGCCCAAGGCGAAGCCAGCAAACTGGCGAAACCCTTTTCCATGTTCCGCTTTCACAGCGGCGCGCTGGTCGACGAACACGGCGCCGCTGGCGTTGCCCACTGATTCAGGAGCGCACCGATGTTTTATATCCACTGCCCTTACTGCGACGAGCATCGCGAAGAGGAAGAATTTCACGCCAAAGGTCAGGCGCACATTGCCCGGCCGCTGGACCCGGACAATTGCAGTGACGAAGAATGGGGCAATTTCATGTATTTCCGCGACAACCCGCGCGGCCTTCATCACGAACTCTGGGTGCACGCCGCCGGTTGCCGGAAATTTTTCAACGTCACCCGCGATACCCAAAGCTACGTCATCCTCGAAACCTATCGCCTGGGTGAACAACCCAGCGTGACAGCCCAGCCGTGAGCGACGCCTTATGACTCAACCCAATCGTCTTGCCCAGGGCGGTCGCATCGAGCGCGATCAGCCGCTGACTTTTCAGTTCAATGGTCAAACCTATAACGGCTTTAAAGGCGACACCCTGGCCTCGGCGCTGCTCGCCAATGGCGTCAATCTGGTCGGCCGCAGTTTCAAATACGGTCGGCGGCGCGGCATTGTCGCCGCTGGTGCCGAAGAGCCCAATGCCATTTTGCAACTCGGCGCAACCGAAGCCACCCAAGTGCCCAACGTGCGCGCTACACAACAGGAATTGTTCAATGGTCTGGTGGCGCAACCGACGTCTGGTTGGCCGTCATTGAACAGCGACGCACTCGGTTTTGTCGGCAAAACTTTCGGCGCGTTATTGCCGCCCGGCTTCTATTACAAGACGTTTATGTTTCCGCGTTTTGGCTGGAAGCTGTACGAAAAATACATTCGCAAAGCCGCCGGTTTTGGCCGCTCGCCGCGTGAAAACGACGTCGATACTTATGACCATTTAAACCAACATGCCGATGTCTTAATCGTCGGTGCCGGCCCGGCCGGTTTGGCCGCCGCGCTGTCGGCCGCGCGTTCCGGCGCGCGCGTTATTCTGGCCGACGAACAGGCGGAAATGGGCGGCGAACTGCTGCACAGCCGCGACCTTTTAGACGGCAAACCGGCCGCCGACTGGGTTGCGCAAACGCTCACTGAACTGCGCACATACGACAACGTTCTGCTGTTACCACGCGCCACCGTGAACGGCTATCACGACCATAATTTCCTCACCATTCACGAACGCCGCACCGACCATTTAGCCGATCACGCACCGGAAAAAATGAGCCGTCAGCGTCTGCATCGGGTACGGGCGCGTCAGGTGATTTTGGCAACCGGCGCACACGAACGCCCGTTGGTGTTTGGCAACAACGACTTACCCGGCTGCATGTTGGCGTCGGCGGTCTCGACTTACGTCAATCGTTACGCCGTAGCGCCCGGTAACAAGCTGGTGCTGATGACCTCGAACGACTACGCCTATCGCACCGCCTTCGACTGGCAAGACGCCGGCCGCGAAGTGGTCGCCATAGTCGACAGCCGCATCGGCGTGAACGGTCGCTATCAAAACGAAGCCGAGCGCCGTGGCATTGCGTTATTGCTCGGCCAAGGCGTGATTGAAGCACGTGGCAGCAAACACGTAACCGGCGCCGTCGTCGCACCGCTGAACGCCGATGGCTCCGCCGTCACCGGCGCCAGTAACACACTCAGCTGTGACTTGATTGCCTCGTCCGGCGGTTGGAGCCCGGTGGTGCATTTATCGGCACATACTGGAGCGCGCCCGGTTTGGAACGACGACATCCTCGGTTTCGTGCCCGGCCAGACCGTGCAACAGATGAAAACCGCCGGCGCCGTTCAAGGCCATTTCAATCTCGATGCCTGTCTGCGCGATGGTTCCGAACAAGGCGCCGAAGCCGCCAAACTGGCCGGCTTTGACACCCAACCAGCCACCACACCCAAGACCGATGTCTGGCCCGAACTCAACGCCATGGCGCTGTACTGCATTCCACACCAGCAACCAAACAGCCGCGCACCGAAACAATTTGTCGATTTGCAAAACGACGTCACCGCCGCCGCCATCGAACTGGCGACGCGTGAAGGTTTTGAATCCATCGAACACGTGAAGCGTTATACCGCCATGGGTTTTGGCACCGACCAGGGCAAACTCGGCAACATCAACGGCATGGCGATTGCTGCCAAAGCGCTCGGTCAAAGCATTCCCGACACCGGCACGACGATCTTCCGACCCAACTACACGCCGGTCACTTTTGGTGCCGTAGTCGGTCGTCATTGCGGCGATCTGTTCGAGCCGGAGCGTTACACCGCCATGCACGATTGGCACGTACAAAACGGCGCAAAATTCGAAAACGTCGGTCAATGGAAACGCCCCTGGTATTACCCCAAAACCGGCGAAACCATGCAGCAGGCGCTCGACCGCGAATGCATCGCCACGCGTGAAAGCGTCGGCATTCTCGATGCGTCCACGCTCGGCAAAATCGACATTCAGGGCAAAGACGCACGCGAATTTCTCGGCCGTATTTATACCAACGCCTGGGCCAAACTCGGCGTCGGCAAATGCCGTTACGGTTTGATGTGCCACGAAGACGGCATGGTATTCGACGACGGTGTGACCTCCTGCCTCGGCGAAAATCACTTCCTGATGACCACCACCACCGGCGGTGCCGCCGGCGTTTTGGAATGGCTGGAGTTGTATCACCAGACCGAGTGGCCGGAGCTGGAGGTGTACATGAACACCGTCACCGACCACTGGGCCACCATGACCATCGCCGGACCGAACGCACGAAAATTGTTGGCCGAACTGACCGACGACATCGACCTGGATAAAGACAGCTTCAAGTTTATGGACTGGCGCCAAGGCACCGTTGCTGGCGTACCGGCGCGAGTGTTCCGCATTTCCTTTACCGGAGAGTTGTCGTACGAAATCAACGTCCAGGCCAACTACGGTTTGCACGTTTGGGAGCAATTATTCGCCCACGGCGAAAAATACAATCTCACGCCTTACGGCACTGAAACCATGCACATTCTGCGTGCCGAAAAAGGCTTCATTATTGCCGGCCAAGACACCGATGGTTCAGTGCATCCATACGATCTGAATCACGCCTGGGCGGTGAAAGAAGACAAGCCGTTCAGCTTTATCGGCAAGCGCGGTATGAAGCGTGCCGACTGCGTGCGCGAAGGTCGCAAGCAATTGGTCGGCCTGAAAACCAAAGATCCGAAAGTGGTGCTGCCCGAAGGTGCGCAAGCGGTGAACGACCCGAAACAGCCGTTACCGATGGCGATGCTCGGTCACGTCACCTCCAGTTATTACAGCGCCAATCTGGGCCGCTCCATTGCCATGGGGTTGATCAAAGATGGTCTGAACCGCACCGGCGACAGCGTCTATTACCCCTTGGCTGATGGCCGTGTCGTAGAAGCGGAAATTTGCAGCACCCAGTTCTTCGATCCAAAAGGAGATCGCCAGAATGTCTGACAGCTTGATTGCGGTGATGGATCAACGGCCCAGCGTCGAAGTGCCCACTCGCAGCCCGCTCTATTTGCGTGGCGACGCCAACGGACACGGCCTGTCCATTCGTGAAAACGCCCTGGCCGCCCAACTGGTGATTCGCGGCAAGGCCAACGATCCCAGCTTTGCCCAAGGCGTGCAGACCGCCACCGGTCTCGCCCTGCCCGGCACCTTACACAGCAACGCCAACGACGACTGGCGATTGCGCTGGCTAACGCCCGACGAATGGTTGCTGACCGGCCCGGCCGATGCGGCGTTCAGCATGGAAGCCAAATTACGCGAACAACTGAGCGGTCACTACGCGGTGATCAACGTCAGTGGCGGCCAGACCTTGCTGCAACTGTCTGGCGCTAACGCCAAAACAGTGCTGATGAAAAGTTGCCCCTACGATGTGCATGACCGAAACTTCCCGGTCGGCAAAGTGGTCTCCACCGTCTTTGCCAAATCGCAGGCGACGCTGTGTCGTCTTGGCGACGACACTTGGGAATTGGTTATCCGGCGCAGTTTCGCCGATTACATCTGGCGTTGGTTGCTCGACGCCGGTGCTGAATTTGGCTTAA
Organism: Saccharospirillum mangrovi; assembly: GCF_003367315.1. Classification (GTDB taxonomy): domain Bacteria; phylum Pseudomonadota; class Gammaproteobacteria; order Pseudomonadales; family Natronospirillaceae; genus Saccharospirillum; species Saccharospirillum mangrovi. The sequence goes on from NZ_CP031415.1 coordinate 2,977,394, forward strand.
GCGAGCAGGCATGAACAGCAAGGAAAAACTCTGGATATTAACCGCCCAGTGCCCCAGCCGTTTGGGTACAGTGGATGTGGTCACCCGCAGCCTGGCGGAAACCGAAAACTACGTGGTAGCGATGAATTCGTTCGACGATCGCGCCACCAACAGTTTCAGCATTCGCGTTGAGTTCCGGCCGCAAAATGGCGATGCCTCGCTGCAAAAACTGCGCGAAATTTTTACCGAACGCGCCGCCGGTTTTAATATGGACTGGCAAATAACCGAACCGGAACATCGCACCCGCGTGGCGATTCTGGTATCGAAATACGACCACTGCCTGAACGACTTACTGTACCGCTATCGCACTGGCGAACTGGCCATCGAAATTCCACTGATCATTTCCAACCACCCGGACCTGCAACACCTGGCCGACTGGCACGGCATCCCCTATCACCATCTGCCAATCACGCCCGACACCAAAGCCGAACAGGAAGCGCAAATCTGGAAACTCATCACCGACGCGAATTGCGAGCTGGTGGTACTGGCGCGCTACATGCAAGTGCTGTCGCCGGAGATGTCGGCCAAACTCGATGGCTGGGCGATCAACATTCACCACTCCTTATTGCCCGGCTTCAAAGGTGCCAAACCCTATCACCAGGCCTGGGCCAAAGGCGTCAAACTGGTCGGTGCCACGGCGCATTATGTGAATGATGATCTGGATGAAGGGCCAATCATTACTCAGGGTGTGCAAGCGGTCGACCACAGCCACTACCCGGAAGAGCTGGTTGCCAGGGGACAGGATATTGAAAGCCAGACACTCGCCAAGGCGGTGCGTTATCACATCGAGAAACGGGTGTTTTTGACTGGGAATCGGACGGTGGTGTTTCCGGATTAAAAAAACTGCCACTGAAATCGTGGCAGTTTGTGTGGTTTCTACAGAAGCTACTCGGTTCAATATTCTGAATAACACTGAACGCTATTCACCCACCACAATGGTGCAATACTGCCCGTAAAAATGCAGTACATTAGTGGTCTTGTGCTCTATGTAAGCGATCCTCGAAATTCCGCCGTCTCGTTTTGCCGCAGTGATGGATGCATCACCGGTTGCTACTAGGCCCAAAATACTTTGCGCACAAGCTTCACCGGTTCGGCTGTCGGCTACGTCGCTGTCGCCAATCGCCCCATCCCATTTCGTAACGTTAACGGCACCAATAACCGGTGATATAGCACAACCGGTCAGAACGAATACGAAAAGCGTAATTAATACAATTCCTTTCATACTAACGCCCTCTCAGTTAGTTGATCGGGCTTAACGACGCCCGCGCATTCAATGTGACAGAGGGCGTGTCGCAGGGTCAATCATCAAACACTTATCGATGATACTTCGGACTCAACTCCACCACCGCCTCAACAAAAGCCCCGGCATGTTCCGGATCAATCTGCGGGTGAATGCCGTGGCCGAGGTTGAAGACGTGGCCGCTGCCTTTGCCGAATTCGGCGAGGACGCGTTCGACTTCGTCACGAATGCGGTCGGGCGATGAATAGAGTACGGCAGGATCCAGGTTGCCTTGCAGTGCCACTCGGTCGCCGACGCGTTGGCGGGCGTTGTCGAGCGGTGTGGTCCAGTCCAGACCGAGTGCGTCGGCACCGCTGTCGGCCATGCGTTCCAGCCATTGGCCGCCGCCTTTGGTGAACAGAATCACCGGCACTTTGTTGCCTTGGTGGCTGCGTTTTAGACCGGCGACAACCCGACTCATGTAGGCGAGTGAAAACGTCTGATAGGCGTCATGCGCCAGCGCGCCGCCCCAGGTATCAAAAATCTGCACGGCCTGAGCGCCAGCTTCGATCTGGGCGTTCAGGTAGTCGGTGACGGCATCGGCCAATCGGCTGAGCAGCGCGTGCAAGACGTCCGGTTGGTCGTAAAGCATGCCTTTGGCGTGACGGAAATCTTTCGAACTGCCGCCTTCAATCATGTAAGTCGCCAGTGTCCAGGGACTGCCGGAAAAACCGATCAGCGGCACCTGGCCGTTGAGTGCGGCGCGGATGGTGCTGACCGCTTTCATCACGTAACCCAGGTCGGTTTCCATCGACGGGGTTTTCAGTGTTTCGACGTCGGCCATGGAGCGCACGGTGCGTTCAAAACGCGGGCCTTCGCCGGTTTCGAAATACAGGCCCAGGCCCATGGCGTCGGGCACGGTGAGGATGTCGGAGAACAGAATAGCGGCGTCGAGCGGGTAACGGCGCAGCGGTTGCAGCGTGACTTCGCAGGCCAGTTCCGCGTTCTTGCACAGGCTCATAAAGTCGCCGGCCTGGGCGCGGGTGTCGCGGTATTCCGGCAGATAACGGCCCGCCTGGCGCATCATCCATACCGGCGTGCGGTCGACAGATTCGCGCAATAAAGCCCGTAAAAAGCGGTCGTTGGTCAGCTCAGCCACAGTCAGTCCCCTATTCAAAGTGCGCGCATTATACGCACCGATGGCCGCACTGACGAATGCCGGGGGCGTGATAGACTGACGCCAATTAAGACGTAGGAGCGGCGGTGAACTTTCTCGGCCATTGGTTATTTTCCGATCCGGATGCGGATTCGTTGTTGGGCAGTCTCTGGCCCGATTTTGCGTTGCGACCCGACCCTAACGCTGTTTCGCCCCTGTTTATTCAGCACTTCGACCGCCACCAATGGCTCGACCGCACCACCGATGCCAGCCCGGAACTGGAACCGCTGCGGCAGCGGTTGCGCCCCAAATTGCGCAAGACCACGCCCATCGTCATCGATATGTTGCTCGATCATCATCTGGCGTTGCATTGGTCGCGCTATCACCCGCAAGCGCTCGATGCCTTTACCCAACAACGCTACCGCGAGACGCATCGCTTTAACGCCCTGCCGTTACCGGAGCGTCTGCAACGCACGCTGCATTGGTTGATTGAGGACGATTGGTTGGGCGGTTACCGACGGCCAGAAAATGTTGTCCGCGCGCTCGGCGGTTTATCGCGTCGGTTAAAGTTTGCCGATGAGATGGAAGCGCAGGGCTTTTGGGCGATTGCGCAGTTGCAGTTGGAAGAGGTCGCCGTGGCGGCGTTTTTGCGCCGGGTAATGACTGAGGTAGGGGGAAATCCCGGCTCAAGGCCGGGATGACGGCGCGTTGTACACGCGCCCAAAAGACACCGCTTAGACGTTCAAATAACCCAGAATACCTTCTGCCGCCTGGCGACCTTCCCAGATGGCGGTGACCACCAAATCGGAACCGCGCACCATATCGCCACCAGCGAAGACTTTGGCGTTGCTGGTCTGGAAGGCGAATTCCTGATGCTCCGCCGCTTTGACGCGCTGCCAGTCGTCCAGTTGGATGTCGGCTTTATCGAACCAGTCGGCCGGGCTGGGCTGGAAACCGAAGGCGACGATGACGGCATCGGCCGGCAGAATTTCTTCGGAACCCGGCACCACTTCCGGACGGCGACGGCCGTTTTCATCCGGCTCGCCCAGTTGCGTAGTCACCAGCTTGATGCCTTCGACCTTGCCGTTATCACCAACAATTTCCACCGGCTGACGGTTGAACAAAAACTGCACGCCTTCTTCCTTGGCGTTGGCGACTTCTTTGCGCGAACCGGGCATGTTGGCTTCGTCGCGACGGTAGGCGCAGGTGACGCTGGCTGCCTGCTGACGAATGGAGGTGCGGTTGCAGTCCATCGCCGTGTCGCCACCGCCGAGCACGACCACGCGTTTACCGGCCATGTCGACAAAGTCCGCCGGGTCTTTTTCCCAACCACGGCTGTGATTAACGTTGGCGACCAGGAACGGCAGCGCATCATAAACGCCGTCCAAATCTTCGCCGGGGAAGCCACCTTTCATCGAGGTGTAAGTGCCCATGCCCATAAAGACGGCGTCGTAATCGGCGAGCAAATCGTCGAACTGCACATCGACACCAATGTCGGTGTTCAGCCGGAATTCCACGCCCATGCCTTCGAACACTTCACGGCGGCGCGCCATGATGGATTTTTCCAGTTTGAATTCCGGAATGCCGAAGGTGAGCAGACCGCCGACTTCGGGGTAGCGATCAAAAACAACCGGCTTCACGCCGTTACGCACCAGCACATCGGCGCAACCCAAACCGGCCGGACCAGCGCCGATGATGGCGACTTTTTTATCGGTCCAGACCACCTTCGACATGTCCGGTTTCCAGCCCATGGCAAAGGCGGTATCGGTGATGTATTTCTCGGCGTTGCCGATGGTCACCGCGCCGAAACCGTCGTTCAGTGTGCAGGCACCTTCGCACAGACGATCCTGCGGGCAAACGCGGCCGCACACTTCCGGCAGCGAGTTGGTCTGATGACACAACTCCACCGCTTCGAGCACGTTGCCTTCGCTGACCAGTTTCAGCCAGTTGGGGATGTAGTTGTGTACCGGGCACTTCCATTCGCAATACGGATTGCCGCAATGCAGACAGCGGTGCGATTGCTCAGCCGCCTGTTTTTGCGCGAAGGGTTCGTAGATTTCCACGAACTCGTGTTTGCGGGTGTGAATGTCTTTTTTGGCCGGGTCGCGACGGCCAACATCGACAAACTGAAAGTCGTTGTGCAGACGTTGTGTCATCTTGTTTTCTCCGTCGCTTATTCCGGACGAGCCCGGGTGTTGGACAACAAATCCGACAGGCTCGACGCCTTCGGTTTGACCAGCCAGAAACGGCCGACGTAATCGTCGTAGTTATCCAGCAATTCGGCACCCCAGGCGCTCTTGGTGTCATCGACAAAACGGCCAATCACACCTAACAAATGATCGCGGTAAGTTTCCATGCTTTCGGTGCCGATGCGTTGGATGTCCACCAGTTCGCGGTTGTATTTATCCGGGAAGGTGTTTTCCAGATCGAGCACGTAAGCGAAACCACCGGTCATGCCCGCGCCGAAGTTACCGCCGACGTTACCGAGCACGGCAACCATGCCGCCGGTCATGTATTCACAGCAGTGATCGCCCGCACCTTCGATAACCGCGACGGTGCCGGAGTTGCGCACACCGAAACGTTCACCAGCGCAGCCAGCGGCAAACAAAGTACCGCCGGTCGCGCCGTACAGGCAGGTGTTGCCCATGATCGAAGTTTTTTGTGTTTCGAACGCCGAGCCTTTGGGCGGGCGAATAACAATCTTGCCGCCAGTCATGCCTTTGCCGACATAGTCGTTGGCATCGCCGTCGAGCACCATGTTCAAACCACCGGCGTTCCAGACACCAAAACTCTGGCCGGCAATGCCGTTAAGTTTCAGCGTGATCGGCCGGTCGGCCATGCCTTGGTTGCCGTAACGCTTAGCGATTTCACCCGAGGCCAACGCACCGATAGAGCGATCGCAGTTGCCGATGTGGAATTCGAATTCGCCGCCGGTTTTGTTCTCGATGGCCGGCAAAATCGCTTTCAGAATTTCACGCTGTTTGCCGCCTTCATCGAAGGGTTTGTTGCGTTCAACCTGGCATTGCTGCGGCTTGCTCGGATCAATATGAGCGGTCGATAAAATCGGCGACAAATCCAGGCTTTGTTGCTTCGGTGTTTCGCCTTTTTTAACGGTAATTAAGTCGGTGCGACCGATGATTTCACCAAGGCTGCGATAACCCAGCAACGCCAGGTTTTCACGCACTTCTTCGCCGACAAAACGGAAGTAATGTTTGACCATTTCCACCGTGCCCCGGAAGTGTTGATCGCGCAGCGCGTCGTCTTGAGTCGCCACACCGGTGGCGCAGTTATTCAAGTGGCAGATGCGCAGATATTTACAGCCCAACGCCACCATCGGCGCGGTGCCGAAACCGTAACTTTCGGCGCCCAGCAGCGCGGCTTTGATCACGTCCAGACCGGTTTTCAAACCGCCGTCGGTTTGCAGCCGGACTTTGTCGCGCAAGTCATTACCGCGCAGCGTTTGCTGCACTTCGGCCAGACCCAGTTCCCACGGCGAACCGGCGTGCTTGATCGAGGTCAACGGACTCGCTGCGGTACCGCCGTCGTAACCGGAGACGGTGATCAAATCGGCGTAGGCTTTGGCGACACCGGCGGCGACGGTGCCGACGCCCGGTTCACTGACCAGCTTTACCGAAATCAAGGCGCTTGGGTTGATCTCTTTTAAGTCAAAAATCAGCTGCGCCAAATCTTCGATCGAATAAATGTCGTGGTGCGGCGGCGGGGAAATCAAGGTGACGCCGGGCACCGAATAACGCAGCTCGGCGATCAGTTTATTCACCTTGCCGCCGGGCAACTGACCACCTTCGCCAGGCTTAGCGCCCTGGGCAACTTTGATCTGAATAACATCGGCGCTCATCAGGTAAGCCGGTGTAACACCAAAACGGCCGGACGCGACTTGCTTGATTTTGGAGCGACGGTTGGTGCCGTAGCGTTTCGGGTCTTCACCGCCTTCGCCGGAGTTGGAACGGCCGCCGAGTTCGTTCATCGCCATCGCCAGCGCTTCGTGCGCTTCGGGCGACAGTGCGCCAAGCGACATGGCCGCGGAATCGAACCGCGGGAACAAGGCTTCGACCGGCTCGACTTCGGAAATCGGAATGGCTTTGCGATCCGACTTCAGTTCGAACAAATCGCGAATGGTCGCGACCGGGCGTTGGTTGACGTAATTGGCGAAATCGCGGAAGCGGGCGTGGTCGCCGTTTTGCACCGCATCCTGCAAGGCGGTCACGACATCCGGGTTGTAGTTGTGGTATTCGCCGCCGTGCACGTATTTCAGCAGACCGCCCTGATGCAGCGGCTTGCGCGGTTTCCAGGCATTGGTTGCCAGGGAGCACAGGTCGTCGTGTATGTGTTCAAAACGCGCGCCCTGAATGCGGCTTTGCACGCCGTTGAAACACAGATCAACAACGTCTGAATGCAAGCCAACAGCTTCAAACAATTGCGCACCGCGATACGAGGCCAAGGTCGAAATGCCCATCTTGGACATGATTTTGAGCAGACCTTTGTTGATGCCTTTGCGGTAGTTTTTGTGCAACTGACGCGGGTCGCCTTGCAGCTCGTTGGTGCGCAGCATGTCGTCGAGTACTTCGTACGCCAGGTACGGATAGACCGCCGTGGCACCGAAACCGATGGCGACGGCAAATTGGTGCGGGTTACGGATGTCGCCGGTGTCGAGCACGATGTTGGTGTCGCAGCGCAGACCTTGATCGACCAGGCGATGGTGCACCGCGCCGGTTGCCATAACGGCCGGAATAGCGACCTGGCCGGCCTGCAAGTCGCGGTCAGACAGAATGACGATTTTCACGCCGTCGCGACTGGCCGCTTCGGCTTCGTCACACAGCTGTTCGATGGCGGCGCGCAAATCGCCGTCGGCGGAATACGCCAAGCGCAAATGTTGATGGCGGAATTCGGGCGCTTCCTGATGTAGGAAGTTCTGGTATTTCAGCGGCGACAATACCGGCGACGTCAAAATTAAGCGCTTGGCGTGATCGGCGCTCGGCTGGAACAAATTGCGTTCTGGGCCTAAACAGGTTTCCAGCGACATCACCACGGCTTCGCGCAATGGATCAATCGGCGGATTGGTGACCTGGGCAAATTGCTGACGGAAATAGTCGGTGACCGGGCGCACCTGACGTGACAGCACCGCCATCGGCGTGTCATCGCCCATCGAGCCGACCGCTTCCTGGCCGCTTTCGGCCAGCGGACGCAATACCTGATCGCGCTCTTCAAAGGAAATATGAAACAGCTTCTGGTACGCCAGCAGTTGTTCCGGCGACAGCGATGAGCCGTCCACTTCCTCGGCCAGTTCCAGTTTGGAACGCAGGCGTACAGCGTTGGTTTTCAGCCAGTCTTTGTACGGATGAGCGCGTTTGAGACGGTCGTCAATTTCTTCGGTTTGCAGGAATTCGCCGGTCTGGGTATCGACCGCGACAATACGGCCAGGGCCGACACGGCCTTTGGCGACAACATCTTCCGGTTTATACGCGAAGGTGCCGATTTCCGAGGCGAGCGTGATGTAGCCGTTTTTGGTGATCACCCAGCGCGCCGGGCGTAAGCCGTTGCGGTCGAGCATGCACACGGCGTAACGGCCGTCGGTCAGCACGATGCCAGCCGGGCCGTCCCAAGGCTCCATGTGCATGGAGTTGTATTCGTAGAAGGCCTTCAAATCGCCGTCGATGTTTTCGACGTTGTGCCAGGCTGGCGGAATCATGGTGCGGGCGGCGCGGAATAAATCCATGCCGCCGAGCAGCATCAGTTCGAGCATGTTATCCATGCTGGAAGAATCCGAGCCAGTGGTGTTTACCACCGGTTGCAACTCATCCAGGTTGGGCAGATAGGGCGATGCAAATTTGGACGCACGCGCCTTGGCCCAGTTGCGGTTGCCCTGGATGGTGTTGATTTCGCCGTTGTGGGCGATCAGGCGGAACGGCTGCGCCAGCGGCCATTTCGGCATGGTGTTGGTGGAGAAGCGTTGGTGGAACACGCAGATGGCGGTTTCCATCGTTTCGCTGGCGAGATCCGGATAAAACGCCGGCAAGTCGACCGGCATCATCAAGCCTTTGTACGACAGCACGGTGTCGGACAGGGAACAGATGTAGAAGTCTTCGTCGTGGTCCATTGCCTGTTCGGCTTTGCGGCGGGCGACGTAGAGTTTGACCGCCAGGCCCTCACGCGATTCAGCGCGCACAAACACCTGCTCGATCACCGGCATGCACGCCAGCGCCATCGGGCCACAGACTGAATCGTTGGTTGGCACCACACGCCAGCCGAGTACTTCCAGCCCTTGAGCGGCCAGCGAGGTTTCCAACGCGTTGCGGCCTTCGGCGGCGCGGCTGGCTTCGGCACTGAGGAAAATCATGCCGACGGCGTAGGCGTCGCCCAGGTCGGCATTGAAATGGGATTGCGCTTCGGCGCGGACGAAGGCATCGGGCATTTGCAGCAACAGGCCGCAGCCGTCGCCGGTTTTGCCATCGGCGGCAATGCCGCCACGGTGCGTCATGCAGGTCAGCGATTCGATGGCGGTTTGCAGCAATTCGTGGCTGGCCTGGCCTTCCATGTGAGCGATCAGGCCAAAACCGCAGTTGTCGCGGAATTCAGCCGGATTGTAGAGACCCTTTGTCATTGCAGTCGTTGTCATTGTAATAGTGCCTTGCTGAGCCGGTAGCCGAGCGCGCCCTGGCCGTTTTCACGGGGGCGTTGGAACGCGCAAAGGGAACCGGGGGTTGAACGGCCGGGTACAGAAAAATCCCGGCACCCCTACTGAAGGTTTGGCATTGAGTCTATTCAGTGACGAACGTCACACAAACTATAACGGTATATTAGGCGGTTGAATTATCGGATTGCCCAATTCTGGCTCACGTCAGTTGTTACGCAAACTGGCAAAAGTCCGCGCCCAAGGCTCCTGATCGCGGAAGCGGGCGGGCAGATTGGCAATGTCAGCGCGGGCCGCCGACGGGCCGGAATAGCGACCATGAATCAGCACATACCAGGGGCGACCCTGATAGCTGGACGTGACGATGTCGTAACGCTCCTGATTCGGCAGTTCCGCCAGAATGGATTCGACCGACGCCCGGTTGCGCACCCCAACCAATTGCAGGGTGTATTCGTTGTCGGCCGCATTCGCCATCAGACCAGATCCTTGGCTGGGCGCGGCAGTCGCTGGTTGCGGCGCCGGAGCGCTGGGCGTTGGCGTGGTTGCCGGCGTTGCGGTTTGGGTTGATGCCTGAGCGGCCGGTTGTGGACTCGGTGCCGGCTGGCTGGGCTGAGTTGTGGCAGCGGCAGTTTCAGCCTGGTCGGCAGCTTCTGCTTCCGCCGCAGCGGCCTCTTCACGGCGCGCTTCAACGCGTGCTACCGCTTCGGCCAGACGTTGCTGTACTTCGGATTCGATGGCCTGCGAATCGGTTGGCTCCGGTAACGCCAATTCAGCGACCGGCTCCTCAACGTCGGGTTCACCGCCCTGATTGGAATACAGCACCGTCAGCACAATCAGCGTCACCACACCGGCACCGGCGAGCACGTGCGTCAACGGGAAACCTTGTTTGCGTTCGGTGGTTTTAAAGGTTCCAGCGATCAGGTAATCGCGCACCACCTGATTCAATTCACCCGGCATGCCGCCGGCCATATCGTTCAAACGGGCAATGTCGCTGTCTTTGATCGGTACGCCATTAGCCTGGCCGGAACCAGCGAAGCGGTCGTTTAAATAGGCGGCGGCTTCGGCGGCGGTGAATGGCTCCAGCACCAGGCTGTACCAATGGTCGTCGTTGTCCGATTGGGCAATGGCGGTGGCTGAACTGGCGAGCCAGAGCTGACGCAAGCGGATGTCGGTGCGCGGTGCCAGCGTTCGCATCGACTGCAACCAGGTTTGGACGTCCGGCGATAGCAGATCGGCGTTCTGCACCACCAACAGGAAATTTTCGCCGTCGTTGCTGCGCTGGGCGGTGGCGTCGGCCATGTTGCGATACAGACTGGCGGTGTCGCCGTCGGTTTTCAGGCCCAGACCCAATTGGCCGATCAGTTCGCGACTGGCGCTGTCGAGCCGATCAATATCGCCGCCATCAATCCAAGCAACGCGCCATTCATCGTCCAGTAGACGAATCACCTGATGTGCGATGGCCTGTTTGCCGCCTCCGGTGGGCGCCATCAACAAACAATCCTGGGGGCTGAAACTCAACAGATGACGCAGATGTTCGGCCACTTCCAAACGCTCGCCGGCGCCACTGAAAACTGTCGCGTCCGCCTGATCGCCGAAGGGATCCTGGAACAGGCCGTAGTAATCGAGCATGCGTTGGGTCTGGTCGGTAAAGTCTTGCATCGCGTCAACCTGGGCGAGGGGGTTTCATTTAACTCAGTCAATTCTGGCCTGTCCAGCTTCGGCCGTGCTGGGCCAAGCCGTCAAGGCCAGACGGCATCAAGGCTGCGCCGCCAAACAGGCTTGCAGTTGCTGCGGATCGAAATCCGCCGTCACCACAGCTTTGCCCAAGGCGTGCAACAGCACCAATCGCAATTGGCCGGCCTCCACTTTTTTATCGCGCCCCATCTGATTCATAAAATCGTCCGGTGTCATGGTCGGCGGCGGCGTGATCGGTAATCGGGCGCGTTCAATCAAGGTGCGGGCGCGATTGAGCACCTGGTTATCAATCCAACCCAAACGCTGCGACAGATCGCACGCCATCACCATGCCGGTGCCCACAGCTTCGCCGTGCAACCAGGCGCCGTAACCTTGCTCGGCTTCGATGGCGTGACCAAAGGTATGGCCCAAATTCAATATCGCGCGGATGCCCTGTTCGGTTTCATCGGCCGCGACAATCTCGGCTTTTAACTGACACGAACGGGCAATGGCGTCGACCAGCGCTTCGGGCTGTTTTGCCAGCAAGTCGTCCATGCGCTGTTCCAGCCAGGCAAAAAATTCGGCGTCGTGAATCAGACCGTATTTGATGACTTCGGCTAAACCGGCTGAAAGTTCGCGTTCCGGCAAGGTGTTCAACACGGTTGGATCGATCAACACGGCAATCGGTTGCTTGAACGCCCCGATCATGTTTTTGCCCAGCGGATGGTTGATGCCGGTTTTACCGCCGACCGATGAATCGACTTGCGACAACAGCGTCGTCGGCACCTGCACAAAGTCGATGCCGCGCTGATAGGTTGCCGCAGCGTAGCCGGTCAAATCGCCGATCACGCCGCCGCCCAGTGCAATCAGCACCGCCTTGCGGGAAAAACGCCGCTCCAATAAAGCGTCGTAAATCAGCCCCAGGGTGGTGGCATTTTTGTGGGCTTCGCCGTCGGGCAATACCAACGTTTCGATGCGACGGTTGGGAGCGGCCAGCGCCGACACCACGCCGTCGAGATACAACGGCGCCACGGTTTCGTTGGTCACCACCATCACTTCTTTGTGCGCCAGCCAGCCTTGCCAGCTGGCGGCATTAGTTAGCAAATCGGCTTCGATAACGATGGGGTAAGAACGATCACCCAGATCCACAGTCAGTTGCATGATTCAGCGCTTCAATTGCAGTTGTTTGATGATTTCACGCACCACCGCACGCGGCGATTGGCCGTTGGTGTCGATGGTCAAATGCGCGGTGGCTTCGTAAAACGGTCGGCGCTCGTCGGCCAGTCGCCGCAAGGTGCCTTCCGGATCGGGGCCGTTCAATAACGGCCGGTTTCGATCTTTGGCGGTACGCAGCAATTGTTGTTCGACCGAGGTTTTCAGATAGACAACCTGGCCGTTGTTTTTCAACAGTTCGCGATTTTCCGCTCGAATAATAGCACCGCCACCGGTCGCTATAACCTGCCTGCCTTCTTCGACCAATTCGGCCAACACGGCGGTTTCGCGATCCCGAAAACCGGCTTCGCCTTCCAAGTCAAAAATCCACGGAATATTGGCGCCAGAACGCGCTTCGATTTCACGATCGGAATCGACAAAGTTGATGCCCAGGCGCGACGACAGTAATCGGCCAATGGTGCTTTTCCCCGATCCCATGGGACCGATCAGAATAATGGAGTCGCAATTCATCGCGGCAGTTTATCACTGAGTCGCAGACAGGTAACGCGGTACTGCGCGGAGAATCCGACCGCTGAGAGGTGGGGTATTGAGGAAGGAGGATTAACGACTGACCAGTTGTTGCGTCATCAAACTCGGCGTAATGAACACCAGCATTTCGGTTTTTTCTTCAAATTCGGACGAGCGTCGAAACAGACGACCCAGCACTGGCAAGTCACCCAGCCAGGGCGTTTTGTCCACCGAGGTCACGGTTTCGGTGCGATATACACCACCCAACACCAAAGTTTCACCGTCTTTAACCAACACCTGAGTGGTGACGGAATTGGTGTCGATGGCACCGCCACCGGCGGCCAGAGAATCTTGAGTGACCAGCAGATCGAGGACGACATGATCGTCCGGCGTAATCTGCGGTGTAACCCGCAACGACAAGCCGGCATCGACGAAGGTGGTGCCGCCGTCGCCGCCATCAAAGGCGATGGTCTGACCGGAATTGATAAAGGCTTCCTGACCGTTGGAGGTCACCACCCGCGGTTGCGACACCACTTCGGCGGAACCGCGCGTTTCCAGTGCCGACAATTCCAGATCCAGGGCGTAATCGAAGGCCGCAACGCCGATGGCGAATGACGTTGCGTTTGGACTCAACACCGGCAGATCGACCACCAGCGCATCGGGATATATCTGTTCGTAACTGGCACCATCGGACGTATTCAAGTCGCTGCCGATGCTGGCCGTGGATTCCAACGATCCCGACGCCACCACCGGCGATGAACCGCCGCTGTTAACGTTGCCGCCCCAGCGAATGCCCAGTTGTTCGCCCACCGATGTCCGTGCGGCAACAATACGCGCTTCGATCAATACCTGGCGTACCGGCACATCAAAATGTTCGACGGCGCGGTGAATGCTGTCGAGGTTGCTGACGGTGTCGCGCACGATCAAGGTGTTGGTGCGAGCGTCGATGGACACCGCGCCGCGTTCGGACAAAAACCCGAGCCGGGCTTGTTCAGCGCCGTCTTCTTTGCCGTTAGGGCCGCTGTGCAGGATGCGCAGAATGTCGTCGGCGTTGGCGTAATTGACCTGAATAAAATCGGTCTGCAACGGCGCAATTTTTTCTTCCCACTGCAAACTTTCCAGCGCCAGTTTTTCCTGATCGGCCAACTCCTGCGCCGGTGCCACCACCAATACACTGCCGCTTTGGCGTTTAGCTAAACCTTTGCTGCGCAACACCATGTCCAGCGCCTGATCCCACGGCACATCCTGCAAACGCAGCGTGATATTTCCCTGCACCGAGTCGGACGCGATCAGATTCAGACCGACGACATCGGCAATCTGCTGCAACGCGTAACGCACCTCGATGTCTTGAAAATTCAGCGACAAATGCGCGCTGTCTTGCCCGACATCCTGATCTGCACCGACGGTGGTCTCGGTTGCCGACGTCGCTGTTGTCGAAAACTCTGCGGGCATAAATCCGGCCGAACGGTTGTCCCAATAAGCGACCCGATTCATGGCCGGCGTGTCGATAACCGATGGCACTAACGAGGACTGATCGGGCACAACATTTTGCCCAATCAACATTCGGATGCGACGACGGGACACATCCAGACTGTAAGGCAGCAGGCTGGTCATACTGAGCACCAGCCGGGTGCGGTTGCCGTTCGAAACAACCACTGCATTGCGCACATTGCCAGTACCGATGGTGTAGCGTTTTTGCGGCAGACGATTTTCCGTGGCGGGAAAATCCAGCACGATGCGTGCTGGTCGCTCCAGGCTGAATTCAGCGGGCGTCGGGGCGGTGCCATCAAATCTCAAATCCAGTTGGGTTACGCCATTGGCTTGAGCGGTGAACTCCAATTGAGTCAGTGCCACTGCCTGAGCGTGCAGGCTGATTACGGCCAGGCCGATCAGGCTGGTGAAAGCTTTGAGGAAATTGTTCAGCGTCATCTTGGTCTTCTTCTTACGAATGTCTGAATACAAAAGTCTGAAAGTTCTTGAACAGCCGGGCCGCTCAGCAAAACAACCGAACAATCATGGCCCAAGGTTGGGTTGGCCCAGCAACGCAAAGTTCCGCGTCTGGGTAATCCATCCGCCGTCGACTAACGGCACGGTTTCCAACATCTCAACCCGGGTCTCGGTAACGGCCACCAGCCGGGCGTCTTCACGACCGACGCGATCACCCGCCGAGAGCCGATGAATGCGCCCTTCGTTATCGCGAAACAACGCCTGGCTCGCAGTATGCGGCATGCCGCTGATGGTGCCGACGAGTGTCAACTCATCCAGACTGACACCGGCGAGCAAACGTAACTCCGATTGGCTGGAATTCTCCGTCTCGGCACTGGGTGCCGGCAGCGACGAGGTGTCGAGCGCGGTTGCCGTCCGATCAAGAAACGGTGACTGTTCGGTGCCGGCACGATAGACGGTCAGTCGCTCAACTGCCAGCGTCGTGGGCGTCGTCGGTGCCAAAGTTCCCGGCTCACCCACCTTGCCGACCCACACGCGTAAATCGGCCAGATCATCCTGACGCTGGCATCCCGCCAGGCCGGTCAGCAGCAATAGCCCAATCCAGAGGTTGCGCATTATTCATCACCGGGTGAAGGCTGGCGATAGGTCCGGGCCTGCAGTGTCATGAACAAGACATCCGCTGTTTCACCAGGCCAGTCGTCTTGGGCGAAGCTGTGAATATTGAGGTTATGAACAGTGACCAGACGGGGTAGCGCCGACAGCGCGGCAATAAAAGCACCCAGCTGGTGATAACGGCCATGCACTGCCATCGACAACGGCGTCTGGCCGAACCCGGCCACCGATTGCTCGGCTTCGGGCGTGATGCGTTCGATCACCAAGCCCGTTTGAGTAGCAGCCTGACTGATTTGATCAATCAATTCCGGAAGGTCCAACTGCGCCGGCATACTGAGCATCAGCACATCGATCTGATGCTTTATCGCCACCAGTTCTGCATCCAGTTGCGCGGCGTTTTCCAATTCTTCTGCCTGCGACTGATACGCCGCCATCAGACGTTGCTCTTGTTGTCTGGCCTGCGACAGCCGCGCCTGTTGATCGGCCAACAGCCACCACCAGGCCGCTGCAAATACCACGGTCGCCAGCAATCCCAACAGCACAACGCGCAAGCCCAGTGGCCACGACGCCGGTTGTTCGTGCGAAATATGACGCCAGTCGAGGCGGCGAATTTCCTGAACATAAGCGTTGAGCTTCATTCAGCCTCCCCTTCTTCCATCAATTGCTGACTGCGCAACTGCACCAGGAAACGGCGGCTGGCTAAGGCATCGGCATTGCGGTCGGTCTCGATGTTGATCAGCGTCGCAGCGTCGAACAAAACCGACTCGCTGAGACGACGCAGCAAAGGCGTTAAGTTGGCGGCTTCATCGACGCGGCCAGTCAGTTCGATCACCCCGCCATCCTGCATCAGCGACGTCAGATACACGCGGTCAGGTACAGAGCGCGCCAGAGTTTCCAGCATTTGCACCATCAACGCCGGGTTGTGATGAACCCACCGCAACCGGGCCAGTTGCGCCGCCTGTTGGTCGCGCTGCTGCAATAAGCTGTGCTGCGCCTGCTGGCGCTCGGTCAGTTCGTTCAACTGACGCTGCAAAAACGCATTGCGTTGCTGTTGGTGGTGCAGTTGCTCAGCCAACAGATGATGCCAACCCCAGGCGGCGGCCAGGCTGAATATGACCACTATCCAAATGGCGCGGATAAAACGACGTTGATCTGACTGACGGCGCGATTCGCGCCAGGGCAAGAGATTAACGGTGGTCACGATCAAACCCCCGCAACGCCAAACTGCTGGCCATCAACAGCGCCGAGCTGTCGAGTTGGAAACGATATGGATTGATCCCGGCGGCACAATCCAACACCGCCGCTACATCCAATAGATGAGTGCGAATGCCGGTGGCGCTTTGCCATTGCGCGGCCAGCCCAGGCAAGGCCGACATGCCGCCATAGAGCAAAAAGCCATCAATATTGGCGTTGGCCTGGGTGGCACTGAACAACTGCAACTGTTGTTGAACGGCGTCCAACGCCTGGCCGATAAAAGGCGCCAGCAATTGTTGCTGAACGTCGGCTTCGGGGTCCGGTGCGCGCTTTATTTGTTCGGCGTCGTCAGCGGTGACACCAAGGTGGCGCTGGATGTCGGCGGTCAGTTGACGTCCGGCCAACGGCAGCTCACGTCGAAACAGACTGTGACCGTCGCGCATCACCGTCAACGCCGAACGGCTGTGGCCGAGATCGACCAGCGCCAGGGTGTCGCTGGCGGCAAACTCGGTGGTGCCGTCCAGCCAGCGCAATGCCCGCGCCAGCACCAGCGGTTCGATATCTACCACTTCAACGTCCAGACCCGCTTGCTGCACCGCCGCCACCCGCGCTTCAACTTCATCGCGCCGGCTGGCGGCGAGCAAAACACGAACCCGGTCCGGCTGACCCGTTGACGGCCCCAGCACGGCAAAATCGAGCGCCACATCTTCGATGGCATAAGGAATGTGTTGAGCGGCTTCCAGTTGCACCAGACTTTCCATGTCCAACGCGGATGGCAGGGCGTCCAGTTCGATGATTTTGGTGATCACCGAGGCACCGGAAACGGCAATGGCCGCGCCCTTGATGCGACTGCGTGAGCGTTGCAGCGCACGGCGAATGGCCTGCGCCAGACGGTCGCCATCGCGCACCGTTTGATCAACCACCACGCCGTCGTCCAGCGGCTCAATGGCATAGGCATCAAGACGATAAGACGACCCGGATTGGCTCAAACCGACAATCTTGACGGCAGACGTGCCGACGTCGATGCCAAGCAGCGGTGCTGGCATCCTTCTGAATATGGTTGTCACTGATAATCCCTTCAATAACAATCACTTACGAATGTACCACTTCCTTTTCGACCGGCGATTAGAACGCACGTAAAGGCGATGTGCAATGTATAAAAAAGACGCAATTCCACCTATAATGGCCGGCCGTTAAAGCTCTGCGCTGCTAACCCTTTCTTTTAATTGGGAAAACATGAAGTTACTGGCCAAAAGCACCCAAGCCGTACTGTGGACGCTCTACGCTCTGATTTGCGCCCTGGTTCTCATTTCAGCCAGTGTCTATCTGTACCTGGCGCCGACGCTGCCGGAAGTCGAAACACTTCGCGACATCCAGCTGCAAACGCCGATGCGCATTTTCAGTGCCGACAACGAGTTGATCGCGGAGTTCGGTGAACAACACCGCAGCCCGTTGCATTACGAGCAAATTCCCACCCAGTTCATCCAGGCGTTGACCGCCGTCGAAGACAGCCGGTTTGAAGAACACCTGGGTGTCGATCCGGTCGGCTTTGCCCGTGCGGTACTGACGGTGTTGACCACCGGCGAAACCGACGGCCCCGGCGGCTCAACGCTGACGCAACAGGTGGCGCGCAACTTCTTCTTAACGCGCGACAAAACCATCACCCGGAAATTCACCGAGATCCTGCTCGCCTTCCAGATGGAGCGCGAACTGACCAAAGAACAGATTTTCGAGCTGTACGCCAACAAGCACTTCCTCGGCTATCGCTCCTACGGCATTCAGGCCGCCGCCGACGTGTATTACGGCCGCGACATCAACGATCTGACCTTGCCGGAACTGGCGATGATTGCCGGTCTGCACCAGGCACCGTCCGCCGCCAACCCGCTGGCAAATCCGGACCGCGCCTTACGCCGTCGCAACTTCGTGCTCGGCCGCATGCATGAAATGAATTACCTCAGCGACGCCAGTTACGAAGAGGCCATTAAAGTACCGCTGACCGCCCAGTACCGCGGCAATGGCCCCGGCCTGGAGGCCGCTTATCTGGCGGAAATGGTGCGCGCCTTTATGGTCGAGCGTTATGGCGACGCGGCCTACACCGACGGCTACACCGTCCACACCACCCTGAATTCCGAATTGCAGGAAGCGGCCACACGCGGCTTGCGCAAAACGCTCAGCGAATACAGCCGCCGGCACGGTTATCTGGGTGTCGAAGACCACATTCCCGCCGCCGGCCACACGCCACCGGAAGCCTACGCACACTGGCGCGAAGTGGTGAACGGCACGCCTCGATTCGGCGGTTTGACGCCGGCCATCGTGGTGCGCGCCGAAGCGCGCCGGTTGTGGATTCTGCCGCGCGATAGCGGCCTGACGACCCTGGAACTGGCCGACATGGAATGGGCGCGCGAGCGCATCGATGTCGACACGCTCGGCCCTGCGGTAAGCACGCCGTTCAACATTGCGGTACCGGGCGATCTGATCCGCGTCGAACAGATCGACGGAAAATGGCAACTGGCGCAGATTCCCAATGCGCAGGGTGCCATGGTGTCGCTGGCGCCGAACGACGGTTCCATTCAGGCACTGGTTGGCGGTTACGACTTCCTGCTGTCGAAATACAACCGCGCCATTCAAGCCAACCGCCAGCCGGGTTCGAACTTCAAACCCTTCGTGTATTCGGCGGCGCTGGATAAAGATTTCACGCCAGCGACCATCGTTAATGACGCACCCATCGTGCGCTCTGATGAAGCGTTGGAAGATGTCTGGCGGCCGCGTAACTCCGGCGACCGTTACCTCGGTCCGATTCCATTGCGCCAGGCGCTGTACCAATCGCGCAACCTGTCGAGCATTCGCGTGCTGGATTCCATCGGCGTTAATTACGCGCGCCGATACGCCGCCCGCTTCGGTTTCGACAGCGCCAAACTGGCTAACGACATGACGCTGGTGCTGGGCAGTACGGTGATGTCGCCGCTGGAAATTGCGCGCGGTTACGCTGTTTTCGCCAACGGCGGTTATCTGATCGATCCGTATTTTATTTCCACCATCGAAGACAACAGCGGCAACGTCATCTTTGAAGCCAATCCGGCAATCGTCTGCCGAGGCTGCCCGGAAACGCCGACGCCGTACTGGACCGAAGAAAGCAGCAGCCCCGACAGCACCGCCACCGGCGTGGACATCGAACCCATTGCCTTGAATCTGGAAGACGAACTCATCGACGAGCCGACCCGCACCGAACGCCGCTACGCGCCTCAGGTGCTGACATCGCAAACCGCCTACCTGATTGATTCAATGCTGAAAGACGTGGTGCGTCGCGGTACCGGTCTCGCCGCGTACCGGGAACTGGGCCGCGACGATCTGGGCGGCAAAACCGGGACCACCAACAACGCGGTCGACGCCTGGTTCACCGGCTATAACGGCGACTACGTGGCGTCCACCTGGGTGGGCTACGACAATCCGGTTGGTCTGGGTCAGATCGAATTCGGCGGCCGGGCGGCACTGCCCGGCTGGATCGAATTCATGAAGACAGCGCTGAACGGCAAACCCAGTAACAGCCTGCCGCAGCCGGTCGGCATCGTGCGTGTGCGCATCGATCCGCAAACGGGTTTACTGGCACAGCCGGGCCAGGCGGGCGCCATTTTTGAAATCTTCAAAGAAGACAATGCCCCCACCGAATACAGCCGCGAAAGCGTGACCATCGATTTCTCCGGCGGCAACAACGGCGGCGATTCCGACAGCAGCGACGACACCATCACACCACAAATGCTGTTCTAAGCCCGGCAAACTCGAGCGATAAAAAAAGCCACCCGAGGGTGGCTTTTTTTATGTCCGTTCGGACGCTCAAACTTTGTATTTCTCCGGCAACGCCACGCGCGCCACGCCGGTTTCGACCGCCGCCCGCGCCACCGCGCCGGCAACGCGATCGAGCAAACGCGAATCCATCGGCTTGGGAATGATGTAGTTGCGACCGAAGGTCCACTGCTCGCCGCCGTAGGCTGCCACCACTTCCGGCAACACCTCTTCGCGCGCCAGGTCTTTGATGGCATACGCCGCGGCCAGCTTCATGGCTTCATTGATCGCCGTGGCGCGAACGTCCAGAGCACCACGGAAAATGAATGGGAAGCCCAGCACGTTGTTGACCTGGTTCGGGTAGTCCGAACGGCCAGTCGCCATCACCAGATCGTCGCGTGTCGCCAGCGCCAGTTCCGGACGGATTTCCGGATCGGGGTTGGCGCAGGCAAAGACGATCGGGTTCGGCGCCATCTTTTTCAGTTGTTCGGCCGACAGCATGTCCGGGCCGGACAGGCCCAGGAAGATGTCGGCGCCATCAATGGCGTCGTCCAGCGTGCGCGCTGGGGTGGTCGGGTTGGCAAACTCGGCCTTGTACTGGTTCAGATCGTCACGACCGGCGTGAATCACACCTTTGCGGTCAACCATCAGAATGTTTTCCAGCGGCATACCGGCCGACATCAACAGACGCGAACAGGAGATGGCGGCAGCGCCGGCACCGAGCACCACCAGTTTGGCGTCGGTCAGGGTTTTGCCCTGCACTTCCAGCGCGTTCAGCATGCCGGCCACGGTGACGATGGCAGTGCCGTGCTGGTCGTCGTGGAAAATCGGAATCTTGCAGCTTTCAATCAACCGGCGCTCCACTTCGAAGCATTCCGGCGCTTTGATGTCTTCGAGGTTGATGCCGCCAAAGGATTCGGCGATCAGCTCAACGGTGCGGACGATTTCATCGACGTTTTCGCTGTCGACTTCGATGTCGATGGCATCGACATTGGCAAACCGTTTGAACAGCAGCGCCTTGCCTTCCATCACCGGCTTGCTCGCCAGCGCGCCCAGATTGCCCAGCCCCAGAATGGCCGTGCCGTTGGACACCACACCCACCAAATTGCCCTTCATGGTGTATTTGAAGGCGTTCTCCGGATCTTCCGCGATGGCGCGCACCGGCTCGGCAACGCCCGGGCTGTAAGCCAATGACAGATGGCGCGACGTTTCCGCCGGCGTGGTGATTTCGATACTCAGTTTTCCCGGCCGAGGCAGGGCGTGGTATTCAAGCGCGTCGCGCTTTAAGTCATCCGACATGTCCGTCTTCCGTCTGTTCTTATTGGTGGGGAGGCAAGGAAAGTGAAGTTAGCATAAACAACGGACAGGGGTGGCTCAAGCCGGCCAAACGGCGGTTCACGCACGACAGTTATGCCGGTCAGGCAAGGTACTGAATGCCGGGGCCTGAGCAGGTTTTCGATCTCTGGTCGGCTGCGTTCCACACCGGCAACCATCGCCCTGCACAGGCATAAAAAAACCCGGCCAGAGCCGGGCTTTTTCTTGTCGGAACTTCTTGTCGGAGCATCGGCCTTATTTTTTGCCGATAGCACGACCACCGAAACGGGTGTTGAAGCGGTCAATACGGCCGCCGGAGTCGACGATTTTCTGCTTGCCGGTGTAGAACGGGTGGCAAGCCGAGCAAACGTCGAGGTGCATTTCACCGCCACGGGTAGAATGGGTTTTGATGACGTTGCCGCAAGAGCAGGTCGCCGTCAGAACTTCGTATTTCGGATGGATGTCAGCTTTCATGGGTCACCTCGCTGTGCCGCCACCCGGTCTATTGCCGGGCACCGCAACTTTGACGTAAGAATCGGCTTCGGGGCACAATGCGCCTGCCCTGTCGCCGTGACCCCCATTTTGGGGGAGCGCAATCATACCAGAGTCTTTTCGATTGACAACCACCGCCGTTCAGCTCGCCGATATCGTCGTTCCCGGCCCGTTTTCGGGTCCACTCAGCTACCGGATTCCGGTCGATCTGTCAGTGGTTGTCGGCGCTCGTTGCCAGGTGCCGCTGCGCAACAAAATCGTGGTTGGCATCGTGGTCGAAGTGCGTTCGGCCAGCAACGACGACAAGCTCGATAAACTCAAACCCATCGACACCGTTTTAGATGCAACGCCTTTGCTCGACGCCAGCCTGCTCGACGTCGCGCAATGGATGTCTCGCTACTATTTATACGACGCCGCCAGCGCTTACTTGCTGGCATTGCCAACGCTGCTGCGCAACGGCGAATCGGCCGAGCTGATTCGCGAGGCCCGGGTGGAATTGACCATCGCCGGCGAACACCTCGAAGCCAGCCAGTTAAAAGGCAAACGCCAGAGCGAAGCGCTGCTGTGGCTGCAAACCCACGGCGCAGCCACGCCATCCGAGCTGCGCCGTCACGGCATCGACCGGCCACACTGGCGCGGCTTGATCGACAAACGCCTGGCGCACGAAGTGGCGCTCAGCGTTGAACCGCGTGCACCGACCGGCCAGTTACGCCAATCGCCACTGACGCTGAACGACGAACAACAGTCGGCGTTATTAAAGCTGCACGACGACGCTTTCAACGTGCTGCTGCTCGAAGGCGTCACCGGCAGCGGCAAAACCGAAGTCTATTTACAAGCGATGGCGCGCACGCTGGCTGCCGGTAAACGCGTGCTGGTGCTGGTGCCGGAAATCGGCCTGACGCCGCAAACGCTGGAACGTTTTCAACAGCGCTTCGCCGACGAACTGGTCGCCCTGCATTCGGGCCTGACCGACAAGGAACGCCACAACGCCTGGCTGCAAGCGCAACACGGCGAGGCCGCCATCGTCGTCGGTACGCGCTCGGCGGTGCTGACCCCGTTGCCCGATCTGGGTTTGATCGTTATCGACGAAGAACACGATGCGTCCTTTAAACAGCAGGACACGCTGCGCTACCACGCCCGCGACGTGGCTATTTTCCGCGCCCGCCAGGCCGATATTCCGGTCATTCTCGGTTCGGCGACGCCGTCGCTGGAATCGCTGCATAACGCCCGCAACGGCCGCTACCAACACGCCGAGCTGAAACAACGCGCCGCCGGCCGCGCCCGGCCGCAGCTGGAAACCATCGACATGCGTCGGCAGCAACACGAGCACGGCATTTCCGAACGGCTGCGTTATCGCATCGCCGACCATCTGGCTCAGGGCCAGCAAGTGTTGTTGTTCCTGAACCGACGCGGCTACGCGCCAAGCTGGTTTTGCAGCGCCTGCGGCTGGATGGCCGACTGCCCGTTTTGCGATGCCCGCCTGACTTACCATCGCGGCCGCCACCAAACCATTTGCCACCACTGCGGCTATCAATCGCGCCCGGAAACCACCTGCCCGGATTGCGGCAGTCACGAACTGATGCCGCTCGGTGCCGGCACCGAACGCGCTGAAGAGGCGCTGGAACAATGGTTTCCACAGATACCCATCATCCGTTTCGACCGCGATGCCATCACCACCGCCGACGCCCTGAACCGGCAACTGGAACGCACCCGCGAAGCCGGGCCGGCGATTCTGGTTGGCACGCAGATGCTGGCCAAAGGCCACCATTTCGAAAACGTCACCCTGGTCGGCATTCTCGATCTCGACGCGGGT
Source organism: Saccharospirillum mangrovi (assembly GCF_003367315.1). GTDB lineage: Bacteria > Pseudomonadota > Gammaproteobacteria > Pseudomonadales > Natronospirillaceae > Saccharospirillum > Saccharospirillum mangrovi. Next base: position 3,000,963 of record NZ_CP031415.1, read on the forward strand.
TTGTTCAGCGCCGATTTCCGCTCGCGTGAACGCACCGGACAATTGCTGGTGCAGGTCGCCGGCCGCGCTGGCCGAGGTGATGCCGCCGGCGAAGTGCTGCTGCAAAGCTGGCACCCGGACCATCCGTTTTTTGAACCCTTGTTGCAGCAGGATTATCCGCGCTTCAGCGACCAGTTATTGCGCGAACGCCAACCGGCCGGTCTGCCACCGTTCGGGTTTCTGGCCTGTCTGCGTGCCGACTCCGCTTACCCGCAGCAAGCGGAAAATCGGCTCGCCGAAATGGCCGACTTTTTATTACAACATCCGGGCATTCGGGTGTTCGGCCCGCTGCCGGCAATTTTGTCGCGCCGCGCTGGCAAACATCGCTTTGTGCTGGTGGTGCAATCGGATAAACGCAGCCAGTTGCACGCCGCGCTCGAACCGCTGGTGCGACACTACCCGCGCCAGCAACGCGCACTCAGTTGGCACCTCGACATCGACCCCTTGGAAACGCTGTAACCGGCTCTTGCCTTTGGTTCTCTGTCGGTGGTTCAGACCACCCATTTTGTGGATAATGCGGCCCTTTCCCATTTCCCGCTCGACCCGGAGTAACCCGACCCATGAAAGACGCTGTTGTTGAACTGTTGAACCAGGCCGTCGCACGGCTGAAAAACGAAGGCCAGATCCCAGCGGATCTGCCCGTGCGCGTTATGGTCGACAACAGCCGCGATAAGACTCATGGCGATCTGGCCTCCAACCTGGCGCTGATCCTGGCGAAACCCTGCGGCAAGCCGCCGCGTGCCATCGCCGAAGCGCTGATCGCGGCGCTGCCGGATAACGATTTGATCGACAACGTCGAAATCGCCGGCCCCGGTTTTATCAACTTTTATCTGGCCGGTGCGTCGCAAGCGGAAATCGTCAAAGACATTCTCGCTGCCAAGACTGACTTCGGTCGCAACAGCAACGGCGCGCAGCAAAAAGTGCAGGTGGAATTTGTTTCCGCCAACCCGACTGGCCCGTTGCACGTCGGTCACGGTCGCGGTGCAGCGGTCGGCGATTCGCTGTGCCGCGTGCTGGCCGCCAACGGCTGGGACGTAACCCGCGAGTTCTACTACAACGATGCCGGCGCGCAGATTCAGAACCTGGCGTTGTCGGTTCAGGCGCGAGCCCAAGGCATCGGCCCGGACGACGCCGGCTGGCCGGAAGACGGCTACCGTGGCGACTACATCGCTGATGTCGCTCAGGCCTACATGGACAAAGCCACCATCGACGCCGACGACCGCCACGTCACCGGCAGCGGCGATGCCAACGATCTGAACGCCATCCGCGACTTCGCCGTCGCCTATTTGCGCCGTGAACAGGATTTGGATCTGAAAGCCTTCGGCGTCGAATTCGATGTGTTCTATCTGGAATCGTCGCTGTATGAAACCGGCAAGGTCGAAGCCACCGTCAAGCAGTTGATTGAGCAAGGTCACACCTACGAACAGGACGGCGCGCTGTGGCTGCGCACCACCGATTTCGGCGACGACAAAGACCGCGTCATGCGCAAACAGGATGGCCTCTACACCTACTTCCTGCCGGACGTTGCCTACCACAAAGACAAGTTCGAACGCGGCTTCAAGCGCGTCATCAACGAACAGGGCGCCGATCACCATTCAACCGTCAACCGCGTTCGCGCCGGTTTGCAGGCGCTGAACGAAGGCATTCCGGCCGGCTTCCCGGATTACGTGCTGCACCAGATGGTGATGGTCACCAAGGGCGGCGAAGAAGTGAAACTGTCGAAACGCGCCGGCAGCTATGTGACGCTGCGCGATCTGATCGACGAAGTTGGCCGCGACGCCACGCGTTACTTCCTGGTCTCGCGCCGCGCCGATTCGCAACTGACTTTCGACATCGACCTGGCACGCAGCCAAAGCAGCGACAACCCGGTCTACTACATCCAATACGCCCACGCCCGCGTGCATGCGCTGTTGCGCAAATTGAACGAGCAGGGCCACGACTACGATCAGGCCGCCGGTATCGAAGCGCTTGGTCAGTTGGAGCTGGACGACGAACGCGAACTGATCACCCAGTTGCGTCGCTACCCCGAAGTGGTGGAACATGCCGGCAACAGTTTGGAACCGGCGGTCATCGCAACTTATCTGAAAGACCTGGCAGGCCTGTTCCACGCTTACTACAACAACAACCGCATGCTGGTGGACGACGCGGCCTTGCGTAACGGCCGCGTGGCGTTGTCCGTCGCCATCGGTCAGGTGTTGTTCAACGGTCTCGACCTGCTCGGCGTCAGCGCCCCGGAGACGATGTAAGTGGCCAGAGATTACGCCAACAAGCGCCAACCCGAACCCGATCGTTCACGCGTTCCGCGCTGGGTATGGATTTTCACCGCCTGTGCTTCGGTCGCTTTTGTTGGCTTCCTCTATTACCTCAGCCAAGTGCCCCCCGATGGCAGCAGCAGCGGCACTCAGGCGCTGAAAGAACGTTTGCAACAGGCGTTGCCGGAAGCCTCGATCAACAACGACGACAGCAAAAACAGCAGCGCGCGCACGCCAACATTGGAAGAAGCGTTCGAGTTTTACCAATTGCTGAAAGACGACGAAGTGCCGGTGCCCGCCGCGACGCCTCGGCCGTCTACTAACAGCGGCGGCAGCACCTCGCCAGCGGCACCTGCGTCCGGCAACCGTTGGGAAATTCAGGTCGCTTCGTTCAGCGACGTAACCGACGCCGAACGGCTGCGCGCCCAGTTGATCATCAACGGCCTGACCAACACCCATCTGACCGAGGCCGACCTGGGCGACCGTGGCATTTACCATCGCGTGATGGTCGGTCCGTTCAGTGACCGCTCGCAGTTAAACAAAGCGCAAGACATCCTCGCCGACCTGAACCATCAGGTCATGGTGCGCAGCCTCAACTGATCGCGTACCCGCCATCAAGATCGCCCGTCGGGAAGCCAAAGGTCACAGCCTGACTCTGGCTTCCCTTTGAAATCCCATCCCTGCCCCCACCTAGCTCGCTTGAAGTCAGCTCTTGAAGTCAACTTTAAAGCAACTTTTAAGTCACCCAAGGTAAGTACGCATGACTACGATAGTTTCTGTGCGCCGCGACGATGCTGTGGTTGTCGGTGGCGACGGCCAGGTTTCCCTCGGCAACACCGTGATGAAAGGCAACGCCCGCAAAGTCCGCCGGCTGTACAACGACCGCGTCATTGCCGGTTTCGCCGGTAGCACCGCCGATGCCTTCACCCTGTTTGAAAAATTCGAAAGCCACTTGCAACAGCACAGCGGCCACCTGACGCGCTCGGCCGTCGAACTCGCCAAAGAATGGCGCAGCGACCGCGCCCTGCGACGGCTCGAAGCGATGCTGATCGTCGCCGATAAAGAAACGACGTTGGTGATCTCCGGTAATGGCGATGTGGTTGAACCCGAACACGGCATTACCGCCATCGGTTCCGGCGGCAACTTTGCATTGGCCGCCGCCCGCGCTTTGCACGAAAACACCGAGATGGGCGCCGAAGACATCGCCCGCAAGGCGCTCGATATTGCCGCCGATATTTGCGTGTTCACCAACCACAACGCCATTTACGAATCGCTCTGAGGTCATATAGATGTCGACCATGACTCCCCGTGAAATTGTCCACGAACTGGACAAGTACATCATCGGCCAGGACAACGCCAAACGCGCTGTCGCCATCGCCCTGCGCAACCGCTGGCGTCGCATGCAACTCGACGACACCATGCGCGAGGAAATCACGCCGAAAAACATTTTGATGATCGGCCCGACCGGCGTCGGTAAAACCGAAATCGCCCGACGTCTGGCGAAACTCGCCAACGCGCCCTTCATTAAAATTGAAGCCACAAAATTCACCGAAGTCGGTTACGTTGGCCGCGACGTCGAAAGCATCGTTCGCGACTTAGTGGAAACCGGCATAAAAATGTTCCGCGAACAGGCCATGCAAAGCGCCCGTCCGCGCGCCGAAGACGCCGCCGAAGATCGCATTCTCGACATCCTGCTGCCGCCCGCGCGCGACAGCAATTTCGGCGACGACGGCGTAGAAAAACCCAAAGCCGACAGCAACACCCGGCAGATTTTCCGCAAGAAACTGCGCCAGGGTGAACTGGACGACAAAGAGATCGAAATCGAAGTCGCGCAAGCCAGCGTCGGTGTCGAAATCATGGCACCGCCGGGCATGGAAGAAATGACCAGCCAGTTGCAAAGCATGTTCGCCAACCTCGGCGGCCAGCATCGCAACAAGAAAAAGCGCACGCTGAAAGTGAAAGACGCGCTGAAGCAGTTGGTCGAAGAAGAAGCCGCCAAGCTGGTCAATGAAGAAGAGTTAAAGCAGGAAGCGGTAAAAGCGGTCGAGCAAAACGGCATCGTTTTCCTCGATGAAATCGACAAGATCGCCAAGAACGATCAACGCGGTGGCGGCGATGTCAGCCGCGAAGGCGTGCAGCGCGATTTGCTGCCGCTGATCGAAGGCAGCACCGTCAGCACCAAATACGGCATGATCCGCACCGACCACATTTTGTTCATCGGCAGCGGCGCGTTTCACTTCTCCAAACCGAGCGATCTGATTCCGGAATTGCAGGGTCGTTTGCCGATTCGTGTTGAACTCGATGCGCTGACGCCGAACGATTTCAAACGCATTCTGACCGAGCCGGATTACTGCATCACCGAGCAATACAAAGCCTTGATGAGCGCCGAAGGTTTGAACGTGGATTTCACCGACGACGCCATCGAAGCGCTGGCGCAAACCGCCTATCAGGTCAACGAAAGCACCGAGAACATTGGCGCACGCCGACTGCACACCATCATGGAACGCTTGTTCGAAGACCTGTCGTTCCGCGCCAGTGAACTCTCTGGCGAGAAAGTCACCATCGATGCGGCTTACGTCGAAAAATTCCTCGGCGAACTGTCGAAAAACGAAGACCTGAGCCGGTTCATTCTCTGATATGAGCCAAGCCCCGACCGCACTCAACTATCGCCGCGTCGACACCGAGCTGGACATCACCTGGCCGGACGGCACGGTGCATCGGTTGAGCGCCGAGTATTTGCGCGTGCATTCGCGCTCAGCCGAAGTGCGCGGCCACGGTGCCGGTCAGGCGATTCTGCAACACGGCAAACGCGGCGTCGGCATCAACGCCATCGAGCCGGTCGGCCGCTACGCGGTGCGACTGGTGTTCGACGACGGCCACGATTCGGGTCTGTACGACTGGGGCTATCTGCGCGAACTGGGCGATCGGTTCGACGATCATTGGCAGGCTTATTTGGATGCATTGGCCGCTGCCGGAAAATCGCGCGAGCCGATGTTTATTCAGGCGAAGCAGCTTTAGGTTCGCTGGTTAGCTGGTCTGTTCCAAGCCTCTGTTGAGATCCCGGATATGGCTGCGCCATTCCGGGATGACGGGGTCAGTTCAGTTGCCAAGTTATAACCTGACTTCAGTTACCGCCTCGTCATCCCGGAAAGGCCAACGGCCTTATCCGGGATCTCACCAAACCACCGCACGCCCTGCCGACCTCCATTTGGGCTTTACCGCGCGATGCATTAGCATGGCGGCCGACTTCCCAAGCAGCGATTTTTCCCGATGAAATACCGCGATCTGCGCGACTTCCTGACCGGCCTGGAACAACGCGGCGAATTGCTGCGCATCACCGAGCCGGTGAATCCAAAACTGGAAATGACCGATCTGTGCGACCGGGTGTTGCGCAAGGCCGGCCCGGCGTTGTTATTCGAAAACCCGACCGGATTCGATATGCCGGTGTTGGGCAATTTGTTCGGCACACCGGAACGTGTCGCCATGGGTATGGGCGCGGAATCGCTACAGGATTTACGCGAGATCGGCAAAGTGCTGTCTTACCTGAAAGAACCCGATCCGCCCAAGGGTTTAAAAGACGCCTGGGACAAAGCGCCGCTGCTGAAAAAAGTGCTGTCGATGGCGCCGAAAACGGTGCGCAAGGCCGCCTGCCAGGAAGAAATCTTCGAAGGCCCGGATGTCGATCTGGGCAAGTTGCCGGTCTGGACCTGCTGGCCGGAAGACGCCGCACCCTTGGTCACCTGGCCGTTGGTCATCACCCAAGGCCCGCAAGGTGGCCGCGTTAATCTGGGTATTTATCGGCAGCAGGTGATCGGCAAGAACAAGCTGATTATGCGCTGGTTGTCGCATCGTGGCGGCGCGTTGGATTTTCAGGCCTGGCAAAAAGAAAAACCCGGCGAGCCGTTTCCGATTGCCGTTGCCCTCGGTGCCGACCCGGCGACGATTTTGGGCGCGGTCACCCCGGTGCCGGATTCGTTGTCCGAATACGCCTTTGCGGGTTTGTTGCGCGACAGCCGTACTGAGTTGGTCAAATGCGGCATTCACGATTTAAAAGTGCCGGCCAGCGCGGAAATCATTCTCGAAGGCTTTTTGTACCCGGGCGAGATGGCCGACGAAGGTCCGTACGGCGACCACACCGGCTATTACAACGAAGTCGAGTGCTTCCCGGTGTTCACCGTCGAGCGCATGACGCATCGCCACAACCCCATCTACCACTCCACCTACACCGGCCGCCCGCCCGATGAACCGGCGGTTCTGGGTGTGGCATTGAACGAAGTCTTCGTGCCGATTCTGCAAAAGCAGTTTCCGGAAATTGTCGACTTCTACCTGCCACCAGAAGGCTGCTCTTACCGACTGGCCGTGGTCAGCATGAAGAAGCAGTACGCCGGCCACGCCAAGCGCGTGATGATGGGCGTCTGGTCGTTCCTGCGGCAGTTTATGTACACCAAGTACGTGATCGTGGTCGATGACGACGTTGATGCGCGCGACTGGAAAGACGTTATCTGGGCGATGACCACGCGCATGGACCCCAAGCGCGATACCGTGCTGATCGAAAATACACCCATCGATTACCTCGATTTCGCCAGCCCGGTAGCCGGTCTCGGCTCGAAGATGGGCATGGACGCAACCAACAAGTGGCCGGGCGAAACCGACCGCGAATGGGGCCGGCCGATCAGCAAGGACGCCGAGGTGTCCAAAAAAGTGGACGAATTGATGAACAAATTGGGTTTATGAGTCGCAGACCGGTACCTTGATTTCCCAGGATTCAGCAATAAAATCCTGACCGTTCATTCAAGTATTGCAAGGCAAGGGCACCCTTCATGCAGTGGTTAGAAATCTACGGTTACCTCGGTTCCGCCTTGATCGCCATCTCGTTGATGATGGGCGACATCCGCAAACTCCGTTGGATCAATCTCGTCGGCGCCAGCACATTCTCCAGCTATGGTCTGATGATTCAGGCCTGGCCGGTGGCTCTGCTGAACGGCTTTATCGTGCTGATCGACATCGTGCATCTGTGGCAGATTTACCGCCGCCCGGCGCCATTGAGCCAGGTCGATTTCGATGGCGACGACGCCTACGTGCGCAATGTGCTGGTGCAGAGCCTGCCGCAGGCGAGCGCCGTTGAAGCCGGCCAACGCATTCGCGTCAGCTACCGTGGCAGCCAGCCAGTGGCGTTGGAATTGCTGGCTTCGGAAACCCCGGCGCTGCGCAACAACGAGTCGCTCGCCGCCTGAGTCATTCCGCTAAAAACAGGCTCCGTTGACTGTGTATAATGTCCATTGACATTGACCAAACGGAGCCTGTTTCGTGTCCACACCCCAGCTGCACACCGCCACCCTCCACGATCTCAAAGCCCTCAGCGGCGACGTCTGGCAGGTGCAACTGAAACCGCTCACCCCCTATTCCTTTGAAGCCGGCCAATACCTGCAATTGCACATTCCTGGCTTCAACGACCTGTATTACACCATCGCCTCTGCGCCGCAGAACCCCTGTCTGGAACTGCACATTCAGACCGGCACCGACCAGGCCGACGCGTTGATCGCGCATTTGAAACACGCCGAATCGGTACAACTGAGCGACCCCGGTGGCGACACCCGCCTAAGCCAATTGCCGGTTGAAACCGGCCCGCTGCTGCTGATCGCCTCCGGCACCGGCTTCAGCCAGATCAAAGCCATCGTCGATGACTTGCTGGCGCAACACAGCACGCGACCGCTGTATCTGTACTGGTCCGGCCACCGGCTCAGCCAGTTGTACATGCTCGAGCGCGCCGAACATTGGGCCGATCAATATGCCAACGTCCACACCTCGGCGCTGATTTTTGAGCAGAGCCATTGGGACGACAAACACCAGATGCTGGTCAACGCCATTCATGGCGACCACGACGATCTCGACCAATGCCAGGCCATTTGCTGCGGCTCACCGGCCATGGTCTACACCCTGCTCGATGCGCTGTGCGAACAAGGCTTCCGAACCGACGCCATGCTCAGCGACGTCTTTCAATTCGCCCCGAGGGAAGCTTGATGAACACCGCCGATGTACTGCGCACCTTTGGTTTGGAACCGCGCGAAACGCGCATTTATCTGGCCTTGCTGCAATCCGGCCCGGCGTCGATTCGCGACATCGCCGACCGCGCTGGCATCAACCGCGGCACCACGCACGAGTTGCTCAAGCGCATGCAGCAAAAAGGCGTGGTCAGCTATTTTCCCAAAGGCAAGCGCCGCCATTTCAGTGCTGAGCCGCCGAAGCGATTGAAAGAGCTGGCGCTCAATCACCAGCAGCAGGTGACCGAGGCGATGGAGTTGCTGGATGAAAAAGTGATACCGGAACTGAGCCATTTACGGCCAGCCACCGGCAACGCCGATGTGCATTACTACGAAGGCGACGACGGCATTGAGCTGGTGTTGAAAGACATTCTGTCGACCGTCAGCGAACAGGAAAACCCGTCTTATTGCATTTATTCGGCCAAGGCGATTCGAAAATACCTGTACCGGCCGTTCCCGAACTACACCCGTCAGCGGGTCAAGCTGGGCATCAAGGTGCGGGTGATCGCGATTGGTGAAGGCGGCGAGGAAGCGGCGTTGGCGGATCGGAAATGGATCAACGAAGCGTCGAGCGAACGCGCCGGCAGTTACATCGCCATCTACCCGCCGAAAATGGCGATGATTTCGTTAAGCCACGGCGACCTGCCGACCGCCGTGGTCATCAACTCTCCCACCATCGCCAACACTCAGCAGACCATTTTCAATACCCTCTGGGATTCGCTGTAAGCCAATTGCGACGGCACCTGCGGCACCGTTTCGTGCAAGGCGGGATGGTGCAAGTGTGCGGATGATGAATGCGATCGTGCCAACTGGCCGGGGCTGTCGCAGCCAGTGAAAATCAAACACGCCAGTGCGGCCAAAATGCCCAACCAGCGTTGACGATCCGTGTCGAATATAGGGCGCATAAACGTTCTCCTGCCGAACCAAAAGGCAGGTGATCGCTGACCCGGATAAACATCGCCGGCCGCCAGAGATCACCCATCGCAGGCATCGTCTCAGGCGACCGTTTGAACAAATGTTGGACCGAACGTGGTTTTTTGCCGCAAGCGTGAAAAAAAGCGCAATTAATGCGCACGCAGGGCGATGAAGAAGGAGAAAGCGGAGAAACGGAACGCCCTCCGAACGGACGAATCAGACGGTAAAGCGTTCCGTCTGCTGGCGCAGCCGGTTGGATTGCTCGGCAATGTCATGCACCCCGGCCACCGTATGTTGTGCCTGCTCGGCCACCTGCGCGATCAGGCTGGCAATGCTGGTAACGCTGCCGTCGATGGAATCGGTGGCTTCGCTTTGTTCCTGCGTGGCCTGGGAAATGTGCTCGTTGGTGGCGCGAATCTCGGCGACGATGGCAAACACCCCGTCCATCACCACGCTGGCCTCCTCACTGAGTTCACCTGCGGCTTGCGCCGACTGCACCGCCTGATCCATCGCTTGCACGGTAGTGCCCACTTCGGCGGCGAACTGCTCGATCATGGTTTTGATTTCCGCCGAGGAGTTTTCCGTTTTCTGCGCCAGAGTGCGTACTTCCTCGGCTACGACCGCAAAACCACGGCCGTATTCGCCAGCGCGCGCCGCCTCAATAGCGGCGTTCAGCGCCAGCAGGTTGGTCTGCTCCGACACTTCCTGAATCACATCGATCACCGCCTGAATATCGCTGGCGCGTTCCGCCAGGCGGTTCAGGTTGCCGGCGGCGGTACCGATTTCCTCTTGCAGGCGCGCTTCCTGTTCGCCACTGGCGCGAGAGCGTTCGGCGCCGTGGCGACATTCCTGCTCCGCTTGCGACGCGCGTTCGGCCGCCTCCGACGTGCTTTGGTTGATGCCGCGCACCGTCGCCGATAATTCATTGATGGCTGCGGCCACCTGTTCCACTTCGTCGTTCAGCCGGTCCAGAATGCGGCCCACTTCTTCGTTGGCGCGGCTGTTGTCGCCAACCCGATCGGACATCGTTGCCGCACCACTGCGCACATCGCGGATGATGTCGCCAAAACTCTGCAACATGGCGTTAACGCTCTGCGCGATCAGGCCGACTTCGTCGCGCCGCTTCAGATGCACGCGTTCGCTCAGGTTGGCGGTTTCGTCGATGCGCTTGATCGAGCGTTGCAACTGCAACACCGGCCCACTGACCGAACGCGCCAGCACCCAGCCAACACCGATAAACAACACGCCGATCACCGCCAACGTCATCCAACCCTGTACGCCGGTGGCGTTGGCCTGATCGACCACGGCTTCGATATCGACCGATAAGTTAGTGCCCACTTCCGCCACGCTGGCCGCCGCCTGTTCAACATCGAGCACCGTCGCTTCCAGTTCCGACAGCGCATCCGCTACCCGGTCGTTGGCCGCCACCACGGATTCATTCGCCATGTCGGCCACCACTTCGACCATGGTGTTCATCGAAATAAAGGGTGTTTGGGTGGTTTGCACCAGACGGCGGCCGCCGGCGTCGTCACCGGAGCGGAAGGCTGCGATGGCATCGCCGATGCGTTTATTAAAGCTGTCGAGATCGAGCAAGAAGACGTCCATCGCTTCGCCCAGATCGGCATCCAGATCCGACAATACGGCCACGGCCTCGCGCAATTCGGTTTCGCTGCGGTCTCCTTCGCCGATATCGGTATTGGATTGGGACGCGGTAGAGGCAAAGCGCCAGAACAAAAATTCGGGGTAAAGCTGCAACACCACGCTGGCCTGCTGCTGAATAGCCAGGGCGTTCAATTGATCGTCGAGGGTGCTGTGCTGCTGCGCCAACTGGGCTTTTTGCGCCTGCACGACGTCGTTCTGATGCGCCAGGGTTTGCTGTTGCTGGCCGATGCGGTCGAGTTGTTGCCGGTTGCGCTCCACCAGTTGCTGCAAGTCGATCAACACCCAGGCAAATCCGACCGCCAGCAACGCCACCATCAAGGCCACCAACACCTGAGTGCGCACAAACAGCGACCAGCGGTTGGGGTGCAGTGATTGCAGTGACAACATCTCAAAACCTCGACTGGATCACAAAAAGCCCAGTCTAGCAAAGCCGGGCGCAAACGGCTTGGCCGGAACACCGTTACGCCGCTGGAACCCGACGTTCCATGCGATATTCCGACCAGTTACAGCGGTTATCGACCTTTTATAACCAGACTTGAAAATTCCCCGGCAACAATCATGCGGCAATAAAAAAGCCCCGATCGCACAACGACCGGGGCAACACCCGAAGAGGCATCGGGTCAGGAGCGTAGGGTTGCGCTCAAAACGGAGTTACAAACCCAGAGCCGCACGCACCGCCGGCAAGCCGGGCTCGCCATCGACGGTCTCAACGCCATCAAGCCAGCCAGCCAACACCTCGGGGTGTTGTTTCAGGTAATCGCGCGCGGCGGTGTCGGCATCGGCGTCACCACTGAGCACGGTGCCCATGATGCCGCTTTCCATATCCAGACCGAATTCCAGGTTGGCAAGTAATTGGCCGACGTTGGCGCAGTCGTCGCTGTAGCCTTTGCGGGTCAGCGTATAAACGGTGGCGCCGCCGTAGTTGGCACCGAAGTAATCGTCACCGCCGGACAAATACGCCAGGTCGAAACGGATGTTCATCGGGTGCGGTTCCCAGGCCAGGAAGACAATAAAGTTGTCACCACGCACCTGACGGCCTACCTGATTCAGCATCGCCTGCTCGCTCGATTCCACCAGCTCCCAGTCGTTCAGGCCGAAGTCGTCGCTGTCGATCATCGACTGAATCGATTCGTTGGCCGGTGCGCCCGGTTCGATGCCGTAAATCTGGTGATCGAATTCGTCGCCGTAGGCGGCAAGATCGGCAAAGCTTTCCACGCCCGCGTCCTGCACAAATTGCGGCACCGCCAGGGTGAATTTCGCGCCTTCGAGGTTGGCACCGAGTTGGTCGAAACCGTCGCGGTATTCATCGAAAAAGCCTTGCTGCGCCGGCATCCAGTTACCCAGAAAGACGTCGATTTCATTGGTGGTCAGCGCCTGAAAACCGATCGGCACTGCCAACAGTTTCACTTCGGTCTGGTAACCCAGGCCTTCGAGTACGGTGCTGGTCAGCGCATTGGTGACGCCGATGTCGGTCCAGCCCGGATCGCTGAAACGAACCGTCTGGCATTGCTCGGCCACGTCGGCCTGAACGGTCGGAACGATGGCGGCGCTGGCGCAGAGGGCCAGAGTGAACAGTCCCGGGCGAATGTGCAGTGTCATGGTGTGTCCTCTTGCTGGGGTTTGGGGACGCAGCCTCATTCGGCCACGCGGGGAAAACGGGCGCGGTATTCGACATCGCCCAAGTCAAAGGTGTTGCGCATGTACTGGCCGCTGGCATCGGTGTGCGGCTGATGATCCCAGGATGTGACCTTGCCTTTGGCCAGCGCACTAGCAACCAGCCGGCGGCGGCGCTGGCTGTCGAGAACATCCTGATGCACCGCATCGAGATTCCAGTTATCCGCAATTTCCTGCCGGAAGGCGGCCAGGCGTTCAGCTTCGTTCGGATCATCGACCCGATTGTGAATTTCCTGCGGATCATCCGCCAGGTTGTACAACTGATCGGGATCGACCGGCGAATGAATGAACTTGTAGTCGCCGCGCCGAATCATCAACAGCGGCGCGGCCGTGCCTTCGCCCATGTATTCGCCGATCACTTCGTCGTGGCCGCCACGGCCGGTCAGATGCGGCACCAGGCTGCGGCCTTCCAGATCAGTTGCATAGTCGACACCGCCGCCGGCCAGTTCCACCAGCGTCGGCAGCAGATCCATGGTCGAAACGCTTTCCTTTACCCGGCGCGGCGAAAATTGCTTCGGCGCGCAGACAATCAACGGCACCCGCGTTGACCATTCGAAGAAGCTCATTTTGTACCAGAGCCCACGCTCACCAAGCATGTCGCCGTGGTCGCCGCAGAAGACGATTAAGGTGTTGTCGGCCAGACCCGTTTCATCGAGCGTATCGAGCAGCGCGCCAATCTGATCGTCAACGTAACTGATGGCACCGAAGTAAGCGTGGCGGGCGTTGCGGATTTGCTGCTCGCTGATCTCGGTCGTATCGACCTGATACAGCTGGCGCAACCGCTGCGAATGCGGATCGCTCGGCGCGTCGCTGTAACTGAGCGACGGCAGCGGAATGTCGTCATCGCGGTAGCGATCCCAGTATTGCTGCCCAATGGCGTACGGATCGTGCGGGTGCGTCATCGAAACGGTCAGGCAGAACGGCCGGTCGCCGGCGTCGTCACGGGCGCGATCGTACAGATAGCGCTTGGCGTGGAACACCACTTCGTCGTCAAAATCGAGCTGGTTCGAACGCACGCACGGCCCGGCCTGCGTCACCGACGACATATCGTGATACCAGGTCGGCCGGCTGGCATCGCCGTCCCAATTCACCGCCCAGCCGTAATCGGCCGGATAAATATCGGTGGTGAAACGCTCTTCGTAGCCGTGCAACTGGTCCGGCCCGCAGAAATGCATCTTGCCGGACAGGGCGGTGCGATAGCCCATCTCACGCAGATAGTGCGCAAAGGTCGGCACGTCGGAACGCAACTCGGCAGCATTGTCGTAAGCGCCAATTTTCGACGGCAGCCGCCCGGTCATAAACACAAACCGCGACGGTGCACACAGCGGGCTGTTGCAGTAAGCGGACTCGAACAGCACGCCGCGCTCGGCCAGCTTCATCAGATGGGGAATCTGCACCGGGCTGTTGGGATCGTGCAGCGGCAATAGCGGCGCGGTCATCTGGTCGGCCATCAGGATCAGGATATTGGGTTGGGCTTGGGTCATCTTGGTAAACACTCTGACGATTGAAACGGTCACCCACGAAACATAAGAAAAAGGAATGCTATGTAACGCTGTCGTCATGGTGTTGGGCCAGAAAACGGCTGTAAACTGGGTGCCGACTTATAGAAACCATAAGTATGACTTATGCACCAAAAGAGCGATTTGCCACCGTTGGCGACGTTGCAGGCGTTCGAGGCCGCAGCCCGACTGAATTCGTTCACCGCTGCGGCCAAAGCGTTGAACAGCACCCAGCCGGCCATCAGCCAGCATGTGCACCGCCTTGAAGCAGATTTGGATGTGCGTTTGTTTGAACGCCAGGCACGCGGCGTGCGGCTGACGCGTGTCGGCCAGCAACTCTACGAAGCAGTCGCCGACGGCCTGGCCCGGCTGGCGCAGGGTTACGACGAAGCGCGCCGCCACAGCGACAGCACGGTGATCAATCTGGTCACCGATTTCGCCGTCGCCACCTACTGGATACTGCCGCGCCTGCGCCGTTTCCGCGACGCCCATCCGGACGTCGATGTGCGCATCATCACCTCTCAGCAACCGCTGTTGCCGGATCAGGCTGAGGCCGACATCGCCATCCTGTTCGCCCGTGGCTCAACCTTGCGCGCGCCATCGCGGCGGCTGTTTTCCGAAGCCGTCTCGCCGGTGGTCAGCCCGATATTGCTCGACCGACTGCAACTACCAGCCAGTGCCGAGGCACTGAATCAGTTACCGTTGCTGCAATTGGAAGCCGACTACCACAGCGGCTGGTTCGACTGGCCGGCGTTGTTTCCCAAGCTCGGCCTGGGCCGCTCACCGCAGGAAGCCGAGTTGATCTTCAACAACTACACCCTGCTGTTGCAGGCAGCGCTCTCGGGCCAGGGCGCGGCCATCGGCTGGTCGCCTTTTATCGAACCGATGCTCGCCAGCGGCGGCCTGGTAGCGTTGACCGACACCCCGGTTCGCGGCGATGACGACCTGGGTTATCACCTCGCTTTTCCCAGCCACCAGCGGTTGGCCCCGGCCGTCTGGACGCTGGCCGACTGGTTGCAGGAAGAAAGCCGGAGTGCGCGTCACCGCTAGCGCCTTGGTCTGAACGCCGCAGCCCAGTATCATCGCTGAGCGATCTGCCACCCGCCCGAACAACAACAGGAGTCCACCCCAAGGTGACCGAGCGAATCGGCTTTATTCTGCTGCCCGGCTACTCGTCCATGGCGTACGTTTCAGCCATGGAACCCTTGCTGGTGTGTAACGACCTGACCGGCGAAAACCGCTTTTCCGCCTTCACCGTCGCGCTCGACGGCAACAAAACCCACTCCAGCCTGGGCAACAAAGTTGACACTCATTATTCGCTGGCCGACGCGCCCGACGCCGATGTCTGGATTGTCGCCGGCACCTCGCCGGCGCGGCATCCGGCAACGCCTGGATTGGACGATTTTCTGCGTTCGCGACCGGCGCACTGCGCGCTCGGTGGTCTGGCCTCGGGCAGTTATGTATTGGGCAAAGCCGGTTTGCTGAACGGCTATCGCGCCGTGGTGCATTGGCTCGGTTATGAAGACTTATTGAAAGAACACCGCTCAATCCTGCTGGCGCCGGAGCAGTTCTGCATCGACCGCAACCGCCTCACCTGCCGAGGCGGCAGCGCCAGTCTCGATATGATGTTGATGTGGATAGCGCGCAGCCTGGGCGCCGATACCGCCGAAGCCGTGTCGCGGCATTTCGTCAACGAACGCTTGGGCGTGCCGTCCGACGCCCTGCCGCAACAACTGAGCGAACGCACCCGCGCCGAGCAACCCAAGCTCGCCGAAGCGCTGGAATTGATGGAAGCCAATATCGAGGAACCGCTGAGCACCGACGATGTGTCGTACCACGTCGGCATCAGCCGGCGGCAGTTGGAGCGGCTGTTCAAGAAACACCTGAACGCCGTGCCCAGCCGTTATTACTTGCAGATTCGCCTGGAGAAAGCCCGCACCCGTTTGCTCGGCCGCAACGACAGCATCGCCGACATCGGCCTCAGTTGCGGGTTCAGTTCCGGCGCGCATTTCTCCACCGCCTACCGCAATCAGTACGGCTTAACGCCGTCGGAAGATCGCAGCCTGCATCAGCAGATGGCGGTGGATAAATAAGCCGTTTTACATCAGTTGCGGCAACACCACGCTCAGCACCACGCCCAAAAACATCAGGCTGCTGAAACGCTTGTTGTACAAGAACGCCACGTGCACCAGATACAGCGGCCAGGCTTGGGGTGACCAATCGTCCGGGCAGGTATCCGGTCGCGGTTGACGATAACGCCGCCAGGCTTCGAAAAACTTCGGCAGCGCCAGCCAGATCATCAGATACGCCCAATGCAACGTGCCGAGCACCACACCAGCGGTGACGCCAGCGTACTGAACCAGCCACAAACCCAGCACGCTGGCGCGACTGAATTTTTCGCCCAACTGCACCGGCAGCGTGCGCACGCCTTTGGCCCTGTCTTCTTTTAATTTGTCGATGTGTTTGCCGAACACCACCGTGGTCGGGCCGATGCCGTACAGGCACGACACCCAGATCGCCGTCGTGTTGTACTCGCCCGACACCACCAGCGACGACGCCAACACCATCAACGGTCCCCAGACGATCCACACCGCTGGCTCGCCCAGGCCGATGTATTTCAGCGGCCAGGTATAAAACAGCACAAAGAAAGCACCGGCGAGCATCCAGTACAGCGTTTGCAGATCGGTGCGGGCAATCAGTGCGACGCCAACCAGAATCGCCAGGCCGCCGGTCAGGGCGATGTAGCCAAACAATTGCCGCTCGCTCAGCAAACCGCTTTCCAGCGGTTGCGGGCCGTATTGGGTGCGGAAGTAGTTGTCTTTATCGACGCCTTTTTTGAAGTCGGTCCAGTCGTTCACCAGATTGTTGGTGGCGTGCGCCAACACCAGACCGATGCACACCAGCAACGCATTGACGCCATCAAAGTGGGCATTGGGAATAGCCAGGATGATGCCGATCAACGCCGAGAACAGCGTCATCACAAAAACCGCCGCGCGGGTCGCCACGAACCAACGCTTGAGCACGCCCATCGCTTGCCAGTCGCCATTTTCCAGGCGGGGAATTTTGGTCAGCACATCGTGCCAGGTGGGTATCATCGAAAGCGTCCTCAGCTCTGTCGTAAATCGCCGTTCAATGTACCAAATAAACGGTGATGCGAAAGAACGCTTCGATGACGATTCAACCTCAGTTGACTTATATCAGTCCGGCGATCAGCCCGACGATCAGCCTTCGCCGGATGTCGGCTTGCGACGCCGCATCGGTGCCGAGCCATCGCGTTCGGCGGGTGTCGAACGTGGCCGTTTTGGCGCTGGCTTTTTGGCCGCGCTCTTGGCTTTGCCCGTGGTTTTTTTCTTGGGTTTTTTCTTGCCGTACGCCTTGCCCGAAGCCCGAACTTTGGCCGGGCCCTGATACGAACTTTTCAGCCCTGGCAGTTCGATGCGCTCGAATATCTGGCCGGTGTAGCGCTGAATGCTGGCGAGCAGATTCCATTCGTTCGGTGCAATCAGACTGATGGCTTTGCCTTCCTGCCCGGCGCGACCAGTACGGCCAACACGGTGCACGTATTCGTCGCCTTTGCGCGCCAGATCGAAGTTGATCACCAGCGCGACATCGGGCAAATCCAGACCGCGTGCGGCCACGTCGGTGGTCACCAGGGTTTTGAATTTACCGCTGCGCAAACCGCTGACCACGGCGTTGCGCTCGTCCTGCGTCAAGTTGCCGTGCAGCAAACCGCTGCGGCGTTCGCCGTTGCGCAAACGCGCCTGCAAGCGTTCGGCTTTAACGATGGTGTTGGTGAAAATAATCACCGGCTGTCGGCCCATCTTGCTCAACAACGCCAGCACTTGTTTCTCTTTAAAGGCATCGTCGTCCGACAGAATAAATTGCTGGGCAATGTTGTCCGGCACCGCACGCGCTTCGTGCAGCGCAATGGTTTCCGGTTCGTTCAATAATTTTTTCGCCAGGCCAATCACACCACGGTGATCGAGTGTGGCCGACAACAACAACGTCTGCCGTTCAACCGGGCATTGTTCGATGATGCTCAGCACTTCGTCGCGAAAACCCATGTCGAGCATGCGGTCGGCTTCATCGAGTACCAGACAATCGATGTCGCTCAAATCGACCGAGCCTTGCTTCAAATGTTCAGCCAGACGGCCAGGGGTGGCGATCAGAATATCCGGCACTTTGCGCAGCGCCGCGTTCTGCTCTTTAAAGGTCGCACCGCCAGTCAGGCTGAAACTGCCAACCTGAATGCCGCTGCCCAACTGCCGGCACACCTGATGAATCTGCCGCGCCAGTTCACGCGTTGGCACCAGCACCAGCGCACGAATGCCGGTGCGGGCGGTCGCCGTGCGGTTGTAACGCAGCATCAATGGCAAGGCGAACGCCACCGTTTTGCCGCTGCCGGTCTGAGCGCTGACCAACAAATCCTGGCCGTTCATCACTGCTGGAATCACCGCTTGCTGCACATCGGTGGGTTCAACAATGCCCTGTTTGGTCAGAGCGGCGGCGAGGGGTGGTGGCAATTGAAGGCTGTCGAACACGGCGTGAGTTACCTGAGCTGAGGTCTGAAGTTTGTCGGGCGCGACTATAGCAGAGCCCGCCGCGCTTGGATGCTTTTAACCGGGGTATTAACCAGCGCTATTAACGTGACAATCGGTCCATGAAACAGTCGGCATCTTCTGCCACAGTGCCGAACTGCGATCAAAAGTGCCGAACTGCGATCAAAAACCGAACAATAAGGACAGCAACGCATGAGAGACCTAAAAGGTATTTTCGGAATCCTGGCGGCAACAACACTGCTCGCCGCCTGCCAGAGCACGCCATCACACCCTTCCGCCGAGATAGACCAGACCGCTCAAGACGTAATGCAACGCTACGCCGTACCGGGCCTGGCCCTGGCGCGCATTGAAGACGGCGAACTGCTGTGGACGCGCAGCTACGGCCAGGCCGATGCCGACCAACCGCTGACCGCCGATACCATCTTTAATGTCGCCTCACTGACCAAGCCGTTGTTCAGCCTCGGCTACCTGCATCAGGTCGAAGCCGGCCGCGCCGATCTGGACGCACCGCTGGCCGATGACTGGATCGACCCGGACGTTGCCGACGACCCGCGCCTGCCGCAACTGACCGCCCGTCTGGCGCTCAGCCATCAAAGCGGCTTTCCCAACTGGCGCGGCCGCGATGGTTTGTTCTTTATGTTCGCGCCGGGCGAGCGTCACGAATATTCCGGCGAAGGTTATGAATACGTGCGCCGCGCGTTGGAAAGCCAGACGGGCGAATCGATGTCGGCCTGGATGCAGCGCGACGTACTGAAACCGGCGGGCATGAACGACACCGTCTTTGGTTGGGACGACCGTTTAAACGGCCGCGTCAGCGCCGGTTACGACGAAGCGGGCCATACCGTGGAGCTGACCTCACACACCCGCGAACCCAACGCCGCCGCCAACACCTTCACCACCATCGGCGATTACGGCCGCTTCGCTGCTTGGGTAGCGCGCGGTGCCGATCTCGACCCGGCCCTGTTTGCGCAAATGATCACACCGCAATCGGCGCATCCCGACCCGCTGGAATTCTGGGGCCTGGGTTGGCGGCTGACGCAAATGCCCGATCGCACCTTGATCGAACACGACGGCCGCGAACCCGGCATCCGCACGCTGGTCATCATCGACCCGAGCAACGGCGATGGCCTGGTGATGCTGACCAACAGCTCCAACGGCGAATTAATTGTGCGCGATCTGCTCAAAGCCACCTGGCCCGACGCCGATGCGGTACTGGCGCAACGCGACCGCGACACCTGGCATTATCTGTCGGCGTTGCCGGCACCGGCCTTGCCCGGATTGCTCGGCTTTATCGCCCAGTCGCCGTCGTTCAGCATGAAACTGCTGTACGCCGCCAAAGCCGGTCTGATCGATGAAGCCGGTTTGAGCGCGGCCGAACTGGCAAAGGCAGACGCCACGCTGTCGGCCCTGGTGGAAACCCAATTCGACGGCGAGGTTTCGCCCGACACCTTGCGCGAACTGTTTATGCAATTGGGCACGCCGACCGAACAAGGTTTCGCCTTCGCCGAAGCCTTGAGCGCCGACCAGGCCCGCAACTGGCTGGACTCAGCCGCCACTCTGGCAGACGCCCGCTGAATTCATCTTGCCGGGGCGCTTGCCAGCGACAGGCGCCCTAGCGATATAACCGCATGTCGCACCGACGTAACCCGGTTGCGTCGCTTATCCTTAGAATGTTTCCGATAACGAGCCGCCGCGTGCGGCTCGTTTTGCCCATCCAACCATCCCAACAATGGAAGTCGATATGAGCGCCGTTACCCGAGAACAATTCGATGCCGTCATGGTCCCCAATTACGCCCCTGGAAAAATCATCCCGGTGCGCGGCAAAGGTTCACGCATCTGGGATCAGGCCGAGCGCGAATACATCGACTTCGCCGGCGGCATTGCCGTCAGTGCGCTGGGCCACGCCCACCCGAAACTGGTCGCAGCGCTGACCGAGCAGGGCCAGAAACTCTGGCACCTGTCGAACGTTATGACCAACGAGCCGGCCATTGAGCTGGCGCAGAAACTGACCGAGCTGACCTTTGCCGACAAAGTCTACTTCTGCAACTCCGGCGCCGAAGCCAACGAAGCCGCGTTGAAGCTGGCGCGTCGTCACGCTTACCTGAACGTCGGCCCGGAAAAACACGAAATCATTTCCACGCTGCAATCTTTCCATGGCCGTACCCTGTTCACCGTCTCCGTCGGCGGCCAGGCCAAATACAAAGAAGGTTTCGAGCCGACACCGGGCGGCATCAGCCACGTGCCGTATAACGATCTGGACGCCATGGCCGCCGCCATTTCCGACAAAACCGCCGCCGTCATCATCGAACCGATTCAGGGCGAAGGCGGCATCACGCCTGCGGTGGAAGGCTACCTGCAAGGCCTGCGCGAGTTGTGCGACCAGCACGGCGCGCTGCTGATTTTCGATGAAATCCAATCCGGCGTCGGCCGCACCGGCTCGCTCTACGCCTACCAGCGTTATGGCGTTACGCCCGACATTCTGACCACCGCCAAAGCCCTCGGCGGCGGCTTCCCGATCGGCGCCATGCTGACCACCGACGCCGTGGCCCCGAGCCTCGGTTTCGGCACCCACGGCTCCACTTACGGTGGCAACCCGCTGGCCTGTTCGGTATCGCTGGCGGTGCTGGATGTGCTGACCAACGACGGCGTGCTCGATGGCGTCGCCGCCAAATCCAAGCGCTATTTCGATGGCCTGAAACGCATCAATGAACAGTACAAAGTGTTCAAAGACATTCGCGGCATGGGTTTGTTGATCGGCTGCGAATTGATCGACGAACGCAAAGGCCAGGCGAAAGACCTGAACGCCCTGGCGCTGGAAGAAGGCTTGCTGTGTCTGGTGGCCGGCCCCGACGTTCTGCGTCTGGCACCGGCGTTGAACATTCCCGATGCCGACATCGACGAAGGCCTGGCCCGACTGGAAAAAGCCGTCGCCCGCTTCGTTGGCTAAGCTCGGAATCTTGGTTTAAACGGGGTCGCACTGCGGCCCCTTTTGCGCAAGTGCAAGAGGAAACACCATGCTCGTCGTCCGACCGAGTGCATTCGCCGATCTGCCCAGTATCGAACGGTTGCTCTACGCCACCGACGCCCGCGTTACCACCCTGCCCAAGGAACGCGACAAGCTGTCGGAAAAAATCACCCAGTCCGAAGATGCCTTCGACACCGGCCTCGACCAGGACGGCCCAGCGGCGTTTTTGTTTGTGCTCGAAGATACCGAGCAACAGCAACTGCTCGGCACGTCCGGTTTGGATACCGAAGCCGGCGGCGGTTATCCGTTCTTTAATTACCGCCTCGATGAAGTCGTCCACGCTTCGCACAATTTAAACGTCAGCGCCAAAGTACCGATTCTGTTTTTGTCGCACGAACTGACCGGCAAGACTTTGCTGCGTTCGTTTGCAATCGAACCGGCACTGAAAAAAACCGACGCTTTTGAATTGCTGTCACGCGCCCGATTGTTGTTCATCGCCTGTTTGCCGGAGCGTTTTCAGCGCCAGGTGATTGTCGAAGTGCAGGGCATTTTTGACGAAAAAGGCGACTGCCCGTTCTGGGATGCCGTCGGCCGACATTTCTTCGGCATCGACTTCAATACCGCCGATTATTACTGCTCGGTAAAAAGCAAAACCTTCATGTCGGAATTGATTCCGCAACACCCGGTTTACGTGCCGCTGTTGCCGGAACGCGCGCGCGGCACCATCGGCCAGAACCACGAAGCGGCCAACCGCGCCTGCGGTTTGTTCTATCGCGAAGGCTTTGAGAAAACGCCCTTTATCGATCCGTTCGATGGCGGCCCGGTGCTCTCGGGCGAGGTGCGCGATCTGCACACCGTGCGTCAGGTTCGGTTCAAAAAAGCGCGCCCGAGTGAAGTGGTCGGCGGTCTGAAATATCTGATCTGCAACCGCTCGCTGAAAGACTTCCGCTGCACCATCGGCACCTTGGTCGATGGCATCGGTGAAACCATTCGTCTGCCGTTGGATGTTGCCGAAGCGCTCGGCGTGTCCGAAGGCGACCCCATCGCCTACGCGCCGCTGTAAGGGAGACTGCCATGTACATCCGCCCTGTTACCCCGGCCGACATCGACTACCTGTATCTGATGGCGAAAAACTCCGGCGTCGGCGTCACCACCCTGCCCGACAACCGTCAGAAAATGCAGGCGAAACTCGACAAAGCCGTCGCCTCGTTCAAGCGCGATCTGGATGAAAAAGACCGGCTGTATCTGTTCGCCATGATCGACCCAAGCAACGACGAAATTGCCGGCATCTGCGCGCTCGAAGCCAGCATTGGTCACGACGACATCTGGTACAACTATCACGTCGGCCGAACCGTACACATGTCGAAAGACATCGGCGTGCACAAGATCACCCGCACACTTTATTTAAGTAACGACCTGACCGGCAGTTCGGAAATCTGCACGCTGTTTTTGATGCCGAATTACCGTAAAAATCAGAACGGCCAATTGCTCAGCAAATCGCGTTATTTGTTTTTGGCTGAACACGCGCAACTGTTCGGCCGCGACATCATCGCCGAGATGCGCGGTTATTCCGACGAGCAAGGCCGTTCGCCATTTTGGGAAAGCCTCGGCCGGCATTTTATGCAGATGGAATTTTCCGACGCCGACTATATGACCGGCCTCGGCGACAAAGCCTTTATTGCCGAGTTAATGCCCAAGTTCCCCATCTACGTGCCCATGCTCTCCGCCGATGCGCAGGAAGCCTTCGGCCGCGTACACCCGGACACCGAACCCGCGCTCGCCATGCTGCAAGCCGAAGGGTTCGACTTTAACGGCTACATCGATATTTTCGATGGCGGCCCAACGGTGTCGGCCAAAATCAAAGAAATTCGCGCCGTGCGCGAAAGCGAACTCTACACCGTGAAAATCGACGCCAGCGCACCGGAACCGGACCTGTCTCAGAAAGCCGGTTTGTCGTTGGTATCGAACCGCGGCTTCGACAATTTCCGGGTGCGATTAATCGCCACCTCGGCCATTCACGAATCCACTCTTCACCTGAGCGCAGCCCAGGCCGAAACGCTGAACGTTACCGACGGCGATTCGGTTCGGGCCGTGTCGCTGCGACCGGAGACACCCCATGTCTGAATCCAGCCTGTTCATCAACGGCACCTGGCAAGCCGGCCAGGGCGACCGTTTTGAATCCATCGACCCGATCAGCCAGAACGCCGTCTGGAGTGGCACCAGCGCCAGCGCCGACGACGTTGATCGCGCCATCGATGCCGCCCGTGCCGCCTTTCGCGACTGGCGCAAAACGCCGCTCGACGAACGCCTCGCCATCTGCGAACGCTTCGCCGAATTATTGGAAACGCACAAAGAAGCGTTGGCGAATTCCATTGCCAGCGAAACCGGCAAGCCGTTGTGGGAAGCGCGCACCGAAGTCGGCGCGATGATCGGCAAAGTCGGCATTTCTGCCAAAGCCTACGACGAACGCACCGGCGAAAAACATTCAGACATTCCCGGCGGCGAAGCCATTTTGCGGCACCGCCCGCACGGTGTTGTGGCCGTGTTCGGCCCGTACAATTTCCCCGGCCATTTGCCCAACGGCCACATCGTTCCGGCATTAATTGCGGGCAACACCGTGGTGTTCAAACCCAGTGAACTGACGCCAAAAACCGGCGAAGAAACGCTGAAATTATGGCAAGCCGCCGGCCTGCCCGATGGCGTGATCAATCTGGTTCAGGGCGCGAAAGAAACCGGCATCGCGCTGGCCGCGCATCCGGGCATCGACGGTCTGTTTTTCACCGGCTCGTCCAACACCGGCGAATTGCTGCACCAACAGTACGGCGGCCAGCCGGGCAAAATTCTGGCGCTGGAAATGGGCGGCAACAATCCGTTGATTGTGGACGACGACATCGACGTCGATGGCGCGCTGCACCACGTGCTGTTCAGCGCCTTTATTTCTGCCGGTCAGCGTTGCACCTGCGCGCGCCGTTTGTTCATTCCGCGTGGCGACAAAGGCGACGCGTTTTTGGCTAAATTGATCGACGCAACGCGCAACTTGACCGTCGGCCATTGGGACGCCGACGAGCAACCCTTTATGGGCTCGGTGGTGTCGTTGGCGGCCGCCGATCATCTGCTCGCCGCGCAACGCCATCTGGTCGATCTGGGCGGCAAAATTCTGCTGGAAATGAAATCGGCCGAAGCCGGCACCGCCTTGCTGACCCCGGGCATCATCGACTTAACCGACGCCCGCGACGTACCCGACACCGAATACTTCGGCCCGTTGCTCAGCGTCTACCGGTACGACCGTTTCGAAGACGCCTTGATGGGTGCCAACAACACCCGCTATGGCCTGTCGGCCGGTTTGCTGTCGAACGACAAAGCCAAGTACGACTGGTTCTTGGAAGAAATTCGCGCCGGCATCGTCAACTGGAACAAGCCGATTACCGGCGCAGCCAGTACCGCACCGTTCGGCGGCGTCGGTGCCAGCGGCAACCACCGAGCCTCGGCCTATTACGCGGCCGATTATTGCTCCTATCCGGTGGCGTCGATGGAAAGTGAAACGCTGGAAAAACCGGCGCAAACCTCGCCGGGAATGAACTTATGACCGCCTTTGAAATGAACCTCGACGGACTCGTCGGCCCAACGCACAACTACGCCGGTCTGTCGTATGGCAACATCGCCTCGCTGTCGAACGAACAGTCGGCGTCGAACCCCAAAGAGGCCGCCAAACAAGGGCTGAAAAAAATGAAGGCGCTGGCCGATCGCGGTTTGCGCCAGGGCATTTTATTGCCGCACGAACGACCGGCCATTTGGGCGCTGCGCAACCTGGGTTTTTCAGGAACCGATGCGCAGGTGCTGGAAAAAGTCGCCAGACAAAACCCGGCGATTTTAAGCGCCGTCAGTTCGGCGTCATGCATGTGGACGGCCAACGCCGCCACCGTGTCGCCCAGTGCCGACACCGGCGATGGCAAAGTTCATTTCACCGCCGCCAATTTGAACGCCAAATTTCACCGCTCGATTGAACACCCAACCACCACGCGCATGTTGCAAAGCATCTTCGCCGACGAGCGCTATTTCGCGCATCACGACGCCCTGGCGCCGGTGAGTTTTTTTGGCGATGAAGGCGCGGCCAACCACACCCGTTTTTGCGGCGCTTACGATGCCCCCGGCGTGGAATTATTCGTCTACGGCCAAGCCGCGTTCGATAACAACGCAGCCAGGCCGCAACGGTTTCCGGCACGGCAAACGCTCGAAGCCAGCCAGGCGATTGCGCGGCTGCATGGCCTGAGCGATGCGCACGCCGTGTTCGCCCAACAAAAACCGGAAACCATCGACGCCGGCGTGTTTCATAACGACGTTATCGCCGTCGGCAACCGCAACGTTTTGTTCTATCACCAGGAAGCGTTCGCCAACACCGACGCCGTGCTCACCGAGCTGCAACGCAAATTGGGCGCTGTCGAACTGATCGCCGTGCGCGTGCCGAGCGCCGAAGTCTCGCTGGACGCCGCCGTGCGTTCCTATCTGTTCAACAGCCAGTTGTTGAGCGTGGATAACGACCGCATGGTGCTGGTCGTGCCGGGCGAGTGCCGGGAAATTGCGGCGGTGTCTGATTATCTGGATCGGCTGATCGCCGACGACGCCAACCCCATCGACGCCGTGGAAGTGTTCGATCTGAAACAGTCGATGCAAAACGGCGGCGGCCCGGCCTGTTTGCGGTTGCGCGTTGCGCTGACGGAAGCGGAATACAACGCCATGAACAGCGGCGTCATTCTGACCGACGCTTTGTTTCACGATCTGAATGCCTGGGTCGATCGCCATTACCGTGACCGTCTCACCCAGGCCGATTTAGCCGATCCGCAATTGCTGATCGAAAGTCGCACCGCTCTGGATGAGCTGACGCAACTGACTAAATTGGGCAATTTGTATCCGTTTCAGCGTTAACCCAAACCCGCGCCGAAAAAAAGCGGCGCGTTTCAAACACTTCAACGAAAAAAACACATTTTCTAAAACGTTTAGTCAAACGGCGGCTTTGTAAGCTGGGTTTCCAAACCAAGGACTGGTGATCACCAACGCACGTTCAGGTGATCCTCGACTTCAGGAAACCCGCCCATGCCCAACTTTTCCATACCCGGCTTTGTCGTCTGCGTATCGTTGTTCTGCACCTGCCTGGCCGTTCACGCCGAGTCGCTGTACGAACCTTCGCCCGTGCCCGCCTTCCCCGCGCCGGCGCAGCTGGAATTGCAATTCGATGCCAGCGATCGCGTGGTCTTCAGTTGGCAGCCAGTGCCCAACGCCACCCTGTACCACCTCCAGGAACAGCGCGACAACCACGACCATTTTCTCGACCTGGCAGCCAACCTGCCGGCCTCCACACAGCGTTACCGAATTCTGCCTGCGTTGTACGGCCGCCATACCTCGCATTACCGGCTGCTCAGTTGCAACGCCGCCGGTTGCAGCCAGTCCAACACCCTGATGATTCGCACCAACCCGGAAACACCGCTGGCCGATTTAATGCCGCCGCAACGCAGCGATTTATTCGGCTCCGCGCTGAGCCTCAATGAAGACGGAACCATCCTCGCGGTGGGCGCGCCTACGGCCAATGTCCGCAACATCAAAACCGGCATGGGCGCCGGCGCGGTTTACGTTTTTCAGCACCACCAGGGCAACTGGTCGGCACCGGCCACCCTGGTATCCGCCACCGACAGCGCAGTGGAACGCTTTGGCTACGCCGTCAAAATCGACGCCGAAGGCCGTGTGCTGTCCATCGACAGCCAGGCGAAAAGCAACAACAACGGTCGCGCCATTACCCAGGTGTTCGCGCACAAAACCGCCGGCGGCTGGTACCCGGAACTGGATTCAAACCAATACGACAGCGCCCAGAATGACCAACCCATCCTACCCATCAGCCTGAGTACCGATGGCAATGTCCTCGCCATCACCATCCGCTATGAATTCGCCAGCCTGTCGCCCACCAGCCCGTGGAATGACACAGCGTTCAACACCGGCACCCTGAGCTCGGTCTACCTCTTCGACCAAACCCGCTTAGGCTGGGCACCGCCGGTGCAGGTAACCTCGGCCACGCCACAGCCCAACGGCCTGTTCGGCTACGCCATCAGCCTCAGCGGCAACAGCCGGGTACTGGCGGTGGGTGAACCCGTCTTCACCGACGCCGCCAACCAGGCGGCCTACAGCGGCGCGGTGTATATCTTCGAGCGCCAGAACAGCGGCCATTGGCAGCAACAGGCCTACTTGCATTCGCACGTGGCAATGGTCGACCCCTGGTTTGGGCATTCGCTCAGCCTGAATGGCGATGGCACCGTGCTGGCCGTCGGCACCTTTGATCGCCTCTCGGCATCCAACGCCACCACCACCGGCCTGCCCCGGCTCGGCACCGGCCAGGTGCAGGTATTCACCCGCACCGCCTCCACCGACTGGCAATTCAACACCCGGCTGGAAGCCGATTCGCATCGCACTGTGCAAGCAGCATGGCAACCGCCCAGCGATGCCGGCCTGGCATTGAATACCCCAGCGCCCTGATCAACCAACAGCAACCGCCCAACGTTCACCCAGAGGAATCGACCATGCATCACCCCAACCGACTGCTGCACCTCGTCACCAGCCTGCTACTCAGCCTCGCGCTCACCGCCTGCAACCTCGAAACCTTTGAATTCGCCCAAACCGGCACCGCCCAGCTCGTCACCGGCGAAACCTACACCAACCCGGTGCCGGGCAGCTTTCGCGGCGTCGATTACGCCAGCAGCAACCCCCAGGTCGCGCAGGTGGATGGCAGTGGGCGCGTCACCGCCGTTGGCCCCGGCCGGGCACGCATCAGTGCGCGGCTGGATGGGCAGTCGATTGCTTACTCGGTTGAAGTGGTGAACCGTCGGCTGCGGGTCAGCGCCTGGGTGGGGCCAACCGGAGCCGATTGGCAACTCTCAGACGGCACCGAAGGCACCTGGCTGCACACCACCAGCGACGCCAATTGCAACCCAGTTCAAACCGGAAACTGCGCCAATGCCGCCAGCCAGTTAATGCTCGGCACCGGGTCGGTATTGCCGAGCGCGGCACTGACGCTGAGCCAGCCGGGGTATTTTCGGGTGCAGTATGGCGAACATCAGGCGGCCGGGGCGTTGGCGGCGGATCGGTTTGCGGGGCGGTGGTTCCACTCGGTAGTGGCTTTTCGCGGGCGGCTTTGGGTGATTGGTGGGCTGGATAACGGTGGCCAATACCGAACCGACATCTGGTCGTCCACCGACGGCACCACCTGGGTGCCCGAACAGTGGGACAACCAGTCGGAGCTGTTGCCCAGCGGCGATGCGTCAGTCGTTGGCGACGTCATCCGGGTGGTGCTGTTCAATAACGCCCTCTGGCTGATCGACACCCACACCGGGGCGCTCTGGTCGACGCTCGATAGCCCCGAGCACGCCCGCGGTTTTGTCTGGCAGGAGCAGGGGTCGATCGGTGCCGGGTTTGAGGGCCGCAGCGGTAGCCCGGTGGTTGTCTCGCACGACGGCGACGGCACCGAGCGGCTGTGGCTGATCGGTGGGTGGTCTACCGGGAACGACAATCGGAACGACGTCTGGACCTCGCCCAACGGCACCGATTGGGCGCGCCGGGAACCCAGCGCCAACGGCCAGGCCTTTACGGGTCGTTCTGGTCACCAGGCGGTGTTTTTCAAGAATCGGCTTTGGGTGATTGGTGGTCTCATTGGTCCTCAATACGTCAACGACATCTGGTCGTCCGCCGATGGCCGAGACTGGCGAGAGGAAACCAGCCAGGCTGAATTTTCGGGCCGAACCGGGCACCGCGTTGTGGTGTACAACGATGGCCGTGGCGAGCGGTTGTGGTTGGTGGGTGGGGACAATGACGACAATGAATTAAACGACGTCTGGTCCTCGTCCGATGGCATTCACTGGCGCCAAGAGGCGGTGGATGCCGCGTTTCCGATTCGCCGCGCCCACGCCCTGGCCGTCTTCAACCAGCAGCTTTGGGTGGTGGGTGGGAATGGCGGGTCTTACCTGAACGACGTCTGGTCCAGCCGCAACGGCCAGGACTGGCAACCCCACACCGCCGAAGCCGCCTTCAGCGGGCGCGATAGCCACCAGGCGATTGCCTTCGCCGACCGGCTTTGGGTGATCGGCGGTTTGGGCGGCAGTTATAACAACGACGTCTGGTCCTCCGCCGATGGCCTGCACTGGCAGCAACACCGCGTCCACGCCGATTTCTCGCCACGGCGTAACCATGGGGTGGTCGTGTTCAACCAGCGGCTGTGGCTGGTGGGTGGGAGCTACCGGGACGACGTCTGGTCCAGCGCCGATGGCGTGCAGTGGCAACGCGTGCTGGCCGAAGCGCCGTTCAGCCCACGCGCAGCGCACGCGTTAGTGGTGTTCGACCATCGCCTGTGGGTAATCGGCGGCTCAGTTCGGATAGACGGTCGGTATCAATGGGTGAATGACGTCTGGTCGTCCAGCAACGGCCGCGACTGGATCGAAGAAACCGCCCAGGCCGGCTTCTCCGCCCGCGTCGGTCACCAGGCGGTGGTCTTCAACGGCCAGCTTTGGGTGATCGGTGGCCGTGGCGCTGGTGGCGACAATGGCGTGGTGTGGTCCTCCCACGATGGCCGCCACTGGCAGTCGCGCCCCGATGCCAACCTGACGGCCCGTTATGGGCACCAGGCCCTGGTCACCCAGGATGCCCAAGGCGAGCGGCTTTGGGTGCTGGGCGGATACAACAGCGAAGGCAAACCAGACAACCAAGTCTGGACCACCCGCAACGGCACCCACTGGACCGCCGTTGACAGCCCCCAAAGCCAAGCCAACCGCTTCACCGCGCGCACCTACCACCAGGCCCTGAGCTTCCGCAACCAACTCTGGGTGATCGGTGGGACTGATGAGAGTGGCACGCCACTGCACGATGTCTGGCGTTCAGCCGAGGGTGCGAACTGGCAGAAGGGGGTGCAGGTGGAGGTTGAGTTTGAGGGGCCTTGAGGGTTGTGGGGGTTGGGTGCTTGGGTGGCTAGGTAATCGAATGCTTAAGTGACTAGGTGGCTAAGGCAAGCAACCAAGCAACCCCGAACACACCCTGGCAATCAAACATACCCCGTCATCCCCAGACAACATCAACAGGACTATACTTGAACAAAATTCACCCATGGAGCCCGCCCATCCAACGCCTGCCGCCGCTCAATTCATTGCGCAGTTTCGAAGCCGCCGCCCGCCTGGGCAGTTTTCAACGGGCGGCGCGGGAGCTGTTTGTTACGCCTTCGGCGGTAAGCCACCAGATCAAGTCGTTGGAGGCGTTTCTGGAAGTCGAGCTGTTTATCCGCCAGACACGCCGCATCGAATTAACCTCGGCCGGCAAGGACTATCTGCACACCATCCAGGGCGCACTCAACGAGATTGAAAAAGCCACCGCCAAACTGACCGCCACCCACAACAGCGGCGAGTTGCGACTGGCGGTAGCACCGGCGTTTCTTTCCCGCTGGGTGTTGCCGCGCATCAGCCGCTTTTACGACCAGTACCCCAACATCGAGTTGGACATTGCCGCCTCGGTAGACCGCCTCGACTTCGCACACAGCGCCACCGATATGGCGGTCTATTACGGCGACGGCCATTGGGACGATGTGGCAAAACTGCATTTGAAAGACGTGGCGCTGGTGCCGGTGTGCTCGCCCGATTTACTGGCCGCGCACCCTATCCGGCAACCGGCCGATCTGGCTCAGTTCACGCTGTTGCATGTCATGGAACGCCCGGACGAATGGCCGGCCTGGTTTAGCGCCACCGGCGCTGAGTTTCGGGAAACCCGCAAGGCCCAGCATTTTTCCAGCGGCCTGTTAACGGCTCAGGCAGCGGCCCGAGGGCTGGGTGTGGCGCTGACCGACCTAAGCCTGGTCAGCGAGGAATTGCAAAGCGGCCAGTTGGTCATCGCCTGGCCGACCCAACTGGAACTGGGCAAGGCACTCTATCTGGTCTACCAGAAAGACCGACCGATGAGTTTTGCCATGCGCCAGTTCCGCGATTGGATTATGGCCGAGATGGCGGCCGACGCCGCCCTGCCCCCGGCCGAAACAGACGCCGATTAATCGACCGGCACAAACCGCACCGAGTCGGCCACGGTGCGGCCGAGGTCACTGGCGGCATCAATAGAGACGCGGTTATTGGCTAAGTCGTTGGCATCGAACCAATAGGTGCCGAGCGACTGCCAACTGTTGCCGTTGATGGTCTGGTTTTTCCAAACCTCGGTCACCTGCCCCTGGTGATAGACGCGATACAACACCGCATCCGGCCGGTTGCTGTGCGCAGCCCAACGCGCATACACCTGATACTCGCCGCTGGCGGGCAAGGTTGGTTGCCAGACCGCCCAGACGCCGATGTCGGTGCCGGCGTTTTCATCAACCAGATAATCCGAACCCCAATAACCGTGGCTGCCGGTGCTGCTCAGCCAACCGTTGCTGCTGCGCAGGAAACCGGCGCTGCCGTTATCAACAATGATTTCATTGCCCGACGTCGGCGGCGGGTCGCTTTCGTTGGCGTAGGCGATTTTCTGGCTCAGGCGTGGGCCGACTGAATAAAACATGTGCCACTGGCCGTTTTCGTAATGCAAAAACGGTTCGGCGGCTTTGTTGTATTCCGGACCGACACTGGCAGGGTCGTAAAACACGCCGCGGTGAATTTCCTGATCGAAGTTGGCGCCCACTTCGGTGTAATAAATGTTGTTGGCGCCGTGATAAATCACATAGTGCTTGCCGGCATCCTGCCAGTAAAACGCGCCGGAAATGTTGCTCTGGCCATCCGGTCCCGGCGACACCAAAGCGCCATCACGCGGGGTGAAATGTTTGCCGTCGTTCGACGTTGCCAGTGCAATGCTGCGCGTGCCGTTGCGGTTGACCATCAACACCATGGTGTAGCGGTCGCCCCAGGTTGGAATGGTGTATTCGAATACACGCGCGTAGGAGGTTTCGGTAAAACCGCTGCCAAAGGCGGCGTTGAAATCGGCGGCGGTGACGGCCACGTTGTCGTTCGCGATGGTCCAGTTCAGGCCGTCGGTCGACCAGGCCCAGCGCGTGGTGTTGTTCTCGCCGTGGAAGTAGAGGAAATACTTGTTGTATTGCTCCATCCAGATCACGTTCGGGCTGGAGACGTGCGACACCGTTGCGGTCTCAAACTGCCCTTGACCGGCATTATCAATCAACGGGTTACCGGCGTACTCGGTGTACGGCCCTTCGATGTTGTCGGCGTACACCAGTTTGATGCCACCGGGTTGATTGTGCGGTGCGAAATACAGGTAGTAATTGCCCAACGGATTGGCGACGTGATCGGACACGCGCAGCAAGCTTGGGAAAATAATTTCGCCGGTTAGATCTTCCGCCAGGTCGGCCGGATCGACGACCACACTTTGATGATTCAGATTCGGCGGTGCCGCATACAGGCTGACCGCTGTCAGTGCGCCGAGCAGTGTTGCTAATAATTGCTTCGAAAATATTGTCATTTTTGTTTCCTCGAAGTGTTGTTGAGAAATGCGTTGGAATTAAAAAAACGAGTCCGCTGCCTCCTTTTTCAAGATGAAAAAAAGCGGCGACCCGAAAGCCGCCGCAACCCCCTTTATTCAGAGTTTCAGTTTCGCGCCCTGATCTTGCAGCGCTTGCTGCACCGCTTTCGGGTCGAGTTCCGCGACACTGGTTTTTGCCGCCGCCGCCAACGCCGCCGCGGCACCGGCCGCCTGGCCGATGGACATGGCAATGGGCGTTACCCGAATGGCTGAAAACGCATTGTGATCGGCGCTGATGCAGCGACCGGCCACCACCAGATTGCTGACTTGCGGCGCGTACAAACTGCGCAACGGAATGAAGTAGGTGTGATGCGGCGACAGGTGAATGGATTCGGTGGCTTCTTTATCCGGCGAATGCACGTCGATCGGATAAGCGCCCTGAACCACGGTGTCGTCGAACTTCACCTGATTCATCACATCATCGCCGGTCAGGGTGTAAGCGCCCTTGATGCGACGCGAATCGCGCACGCCGACGTGATACGGCGTCGATAACAGCACGCTGTTTTCAAAACCAATCGCTTCGTCTTTTAAGAAGCGATACAGCTGATAACACTGACGCCGACCTTCAATTTCCGCCCGCGTTACGTCCCACGGATTGGTGGCATCGAAACCCTGCAAGCGGGACGAATTCACCACCACGGTGCCGCGTTCATGCGTTTCAAAAAACAGAATGTATTCACGCGGAATGGTGACGTTGTTGCGGCGGCGATAGTCCATCCATTGCTTGCCGAACGCCTTCAGGCTGAGACGCTCGGAAGACACCACCCGGCGCACGCCTTCTTCCGGGCCGAGGTCGAATTCGTAATTGTCCGGGTGTGCCTGCACATCGGCTTTGATGCGTTCGATATCGACGTTGCCGATTTTCACGTTCATCGTCATCGGCTGGGTGGCGTGGTCGCCTTCGCGGCCCATTTCAAACGGAATGCCAGCGCGTGTTGCCAGGTCACCATCGCCGGTGGCGTCGATAAAATGATCGGCCGTTACTTCCGACAAACCGGCTTTGTTGCACACCACCAGATGCTTAACGCGGTCGCCTTCCACCGCCACATCCGCCAGCATGGTGTGGTACAGAATATCGGCGCCGGCTTCGACCACCATTTCTTCCAAAACGCGTTTCAACGCTTCGGCATCGAAGGGTGTGACGGTTGAACAATAGGTCACCGAATCGACCACGTGGCCGGGCGATGCGCCGAGCGCTTTCAGGCGTTCAACCATTTCGTCAGCCAGGCCCCAGACGACCTGTTCGCCAGCCGGGTTGTGGAAGGTCATCATCGGGCTGACGCCCATCATGGTCAGGGTGCCGCCGAGAAAACCGCCGCGTTCAATCAATAAAGTTTTCACGCCCAGACGCGCGGCCATGGTGGCGGCCATCGCGCCGGACGGGCCGCCACCCATCACCACCAGTTGGTAGTGCGGTGCCGGTTGCGTGGCGACGGTGGTGGTTTTGGTTGTTTGAGACATGCTTACCCCTTAACGCCCGACATCGCGAAACTTTCGACGATTTGTCGCTGGGCGATGATGTACACCAACAAGACCGGAATCACCGACAGCGAGGTCGCCGCCAGTTGCAGATGCCACAGCGGTAAACCGTAGGCATCGGAAAAATTGGTCAGTGCCAG
Source organism: Saccharospirillum mangrovi (assembly GCF_003367315.1). Lineage (GTDB taxonomy): Bacteria > Pseudomonadota > Gammaproteobacteria > Pseudomonadales > Natronospirillaceae > Saccharospirillum > Saccharospirillum mangrovi. The sequence goes on from NZ_CP031415.1 coordinate 3,035,717, forward strand.
TGGTACGGTGAATTTGTCCAGATCACTGAGGAACACCAACGGTTCCAGCAGCAGATTCCAGGAATGCAGGAAGGAAATGATGGCGACGGCCGCCAATGCCGGTTTCGACAACGGCAGCGCAATGCGCCAGAAAATGCCGAAGCGACTGAGGCCATCGAGCTTGGCCGCTTCTTCCAGCTCCACCGGCAAAGCCGCGAAGAACTGGCGCATTAAAAAGGTGGCGATGATGCCTTGCGAACCGAAAACCGGCAGCAAAATCAACGGCCAATGGGTGTTCACCAAACCCAGATGCTTCATCCAATAGAAGTTGGGAATGATGGTGACTTCCTCGGGCATCATCAGCCCCATCAACAGGAAGATGAACAGGAAATTGCTGCCGCGAAATTTCAGGCGCGCGAAGGCGTAACCGGCCAGCGACGACACCGCCAGAATTAAAATCGTCACCGCCGCTGCTATGTACAGCGAGTTGAAATACTGCTGCGCAAACGGCTGGTAACTGAAAATCTCGACGTAGTTTTCCCAAGCTGGATGTTTCGGAATCAGGGTCGGCGGGAAGGCGGTGATTTCGCTTTGTGTTTTCAGCGATCCGGACACCATCCAGATAAACGGAAACACGAACGGAATGCTCAGCCCGAGCAACGCCAGATACCAACAGATTTTTTTCAGCGACAGCCGAATAATCCGGCCGCGCTGGCTCAGTTCGAAGTGGCGGTTTTGAGTCAGAGTCATCGACATCAGTGGCTCTCCTTCTTCATAAACCACTGCGCCAACGTCAGCCCCAGTGTGACAATAAACAGCACCACGGCGAGCGCACTGGCGTAACCCACCTCGAAGAACTCGAAGGCGCGTTCGTAGATGTAATAGGCCAAAACGAGGGTGGCGTTTTCCGGCCCGCCGCCGGTCATCAGATAGATGTGATCGAACACTTTCAGTGACCCGACCACGGTAACGATGCTGATCACCAAGGTGGTGGGTGCCAGCAACGGCCAGGTGACGTGACGGAAAATATGCCAGCGACCGGCGCCATCGAGCGTGGCCGCTTCGGCGTAATCGCGGGGAATGGTTTGCAGCGCGGCGAGATACAAAATCATATTCAGGCCGACGTTTTTCAGCACCCGGGTGACGATGACGCTGACCATCGCCCAGTCCGGTTGACGCAACCAGTTGGGGCCGTCGATGCCGACCAACGCCAGCATTTGGTTAATGCCGCCGGATTCTTTTTGCAGCAAAAACGTCCAGACAATGGCCCAGGCCGCACCGGCGGTAACGACCGGCGCAAAAAACATCGTGCGGAAAATAATAACGCCGTGAAAGGCGCGGTTCAGCGCCAGCGCCAGCATTAAGGCGAGTGCCACGTTCAGCGGCACCAGGCCGCCAGCGAACACTAATGAGTTGCGCAACACTTCCCAGAATTCAGGATTTTCAAACAAGATATCGCGGTAATTTTCCAAGCCAACGAAGCTGGACTGCTGCGACAAAATGTTCCACTCGGTCAGCGAATAGCCAAAGATGGCGATCAGCGGGCCGACAAAAAACAGACAGAAACCGGTCAGCAACGGGCCGACAAATAACCAGCCCGACAGGCTTTCGTAAAAGCGCGCAGAGCGGTACGACGGTTTCGATGCAGAGACTTGAGTTGCCGAAGACATAGTTCTTTCCAGGCAAAAATCAGCACAGGGCGTCGGCCGGAACCGACGCCCGCGTCAATTACAGTTCGCGTTCAATACGGCGGCAGGCGTCCGCCATAATTTCTTCCACATCGGCTTCGGGCAGCCACAGACGATCCAGCGTGCCGCGCGTGGCGGACTTGATCATCGGCAGACGCTCGTGCGCCGGCAGTACGCGGCCGTGTTCAATCTGCTCACCGACAACGGTCATCATCTCGGCGTTCAGGCGCGGGTTGGAATTCAAAAACGCGGTCGATGCCAACACTGAAGTACGCGCCGGCGGGAAGTATTCGGCCATGCGTTCAACGCCAATTTGGGTGGTCATGTAGGCCAGAAATTCGGTCGCCAGTTCAGCGTTCGGGCTGCCTTTGAATACCACGATGGCGGCCTGACCGATGATCGGGCTGGCACCAGCGGGGCCAGACGGCATCGGTGCAATGCCCCAGTCAAAATCGGCTTCGTCCAGTTTGGAGGCGCGCGAGATCTGGGTGTAAGTCATGGCCGACTGGCCGTTGAAGAAGTCGCCCATTTCACCCGGCGGTACGGCAGACTGATCGGCAAAAATCATGTCGTGGTAGAGCTCGACCGCTTGCACGGCTTCGGGGCTGTCCAAGGTGCAGGTATCGCCTTCCCAGACATCGCCACCGTAGGCGCGGATCAGCGGTACCAGGGTGTCCCAGACGCGGCTGTCGTAGCCTTGGCCGTCCATCGATTCAAAGCCGTATTGGCCGTTGCTGGCATCGGCCAGTTTGGCGGCGGATTCACGCACCGCTTCCCAGGTCCATTCGCCACGGGCGGCAAGTTCCGCTGGGTTGTCGAGGCCGGCAGCTTCGAACAGGTCGGCGTTGTAGAAGACGACGAACGGCGACGTGGAGAACGGCACGCCGTACAGGGCGTCGCCTTTGCGCCAAAGGCCCATGGCGGAATCGGCGAAGTCGTCGAGGTTGTAGGCGGTGTCGGCGGCCAGGGCCGGGCCGACATCCTGCAACACGTTGGATTCAATAAAGGTCGGCGCTGCGCCTTCGAGCATCCAGCCCAGGTCCGGCGGGTTGCCGCCGCCGATTTGCAGCGTCAGCTTTTGGATGTAGTCGCCAAACGGGATGGTTTCGAACTGAACGTTCACGCCCGGATGAGTTTCGCGAAAGCCGTCGGCAAACTCGTTCAGCATGCCCAGGTGGGCGGCGCTGCCAGTCCAGACGGTGAAACGCAGGTCTTCAGCCTGAGCGTTTGAGCCGAGCGCCAGGCCCAGACTCAGAGCGAGTGTCGTGGTTTTGATTAAGCGCATTATCATTTAAACCTCTTTGTTGTTTTTGTTAAACGTCGGACTCCGCTGTCCGTTGGGTTCCTTGGGTTTAGGCTGTCAGGCGGTCAGCGCCGGACACGGAGCCAGAGTGGCTCCCGGGTGGAAGGTGCAAGGCAAAGTCACTTGCATGGCGGCTTTTGCCATGGGTCGTTCCAACCGCGACAGCAACGAAATAAAGGCCTGAAAGCCCATTTCCTCACGCGGGATGGTGAAACCACACCAGTCCAGATTCAGGTCGGTCGGCGCATCGGGCTCGCCGAGCAGACCAATGGTGAAATCGTTCGGTACGTTCAGGCCGCGCGCGGTCAACAAGCGGTACAGCTGCTCGGCCTGGAGAATGTCTTCAACCACGGCGGCGGTGGCACCGGCGGCCAGAACGCTGTCGAGCCAGGCGGCATCCAGTTGATCGGCCTGGCGGCGGTGGCGCAGGGCGGCGTCGCTGTCGATCAGATCGCGTGCCAGCGCATCCTGATAGCCGGCTTCGCGATCGTGGTGGCGCTCAATCGGTTTGGTTTCGCCCAGGTACAGCACGCGGCGATGGCCGTGTTCGCTGAATTGCTCCAGCACATCGAAGGTGGCGCGGCGGTAATCGCCAGCGACATAACTGAGGCTGCGGCCGGGGGCGTCTTTGCGGCCGATGTAGACGAACGGAAAGCCTTCGTCGTCGAGCCGTTGCAGGTCTTCCGGGGCCGGGTTGCGACCGAGCAACACCACGCCATCGGCCAGCGCCAGCCGGTTGATGCCGTCGCTGTAGATGGCGCGCCGGCCGTTCTTGACCGGCGCGGACGTAAACAGCATCAGGTCGTAGCCGTTGGCTTCGGCGGCTTTTTCGACGCCGAGCAGAAACGGCCGGAAGAAGTCGTTCTGTTCTTTGGGAAACACCGCTTCAAAACTGAACAGGCCGATGATGCGGCGCTTGCCGCCAGCCAGTGTCTGAGCCACAACATCGGGCACGTAATTAAGCTGTTTCATCGCTTCGAGCACGCGCAAGCGGGTGTCGTCGCTGACGCGGATGTTGTGGTTGCTCTTGCCGCGAATCACCGTCGACACCACGGCCGGCGACACGCCTGCAAGGCGGGCAACGTCGGACTGGGTGGCGCGTTTACGGGTGTTGGGCATGGCGGCGGTTGGTCTCAATCTGGTTATTGTTGTATCGAGTCAGTCGCGAAGATAAAGCGCTTTATCAAAGCTGTCAAATCGTGACCAAAAAAAACCCGGGCAGAGCCCGGGCTTGGTCGAATGGGCCATTAATGGCCGATGGAGAAGACGATCTGGTCGTCGCGGACGTCGGCTTCGATGGCGTCGCCGTAGCCGAAATCGCCACGCAGCAGCGATTGCGCCAGGCCATTTTCCAGCTCGCGCTGGATGGTCCGTTTCAGCGGGCGCGCGCCGTACACCGGGTCGTAACCGGCGGCGCAGAGTTTGTCCATGGCGGCGTCGGTCAGATGCAGTTTCAGGCCCTGTTCGGCCAGGCGCTTGCGCAGGCTGTCGAGCTGAATGCCGGCAATGCCGCGAATCTGATCTTCCGCCAGCGGATGGAACACCACCACTTCATCGACGCGGTTGATGAATTCCGGCCGGAAATGCTGGCCGACCACATCCATTACCGCCGATTTCATGGTTTCGTAATTCTCTTCGCCAGCCAGCGACTGAATGATGTCGCTGCCCAGGTTCGAGGTCATAACGATGACGGTGTTGCGGAAATCGACGGTGCGGCCCTGGCCGTCGGTCAGGCGGCCGTCGTCGAGCACCTGCAACAGAATGTTGAACACATCCGGGTGCGCCTTTTCCACTTCGTCGAGCAGAATCACCGAGTACGGGCGGCGACGCACGGCTTCGGTCAGGTAGCCGCCTTCTTCGTAGCCAACGTAACCCGGCGGCGCGCCGATCAAGCGGGCGACCGAATGTTTTTCCATGAATTCGGACATGTCGATGCGCACCATGGCGTCTTCGGTGTCGAACAGGAAACCGGCCAGCGCTTTGCACAGTTCGGTTTTGCCGACGCCGGTCGGGCCGAGGAACAGGAAGGAACCGTTCGGCCGGTTCGGGTCGGACAAGCCAGAACGCGAACGGCGTATCGCGTTGGATACCGCTTCGACCGCTTCGTGCTGACCGACCACGCGACCGTGCAGGTTGTCTTCCATGCGCAGCAATTTTTCGCGTTCGCCTTCGAGCATTTTATCGACCGGAATGCCGGTCCAGCGCGCAATAACGTTGGCGATGCTTTCGTCAGTTACCTTGTTGTGCAGCAACTGCATGTCCATCATTTCCGCCTGGCTCGCCATATCGAGCTGCTTTTGCAGGTCGGGAATGCGGCCGTATTGCAGTTCGGACATGCGCGCCAAGTCGCCGGTGCGGCGGGCGTTTTCCAGTTCGACGCGGGTTTGTTCGAGCGCTTCCTTGATTGATTGCGTGCCCTGCACTGCCGCCTTTTCGGTGTTCCAGATTTCTTCCAGATCGGCGTATTCGCGTTCCAGTTGTTCGATGGTGGCGTTGAGTTGGTCGAGCGTTTTTTTGGTCAGCTTGTCGTCGTCTTTTTTCAGCGCTTCGGCTTCGATTTTCAGCTGAATTAAGCGGCGCTCGAGCTTGTCCATGCTCTCTGGCTTGGAATCAATTTCCATGCGAATTCGGCTGGCGGCTTCGTCCACCAAATCAATCGCTTTGTCGGGTAATTGCCGATCGGTGATGTAACGCTGCGACAGTTTTACTGCGGCGATAATGGCCGAGTCGGTAATGGTCACACCGTGGTGTACTTCGTAGCGCTCTTTCAAACCGCGCAGGATGGCGATGGAATCCTCTTCGGTCGGCTCGTTAACGACAACTTTTTGGAAACGCCGCTCCAGGGCACCGTCTTTTTCGATGTGCTGGCGGTATTCGTTCAGCGTTGTGGCGCCCACGCAATGCAGTTCGCCGCGCGCCAAAGCCGGCTTCAGCATGTTGCCGGCGTCCATCGCGCCTTCGGCTTTGCCGGCACCGACCATGGTGTGCAGTTCGTCGATAAACAGAATGATCTGGCCTTCCTGTTTCGCCAGTTCGTTCAACACCGCTTTCAGGCGTTCTTCGAATTCACCGCGGTATTTGGCACCGGCCAATAAAGCACCGAGGTCGAGCGACAGCACCTTTTTATTTTTCAGATTTTCCGGTACTTCGCCGTTCACAATGCGTTGCGCCAGACCTTCGACAATGGCGGTTTTGCCGACGCCGGGTTCACCGATCAATACCGGGTTGTTTTTACGGCGGCGCTGCAATACCTGAATGGTGCGGCGGATTTCATCGTCGCGACCAATGACCGGATCGAGCTTGCCGGATTCGGCGCGCTCGGTCAGGTCGATGGTGTAGCGTTCCAGCGCCTGGCGGCTTTCTTCGGCTTCGGCGCTGTTGACTGTTTCGCCGCCGCGAATGGCGTCGATGGCGGCTTCAATTTTTTCTGATGTGGCACCGGCTTCTTTCAACAGCGTGGCAATGCGTGAACGATCCTGCGCCATGGCCAACACCACCAGTTCGCTGGCGATGTATTGGTCGTCGCGTTTTTGCGCCAGCTTGTCGGCCAGGTTCATCACCCGGCCGAGGTCGTTGGACATGTGCACTTCGCCATCGTGATTTTCGATGCGCGCCAAGCCGTCCAGATAATTGCCCAGCGACTGTTTCAGTTGCGTCAGATTGACGCCGGCCGAATTCAACATCGGTACGATGGACGAGGCTTTCTGGTCGGTCAGCGCCAGCAGCAGGTGCGCCGGTTCAATAAAGTTGTGATCCCGCCCAAGCGCAATGGATTGGGCATCGGAGAGCGCGACCTGCAATTTCGAGGTCAAACGATCAATACGCATGAGGTGTCCTCATCGAGGTTTTTCAATTACCCAAGCAGATAGGGGCACAGGCGGCAATAACAAGCACTTGAACATCGCGCGATTGACCCCGGTCAAGCGCGCGACTCAGTCATCGGCTAATCGTCAGCGGCGATCCAGATCAGGTTCGCCATGCGGCCGGTGCGACCATCGCGGCGGTAGGAATAAAAGTCGTCTGCCTGAACGAAAGTGCAGTCATTGCTGTGATACACGGCGGCGACACCGGCGTATTGCAACCTGGCGGCCGCCAAGGCGGGTAAATCGGCCAGCCATTTACCGGCTTTGGCGGTGGGCATGAAGGCCAACTTGGCATTGGGCCAGTTGATAAAGGCTTCAACAACATCAGCGCCAACTTCAAAGGCGGTCGGACCAATGGCGGGGCCAATACCGCAAAAGACGTTGGCCGGATCGTCAAACTGCGCCAGCGTCTGCGCCAGCACACCGCCAGCCAGACCGCGCCAGCCGGCGTGAGCGATGGCAACCTGGCGGCCGTCGGCTTGCCAGAAAAACACCGGCAGACAATCGGCGGTCATCACACAGGCGGCCAGGCCCGGTTCGGTGCTGAACGCCGCATCGGCAGGTTCGCCGTTGGCGCTGAGGCAGACGTCTTTGACATCGGTGCCGTGCACCTGGCTGAGCCAGCGGATGTCGTTGCAGCCGGGCAAGTGAGTGAGCAGTTGCGCGCGGTTGGCGTCTACGGCCGCTGGCTCATCACCGACGTGATGCGCCAGGTTAAAGCTGTCGAACGGTTTTGCGCTGACGCCGCCATGGCGTTGCGTCCAGGCCAGATGTACGCCTTGGGGCACCGGCCATTCAGGGAAGACGATGCTCATGGCAAGTCCCCTTCGACCTCGGCTTCGAGCAACGCCAGCAGGTCGATCAGATCGTCCGGCAGTTCCGATTCCCAAGCCATCAACTCGCCGGTTTTCGGGTGCAGCAGTTCCAGTCTGACGGCGTGCAACGCCTGGCGGCTGAAGGTGCGCAGGGCGTCGGCGACTTGCGGATGCACGCCCTTTGGCAGCCGATGCCGACCGGCGTACAGTGGGTCGCCGACCAGCGGGTAGCCAATGTGCGCCAGATGCACGCGAATCTGGTGGGTGCGGCCACTTTCCAGTTTGCAGCGCACCAGAGTGTGATTGCGAAAGCGCTCCAGCACGCGATAGTGAGTGACCGCTTCCTTGCCCATCGGCGTGACCGCCATCTTGACGCGTTGCGTCGGGTGACGGCCGATGGGTTCGTCGACGGTACCGCCGCCGGTCATCACACCGCTGGCGATGGCTTCGTATTCGCGGCCCATGGTGCGTTTTTGCAATTGCTTTACCAGCGCGGTGTGCGCCGTCAGGCTGCGCGCTACGACCATCAGGCCGGTGGTGTCTTTGTCGAGCCGATGCACAATGCCGGCGCGCGGAATCTGCGCCAGTTCCGGGTAGTGATACAGCAGGCCGTTCAGCACCGTGCCGCTCGGTGTACCGGCGCCGGGGTGCACGACCAGACCGGCGGGTTTGTCGATGACGATCAGGTCGTCATCGGCGTAGATAACGTTGAGATCGACCGGCTCGGCGTCCCAGCGTTCGTCGGCTTCAAGCAGCGCATCCAGTTGCAGTGTTTCGCCGCCGATCAGCTTGTCTTTGGGTTTGCGCACCTGACCATCGACGCGCAAGGCGCCGTCTTTGATCCATTGCTGAATGCGCGAACGGGAGTGCTCGCTGAATAAGGTGGCGGCAATCTGGTCGAAGCGTTTTTGGCCCAGTTCCAACGGAACTTGCACGCTGTCTTCCAGACGCTCGGCGGATGCGATCATTGGTGCCCTTAGGTGACTGTGGTTACAATGGCCGCCCATTGTACGTCACCGGCCGGATTCAACCCATGCCTTCGTTGTTCACCAAACCTTTGTCTTTGTTCACCCTGGTGATTCTGCTCATCGGCCTGAATGGCTGCGCGCTGTTTCGCAACAACGACGCCGAGTCTGAGCAGGCGCTGTACGAACGCGCGTCCGACTATATAGAAAGCCAGAGTTTCGATCTGGCGATTGATACGCTGGAGCAACTGCAAAACCGTTTTCCGTTTGGCCGCTATGCGCAACAAACGCAGCTGGATTTGATGTATGCGCGTTATCGCAGTCGCGATTTCGCCCAGGCCGTTCTGGACGCCGACCGCTTCACCCGCCTGAACCCGGACTACGCCAGCGTCGATTACGCCTGGTACCTCAAAGGCATGTCTTATTACCGACTGTACGAACAGAACGCCGGCATCACCGGACGCGGCGATCTGGCGCAGCGGTCGCAGCAGGATGGCGAACGGGCGTTCTCGGCGTTGAAGGATTACACCGACCGTTTCCCGACCTCGGATTACCGCGAAGACGCCATCGACACCATGATTCTGCTCAAAGACGCCCTGGCGCGTCACGAGCTGGTGGTGGCCGATTACTACATGCGCCGTGGCGCCTGGATTGCCGCGGCTGAACGCGCCAAGGTTGTGCAGTCGCACTACCCGGGCGTCAGCGCGCAAGGCGATGCGCTGGTGGTGTTGATCGAATCGTACGACGCGCTGGGCCGCGATGAAGACCGCGCCCTGGCGCTGGCCGATTTGCAGGAACAATACCCGGATCATCCGACGCTCAGCAGCGGCCACTACCGCACGCCGTACATCGAGAAGGAACGTTGGTGGGTGAAGTTGCTCACCCTGGGCTGGTTCAGCTGACTTTTATTGAATGAACTGAATCGAACGGAATAAGTCGGTCTGGCCGGCGTCAGCAGACGCAGACCAGACTGGCGCGAATGGCATCCAGCAATTCATCGGGCGTATCGACCAAACGATGCGCACCGCCTTCCAGCAACGCTTCGTTTTCGCCGTAACCCCAGGTCACCCCGATGGCCGTCAGATCGTTGGCGCGGGCCGCTTCCATGTCGTAATGGGTATCGCCGATCATCAGCGTTTCGGCCGGTTTCAAGCCTTCTTCTTTGATCAGATGCGCCAGCAATTCGGGCTTGTGGCCCAGCGCACTGCCCTCGCCCGAACCGTACACTTCGACAAACCAGCGTGACAAACCGCTCAGTTCCAGTAGATGACGCGCTACCGGGCGGTATTTGGCGGTGGCAACAAATTGCTGGCAACCGGCATCGGCCAAGGCGCTCAGCACGGTTTCGACACCGGTAAAGACTGGAATCTGCGCCAGCGTTTCATCGCACAGTTCGCGATAGTGCCGCACGGCGGAATCGACCAGTTCGGCGTCGTTGGTTTGCAGAAACTGCGCGAAAGTCGGGTGAATCGCCGGACCGATGTAAGGCCGCAATTGCGCCATCGACAACGGTTCCAGATCGAACGCCTGACGGGTGCGATTCAAGGCGTCGGCAATGACCGGCATGGAGTCGACCAATGTGCCGTCCAGATCCCAAAGTATGTTCATCGTCCCGGTTTCCACCCTTGTGTAATCGGATAGCGGCGGTCACGGCCAAAGCCTCGTGGCGTGACGCGCACCCCTTCCGGCGCCTGACGGCGCTTGTATTCGTTGATGTCGATCAGCCGCACCACCTTGGCAACGACGTCGCGCTCGAAACCGGCGGCAACGATGGTGTCGAGGCTTTCGTCGCGCTCGACGTAGCGTTCGATGATGGCGTCGAGAATGTCGTAACCCGGCAGGCTGTCTTCGTCTTTCTGATCCGGCGCGAGTTCCGCCGACGGCGGCCGGGTGATAACACGTTCAGGAATCACCTCGCCCTGCGTATTGCGCCAGCGCGCCAATCGGTATACCCAGGTTTTCGGCACATCTTTCAAAGCATTGAATCCGCCGCACATATCGCCGTACAAAGTGGCGTAGCCGACGGCCATTTCGCTCTTGTTGCCCGTGGTCAGCACCATGTGACCGAGCTTGTTGGACAGCGCCATCAAAAACAGGCCGCGCAGCCGCGACTGCATGTTCTGTTCGGTGGTATCGACCAGACGGTCGCCAAACATCGGCACCAAAGTGCGGTGCGCCACTTCGTAGGCGTCGCCGATGGGCAGCACGTCGTAGCGAATGCCGAGTTCTTTGGCTTCGGCCTCGGCGTCTTCCAGGCTCATTTTGGCGGTGTATTGATAGGGCATCATCACCGCCATCACGCGCTCCGCGCCCAAGGCATCGACGGCAATGGCCGCGCTCAAGGCCGAATCAATACCGCCCGATAAACCCAACACCACGCCGGGAAAACCGTTGCGATTCACGTAATCGGCCAGGCCCAGTTTCAACGCTTCGTACAGCGACGCCTCGACGGACAGCACCGGCGCCTTAACCGGCGCAACCACGCGCCAGCCGGCGTCGGTTTTTTCCAGATCGCAGCAATGCAGGCATTCCTGGTAAGCCGGCAACGTCAGACTGATGCGGCCATCGGCTTCGGCAATAAACGAAGCGCCGTCGAACACCAGTTCGTCCTGACCGCCGATGTGATTGACGTAGACGGTCATCATGTCGGTCTGGCGCGAAACCCGGCCGACCTGTTCGTGGCGCTGGGCCTCGCGATCGATGTGATACGGGCTGCCGTTGATGTTGAGGTTGATCTCGGCACCGGCTTCGGCCGCGCGCCGGGCCGGGCCGTCGTACCAGATGTCTTCGCAGATGGTCAGCGCGACCCTGGCGCCTTTGAATTCGAACACACAGGTCTCGTTGGCTTTGGTGAAATAACGCTTTTCGTCGAAAACCTGATAGTTGGGCAAATGCTGTTTGCGATAGTCGGCGATGACGCGGCCGTGATGGATGACCATCGCTTTGTTGTAGAGCTTGCCGGCCTCGCGCTCGGGGTAACCGACCAGCATGGCGATATCGAGTTGCGCCTGCTTTAACCGCTCGATGGCGTCGCCGATGCGCAATTCCAGACTCGGGCGCAGCAGCAAATCTTCTGGTGGGTAACCGGCCAGTGTCAGTTCGGGGAAGACGATCAGGTCGGCGCCGTCGGCCTGCGCCTGACGCGCCAGGTCGAGCACCTTGTCCGTGTTGCCGGGAATGTCGCCCACCGGAAACCGGAATTGGGCCAGAGCAACGCGCAATGTCATCGAGGGCAAACCCTTGTCGCGAGCGGGGCGGTATTGTCCGGCAAAGGCCGGGCCAGAACAAGCCCGGCTCGGGCGGCCTGGGCATTACCAGCAGGGATCGTTGGTGCCGGGCGTATTCTGGCGGCCATCGGTTTGATAGGAGCGTTTGCGGCCAAGGTAGTCGAGCGTGAACAGCGCGCAGTCGGTATCGGCGATCTGCCCGCCTGTCTCTGTGGCGGCCAGAGCGAAACAAGGCACGCCGTTGCAGCTCAGTTGCGATAGCGCCGACCCGGCGGGCAATGCAATCGGCCCGGTCAGGTCGGTCGCCAGATTCAGTTGATAGTTACCCGGCTCCGGGAATTCAGCGCTCAAAGCGTCGGCATAATTGCCCGACTGAGCGCGAGTTTGTTGCAACTCGTTGGCGGCCGACAGCAAGGCGCTGACCGCTTCGGAGCGATGCGCTTGCCGCAACGTCTGTTGAAAGCCCGGCACCACCAGCGCCAGTAACAGACCAAGAATGGACACCACCATCAGCAATTCGATCAAAGAAAATCCGGTTGATGTTCGCGGCATCTTTTCTTCCTTGAACAGATTCATCAGGGCGCAAACAACAACGGCACTTCGCGCCAACTGAGCCGACCGGTTTTCTGACCCACAACTGTCTGCGCCATTAACCGTGCCTCGCCATTCCGGCCGGAGGTGTATGCCGTAAGCCGAAACAACGGTTGCCAATAGGCTGAATCAAAACGATGTTCCTGGTTGCTCGCATCGTGCGAATTCAGTGGCGTAAAGCAGCGCCATTCGACCAACGCCAGAACAGGAACGGTTTCGCCACCGGCTTCGACTTCTATGTCGATGCGTTGATGTCGGTTTGAATCCTGCCAAACCGAACGGTCCTGAAAGATTTCGTTTTTATCCAGACTGGGCGGCAATAAACATTGATCCGGCTGATCGGCATCGATGACATAATTACCGAAGAAACAGCGGCCATTCGCGCAGACCTCGCGGTAGCAGTCGCTCGATGCCACGCGGCACAATTCGCCGGCCGGGTTCACCTCAAAGTCGCCCGCCACGATATCGTTTTCCAACTGCAACAAGGCGGCTTCAACCCACTGGCGACTGTGGCTAAGTTCACCCACGCTGCCGCCCAGTTGCAGTTCCAGCCGAGCTAATTGCATTGCCGCCGTGCCGGCCACACTGAGCACGACCATCAGAATCAACGCCAGTATTAATACCGCGCCTTGTTGTTGATCAGGGCTTCGCATCAGCTTCCCTTATTGCGCAGATAGACACTGGAAGACAGCGTGGCCGACAGAGGCTCGCCATTTTTGAGCGGCGATTCGCTGGTGACGGTGACGTCGATTTCGACACTCACAACCTGGCTAAAATTCAACGTCGCCGAGTCACGAATGTGTTGGGCGTCGACAAAGCGGTCAACCGCATCGTCATCGTTGGTATCGAGGCCATAACGCAGTTGCAGATCGGTAACGCCTTCGACCAGAACTTCGCTGTTGGCGTCGGAATTGATTCGGCCCAGCAAAATCGTTTTAACGTCATCGTCCTCTTGTTCACGAATCGCGTAGGAATGCTGTGTGAACAAATAGAGTCGCGAGTCGGGAGAAAATTGACTGTCACTGCTTGCCGCTGAGGTATCGCTGCAATCGAAATGGCCGCGCAGTTGGTGGGTGCAATTGTCACTGTGAGTTGAGATAGAGGATGACGAGTTTCGGGTCGCCCTGAACAGCGACAATTGACTGCAATCGCTATCGACCACGGCCAGAATTCGGTTGTCGTATTTAGCGTCGATTCGGCTACCAGCGGTCAACGTAAAATCAGTGCTGTCTGCATCTGAGGTTTGGTTACTGATCACCCAGGACGGATCCGACTCCAGAACCGTCAGTGTTAGAACGTCGGTGCCATCGACAACGTCAAAGCCGTAATCCTCAACATTGTTCGAGCCGCTGACGATTGGAAACGGCGGTAAATAATTCGAGCTGTCGGGCGCTACCACATTGGCGATGTTGATCGACGTCCAGTCACAGCCGGCGTGACCAGACTGACGCAGATCCGCTAATACAATGTCTAACGCCAATCGCGCGCTTTCCTGCAGTCGAGTCTGTTGTTGCAGCAACATCTGGCTGCGCTGGGCATCGATTAACAAAGTAACAACGCCACCGATCACCAACAGCGACAGTGCCATAGCGATCAATAATTCCAGCAGACTGAAACCTTGTTGTGTTTCGTCTCTTTGTTGCAACACCATCAGATTCCAACCTCAAAGTTGAGCGAAGAAAACAGACACGGTTTCGCTACCGGGCCATTGAATCAACAGACGCACACTTTCTCCGCTGCGCTCCAGTGTTGCGCTGGCAGCGGGCAACACTTCTTTGAATCGTTGCAGCCAAATGCCCAGGTCGCGTTGCGCAATTTCTGCGGCAGAGCAAACCTGGGTTTCGCACTCAGGTGCAACCGGAACGGGAGTTGATGGGCCAAATTCATAGCGATTGCTACTGAGCGCGTAATCACGATTGGCGCGCATTCGGTCGAATAATTCGTCGGCCAATAAGGCGGCCTGTACTTGTCTGATCGCTTCCTGATTCAAACTCAACGCTCGGCTCTGCAGTTGCGCGAATCCGAGTAAGGCGATGGCTAGAATGGTGATGGCGATGAGCACTTCGATTAGCGTGGCGCCTGTCTGCGAGCTGATTCTTTTCATGAGTCGTTAGCCCACGCAATTTTCAGGTTTTGCGGCGTCAAACCGAATGCGGCCAGTGGGCGAAATCACCACGGCGCTGAGAAATTCGATATCCAAACGGCACACAAAAAATGATCCGTTACTGCCCGACGCCCTGCCTTGTCGGTCAAACAGGACGGCACGATTGAGATTAAAACGAACGGAAACATTCAATGGCGCGTCTTCATAAACAGAGATTAACGGTTCGCCATCCTGATGCTGTTTATCTTCGTTCAGGTCGACAAAAACAAACCAGCCGGGCGTCCAGTCACCACCCGCCGAAGCGCATTGCAAATTATTGGGATTGGCAACAAAGAGATCGGTTGTTGTGCAGACAGCCACCGGCAAACCCAAAGTGCGCGCCTGGGTTCGCGCCAGTGTCAGATGAGCAAACAGATCGTCGCGCAGGCGATTCGCGCTTTGCGTTTGAATTAACGATTGGTAACCGGGCAGCGCCACAGCGGTGAGCAGCGCGAGTAACGCCAGACTTACCAAGAGTTCGATCAGCGTCCATCCGTGCGCTGAATGCCAGCCGTTCATCCGTGTCGGCCCTATTCGTCAGAGGGCCGACAGAGTAACGGAGACGTTTGAGGAAAGGCAGGGTGGCGTGTCGATCAGCGGTCGGCTTTGCCAACCGCTTCAAGTTTTAAGCGGGATTCGAGTTAACCCAAATCCTTCATGCGCAGTTCGCGCGGAATGGAGAAGGTGATGTTTTCCGGAATGCCGTCGAGTTCGATGGGAGTGTCAGCGCCCAAAGCCTTCAAACCATCCAACACCTGCGTCACCAGAATTTCCGGCGCTGAGGCACCGGCCGTCACACCAATGCGCTGTTTGCCTTCAAACCATTTCGCCTGTAACTGGCTGGCGTCATCGAGCAAATAGGCTTCGCAACCCATGCGTTCGGCGAGTTCGCGCAACCGGTTGGAATTGGACGAATTCGGCGAGCCGACCACCAACACAATGTCGCATTCGGCGGCGAGAGTTTTCACCGCATCCTGACGGTTTTGCGTGGCGTAGCAGATGTCGTCTTTGCGCGGGCCTTGAATCTGCGGGAAGCGTTCGCGCAGCGCGTCGATGATGCGTGCGGTGTCGTCCATGGACAGCGTGGTTTGGGTGACGTACGCCAAACGGGATTCATCGCGCACGGGCAGGCTGGCGACATCGGTTTCGTTTTCGACCAGATAAATATCACCACCCTGGCTGTGATCGTACTGGCCCATGGTGCCTTCCACTTCCGGATGGCCGCGGTGACCGATCAGAATGCATTCCATGCCGTCGGCGCTGTATTTGGAGACTTCTAAATGCACCTTGGTAACCAGCGGGCAAGTGGCGTCGAAGACTTTCAGGCCGCGTTTATCGGCCTCGGCACGTACCGCTTGCGAGACGCCGTGGGCGGAAAAGATCACCAGTTGGTCGTCGGGCACTTCGTTCAGCTCATCGACAAAGACCGCGCCGCGCTGGCGTAAGTCGTCGACGACGAATTTGTTGTGCACCACTTCGTGACGCACGTAGAGCGGTGCGCCGTAAAGTTCCAGCGCCCGGTTTACGATGTCGATGGCGCGGTCTACGCCGGCGCAGAAGCCGCGTGGGTTGGCGAGTTTAATGTCCATCCGTCGCGCTCTCTATGGCGAGAATTTCCACTTCGAAGTCCAGCGCTTTGCCAGCCAACGGGTGGTTGAAGTCTACGGTAACAAATCCATCCTCGATGCTGTCAATCACACCGGGTAACTCATTGTTACCGGCGTCGGCAAACGACATCACCATGCCCGGCTCGATTTCTGCGCCAAACTGTTCGCGTTTGAACGTCTGGCGATTTTGCGGGTTGTGCTGACCGAAAGCGTGTTCGGGTTCGACGCGTACAGTGCGGTGGTCGCCCACAGCCAAGCCGAGCAAATGTTGCTCGAAACCTTCGGGCAGATTGCCGTCGCCGATGGTCAGTGTCGCCGGTGCTTTGTCGAAGGTGGAATCTACGGTCTCGCCGCTGGCCAGCCGCAACGCAAAATGCAGCGTGACGGTGGCGTTTTCCTGAATCACATCCATCGTTTTTCACCGCCAGGCATACGGCGACGCTTGTCCAAAAAGAAGGCGTCGATCAACACCATGATGGCACCGACGGTGATGGCGCTGTCAGCCAGATTAAACGCCGGGAAATAGCTGTTGCCCCAGTGCGCGTGAATGAAATCGACAACGTAGCCGAGCGTTACACGGTCGTACAAATTGCCCAGCGCGCCACCGAGAATCAACGCCAGCGCGATCGACAACCAACGTTCGTGACGCTTCAGACGCAGTATCCAGTTGATCAGCAACAACGACACCGCCAGGGCGATGGCGACAAACAGCCAACGCTGCCAGCCGCCGGCCGCGTTCAGAAAACTGAAAGCAGCGCCGCGGTTGTGCAACAACGTGAAGTTGAGCACCGGCAACACCGACACTGGCT
The DNA here is from genome assembly GCF_003367315.1 of Saccharospirillum mangrovi. Taxonomy (GTDB): domain Bacteria; phylum Pseudomonadota; class Gammaproteobacteria; order Pseudomonadales; family Natronospirillaceae; genus Saccharospirillum; species Saccharospirillum mangrovi. The sequence continues at coordinate 3,052,707 of NZ_CP031415.1, forward strand.
GAGCGTAAGCGAGCGTGGCGACGGCGATTGACTTGGTCCACAAATCGGCAGCGATGACCGCCGCCGAAATCAACAGCCAAAATGACTGACGCAGGTTCAATTTGAGCTTAGGCAAAGTGGCGTACCTCGCCGGAACCTGCGACGTTTTCAACGCAGCGACCGCACAGATCCGGGTGTTCGGCATGCTTACCAACGTCAGGACGCTGATGCCAGCAACGCTCGCACTTGGCTTCTTCGGAGGCGACGACGACAACTTTCAGACCTTCGAGTTCGGTCTCAACGGCGTCCGCCGGGGCGTCGTTCAGATCGGCCAGACGCGCTTCGCTGGTCAGAGTAACAAAGCGCAGTTCGTCGCCCAGTTCTGCCAGCGCTGTTTTCAGTTCGGCGTCGCAGTAGAGCGTTACTTCGGCTTTCAGACTGCCGCCAACGCGACCTTCATTGCGCGCCAGTTCCAGTACTTTGTTAACGCCTTCTTTCGCCGCCTGAACCTGTGCCCAGAAGGCGCTATTCATCGGCTCGGTTTCGGACAACGGCAGCAGACCTTCGTACCAGGTTTGCTCGAACACACTCAGGCTGCGCTCGCCCGGCAGGAACTGCCACAGCTCGTCAGCGGTGAAGCTGAGGATCGGCGCAATCCAGCGCACCAAGGCTTCCAGCACGTGGAACAGTGCGGTCTGGCAGGAACGACGCGCCAGTGAATCGGCCTGGGTGGTGTATTGGCGATCTTTGATGATGTCGAGGTAGAAGCCGCCCATATCGAGCACGCAGAAATGATGGATCTTCTGGTACACCTGGACGAACTGATAGTTGTCGTACAGGTCAGATATTTCCTGCTGCAAACGGTAGGCACGGTCCATGGCCCAGCGGTCCAGCGCCAGCATCTGGTCCGGGTCGACCTGATCTTTCGCCGGGTCAAAACCGCTCAGGTTGGAGATAAAGAAACGCGCGGTATTGCGGATGCGACGATAGGCATCGGCGGTGCGGTTCAGAATTTCCTTCGACATCGCCATCTCGCCGCTGTAATCGGTCGCGGCCACCCACAGGCGCATGATGTCGGCGCCCATGGTGTTGAAGATTTCGTCCGGCTCGATGCCGTTGCCCAACGACTTGGACATCTTGTGTCCTTTTTCGTCGATGGTGAAACCGTGCGTCAGCACCTGTTTGTACGGCGCGGTGCCGTTGATCGCGACGGCGGTTTTCAGCGACGACTGGAACCAGCCGCGATGCTGATCCGAACCTTCCAGATACATGTCAGCCGGGTATTGGCCGAGTTCCGGACGCTTGCGCAACACGGTGTCGTGGGTGACACCGGAGTCGAACCAGACGTCGAGGGTATCGGTGACTTTTTCGTACTGATCGGCATCGCTGATGACATCGGCCAGATCGAGTTCCCACCAGGCATCCATACCGCCGGTTTCAACGCGCTGGGCGACTTCTTCGATGATGCGCGACAGTTCCGGATGCAGCTCGCCGGTTTCTTTGTGCGTGACAAAAGCGATGGGCACGCCCCAGGTTCGCTGACGCGAGATACACCAGTCGGGGCTTTGTTCCATCATTGCTTCGATGCGGTTCTGGCCCCAACCCGGCACCCAGCGCACACCTTTGATGGCATCCAGCGCCTGGCCGCGCAGGTTTTGTTTGTCCATGCTGATGAACCATTGCGGCGTGGCGCGGTAGATCAGCGGGGTTTTGGTGCGCCAGCAATGGGCGTAGCTGTGCGTCAGTTTGCCTTCACTGAGCAGACGGCCGTGTTCTTTGCACACTTCAATGATGTGCGGCTCGACTTTATAAACGTGCTCGCCGGCAAACAGCTCGACGTTGTTGCGATAGACACCGCCGTCGTCGAGCGGATTCAGTGTTTCGATGCCGTAGCGTTGGCACACCAGGAAGTCGTCCATGCCGTGATCGGGCGCGGTGTGGACCAGACCCGTACCGGCGTCGAGCGTGACGTGTTCACCGAGCAGAACCGGAATGTCACGCTGATAGAACGGATGATCGAACACCAGCCCTTCCAACGCCTGACCTTTAGCGCGACCAAGCACTTCGGTGTTGCTCAGATTCTGACGCGCCGTCGCCGCTTCCAGCAGACCTTCGGCCAGGATCAGGCGCGCCGGGGCGCCATTCACTTCGGTTTGCACCAGCACATAATCCAGTTCTGGATGCACGGAAATGGCTTGCGAGGCGGGCAACGTCCAAGGTGTGGTGGTCCAGATAACGGCGCCGATTTCGCCCTCGCCTGCGTCGCTTCCAAACGCTTTCAACACCGCAGCCGGATCTTGAGCAGCGTAGCGTACGTCGATGCTGAACGAGGTTTTGTCTTTGTATTCGACTTCGGCTTCAGCCAACGCCGAACCGCCGACAACGCTCCAGTACACCGGTTTAAAACCGCGCACCAGATGGCCGCTGTCGGCGATTTTGCCGAGTGCGCGGATGATGTCGGCTTCGGTTTGATGATTCAGCGTCAGATAGGGGTTTTGCCAATCGCCAAACACGCCCATGCGGATAAAGCCTTTGCGCTGGTTGTCGATCTGACCCAGGGCATAGGCGCGGCATTCGGCGCGGAAGGTTTTGAAGTCAACCTTGTCGCCGGCGCGGCCGATGGTGGTTTCGACTTTGTGTTCGATTGGCAGACCGTGGCAGTCCCAACCGGGCACGTAAGGCGCATCGAAACCGATAAAGCTCTTCGATTTGATGATGATGTCTTTAAGGATTTTGTTAACCGCGTGACCCAGGTGCAGATCGCCGTTCGCGTACGGCGGTCCGTCGTGAAGAATGAACTTGGGGCGACCTGCGCTGGCGGCGCGAATGCGCTGGTAAATGCCGTTTTGCTCCCAATGAGCCAGCATTTCCGGCTCACGCTGGGCCAGGTTTCCGCGCATCGGAAAATCCGTGTGCGGCAGATTCAGTGTCGCTTTGTAATCAGTCATGGAGGTCGGTCACTTCGGTCAATGGGCCTGTCTCAGGCAACCGGGGTTGGATGGGTTGGTGCTCACTCAAATCAAAGGTGTTGTCGATCATTGATGTTGAACCAGTCCCGGGCTTGGTTAATGTCGCGCTGGATCTGGTTTTTAAGGGCGTCAAGGTTATCAAATCTTTCTATACCTCGCAGCCGCTGCCATAGCTGCACATCGAGGCGTTGGCCGTACAAATCAAGTTCGGTGTCGAACAAGTGAACTTCGAGCCAATTGCGGGTGTCGCCAACGGTCGGTTTGGGGCCGAGGTTAGCGACACCGGGAATCCAACGGTCGCCAACGCGAGTGCGCACGACGAAGACGCCGTTGGTCGCAAGCTTCGGATGGTTCAGCAGAATGTTGGCCGTGGGCACACCGATGGTGCGGCCCAACTTACGACCGTGGACCACGCGGCCACTCAAGGTATAGGGTTCACCCAGCAATTCCGCCGCTTCGTTCAATCGGCCTTCGGCAAGGCAGGTGCGGATGGCGGTGCTGGAAACCCGGTCGTCGCCCAGCCGCTGGGATTCCAGTTGCTGAACTTCGAAATCGTATTGGCGCAGGAAATCGACATCGCCGCGTCGGTCGTTGCCGAAGCGGAAGTCGTCGCCGACTTGTACCCAGCGCGCATTCAAACCATCGAGCAGAATCTTCTGCACAAACTCCGCGGCCGACATGGCGCGCAAAGCTGAGTTGAACGGCAGCACCACCAGTTGATCGACGCCCATGGCGCTGAGCCGACGGACTTTGTCGTTCAGTGCGGCCAGGCGTGCTGGCGCGCCTTTGGGGTCGAAAAACTCTCGCGGTTGCGGTTCGAAAGTCACAACGGTGGATGCCAGACCGCGCGAGTGGGCGGCCTGGTTCAGCGCTTCGATAAGTCGCTGGTGGCCCAAATGCAGGCCATCAAAACTGCCAATGGTCACGGCCGAGGGCTGGCCGAGCGGTCGAGGTCGACGACTGATGCGCATAGCGATCTGCGGTGGCGAACAGGGCCGCGCAGTATACAAAAAAGTGCCCTTGGCGTCTTCCGTCCTGCACAGTTTCAGTGCCCACTCAATTGACGTATGCGACCGCCCACCAACACCCAAACCAGGGTGTAGACCAGCAGGCCATCCGCCACCAACAACGCCAAACGCCAGATGCGCCCGAAGATGTCGGCTGGCAACGCCATGCCATCCAGATTCATCAACAGCAGCAGCGATAGCGCCATCACCAGCGATGCGGCCAATGCCCGCAATGTGCCAGGCAACCACAGCGGCGCGGCGGGCAGGCGTTGTTCGCGTCGCAATTGCCAGGCGAGCATGCCGGCGTTGACCCAGGCTGAAAGTGCGGTTGCCAATGCCAGGCCAACATGCGCCAGCGGCAAGATCAGCAACAGGTTAAACACCATATTCAGTGACATCGCCCAAATGGCGATGCGCACTGGGGTGCGGGTGTCCTGTCGGGCAAAGAAGGCCGGCGCCAGAATCTTGATCAACATAAAAGCCGGCAGGCCGGCGGCATAAGCCATCAAGCTGGCAGCGCTGCGGCTGACGTCGTGGGCGGTGAATGCCTGATATTGAAACAGCACGGTCAATAAAGGTTTTGCCAACACCATCAAGGCTGCCATGGCGGGCAGGCCGGCGGTCAACACCAGACAAAGCGCCCAACCCAGGGTGCGCTGGAATGCTTGCGGATCGTCGGCGCTGGCCTGACTCGACAGGCGCGGCAACAAAACCGTACCGATGGCGATGCCGATAACGCCCAGTGGCAACTCGGATAAGCGGTCGGAGTAATACAGCCAGCCGACAGAACCGTCGGTCAGCAATGACGCCAGAACGGTATCGAGCAATAAATTGATCTGACTGACAGAGACACCGAACAAAGCCGGCACCATCAGCACAGCTATGCGTTTGACGCCCGCGTGGCGTGCACGCCAGTTCAGCGGTTGCCAGATGCCCAGCCGAATCAGCGACGGCCATAACCACAGCCACTGCAACAGGCCGGCCAGCAAGACGCCAAGCGCCAGACCAGTCATCGGCACCTCAAACAGCGGCGTCAGCCAGAAGGCCGCCACAATCAAACACAGATTCAAGATGACCGGCGTAATGGCTGGCGCGGCAAAACGGCTGTAGGTGTTGAGTACCGATTGGCCGAGCGCGGTCAACGAAATAAACCAGAGATAGGGGAACGTCAGACGCAGAAAGTCAGCTGTCTGCGCTAGCTTGACGCCATCGTCGTGGAAACCCGGCGCAAACAGCCAGGCAACTAACGGCGATGCAGCCATGGCGACAACGGTGATCAAGCCCAAGACGGAACCCAGTGCTACTTGGGTCGCGGCCACCAGACGCCGGACGCCGGCATCGCCTTCGTCTTGCCGAACCTGGCTCAGCACCGGGATAAACGCCTGGTTAAAGGCACCTTCCGCAAACAGTCGACGCAAAAAGTTGGGAATTTTAAAGGCGACGAAAAATGCGTCCATGGCACCGCCGGCGCCAAAGAGCACCGCGAACACCACATCCCGAACCATGCCCAACACGCGAGACACCATCGTCGCTGCGGCCACAGTCACCGAATGCCCCAACAGCCCCCGGCGGCGAGTGGTTTTTTTGGGTCCAGATTCGTCTGTCGGCATACTTCGATCCGTGGTCAAAGAGGCAAAGCGGCCCAGTCTAGCCGATCTGAAGTCCAGGCCGGAAGCTCACTGGCTTTCGCCTTACCCTCAGCATTGACAACCACGGGGCAAAACCCTAGAATCGCGCCCCTCGAATTTGACCCTCAAGACAGTTGAAAGGAGCTGCCCGTGGCAAACTCTGCTGGTTCCAAGAAACGTGCTCGTCAGGCAGTGAAGCGCCGGGCGCACAACGCCAGTCAACGATCCATGGTTCGCACCTACGTGAAGAAGGTTGTGAAGCAGATCGAAGCTAAGAACTATGATGAAGCAACCAAAGCCCTGAATACCGCACAACCGGTAGTCGATGGCATGGCTCGCAAAGGCATCATCAGCAAGAACAAAGCGTCTCGCACCATGAGCCGTCTGTCCGCTCGCGTTAAAGCGCTGAAAGCCGCTTAATCCGATCGGAAACGAAAAAACCCGCCAGATGGCGGGTTTTTTTATGGCTGTAAATCGATGCTCAGAATCGGCCTTCATTGAAGTCAACAATGGCTTGCTGCACTTCTTCGACGGTATTCATCACAAACGGACCGTACTGTACGACCGGCTCTTCGATTGGGTCGCCAGCCACGACCAACAGTCGGGTATCGGGTGATTGCGAGCTGACTTCGATGTAATCGCCCTCGCCCAAAATGCCCAGATGCCGTTCCGGCAAGTCGGTTCCTGCCAAACGCGCAGAACCCTGGTAGACATAAACAAACGCTGTTTTACCCAATGGCACCTCGACTTTCTGAGTTGCCCCATCGTCCAGATGAAAATCCAGATACAGCGGATCGGTCACAACATCCTCAACCGGACCTTCAACGCCCTGGAAATTGCCCACCAGCACTTTGACTTTGCCATTTTCTAACGCGACTTCCGGTACATCTTCCGGACGGATGTCCTGATAACGCGGCGCAGTCATCTTGTGCATTGAAGGCAAATTGACCCACAGCTGGAAGCCCCATACCGGACCATCCTCCTGGTTGGGCATTTCCTCATGGACAATGCCCCGCCCCGCCGTCATCCATTGAATGGAGCCCGGCGCCAGGTAACCAGTGTTGCCCTGGTTATCACCATGGCGAAAAGCACCTTTGAGCATATAAGTTACGGTTTCGAAACCCCGATGTGGATGCATTGGAAAACCGGCCATGTAATCGGCTTTATCATCCGACTTGAACTCGTCCAACATCAGGAACGGGTCCAGATTCCGGACATACTGATTGCCGATCACCCGAGTCAATTTAACGCCAGCACCGTCCGACGTCGGGATGCCTTTCGCAATTTGACGAACGCTTCGCTCTTGATTCATAGCAACCTCCACAGGTTCAGTTGACGGTCGCTAAAGTAAGCATTTGCAGGTCTTGCTGTAAGCGGAATATATTGCCTCTTCAATTCAAAATTACTGAACGCCATGGCCCACAACCCCATCACCCTTGACCTATTGCGCGCCCTCGATGCCATTGACCAACGAGGAAGCTTCGCCGCCGCCGCTCAAGCGCTGCACAAAGTCCCATCCGCTCTGACCTATACCGTTCAGAAAGTCGAACAGGATTTGGGAATCGAGCTGTTTGACCGATCCGGCCATCGCGCCAAGCTGACGCCTGCTGGCCGACTGGTACTGGAAGAGGGTCGAGACATTCTGCGCGACATGGACAGCTTAGCCAGCTCTGCCAAGAAAATTGCCAGTGGCTGGGAACCTGAGTTACGCATTGGCGTAGATACGTTCTTTGAAGCCAACCGGCTGTTCCCATTAATCGCCACCTTCAATGCCGAACATCCGTACATTAAATTGCATCTAATGCACGGCTCACTCACTGGAACCTGGGAGATGCTGATCAACGGCAGCGCCGATCTCATTCTTTCGGCAAGGAATCTCGACCCAAAGCTCGAAGGTTACGAAACCCAATCCCTAGGCCCAACCAACATGGCCTTTGTCGTTGCCCAAAATCACCCGCTGGCCGAACGGGCGTGTGAAGTGTCAATCGAGGAAATTGAGCAATACCCCACCATCGTAGTACGAGATACAACTCAGCTGATGGCACCTCGGACAGTGGGTTGGACCCGACAAAACCGAGTTATTACGGTCCCAACGATGAGTGACAAAATTGACGCTCAAAAAGCCGGCCTGGGTGTGGGGTATCTACCAACCCATCGGATAAAAACCGAATTGGCCGAAGGTAGCCTGGTGCCAGTCCGTGTTGATACACCAATACAGGAAGATGAAGCCCTCATAGCATGGCGCAAGGGTGTAAGTGGTGAAGCACTAAAATGGTTTAGAGAAAAGATCAGTGGTGAGCTATTAGGGATACAACAGCCAGCTTAGCAAGCCCCAAAGAAGATCATCGCCTACAACTGAACAACCTTCCATTTTCAGAGCCCAATGCCGGGCGAACTCAGCATCTAATTAGTACCTACTTTTTGACCTTTGCTCTTCCAAACATTCGTTTTGTTTCAGGCATAAAAAAGCCGCCCCCTAAGGGGGGCGGCTTCGTTTCTAGGTTCAGAGGAAATCTGAATTAGAAAGCGTAGGCAGCAGACAGGCGCAGGTTGTTAGCACCGTCAGTCTGGAAGTCGTAGTCAGCAGCGTACACTACACCGTTGTCTTGGGTGTAAGATGCACCAGCTTCGTACAGCAGCTCGTCAGCTTCTTCAGCGTCGAAGTTGCCCAGAGTTACGCCAGCGTAAGCAGCGACCGGACCATCAGCATAAGCGACTTCACCGTAGATCTCGTCACCAGCTTCTTCTTCCTCAGTAAAGGTGTATTCACCAGTTACTGTAATAGTGTCGATGGTGTAAGCAGCACCGAACAACAGCTTCATAGAAGTGTCTTCGATAACTTCACCGCCCATGTCCAGATCCTGACCATTGACGTATACAGACAAAGCATCGATCGGAGTTACAGTCAGTTCGAAACCGTATTCCAAAATCGCAGTGTCGTTAGCGTCAGTGACAGAAACTGTATAACGGTTAGCACCAACTTTAGCCGTGACCATATCCATGGTGTAAGTAGCACCAGCACCTACATAAATGTACGGCAGATCGTCTTCGCCACCCAAGCTAGAAGTGCGGACCTGAGCCTCAACTACATAACTCAGTGCATCAGCTTCAGAAACATACTGCGCAGCAACACCATAGTCAGAGCTGTTTACGTACGCAGTAGCGGCGTCAATATCTGTTTGGGAGTTAAGGATAGTGCCATCACCATCAGCATCGGAGACGCTAGTAGGGATATTGGCAACTGTGAAAGTAGGACTTGTAAAGCCATCAGACTCTTTACGGTTGACACCTTCAAGTTGGACTTTCAAATCGCCCATAGTGTAGCGAAGACCAGCGTCTACATCGAAGCCTTCGGATGCAGAACCGATGTCGTCGCCTGAATCGTCCATGTCAAAGGCATATTCCTGAGTCAGATCAACCAGACTATCAATTTGACCGAAAGAAATAGCACCATCAGTAATGATGATGTCATTTACTTCAGTAGTGACGCCCGCTTCGTCATCAGCAGTGAAGACCAAATTGGCAGAGAACGGACCATGAGTAACGGCCAAAGTAGATTCCATACCAAAGCCATCGCCAGCGTCACCGCTGTCGAAATCATCTTCTTCATCCAATTCTACGTCGATGCTTGTTACATCATCACCATCAACGTTAGTGATGCCATCGGCCATATCAACAACAGTCAGAAACTCCATAGAACCAGTGAAGCTCCAGGAAGTTTCAGTATCCATCTCAGCGTGAGCCTGAGCAGAGATTGCAGCAGCCAGAGCGGTAACCGCTACGCCAGAAGCAATTTTGATCGCTTTCATTCAAGATTCCCCTTTTTTTATTTAACTGGTTTGGTGACCAGACTTTCTCGATGAATCATGACTGACATCTGAGTCGGTACGCTACCGATTTGGCAACCAATAACGACACACGAAACTTACGCCAACCAGGACCCTTGTTATCGTTGTATCCTGCTATACGTATATTACAACCGCATTGCAGAGTCAAAACGTTACCGGAGGGAAAACGTCTTGGCAGCAAGGCTACTCTGGGCGGAAAGACGATTCAACATCGGCTCCTATTGAGTGACTTACTGCATCGGGGTGAGGGTGAGTTGGATTGTTGTCGAGTTATAGATCGACACCGCACCGAAGCCCTTCAACCCCGGTCCGCTCCCTTGTCCGGGCTTGATCGAGAATGCCTCAATCAACGTCCGAGGCCTATCAAACCAGAGCCTCCAAGGGTGGTCAACCCATTTTTTTGCGTTTTTTTGACGTTGATCAGCCTTGTTTCATACGGCGTTATGGTTGCACCAAATCAGCCTGCAGCCCCCATAAATACTGACCTGCTTCTATCGCCTCCAGATTAGCCACCTGAATGCCATTCTTGCCAACGTGAACCAGGACTGAACTTCACCAGTTTGAAGTCTGCTTTGGCCGAGTTCTCTCTGATCAAAAACACGCCACTTGTCTTTTCAAGTCAGCCCTATTTAAGCGCCAACACATCTTCCATGTCATAGAGTCCAAAAGTCTGATTCGTTAGCCATGATGCAGCTCTTAAGGCACCCCGTGCAAAGGTTTGCCGACTGCTGGCTTTATGACCAATTTCCAATCGCTCACCTTCGGAGGCAAACAGAACCGTATGTTCACCAACAATGTCGCCTGCGCGGACAGTGGCAAAACCAATTGTCTCTTTACGGCGTGGACCTTCCTGACCTTCCCGGCCGTAGACTGCACAGTCTTTCAGATCTCTGCCTAACGTTTGAGCTACCGCCTCACCCATCCTTAAGGCGGTACCGCTGGGTGCATCCACCTTATGGCGATGATGTGCTTCGATGATTTCTATATCGCAATCTTCGCCCATCACCCTGGCGGCTGTTCGCAACAGCTGCAACGCCAGTGTCACCCCAACGCTGTAATTGGCCGCAAATACAATGCGCCGGGTTTGAGCGTGCTGCGCCAATTGCTGGAGCTGGGTATCGGTGAATCCTGTGGTGCCGATTACCACTGCCACGTCAGTGCCACTCAGCTGTTCCAGATGATTCAGGGTGGCGTCTGGCGTGGTGAAATCGATCACCACATCGGCCAAACGAAGCGCACTGATATCGGATTGAGTAACGATGCCCAAACGCCCAACACCGCCCAACTCGCCCGCATCAACGCCGACCAAACTGGAAGTAGGCGAGACGCTTGCCGCCACCAGTTGCATGGACTCATGACCATGAACAGCCTGGATTAGAGCGCGCCCCATCCGACCGGCCGCTCCAGTGATGGCAATGTTAAGCATTGGAATATCCCCCGACGTTTGTCTGCGTGACTGTATTTGTTAAGCAAGGGGATTATAAGGAAGGGATAGAGACCCGGATACGGCGGACATTGGATTGCCGGCCGCACCGGGGAAAGTATCGGCTTTAGCCGAGAACGAAGGACTACATTTCCTCGAAGAATTTTTTCACACCGTCAAACCAACCTTTGGTTCGGGGCGAATGTTTTTTGCCGTCGTTCAAACTGGCGTTCAATTCTTCCAGCAACTCTTTTTGCTGCTGCGTCAGGTTCACCGGCGTTTCAATCACCACACGACACAACAAATCACCGGTAACGCCACCGCGCACCGATTTCACGCCTTTGCCGCGCAACCGGAACAAGCGACCCGTTTGAGTCTCGGCTGGGATTTTCAGTTTGACTCGGCCATCCAAGGTCGGCACTTCCAACTCTCCGCCCAAGGCCGCCTCGGCGAAACCGATCGGCACTTCACACAGCAAGTTGGTACCTTCACGGTCAAAAATCTCATGTTTTTTAACATGCGCTTCGACATAAAGGTCACCCGCAGGCCCACCATTGCGCCCGGCTTCACCTTCACCAGACAAACGAATCCGATCGCCAGTATCCACACCCGCCGGAATCTTCACGTTCAGGGTTTTGGTTTCTTCTTTAACACCACGACCGTAGCAGCTGGTGCACGGCTCTTTAATGATGCGGCCGCTGCCCGAGCAGGACGGACAGGTTTGCTGAACGGCGAAGAAACCTTGCTGCATGCGCACCTGACCCATGCCGTTACAGGTAGTACAGGTGACCGGCTGGGTGCCTTTCTTGGCACCGTTACCACCACAGGTATCGCACGTTACCAATGTTGGTACTTTTAACGTTTTTTCCGTGCCACGAACGGCTTCTTCCAGCGTCAGCTCAAGGTTGTATTTGAGATCCGAACCACGCTGAACGCCGGAGCGGCGACTGCCACCGCCGCCAAAGATGTCACCAAAGACATCGCCGAAGATGTCACTGAAACTGCCAGCCCCGGCACCGCCGCCGCCAAAACCGCCCTGGCCATCGACGCCAGCGTGACCAAATTGATCGTACGCCGCTTTTTTCTGCGAATCGGACAGCACTTCATAGGCTTCAGACAGTTCTTTGAACTTGGCTTCAGATTCTGCATCGCCCGGGTTGCGGTCCGGGTGATACTTCATCGCCATGCGGCGGTACGCCTTTTTGATTTCTTTTTCGTCCGCGCCGCGTTCGACACCGAGGACTTCGTAGTAATCTCGCTTGGACATCGCTGCTTAAGCCTTCAGCCTTTTATTCCAGAAACAGGACGGCCCCGGGTGCGTTGGAACACACCTCGGAGCCGATGGGGCTGCGACCAGGTCGCAGCCAAGAGTCAGCCAGAGGCCGCTTACTTGTTGTCTTTTACTTCTTCGAACTCCGCATCAACGGCGTCGTCGGAAGTCGAGGAAGCAGACTCAGCACCGCCAGTCGCTGCATCCGCGCCTTGCTCAGCGTAGAGTTTCTGCGCCAGGGTGGCGGACGCTTCGCTCAACGCTTCGGTCTTGGCGTTGATGGCCTCGATGTCATCGCCTTTGAGCGCTTCTTCCAACTCTTCGGCCGCTTTTTCGATGGCAGCTTTTTCTTCATCGGTTGCTTTGTCGCCCGCGTCTTTCAAGGTCTTACGCGTGGCATGAACCAAGCCGTCGCCGGTGTTGCGAGCCTGCGCCAATTCCTCGAACTTGCGGTCGTCCTCGGCGTGCGCTTCAGCGTCTTTAACCATCTTGTCGATTTCATCATCGCTCAAACCAGAGCTGGCTTTGATGATGATCGACTGTTCTTTGCCAGTGCCTTTATCTTTTGCCGAGACGTTCAGAATACCGTTGGCGTCGATGTCAAAGCTGACTTCGATCTGCGGCACACCACGCGGCGCCGGCGGAATGTCAGCCAGGTCAAACCGACCCAGCGACTTGTTCTGGCTCGCCATCTTACGCTCGCCCTGGAGCACGTGAATGGTCACCGCGCCCTGGTTGTCATCTGCAGTGGAGAACACCTGGCTCTTCTTGGTCGGGATGGTGGTGTTCTTCTCAATCAAGGACGTCATCACGCCGCCCATGGTTTCGATACCCAACGTCAGCGGGGTAACGTCGAGCAGCAACACGTCTTTAACATCGCCAGACAACACCGCACCCTGAATCGCTGCACCAATGGCAACCGCTTCATCCGGGTTCACATCACGACGCGGCTCTTTGCCGAAGAAGTCGGCAACGCGTTTCTGCACCAGCGGCATACGCGTCTGACCACCAACCATGATGATTTCGTTGATGTCGGAAATTTCCTGATCGGCATCGCGCAGTGCGGTGCGAACCGGCTCCAATGAACGCTCAACCAGATCTTCCACCAGCGATTCCAGTTTGGCGCGAGTCACCTTGACGTTCAGGTGTTTCGGGCCGGACTGGTCGGCAGTGATGTACGGCAGGTTGACGTCGGTCTGCTGGCTGGACGACAACTCGATCTTGGCTTTTTCAGCGGCTTCTTTCAGACGCTGCATCGCCAGCGGATCGCCTTTCAGGTCGATGCCGGAATCTTTCTTGAAGCTCTCCGCCAGGTATTCGATCAGGCGCAGGTCGAAGTCTTCACCACCGAGGAAGGTGTCACCGTTGGTAGCCAGCACTTCAAATTGATGCTCACCATCGACTTCAGCGATTTCGATGATGGAAATATCGAAGGTACCACCACCGAGGTCATAGACGGCCACGACGCTATCGCCGCGTTTTTTGTCCATACCGTAAGCCAAAGCGGCAGCGGTCGGCTCGTTGATGATGCGCTTAACTTCCAGACCGGCGATGCGGCCGGCGTCTTTGGTCGCCTGACGCTGGGAATCGTTGAAGTAAGCCGGCACGGTGATTACCGCTTCGGTCACTTCTTCACCGAGGTATTCCTCAGCGGTTTTCTTCATCTTCTTCAGCACTTCGGCAGAAATCTGCGGCGGTGCTTTTTTATCACCTTTAACCTTCACCCAGGCGTCGCCGTTATCAGCTTTGACGATCTCGTACGGGACCATCTTGATGTCCTTCTGGACAACATCGTCCTCGAAACGACGACCGATCAAACGCTTGACCGCGTACAGGGTATTGGTGGGGTTGGTGACGGCCTGGCGTTTGGCCGGCTGACCAACCAGAGTTTCGTCATCGTCGGTGAAGGCCACAATGGACGGGGTGGTACGATCGCCCTCGGCGTTTTCGATCACCTTCGCCTTGTCGCCTTCCTGGATGGCCACACACGAGTTGGTGGTGCCCAAGTCGATGCCTATGATCTTGCCCATTTTAACTGACACTCCGTAGTTCGTTTAACTGCTTGCTTCGCTATATGTGAGCGGCTGTTTCGAATTCAAGACCCTGCACTGCGCAGGGTTATTAAGCGGTTTCGTCGATGCTTTGACCGCCTGCACCGCCGCCTTTACTAACCATCACCATGGCCGGGCGCACCAAACGATCGTGCAGGGTGTAGCCCTTTTGCATCACAGCGATAACGGTGTTGGGTTCCATATCCGGGTTTTCCACCATAGACATGGCCTGGTGCAATTGCGGATCGAACGGGTGGCCCTGCGGATCGACGGCGACCACGTTCAGTTTCTCAAAGGTGTCGAGCAGGCCTTTCAGCGTCATCTCAACCCCTTCTTTCAGCGGTTTGACATCATCGGTTTCTTCACCGATGGCGGCCAGAGTCCGCTCGAGGTTATCCACGACCGTCAGCATTTCCTTGACCAGTTTTTCCTGCCCAAACTTGTGGGCATTCTCGACGTCTTTTTCCACCCGACGCCGCAGGTTCGCCATTTCCGCTTCGGCACGCAGATATTGTTCGCGGTTATCCTGTGCCTGTTGTTGCGCGGCGACTAACTGCTCCGCCAGATCAGACGCATCAGCGCCAGCCTGTTGATCGGTTTCGGCTGCTGCTTCGGCAGCGGCAATGTCTTCCTGGGTCTCTACTGGTTTATCTTCGCTTGCCATCGTCGAATCCCAAATTCAAATAATCTGTACTTATCCGGCGAACGCCGGGCGATACAATCACCCTCATACCCAGTCGGTACGAAGTTGATTCAGTTGGTTAACTGGCCGAATTAATTGGGACTGGCCTTACTATTTCAAGGGAATAAAACCACCGATACGCAAGCCGCTTGAATCATGCCAAATAATACTGTACATATAGCCAGTATTCGTTGTGCTCAGGGAATATCCCATGTTGCAGAATCTGGTTATTCGAAACATCGCCATTGCCGACAACGTTGAAATTGAATGGCATAAAGGCATGACCTCCATTTCCGGCGAAACCGGCGCTGGTAAATCCATCCTGCTGAACGGCCTGTCTCTCGCGCTCGGCGAACGCGCCGATTCAGCCATCGTGCGCCACGGTGAAAAACGCGCCGAAGTGACCGCCAGCTTCCAGGTCAGCCGAATCCCCACCGCCCAAACCTGGCTCGCCGAGCGCGACCTGGACCAGGGCGACGACTGCATCTTGCGGCGCACTGTCTCCGCCGAAGGCCGCTCACGCGCCTACATCAATGGCCAGCCCGTTCCGCTCAGCGAACTCAAAGACCTGGGCGAATGCCTGATCGACATCCACAGCCAACACGCGCACCAATCACTGCTGCGCGTCGACACCCATCTGCGTTTGCTCGACGAATACGCCGGCCAGGAAACACTGCGCCAGACCGTGCGCGAGGCCTGGCTGCAATGGCAAGGCCGTGCGCGCAAATACCGCCAGTTGAAAGACAACGCCGACGAAAACGCCGCCCGTCGCCAACTGCTGGAATATCAAGTCGATGAATTGCAGCAACTCGCGTTGCAAGTTGACGAAGTAGATGCACTTGAGCAGGAATTCCGCCGCTACAGCCAAACCGAGACACTGGTCAGCGAAAGCTATGCCGCCCGGCAACTGCTGGAAAACGAAGACGATAGCGACGCCCTCACCGCCTTGAAGCAGGCGCTGCAACGGCTCAGCAGCCTGCAAGACGGACATCCGCGACTGAATAACGCCATCAGCTTATTGGAAAGCGCCTTGATTCAGGCGCAGGAAGCGAGTGGCGATCTGGACAGCTACCTGGAAAGTTTTGAAGTCGACGAAGCACGGGTGCAGGAAGTGGAAGAACGCCTCGACCGCATCCACAGCCTGGCGCGCAAACACCAAATTCGTTCAGAAGCACTGCCGGAACACAGCCAACTGCTGGCCGAGGAACTGCAAAGCCTGACGTCAGATGCCGAAAATCTGGATGGCATGGCGGAAGAGGTTGAGCAACTGGAACATCGGTATCTCGATTTGGCTCATCAGCTAAGCAATGGACGCCGCCAGGCAGCAGCACGTTTCAGTGCGGAAGTGATGGACAAGCTGAACCAGCTCTCCATGCCTGGGGCTCGTTTTGAAGTGCTGTGCGAAGCACTCGACAAAGCCACAGCCGATGGCCTGGACCGCATCGAATTCCAGGTCAGCATGAACCAGGGGCAACCGTTGCGACCGCTGGCGAAGGTTGCTTCCGGTGGTGAACTGTCGCGAATTTCCCTAGCGATCCAAGTGATCTGCGCGGAACATTCCACCATTCCGACCCTGGTGTTTGACGAAGTGGATGTCGGTATCAGCGGCGCGACAGCCGAAATTGTCGGTTTGATGTTGCGCGCCGTGGGTGAACGCGGCCAGGTGATTTGCGTTACCCACTTACCGCAAGTCGCCGCCCTCGGCCACCACCATTGCGTGGTGATTAAACAACAGGAAGCCGACCGCACCCGCACCGACATTCGCCCAATCCAAGACAGCCGACGCATCGATGAAATTGCCCGGATGCTGGGCGGTATCGACATCACGGCACAAACCCGGGCACACGCCGAAGAAATGCTGATGCGGCATCATCGGCAACATTGATTAATCAGCAACGTTAATGACGCCTAAGAAAGTTAATTAACAGCAAGAACGTCAGTTACGGGAAAGGAAGAAAGGAAGCTACGACACCTTGGTCTGCCGAGTGTCGATTCAGGCAGACCAAGGTTGGGCATATATAGGAAGGGCGTTATTTCTTGGGACGGACGTAGAGCACCAGGCTGTGATCTACCAAGTCAAAACCATGCTCTTTGGCAATGGCACGCTGACGTTCTTCAATGACGGGATCGACGAACTCAACCACTTCGCCATTCTCAATATTTACCATGTGATCGTGATGCTCTTCGCTGGCCAGTTCATACACCGAATGCGTGCCGTCGAAGTTGTGTTTCATCACCAAACCAGCCGATTCAAACTGAGTCAGCACCCGGTAAACCGTCGCCAGACCCACATCTTCACCGCCATCCTGCAACGCCTTATAGACTTCTTCTGCACTGAGATGGCCGTCCGGATTGCCTTCGAACATCTGAAGAATTTTCAATCGGGGCAAAGTCACCTTCAAACCCGCTTTTTTGAGCTCCTGATTTTGTGTTGTCACTTATCGTCTCCTTGGGTCGGTGTTACACTGCGCCGCGCCCCGCGGGGCCATTATTCTGTCGAGGATGATAACGATTTGAACTTGAAAAGAACAAAGTTAATTGCAATGGCGCTTATAGTCTCCAGCCTGGCCGCCTGCAGTTTCTTTCAGCCCTATCAGCCCGAATTAAAACAGGGCAACTACATTCGTCCGGAACAGCTGCAACAACTGGAAACGGGTATGACACCGGACCAGGTTCAGTTCCTGTTGGGCACACCGATGCTGACCGGAGAACTGCCAGAACAACGCTGGGTATATCCGATTCAGCAAGACGGCGAACAATTTGAACACTTGGAAGTCGAGTTTGAAGGCGGTCGGGTCGCGCGCATTAATCGCAGCTGACACACGCGGATTTAATTCGATTCGCGGGCCTTGGCAGCACGATTGAGCCGGGCCTGCTTGGGGTCGATCAACAACGGTCGGTACACCTCAACCCGATCACCCGCCTGCAAGACCGTCGATTCCGGCTGCGACAGTTTGCGACCAAAAATGCCCAGCGGCGCACCAGCAAAATCGAACTCCGGAAAATCCTTCGCAATGGCACTGTGCCGGACCGCTTCTGCTGCTGTGGTACCTGACGGCACATCCAGCGTCACAATCTGCTGTTTCTGCGGCGTCGCAAACGCCACTTCGACTTGAATCATCGCCGCTGGCTCAGCCATACAATTGGTCCGCCCGCTGCACAAAGGCATCCACCATTCGATCCGCCAATTGACGCATGATTGGCCCAAACGCCATCGCCAACAGACCATCGGTCTCAAACGCCATGTCCAGGGTGACTCGGCAACCATCGTCACCCAATGGCGTCAGCGTCCAGCAGCCGGACAAACTCTTCAACGGCCCTTCCACCAACGTCAGTTCGATGCGATGTGGTCGTTGCAACTGGTTGCGCGTCACCAAGGTTCGTTCGATGCCAGCCTTACGCACCACCAACCGCCCCACCATTTCTGTCTCCGACGACTCAACCGCTTCGGCAGCCACAATGCCATCGAGAAACTCAGGATAGGCTTCCACATCGTTGATCAGGTTGTAGAAGGTTTCGGCGGAGTGCGACACCAGGGCGGTGCGATGGATTTCAGTCATGACAACCTGTTTGGACAGAGCCCTTGCCAGGGCCACTCACTAAAAGCGCGGATACACGGCTTGCTGGCGTAACCAATCGAACAATCGCCACAACACCAGCAACAGAATGGCGACCCCCAATACCTGCGTGGGGCTGGCGCCACCAAAGCCAAGAGTGGCGCGGACGAATACTAACGCAACCGCAATAGGTATCAACACCTTGACCGCCAGACGCCAGGCCAGATAGCGGCCGCCCGTGCGTGGATTCACCTGCTTTAGCACCTGATTCGGCGACAACCCCCAACCCACCCAAAGCGTGGTCAATAGCGCCATGGCCGGCGCCACCAACGAGAAGGCGAAACGACTGAACACTTCGGTGAGCGGCAGGCCGTACCAGGTCAATCTGGGTTCGACCCGAGCGGACAATTGCAGCAGCAACGCCAGCAACAGAGCCGCGAACAACGCCGCGATCAACCAACGTCGACTGCTGCGTCCGGTGTGCACCAATGAAAAATGCAGCAACAGCGGCAAACTGCCCAAAGCACCAACGACAGAACCCACCGCAACAAACGCAGCCCAGGTCGGCGACAAACCATCGCTCTGCGCCAATTGGGCGACCATGGCCTGCAACACCACACCTGCTTCCGAGCCGGACATATCGGTCACCGCCAGACCGGCGTGCAATGTCGCGACGATTACCAGACCCAGACACAAATCGAACAACTGCGCCGCCAACACCCAACGCCCGGTCGGCAAACTTAGCGGCAATCGGCTGCCAATCAGATACCAGACCATAAAGCCGGCCATCGACGAGGTCAGCGCGTATTGCAACGCCTGAATGGTTTCGCTGACGCCAATCGGGTGCCAGTCCCATTCGCGCAGCAACACCACCACGTCCGGTATCTGGACCAACATCAACACCAGACACAGCGGCAACACCAGGGCGTAAACCAGCGCCGCGCCGGTCCAAGCGAAAATCGCCACCGCGCCCAGAAGCACCACTTGCAACAGAATCAGCGCCACCAGGCGTTCGTTTTGCAGACCCAATTCGTACCAATAAAGCACGCGATCCAATCGGTCGAAACCCGCCAGCCGGCCGGTCAAACCGTCCCAGCCAACCGCCAACGTCCAACTGGCGTTATAGAGGTTAATCGCCAACACGCACAGCACCGCCGCCAGCAAACACACCAGCAAGGCACGCGCCCAGGGCCGGCCACGCCGTTCCGTCGCCAATTCGACCGGCGACACCCCCTGGTAACGCCCCGCTACCAATTCGGCGTGCAACAACGGTAGGACAATCACCAGTTTGAAAATGGCGTACAGCAGCAAAAAGCTGAGCTCGCCGGAACGAGCAGCGTGGGCGGGCAGCAACAGGAAATCGGACAAGCCAATCTGACTGCCAAACAGGATCAGCAAAATGAGCAATTGATTCATGGCGACAGTATAGTCGCCCGGCCTTGCGCATGGACAGTCAGCCAGCCACAGTGAAGCCGCATAAATCGCCCCGGAGTGCTGACCATGCCATCGCCCCGCCCGTTACTGTTGCTCGCGTTATTGAGCTGTGCATCCTGGGCATCCGCTGCGCTCTTGCTTGAAGGTCGCAGCGCCGGCCAATCCTTTGTTGTTGAACCAATCGCCAGCAATCTGGGCGTCCCCTGGGGTCTCGCCTTTATCGACGAAACGACGCTGATCGTCACCGACAGAAGCGGCCGGGCCTGGCGTTTGAATACCGACGATGGCACGCGCCAAACGCTGACCGGCCTGCCCGAGGTCTCCGCCCAAGGTCAGGGTGGTTTGCTGGATGTTGCCGTCAGCCCGGATTTCGCCCAAAACCGCTGGCTCTATTTCACCTACGCCAAGCCGAAAAGTGGACGCGCTGCCACAACCCTGGCCCGCGCCCGGCTCGACGGCAACCGACTGAACGACTGGCAGGATTTACTGGTCACCGAATCGATCACATCCACCCAGCGTCACTTTGGCAGCCGCATCGCGTTCGATAACAACGGCCACGTTTTTTTCGGCATCGGTGATCGCGGCGAACGCCCCAACGGCCAAAACCGCCAAACGCACGCTGGCAGCATTCTGCGGCTGAATCTCGATGGCACCGTTCCAGCCGACAATCACTTTATTGGCGACACCAATACGTTGGACGAAATCTGGAGTCTCGGGCACCGCAACCCGCAAGGGCTGACGTTTGATCCGGCCACCGGCCGGTTGTGGGAAATCGAACACGGGCCGCGCGGTGGCGATGAAATCAACCGCATCGAAGCGGGCGCCAACTACGGTTGGCCGCTGGTGTCTCAGGGGCAGGAATATTGGAGACCGGTCGATGTGGGTGAGTCGTCACTGCCGGGCATGACCGCCGCCACCAAGGTCTACGTGCCGTCCATCGCACCGAGCAGCCTGGTGGTGTATCACGGCGATGCCTTCCCGGCCTGGCGCGGCAATTTATTCGCCGGCGCCCTGGTCTTGCAGCACCTGAATCGAGTCAGCCTGAACGAGGCGGGCGAACCCATCGACGAAGAACGTTTACTGGGTGAATTGAACGAACGCATCCGCGCGTTAGCAATCAGCCCTGAGCGCGGCTGGTTGTATGTGAGTACCGACAGCGGCCGGCTGCTGCGCATCAAGCCCGCCGAATAGACGGTCTGGGCCTGGGTTTAAATCAGAGCCGCAACCAGCCGTTGGCCACCATCGACAGCCCGGTCAGCAGCAGCAACCCAAAAATCAGCCGACGAAACGCCGTTACCGACAGGCGGTTGCGTGCCCGATGTCCCAGGTTCAAACCCAGCAGCGCTGGCAGTAATACCAGCAACGAGAGCAGCGCGTCCGTTCCCGTCACCAAGCCTTGTCCGCCCAGGCCGATGGCCAGAATCACACCGCCGACCAGAAACGTCAGGCTGACGGAAAACACAAAGTCGTCTTTATGCAGCCCCGAAGCGATCAACGCCTGCAACGCCGGGAACCCGAAAAACGACGTCACACCACCCAAAGCGCCACTGATCAGGCCACTGATACCCAGCGCCCACGGCTGCCACGATGGCGAAAACTGCATCGGCTTAGCCAACTGAGACGCCACCGACACCAACATCATGGCGCCCACCAACATCGACAACACCGGTGCACTCAGCCACGCCAGCAACTGCACCGACGCCGCCAACGCCACCGCCATGCCCAGCACCAAAGGCCAGATCCGACGCACAACACCGCGGCGCGACCAATGCTGGGCAAGCTGCACCACGTTGGTGGCAAACACCGGCATCAGCGCCCAGCTCATTGCCTGCGGCACCGTCGCGCCCAGCAACAACGTCGACACCGGGATCGACACCATCGGCATACCGAAACCCGATAACCCCTTAATCGCGCCGGACAGCAAATACACCAACACCAGCACAACCACCAAAACCGTCGTATCGCTCATGGCACCCAACCGTTATGAAACGCCTTACCCTAATTCACGCAACAGCCAAACGATGACGTTAACCAGCGAACGCAGTGTTCGCTGGCAATGCCAGCCTATTCAGGCTAAACAACCGATTGGGACTGCCTATTTGCAAGTAAGCCGCAACGGCGTTTGACTGAGCAACGCTTGCGCGACGTCCGCAATACCGCACTCCCAAGCGAAGACTCGACCTAATAATAATGATACCGAGGAGTTCAGATTCTCATGCGAATCCTGTCTGTTGTTCCAACCGTATTGGCCGCTGCGGCCCTGTTATCTACGCCAGTGCACGCGGATGAACGTCTGTCCATCGGCACCGGTGGCACCGGCGGTCTGTTTTACGTCATCGGCGCCGGCATGGCCGACACCATCAACCAACACGTGCCCGACACCACCGCCCGCGCAGAAGTCACTGGCGCCTCCGTTGAAAACATCCGCCGCGTATCCGCCGGCCAGATGCAATTCGGTCTGTCGTCATCGTCAACGCTGTATGAAGGCAAAAACGGCATGGGTCCGTTTAACGGCCAGACCATGGACGTCGCCGCTGTCGCCTACCTCTACCCGGCGGTTCTGCAAGTAGCGACCATCGATAAAACCGGCATCACCGACATCAGCGAACTGGCCGGCCATCGCGTCTCCATGGGCCCGCCGGGCAGCAACGCCGCTGTGCTGGCTCAGCGTCTGTTCGAAGCCTACGGCGTGTTTGACGGCATCCAGCCTCGGTTCCTGTCTTACAACGAAGGCGTCAGTGCCTTGGCAAACGGCCAGGTGGACGCCACCGTCGTGCTTGCCGGTGCACCAACCGCCGCGCTGATCGATCTCGACTCGCAACAAAACATGCGCCTGCTGGGTGTCGATGCGGCCACTGTCGCCGACATGCTGAAGCAGTATCCGTTCTACCAACTGGAAGCGATTCCCGCCGGTACCTATGGCGACCAGACCAGCACCGTCATCATGATCAACGACCCGGCGACCCTGTTCACCGCCGCCAGTGCCTCGGATGATCTGGTCTACCGCATCACCGCAGCGCTGTTCGATCACCTCGACCAACTCGGTGCCGTCCACCCGCAAGCGGCCGCCATATCGGCAGAGACCGCACCGCGCACGCCCATTGATCTGCATCCCGGTGCGGCCCGTTACTTCGACGAACACTGATCATGACTGAGACCGCACTGCACCCGACCCTAGCGCTCGACAGCCGGGTCGGCCCTCTGGAAACCCGGATCGTATCCGGGTTCTTTGTTGTTATGGCCGTGGCGATTTCCGCCCTGGTCATCTACGGCGCTTATTTCGGCGGCATCACCGCCTTGCTGTTGCGTTCGCTGTTTTTCTCCGGCGTCGCCGCAGCGGGTTTGTCGGCAGCGGCGCTGCGCTTGCGTTGGCCCGGCTGGCGGTTGCTGTGCTACCTGCTGGCGCTGGTCGCGCTGATTCCCGGCCCCTACCTCTGGCACAGCTATCTGGACATCATCATGCGCGGCGCCATGTCGGTGCCGATGGATGAGTGGGTGTTTCTCGGACTGGTCGCCGTCGTCTTCGTGTTCGTGCGGCTGACGCTGGGTTGGGCGCTGGTGGCGTTGATGGCGCTGGCGTTTGCCTACGCCTGGTTCGGCTATGTGATACCGGGCAAATACGGCCACGGCGGATACGATCTGGCGCGGCTGACCTCAACATTGCTGTTGTCCACCGAAGGCTATTTCGGCGTGCCCATGGGCGTGGCGGTCGAATACATCTTCCTGTTCGCGCTGTTCGGTGCACTGCTCAGCCGCATTGGCACTGGCGAAGTCTTTGTCGATATTGCCCGGGGTCTGACTGGCCGCGTCCAGGGCGGGCCGGGTTTGTCGGCGGCCTTGTCCAGCGCGCTGATCGGCTCGCTGAACGGCAGCGCGGTCGCCAACGTCGTCACCACCGGCACCTTCACCATTCCGTTGATGAAGAAAGTCGGCTACACGCCACGGCTGGCGGCGGCGATTGAAGCGGCGGCTTCATCCGCCGGGCAAATCATGCCGCCGGTCATGGGTGCCGCTGCCTTCTTGATGGCGGAAATGATCGGCATGCCATACCCGCAAGTGGCGTTGGCGGCACTGATTCCGGCGCTGCTCTATGTGTTCGCGCTCATGGTCGCTGTGCGCCTGGAAGCCGGGCGGCTCGGGTTGGCGCGCGACACCGAAGGCGGCCTCGCCTTCCTCGTCCAAACGCTGCGCACACGTGGCTACATGCTGATACCGCTGTTCGTGCTGATCGCACTCATGGTCGCCGGCCGTTCACCGACGCACGCGGCTGTCGTTGCCATTGTGGCCGGCCTGCTGATCAGCCCCTGGCGCAGCGACACCCGCATCGGCCCCAAAGGCATCGCTGTGGTGTGCAAGGAAACTCTGGTCGCCACCGCGCCCATCGTCGCCGCTGTGGCGGCGGCTGGCACCGTGATCGGCATCCTCAACCTGACCGGCATGGGGCTGATGGTCTCCAGCCTGATCGTTGAAGCCGGCGGCGGCAGTCTGTGGGGTGTGTTGGCGCTCACCGCCTTAGCGTCGTTCGTGCTCGGCATGGGCTTGCCAACCTCAGCGGCTTACTTGCTGCTGGCGGTTCTGGTTGCCCCCGCCCTGACGCGTTTGGGCATGGAACCCATTGCCGCGCACATGTTCATTTTCTACTTCGGACTGGTATCAGCAATTACGCCACCCGTGGCACTGGCCGCTTATGCAGCAGCGTCCATCGCCGGTGCGTCCGCCAACGCCACGGCCATTGAATCGATCCGGCTCGGTTTTGTGAAACTGCTGGTGCCGTTCCTGTTCGTTTCCATGCCGGGCTTGTTAATGATCGGCTCGGCTGGCGACATCGCCGGCGCCATCGTGCTGGCGGTTATCGCCACCGGCGGGTTGACCATCGGCCTCGCCGGTTGGCTGGGCCAGCCGATGCCCAAGCCCGAACGACTGCTCTGGCTGGTCGCGTCCCTCGGCATCGCCTGGCCGGCACCGGTAGCGGACGTGTCGCCGTTGGTGGTTAGCGCCCGGCTGTTGGGCTTGGTTATCTTGATCGTTCTAGCGTGGCGACACACCCCGATGGCGCAACGCCACTCCACCGTGGCCTAGCCGCCCGCTAAGGGCGGAAGTTTGCAGCAATGCGTTGCTGCAGATAATCGGCCGCCGTAATCGGCGGGTATTTACCCGCCGGACTTTCAATCATCACATCGCGATTGGCCTGGCAGAAAAACGCCAGGCTGTAACGCGCGCCCTGGTCTTCGCCCGGTTTCGGCATCCGCACCCGATGCAGCGTCGATTTCAACCGATCGTCACTCCAGCGCATCAGCATGTCGCCAATGTTGCAGGTGATGATGCCGTCGCGCGCTGCCACGCTGGTCCAGGCTTGCTGGCCTTGGGCGTCTTTGCCCGGACACAGCTGCAAGCCACCTTGGCCGGTGCGCTGAAACACCATCGTCAAACAATCGAAATCGGTGTGAGCGCCCGCGCGCCAGATGCCGGGGCCGGTCTCGGCGGCGTCCAGCGGTAAGTAATGCAGCAGGCGCAGCGTGCTTTGATAATCCGACTGACGCCAATCGTGGGCGCGGGTGAAAAAATCGGCTTCAAACCCCAGCCGTTCCGCCAGACAACTGAGCACCTTCATGCCCAGTTCCCAACAGGCACGTTCGAATGCCAGCAGTTGCGGCTGAAAATCCGGCAGGCTGGCGGGCCAGATGTCGTCCATGTGCGGCCGGGTAATCTGGTACGACTCTTTCTGGTCCAACGTGCCAGTGGACGGTCGTTTTTGGGTGCGGAATTCCCAACCCGCGTTCTTGCCGGGCTTCAGCGCACAGTCGGATTTTTCCGCCTCGGGCAGCGCGAAAAAGCGTTCGGACCAGGCAAAGGCGTTGTCAATATCGGCTTGCGCCAGGCCATGGCCGGTGAGCTGAAAGAAGCCGACCTCGCTCGCCGCCGCCCACAGTTCACCGCCAATGGCGTCGCGACGGTTCTCGAACTCGCTCAGATCAATCAACGGCACCGTGCGGTCATGGGTTTCAACGCCTTCGCCACCGAGGGTGGATTCAAAGCGCAATTCTTCGAGGCTGTATTCGGATGGGTTCATGGTGTGTCTCCGTGTTCGGGAAATGGGCAACAGATGCAGCCGAAACGGAGTGGGACCAAGGCGGGAAAGCGGTCGAGAGAAGCCAATGCCCATCCGATCCGTTAGCCATTGCGGCTGCAGATCCGACAGTGAGCAATGCCCGGGTTCGCTGAACCTGACCGCTTCTACTCAATGCGACCTTGCCAACGCAAGGCGCATGCCATTTCCAAAACACCCGACGCCGCCGGCCGCCAGGCTTGCACAGTCACACAAGGCGCTTCAAAAGGTGGCAACCGGCCAATTCGACGCACCAAAACGCCGCCGCAGCTCGGGGTTGTCGGCGCCCAACTACTGTAATAATATCCAGTACCGAATATCGAACCACGAGCGGCGCTCAAAACCCCGCCGCTCACACCCTGGGAGTTG
This sequence comes from Saccharospirillum mangrovi, assembly GCF_003367315.1. Taxonomy (GTDB): domain Bacteria; phylum Pseudomonadota; class Gammaproteobacteria; order Pseudomonadales; family Natronospirillaceae; genus Saccharospirillum; species Saccharospirillum mangrovi. The sequence goes on from NZ_CP031415.1 coordinate 3,079,030, forward strand.
GAACGTGGATTATCAACTGATAGGTAAGACCTTGGAAAACGCCGGCAAAGAGATCCAGAAGCTCAATAACAAGCTCGACAAAATCCTGGAAAAACTGCTCGAGGTGGAAGCCATTGAAGAGCGTAAAAGCGAAGCTGTTGAGCACATTCAGGCCAACCGCATTGGCGACGCCATCGAATTGCTGAAGCTGGTCGAGAAAGACCAGGTGAAGGCCGAAACCCTGAAAACCGAAGAAAGCGAATTGCGCGAACAACTGGAAGTCGCCCGCGAACAAGCGGCTCAGGCGGCGGCTGGCAAAGTCGACACCGAGACCAAAGGCCCGCATGCGGTACCCGACGCCGAAAGCGACGCTGCTTAATTTATTCCCCACTCAGCGGTGGCATTTCATGCTGCCTTTTCCCGGACCGGCTCGTTCACCGCTCCGGGATTTTTTTGCGTCGTCGGTTGATCGTTACAGCAACTCAACCGCGACCGCCAAAGCCTCGGCGATGCGGCTGTTGAGTTTCAGATCGACCAACGGATCGGCGCGCGTTCGGCCCAGGTTCAACACCGCCAACGGCTGCCCGGCCTGATGCGCCTGGCGGCAAAAACGAAACCCGGAATAGACCATCATCGACGAACCGACCACCAACAGAGCATCGGCTTCGGCCAATTGCGCGAAGGCATCGGCAACGCGCTCGCGCGGTACGTTGTCGCCGAAAAACACCACGTCCGGTTTCAACAGGCCGTCGCATTGCGGGCAGTTCGCCACGACAAAACGACTGAAATCGACTTCCAGATCGGCGTCGCCATCGGGCGCGACCTCAGCCTGATAATGGCGATAGTCCGGGTTTAATTCGTCGCAACGTTGGTGCACATCGGCGCGCGAACACTGGTAGCCGCAACTCATGCAAATCACCGCATCGGCACGGCCGTGCAGATCAATCACCGAACGACTGCCCGCCTGCTGATGCAGGCCATCCACGTTTTGCGTAATCAAACCGCTGACAAAACCACGCTGCTCCAACTGCGCCAAATAAAAATGCGCCGGATTCGGCTGCGCCCGTTTCATCAACGGCCAACCGATCAGACTGCGGCCCCAGTACCGCTGGCGCATGGCGGCGTCGCCCATAAACACCTGATGCTGCACCGGAGGCTTGCGCTTCCAGCCGCCCTGGTCGTCGCGGTAATCGGGAATGCCGGAATCGGTGCTGACACCCGCGCCCGTGAGCACCAGCGTACGCGGATGCCGACGCAGAAAGTCGGCCAGTTGTTCGCCGGCAGTAGCGGCATCAAGTAACGGATCGGGTTCGAGTTGCGGCGGCAGTTGCACACTGCGCACCGGGCTGTGCAGGGTCATGGCGGGTCCGCTTTGTGGATTGGCGCTACTCTAATCAAGCTGGCCGTTCAGGCCAACTTTGTGGCGACATCAAATGACGTTCGGTTACTTAATTAGCGCTGTGACCACGCAATTTTGTTAGGCTGGCGCCCGGTTTTTACCGCCGCATCCGAGGAGCCGTTTGCATGTCCGGATCGTTCACTCAATTGGGTCTGACCATTCTGGCCTTTTCCGGCCTGTTGATTCTGGGCAGTTTGATCGTACTGGGGCTGGTATTGATCGGCCTGTACATCATCGACCGCCGCCAAAGCACGCACACCATTCGTCGCAATTATCCGATTATCGGCCGCTTCCGTTACTGGTTCGAACACCTGGGCGAATTTTTCCGGCAATACTTTTTCGCCATGGATCGCGAAGAGTTGCCGTTCAACCGCGCCGAACGTTCCTGGGTATACCGCGCCGCCAAAAACCTCGACAACACCATTGCCTTTGGCTCGACGCGCTCGCTCGAACCGGTCGGCTCGCTGTTCTTTATGAACGATGCCTTTCCGACACTCGAAGACACCGCCGACCACCCGCTGCCAGTCACCATCGGTCCCGACGCCAAACACCCTTACCAGCCGAAATCTTTCTTCAATATTTCCGGCATGAGTTACGGCGCGCTGTCGGAACCGGCGGTGCGGGCACTCTCGTTCGGCGCCGCCAAAGCCGGTTGCTGGATGAACACTGGTGAAGGCGCACTGTCGCGCTTTCACCTGGAAGGCGGTTGCGATCTGGTGTTTCAAATCGGCACTGCCAAGTACGGCGTGCGCGATAAGAACGGCAATCTGAGCGACGAAAAACTGCGCGAAATTGCCGCGCACGACAGCGTGCGGATGTTCGAAATCAAACTCAGCCAGGGCGCCAAACCCGGCAAAGGCGGCATTCTGCCGGGCGAAAAAGTCACCGAAGAAATTGCCCGGGCGCGCGGCATTCCCGAAGGCGAAGATTCGATCAGCCCGAACCGTCATCTGGACATCGAACAACCCGACGATTTGCTCGACATGATCGTTCGCGTGCGCCGCGTTACCGGCAAGCCGGTCGGCTTCAAATGCGTGCTCGGCGAAACCGGCTGGCTGGTGGCGTTGCTGCGCCGCATCAAAGAACGCGGCCTGGAATACGCGCCCGACTTCATCACCCTCGACAGCGCCGACGGCGGCACCGGCGCAGCGCCCCAACCGTTGATGGATTACGTCGGTTTGCCGATCAAGGAAAGCCTGCCGTGGCTGGTCGATACGCTGAAATCGGAAGGCATGCGCGAGCGCATTAAAATTGTCGCGTCCGGTAAATTGATGGTGCCGTCGAAGGTCGCCTGGGCGCTGGCGACCGGCGCCGATTTCATCGTGTCAGCGCGCGGCTTTATGTTCGCGCTCGGCTGTGTGCAGTCGCTGCAATGCAACAAAAACACCTGCCCGACTGGCGTCACCACGCACAACCCGCGCCTGCAACGCGGTTTAGTGCCGGCCGACAAAGCCGAACGGGTGGCGCATTATCACGCTCAGATGGTGCACTTTTTGGGGATTCTGGCGCATTCGTGCGGCGTGGCTGGTCCGCGAGACCTGCAACGCAAACACGTGCGCATCGTCACTCAAAGTGGCATTTCGATGCCGCTGGATACCTTCTACCAACGGCACATCCCACTGACGATGATCGAACCGAGCCAGAGCGGCATTCCCGGCCAGCCGTAACGGCTGGCACTGCGTCAGAGCTCGCGCACCAGGCTCAGCCAGACAATGCCGCAAATCACCACGGCACCGCCGAGCAACTGCAACGGCGACAACGTCTGGCCGAGCACGATAAAGCCGAGAATCAGCGACGCCACTGGCTCGAAATTCACCACCGGAGCGTTGCGCGCCATGTCCAACCGTGGCGCCAGCACGAACAAGAGTGTCGAGCCGGTGCCATACAGCAGCGCCAGCAACGCCAACCCGACCCAACCCTGAGTCGCCGTTGGCACATCCAACCCGCCCGGCACCAGGCTGAACAGGCCACCGAACACCATAACGATCAGCACCGTGAACATGGTAAACACCGACCGCACTGAGCCGGGCATACCGGCAAGCCGGTGATCCGTAGTCCACATGGCGACGGTAAAAAAGCAGGCAGCGGCAAGCGCAAACGCCACGCCGGGCAACCAGTTCGGCCCCATGCCAGCCGGGTCAGCCAACCAGGCGGGCACATCCAACACCAACACAACGCCAGCCAGAATCAGCGCCATGATCGACACCAGTCGCCACGACGGCGGCCGACGGGTGATCGCCCAATTCAACAACACCAGCAAGATCGGCCAGGTGTTCATCACCAGCAGCGCCACCGCCACCGGCACCCGTGCCACCGCCGAATACAGGCACAGACTCTGGCCGGCAATCATCAGCCCCAGCAACACCTGCCAGCCGCGCTTACCGGCCGGAACGCGAAAACGATGCCCCTGCCACAGCGCCAGCACCGTCATAATCAACAACGCCACACCACCGCGCGCCAGAATCGCCAGCAACAGACCGGTACCGTCGTCGAACGCCAGACGGGCGGCAACGTGGTTGCCTGCAAACATGGTTGCAGCGGTGATCAGAATCAGAATGGCGATCGGTCTGGCGATGGCAGTGGGCATGAAGAATCCTAACGACAGCAAACAAACGACGGGAGCCTAGCACGAACCGGTACGGCGCCCGATTGAACCCAGCGTTCAGACGCTGGCGATAAGCCAGACCGTGTAGCCGACAAAAGCGGCCAGCAACACACCGCCCTCCCAACGATTAATACGACCGGGCCGACCACGCCGCCCCATGCCGAGCAGAAACAGCGCCAGCGTCAGCGCGACCAACACCACCAGATCGCGCGACAACAACACCGGCTCGGCCAGCAACGGCCGGATCACTCCAGCAAGCCCGACCACCGCCAGGGTATTGAACAGGTTGGAGCCAAGAATATTGCCCAACGCCAGATCGTGTTCGCCGCGCCGCGCCGCCAACACCGACGACGCCAATTCCGGCAACGAAGTACCGACGGCAACAATGGTCAGACCAATCACCAGATCGCTGACGCCCAACTGAGTGGCAATGCCCACCGCGCCCCACACCAGCAAACGCGAACTGAACACCAGCACGAGCAGCCCGAACACCAGCCAGAACAATGCCCGCCCGCGCGACAACGCTTGCGCCGCCAGAGCCTGATCGGCGTCGGCCGCCAGCGCATCGTCAGAGGCCCGCCTCGCCTGCCACAGCATCCAGCCGATCAAACCGGCAAATACCAACAGCAACGCGACGGCATCCAAGCGACCGATGCGACCGTCTGCCAACAGCGCAAAGGCCAGCAAGGTAACGCCGGTCAGCACCGGCAATTCAACGCGCAACACGCGCGATTGCACGGCGATGGGGCTGATCAACGCCGTCACACCCAGAATCAAAGCGATGTTGGTAATGTTCGAACCGAAGGCGTTACCCAGCGCCAAACCGCTCTGGCCTTGCCAGGCAGCCAACGCCGAAACCGTCATTTCCGGCGCCGACGTGCCAAAGCCGATCACCACCATGCCGATGATCAACGGCGACCAACCCAGATACCGGGCAGTGACGGCCGCGCCGAGCACGAACCGGTCGGCACTCCAGACCAACGCCGCCAAGCCTGCGGCGATGGCAATGAGAAACCACAGCATCATACGGCGGCCAACGATTGTTGCGACTGGCGGCGCATGGCGCGGCCAGTCAACCACACCAAGCCAGCGTTAAGCAGAATGACCAACGCGCCGACCAGCGGAATCCACTGCATCGACGCGCCCAGACTGATCACCAAGCCACCGAGGGCCGCGCCCGCAGCGTTGCCTAAATTAAACGCGCTCTGGTTCAGCGTTGACGCCAGATTCGGCGCGTCGCCGGCCTGATCGACCACCAGCAATTGCAGCAACGGCACGATGGAAAACGACAGCGCTGCCCAACCAAAAATCGCCAGCATCGCCAACGGCAACCAGCCGATCACCGCCGCCAGCAACGCCAGCATGACGGCAATACCGATCATCAGTTTGACCAGCACCGGAATCACCGCGTGGTGCCCCAGGCGGCCGCCGAAAATGGACCCGGCCGTCAAACCGACGCCGAACACGCCCATCACCACACTGATCCACAAACCGCCAATGCCGGTCAGATCGCGCAGCATCGGCTCAATAAAAGTCACCACGGTGAACATCGACACCGACGCCAAGGCACTCAACCCCAACGCCAGCAATACCGACGCCTGCCGCAACACCCGGAATTCACCGACGATACCGCCAGCGCTCGGCTGCAACCCGGTCGGCAACCAGCGCATCATCGCCAGCACCGCCAACACGCCGATAATCACCACACCGGCAAAGGTCGCGCGCCAGCCAAACGCCTGACCGATGGCCGCGCCTGCCGGCACACCCAAGACGTTGGCCAAGGTCAGACCGGCAAACACCAACGAGATCGCCTGCGCACGTTTGTCCGGCGCCGCCAGACTCGCGGCGGTTACAGCGGCAATGCCGAAAAAGGCACCGTGCGACAACGCCGTTACCACGCGCGCCACCATCAAACTCCAGTAATTCGGCGCCAGGGCACAGAGCACATTGCCGAGCAGAAAGATGCTGATCAGCACAATCAAGGTCGGCCGCCGCGGCCAGCGCGCCGTCAGCACCGCCAGAATCGGCCCGCCAACCACCACGCCAATGGCGTAGCTCGACACCAGATGCCCGGCCGCCGGAATGCTGACGTTCAGATCAGCCGCCACCGCGGTAAGCAAACCCAGAATGACAAACTCGGTCGTGCCGATGCCAAAAGCGGCAACAGCCAAAGCGATGATAGGCAGGGACATGACAGCCTCATGGAAAGGGTAACAACAGAACGATCGAACCGATCGGCCCCGCCAGGAATCGGCGGGAGCGCGTAGTTTATCACGGCGAATGTCGAGCGTTAGTGAACAATGCGTTGCAGCAATCGATCACTCGCACTGCGCCGTTCAGGCCAGACTAAAGCTCATCGCCCTCGCTTTGCTGGCGTTCGCCAGTACGCGAACGCAGCGTCGTTTGCGGCCGGGTGGTGTCGTCTTCGTGGACGCGTTCCAGCAAGTCCATTCTGGCCTGGCGGTATTCTTCCTTGCTCAAGGTACCGTTGGCGTATTGGCGCGATAAGGTTTTCAAATTGGTTGGCATCTTCATTCTTCCTGGCGCTGAAGGCTCGGTCACTGGCTAACGGTCTGTAACGGCGGCGGCAGCACCTCTTCCAGCAACAGTCGGAAACCGGTGAGGTTGTCGGCGCTGCCGGTGTATGGACGGGTCAAGTCGAGTCCGCATTCTGCGTGCGGATCCTGGAAAGAACCGCCCACCGCCAAACGGGTATCGCCCTGGAAGACAATTTCCTGAGCGTTGCCGATGACGTTTTGCAAACCCCAGCCATTTTGGTGGCCGGTCGAGACGCGGTTGATCTGGTCGCCTTTCAACACCTGGCCGCCGAGTCGCACCCGACAATTGTAGTCGCGCGGCGGCGGTTGGCCGGCGGCATCGGCAGCGTAATGCCATTCTTCCAGCGTCGGCAGGCGATAAGTCTGGCCGGTGCGTTCGGCAACCCAATCCACGTATTCGCTGATCTGGGCGAAGCTCAGGCCGGTGCGTGGCAGGTCTTTGTCCAGTGAATCGTCAACCGGGCACTGGCCGCTAAGGAAACAGTATTTGTTGTAATCCTCGTTGGAGATTTCGTACTTGCTCATGGCGAAGCTGCGGCCGCCGGAGCGTGGAATCACCACCATCAATGGGCCGCGCACCTGATCGTGCAGCATGTCGAAACAGATGGCGCGGGCACGCCGGCCGTAGCCGCCCAAATCTTCGGTGCACGGCCGCGAGCTGGTGACTGGCACCCAGGATTGCGCGGTAATGTCGGCGCCGGTCAATTCCGATTGCGTCCGCAAGGTGCGGATATCGACGTCGCGTTGCAGAATCCGGCCCTGCCAACGCTGTTGCGCCATCTGCTGGCTGAGCGTGGAAATGGCGCTGCGGTATTCCTGGTTGTCGGTCCACATCTGACGGGCGGCCGACAGTTGCTCACGCGCCTGTTCGTATTGCTGGGCGTCGAGGCTGGCCTCGAACTGGGCGTATTGGGCTTCGGCGTCGGCAATGCGGGCGGTCAGGTCTTTTTCGAAATCGAGCACTTCCGGATGCTCCGGCAGCTGCTCTTTGGACGACGCCAGAATGTTGCTCGCTTCGGTCAACCGGCCGGTCGATAACGCCACCCTTGCGGTGCGGCCTTCGGTCCAGGGCGGCGGTGCCAGTTCAGCGCGTAACTGGGTCAACTGAGCGCTGCCCGGGAACAGAATGCTGGCGCGCGTCGCCAGACTTTCTGCCTGTTTGCGGTCGTCGTCAGACATAGCCATCACCCGCTCGACCAGCATCAGGGTGTATTGTCGTTCCAGGTCCGGGTAACGCGCCGGCGCGAAGGTGCGGATTTCATCGATCATCACCTGCGCTGCCGGGGTATCGAAATGATCCGAATCGCCGAACAGGCCGTTCAAGTCGACAATGTTGGCTTCCACCAGAAATTGCTCGCGCGTGTTCTGCAACAGCAGATCGTTCGGCGCGATGGTCAACCCCCGGTCGGCCATGCGCGTGGCGGCGCGGTACTCGCCCTGCGCACCCAGCCCTTCGGTCAATTCCAGATACGCCTCGGCCATGGCATCGGCAGCGGTGATGGTCAGGAACGGATCGTCGTTGTCGAGGTAGCGCCGCAGTTCGGCGAGCGTCTGTTCGGCTTCGTCCACAGCGCGCGCTTCAGCTTCGACCAGCAAATCGCTTTGCATGCCTTCGATGCGCGCCTGTTGGGCGGCGGCTTCACGCGCGACCAGGAATTGGTTGTAGGCGGTCTCAATGCGCTCGCGCGCCGACGCCAGTTTCGGCTCGTTCAGATTGAAACGGTCAATGCGATCAAGCACCGCTTCGGCCAGACTGAACCGCTGCGCCTGTTCCAGTTCATCGATGCGCTGCAAGTAAAGTGCGGCCAATTGCTCACGCGCCTGTACCAGCGGCGGATAACTGCGGCTGCGTTCGGCCTGCAAGCGTTGCAACAGGCCGTAGACATCGGCTTCCCAGCGGGCGTCCATTTCCGGCGACTGCAACCGTTGTTGCAGCCGTTGGGCCATCTGGTCGAGCGCGTCATCTTCGTTCAGGTCGCGGTGCGATACGCTCAGCGCCAGCAGCAAATCCTGATTCACCGGTTCACGCACGCTGGTTTCGTTCAGTGCCGACGCGGCGGCCGGGGCGGCCAGATTGGCGAGCAGACGCAACGCCCGGTCGCCCGGTGCCAGTTGCGACAGTTCGACAATGGCGTCGTGCTGCTCGACAAAATCCCGCCAGCTCACCGGCTGTGCTCGGGCGTCGCCGAACTGTTGCTGCAATTGAGCAATACGTTGCTGACGTTGCTGATCCTGGCGCGCCAGCATCAAACGGTCTTGGGTATTGATCAGGTCGATGTCGTCCGGCATGTGCGCCAGGCCGACACCGAGGAATTGCTCGGCCTTGTCCAGCTCGCTCAGGTTGATCGCTTCCTGCGCTACCGTGGCGTACAGATCCGGCACGCGCGGGTCGCTGAGCAAGGCGTGTTGCGGCGATACCCGAGCGACGCGTTCGAGCACGGCGCCAATGCTGTTGCCCTCGCCGCCGTCGCCGGGCAGTAACCATTCATTGGCAAGCGCCTGGTTCAGTTGCTGACTGAGTTGCAGCAGATAGCGGTTGCGTTGCAGTTCGAGGTGGCCGCGCAGGGTGTCGAGCGCCACTGAGTCGGGGTAGAGCCGTTCCATGCGCGTCAGTTCGCGCACGGCCGCGTCGAAGTCGTAGTGCTGTTCGTCGAGGTTGACCACCGCGTCTACCCGCTCGCGGAAGTACGACTGGAAGATGTCGCGGCCGCTGTCGGTGATGCGGTTCTGGGCGTTGACGTCCATGCTCGGCAGCACGTCGATGGTGTCTTCAAGCACCTGTGGTTCGCCGGTCAGTACGTCGTCGATCATCGCTTCGATACGGCGGTTATCGAGATAATTCGACACCGGGTTATACGCCGCCACGGCAAAAATAACCGCAAAGGCCGGCCCGACCACCCAGGGGTTTTTGTAGTAATTGGCCTTGCCTTCCAGCTCTTCGAGGAAGTCTTCGACCGTTTCGGTGCGCTTGTCTTTTTCAAACGCCAGACCGTGCATCAAGCCGCGCCATTGCCGCGTTTTCAAACCCTTGATCGGCGCTGGCACCAGGCTGGCTTCCATCGCTTTGGTGGCCGATTTTTTGTTGAACGGGTGATAGCCGGTCAGCAGTTCGTAGGCGACGCAGGCCAGGGCGTACAAGTCGTCCTGAGTCGATGGGTCTTTGCCTTGCAGCATTTCCAGCGAGGCGTAGGCCGGTGTTAATGCGCCGAGTGAACCGGCGTCGAAATCGTCACTTTGGGTGTCGGTGTTGTCGCTGCTGTCGTTTGTGTCGTCGTCCACGACCCGCACGTTGATCGCTCGGGCGATACCAAAATCGAGCGTTTTCACCGCACCGTCGTCACACAGGAAGGCGTTTCCGGGTTTGAAATCCGAGTGCACGATGTTGCGTTGGTGCGCGTAAGACAGCGCCGCGCCCAACTGTTTAATGATCGGAAAGGCTTCGTCGAACGGCAGCCCGCCGCGCGGCCGCACCACTTTGCGGATATACGAATCCAGCGGTTTACCGACCAGCAATTCCATGGTGATGAACACCTGGGTGCCGGTCATGCCGATGCGGTCGAAATCGAACACCGTGACGATGTTGGGGTGCGCCAGTTTTTGTTGGCGGCTGGCTTCGCGCTGCAACGCGACGAAGGCTTTAGGGTGTGCTTTAAAGTCTTCAGTCAAGACTTTCATGGCGACGAACGGGTTGCTGTCGCTGGCTTCCACCTTCAACAAATCGCGCGCCTGGAACACCTTGCCCATGCCGCCGGCGCCGAGCACTTTGTCGAGAATAAAGCGGTCTTTGATGATCGAGCCCGGACCGAGGTTTTGCAGTTGCGGGTTGGTAGCACCGGGCAAATCCCAGGAGCGTTGCGAGGTGTTGTCGGTGGTCGAGGTCTGCGCGCCGGTGGTGTGCATGGTGCCGCCGGTCGAGGTCTGGCCGGTGGTGCTGGTGTTGATGACGGTGCGGTCTTCGTCTTCATCGTCGTCGGGGTTGGCGATGACGGTCATTTCTTCGTCATCGTCATTACCCGGCGGACGGTGATCGGCGATGACGGTCATCTGGTCGTCGTCGATCTCAGTCTGGTTCGGTGGCGCTTCCGGGAACGCAATGACCGTCATCTGTTCGCTTTCTTCTTCGCTCAGCGGGTCGGCACGGTCGTGATGCGCGATAACGGTAACGGCGTCGTCATCGTCCAGGGTGTCGGCGCCATCGGGCGCGTCCGGGTTCCAGCCGGGAATGTCTTTGATGCGTTCGGCGAAATCCTCGCCCATCCAGCCTTCGGCGACCGCCTGATCCAGCGCCGTCAGCCATTGCTCGGCGCTGAACGCGCCCTGCTTGAGCAGGCTGGGCAGGATGGACTGCAATTCCGGCAACGCCAGTTCGGCGTTGGCCAGATCCTGCAATAAGCGCTGTGGGGTAACCGTTGCCATGCTGCGACTCGCTCTAGTTGATCTCGACGACAACGACGGTGACGTTGTCTTTGGCACCCCGTTCCAGGGTCAGGTCGATCAGGTGTCGGCACACCGACTTGGGTTCGCCCTCGGCCAGCAGGCGGGCGATCTCGGTATCTTCCAAGTGGCGCGTCAGACCGTCGCTGCACAGCAAGTAACGGTCGCCACTGTTGAGCTCACACAAATCGGCTTCAAGATACAGCTCGTCCTGGCTGCCCACCGCCCGTGTGATGATGTTGCGCTCCGGGTGCGAACGCGCCTGTTCGCGCGTGATGATGCCCTGGCGAACATAGGATTCGACCTGCGAATGATCGGTCGATAACTGCGCCAGTTCGCCACCGCGCAGCCGGTAAATACGGCTGTCACCGGCCCACAGAATGGCGCCCAGATGATCGCTTTCCGCAATCAGAATAGCGATGGTGCTGCCGATGATGTGCTTCCGACCGTCGTCGTGATAGCTGCGGCTGAGCAGATGCTGGTTCACCTGTTCGACGGCGTCTTCCAAGCGATCCAGCCGTTGCGCCAGCGGGCCATCCAGCGGCGTGGTGCGCAGCGTTTCAACGATCATGCGGCTGGCGACATCGCCGGCGTCGTGACCGCCCATGCCATCGGCCACGACCCAGAGCCCCTGTTTGGGCAAGTCGAGAAAAGCGTCTTCATTCACGCGGCGCACCAGGCCCCGGTCGGTCAATCCACTGGATTGGGCGATGTGCGCTTGAGCGTCGGGCTTTGCTTCAAACATCCTGTTGTTCCCCTCAAAGCGGCGTCAGCCTTCCAGTGTGAACCGGATCAGTTCCTGTGGATCGTTATCGAGCGCGCGGCCCAGACTGATAACGCCGTTGCCGGTCAACACCAGTTCGTCGCGACGCACATAAACCGGAGCGCTGCCTTCGGCCTGAACGTAGGTGCCGTTGGTGCTTTGGTCGATCAGCACAAAGCGGTCGCGGCGCAGCTCAATGCGCACGTGCTGACGCGACGCCAGCGCTTCGGCGACCGGAATGTCACAGGTGTTGCTGCGTCCCAACACCGCCGATTCGCGCTGGTGGCTGAGCTGAATCTGGGTGCCGTTGTATTCCAGTTGCAACTGAGCGCTGTGGCCCTGGTTGCCCGACACAGACGCAACGTCCACCTGCATGCGGGTAACGTCTTCTTCCTGCCAGATGATTTCGGCAATTTCCATTTCGCCCTTGCCTTTGATGGCGGCGTAATCGACCACCCGGGCGCTGTCGCGCAGCAGCGGCGGCAACAGTTTGACTGTTTCAGCGGTGGTGATGATTTGTCGCGACTTGGCTTGCGACGCCATGCGCGCCGCCACGTTAACGGCATCGCCATGCACGTCGCCGTCTTCCAGTACGCACGGGCCAAACTGATAGCCGACGCGGATGGTCACCGGCACTTCGTTTACGTTGTCGTTGATGGCGTCTTCGATGGTTTCCTGCATGTCGCAGGCGGCCTTGGTGGCAATTTCGGCGTCATCGAAGGTGCACATGATTTCGTCACCGATCATTTTGACGACGGTGCCCTGATAGCGAGTGACCACCTCAGAGAGCATGTCCAAAGTGACCGCGACGATCTTGCGTGCGCGTTCGTCACCCAGGCTGTCATATAGCCGCGTGCTGCCCACGATGTCGGCAAACAGAATGGCTAATTTTTTGGTTTGGGTAGACATGAATAGCTTCCTTCGTTCGAGTCCTACTCAATGGGTAGGGGCTGGTTAAGGTCTTCAAATCGGCTCAATGGCACATCCGCATTCGGAAACGGCACCTGCGGCCCGACGACGATTTCGTCAATTTCAAACTGGTCCGACCAGGCACCATCCAGGGCATCCCGGTCGATATCCGCGATCACTTGGACCACGCTTTGTTGCATCTGTTCCTGCTCATCGAGCAGGGCCAAAAACCGCTGCCGCAACTCGCCGTCTTCGGGCATATCGCGCTCGGCCAGTAACGCGTCCAGGTCGTCGCGCATGTGCTGCATTTCCTGTTCGTTCAACGCGGTCACGCAATACGCCTCTTCGGCACAGGCGGCCAGTGCCAGTGCCAGCCCGGCCTGAACGTCTTCGAGCAACTGCAGCTCGGTTGCCAGATCGGTGGCCGGCGCTTCTGCTTCTGCCGCTTCGTCCACCACCGTTTCGGCGTCTAAAGCGTCGGTCGCCGGTGCGTCTTCCGCCGCCACGCTTTGGACGACTAACCAAAGCGGCAACACGACAGACAACAGGCGATGGGCAATTCGGTTCATAGCCATCCGACCATCAGTCCAACAAGGTCTCGAGTTGGGCTTCAGCGCGGGCGGCTACCGCCAGCGTGCTTTCAATAATCTCGTTCAAACGCTCTTCGCTCAAATCCAGACCGGTGGCGTCGGCAAAATGCTCACGCCGCTCGGTGTTGAATTGCAGGTTCTCCAGGAAACGCACCCGAGTGTAGATGGTTTCGATCACCGCCAACTGACGTTCAACCGCTTCCATGTCGATTTCCTGGTCGGTGCCGAGTTCTTCATCCATCAATTCCTCGAAGCCGGTGAACGACTGCAAATCGCTGCGGTAGGTGCTGAACTCCGCCTGCTGCGACCGGAAGCCAGCCAGCAAGGTCTGAATCTGCTCGCGGCGTTCGACATCGCTGGTGGTGGTCAGTTCGCTTTCCAGCTGATCGATGCGTTGCTGCAATTCGTCGATGGAGGCGGTCAATTCGTCCGCCGTTACATCGGGCGTACAGCCTTCAATTTCTTCACACTGGGCAAACGCCAGCGCCACACCTTCGCCCATGCGGCCGAACAGCGTCAGGTCTTCTTCGAACAACGCCAGGTCAACCACTTCGATCGCCCGGACACCCAAAACCGCCGCTGCCGGGTTGCTGAAGTTCACCGCGACGCTGACCACTTCCAAACCCAGCCGATTGATGAAGGCGTTAGTGTTGGCGCTCAACGCCACACCGGTGGCGTTCGACAAACCACTGGGTTGCGAGGTTTCCTGCTGCTCCTGGCTGACGGCCAATTCAAAGGCGCCGCCGTTGAAGTCCAGAATCAGGTTGTCTGATTGGGTGACACCACCGGCGGCAATGATCTGGCCGCCTTCGGCTTCCACCAGCGTTTCCTGCTGAACGATGACGTTGCCCGAACCGCTCAAACCGCTGCACACATCGCAGAAGGAACCGGTTGCCACGAAGCTGACGTCACCGCCACTGCTAATGGATGCACCGGTAAGGATTATTTCTGACGCCAGCAACACCAGGTTGCCGCCGGTCTCGATAACGTTATTCAACGTCAGTTGGTTGGCGTTGATGGCGATGCTGCTGAAATTGGCGTTCAGCGGCAAGGTGCCCGGCGTGATGACGCCGCCAATGAACAGATTGCCGACGAAACTGGTCAAGCTGGGCAGGAACAGATCGCTGTTGCTGACTGACATATTGCCCGAAGTGCCGTTGTCGCGACGCGGGATAAACAGTGTGCCCGAGCCGGTAACCTGGCCTTGGGTCAACTTCTTGCCCGCGGTGTAATGCCAGCGGTTGTCGCCGCCACGAATTTCCACCGTGCCGGTGTACTGACCGTTGGAGACAAAGGTATTGGTGCCGCCCAGCCCGCTGATCACGTGACTGAAACCATCGAAACTGACGTTGCTGGCGCCGACACCCAGGGTGCCGCTGTCGTTGCCGCTGAGTGTCCAGTTGCTGGCGGTGGAACCACTGCCCTGCAAAATATCGCCGTTGCCAAGCAGCGTCTGGATGTTGCTGAAACCCTGACCAAACACCAAGGTCACCGGGCTGCTGGTGCCGGAGACGTCATAAGTGTTGCTGCCCGCGCCACCGTTGATCTGCCCGGTTACCCGGCCGGTGCCGGTGCGGTTGAAGCGATCGTTGCCGCTGCCGCCGATCAGATTGCCGTTGTAGACACCGCTGATGTTAAAGGTGTCGCCGGTGTCGCCACCGAGCAGTTCCGAAAAGCCGGTGAAGCCAGCGCCAACGGCCAAACTCGCGTTGTTCAAGGTACCGCTGGTGCTACCGGTAACGGCCCAGGTGTTGGCAACGTTGTCGTAACCTTGCAGACGATCAACACCGCTGCCTTGCAGAGTAATGCTGCTGCCATCAAGCGTCAGACCGTTCAGATCCAGCGTCACGCCTGCGGCGCTGCCCGCCTGATTGACCGCCAGGGTCAGCGCGCCGCCGGCGTCCAGGGAAGTGCCCGGATTAAAATTCAGCGTGTTCTGCGCCGACAGCGACAAGGTGCCGTTGGTGGTGATGTTGGTAAACGTGATGTCGCCGCCATTGACGGTCAGCGACGCCAACGGCGTGGTCGCGCCGACCGCGCCGTTAAAATCAACATCGCCGGTGCCGGTGTTGATGCTCAGGCTTTCATTGCCATCGATGGTGCTGCTGAAATCGATGTCGGCGTTATCAGTGACCAGACTGGTGGTGCCGGCCAATTCAACCGCGCCGGTGTACGACTGGGCACCGTCGGTATTGATGGTCGCCGCGCCCAGGGTAATTGTTCCGGTGCCGCCGTCAGCGGTGATCGCCAAATCACCGCCCAGCGTGATGTTGTCAGCAATGATGACACCGCCGCTGCCAGAGCTGAGCGTCAGGCTGTGGGTGCTGTCGAATTCGCCATCAAAGGTGATGGCACCCGCACCGGTGTTAGCCAGAGTCAGATCGTAACTGGCTGAGAAACCGTACAGCGTAATGTCGCCGGTGTGATTGGTTTGGCCGACCTGGAATTGCGCTTCGGCGTTGAAGGTGAAGCCGGAGCCGATGTCGTATTCGGCACCGTCACCCACCGTGCCAGCACAGGAAGCGCCACTGCACAATTCCAGATGCGAGCTGCTGTCTTGCGGTGCCAGCGTGATCGTGCCGGTACCGACTTCCATATTGAGATCGCCAGAAATGGTCAGATGGTCGGTGATCAGATCAATGTCGCCGTTGTTCAGCGTGGTCAGTTCAATCGGCGTGGCGTTGGTGGACGTAATGGTGTCGGCGTTCAGGCCAATGTTGGCGGCGGTCAGTTCCAGGCCGTCCACCAAGGTCAGCGTACCCAAGGCATTTTGCAGATCGAAATCGCCATCGATATCGACGGTACCGCCGAGGTTGACGTTTTGCGCTTCGACAATGGTCAGGTCATTGAGATTGTTGATGCTACCGCTGAAAACGATATCGCCAACGCCACCCGTGCTGTCTGAGTTGGTGTTCAGCGTCAGGTTGCCGGAGGTGGCACTGCTCAGGTCTCCGGTAATGGTGATGTCGCCTTCCTCACTCAACAACGAGAAATTGCCACTCAGCAAGACGTTGGAGTTGTAGTTCTGGTGGTACTGGGTATGCACCTGACCGCCTTGCAGCAACGCATTGCCGGCGCCCGGATTCAACACCAGTGCGCCGCCGTTGGTGCCATCCAGATTGCCGGTGACGACGATGTTGGCGTTGTTGATCACCTGCAGGATGTAATCGAAGTTGATGCCTTCGAGGGTGATCACCCCGCTGTGGGTGTTGCGGCCAAACTGAATGGTCTGGGCGGTGATTGAAAGATCGCCCAGATCGTAAGTGGTGTCGAAGCTGCCAACGCAGGTGGTGTCGCGGCAGATGTGTACGGTGTTGCTTGCGGTGGAAGGTGCCAGTGAAACGGTACCGGTACCGGCATTGATGGTGGTGCTGCCGCCCACTGTCAGCAGATCGTCCACATTCAAGGTGATGTTGCCGTTGGTAGCACTGGTGTTAAGGCTGATGTTGTTCAGCGTCAGGCCGTTCACCGTCAGGCTGATGTTGTCGGCCGCGATGGCGCCACCCAGAGTGGTTGTGCCGTTACCCAGGGTTTGAGTGAAATTATTCGCCAGCGAGATGGTGCTGTTAAAAGTGCTGTTGTTGGCGTTATCGATGTCCAGGTTCGCCAGTTGCGTTGTGGCACCAATGGCGCCGGTCACCAGAATATTGCCGTTGCTGCCGGTATCGAACGTTAGTGACTGTGCACCCACACCCAGGCCATCCACGCTGCCATTGATGCTGATATCACTGTTGGTGGTGGTGAGTTCCAGGGTGTTGTTCAGCACGACCGCGCCGTTGTAAGTCTGGCTGCCCGAGGTGGTGACATTGGCGTTCAGCGTGATGCTGTCGCCGGTCGCGGTCAGGCTGGTCAGCGAAACCGTGTCACCAAACTCGACATCGCCACTGCCAGCATTCAGCGTCAGAGTGTGGCTGCCGCTCAGGGTTTCGCTGAAGGTGATGTCGCTGTTGCTTGTGCTCAGGCTGACGTTGGCACCCAAGGTTGCGACACCGTTGTAGCTCTGGCTGCCGCTGGTGGTGATGTTGTGACTCAGGTCGATGTCGTCGGCGTTGATGGTCAGGCTGGCTAAGGCGCTGCCCGCACCGACAGCGCCGCCGAAATTGATGCTGCCATTGTTGGCGGTCAGTGTCAGCGCACCGGGGCCGTCGAGCGTGTCTTCAAAAATGATGTCGCTGTTAGCGCTGGTCAGGGTGGCGCTGCCGTTGATGGCGACGGCATCTTGGTATGTCTGGCTGCCGCTGGTGGTAACGCTGGCGGCCAAAGTGGATTCACCGGTGACGTCCAGGCTGGCGACGTTGGTCATCGCACCTTGCAGATTCAGATCGCCGGTGATGGTCAGGCCATTGGTGTTATCGCCAGTCACGATGTCGTTGAACTGAATCAGGCTGCCGTCCAGATCACGCGCGCCGGATAAGGTGACTTCTCCGTTGTAGGTCTGGCTGCCGGTGGTCGTAATGTTCTTGTCGATCAGAATGTCGTCTTCGGTGATGGTCAGATTCTGCAAACCGACGAGTTGCTGATAACTGAAATTACCGCTGCCAACATCGATGCCCAGGCTGTGGCTGTTGCCGGCCAGGTTGCTGCTGAAAGTGATGTTGTTATTAATGGTGGTGAGGTCAACGTCGCCAGTCAACGACAACGCGCCGGTGTAGGTTTGCACACCGGACGTCGTGACGTTTCCACCCAACTGAATGGTAGCGCCGGTCACCGCCAGGCTGGTCAGCGCCGCGCTGTTGCCCACGGTATTGGCGAAGGTCACGGTACCGGAGCCAGCGTTGGCGCTGAAGGTCTGGCTGCCGTTGAGCGTTGAACCGAAGTTGATAGCGCTGTTGGTGGTTTGCAGGGCAACGGCGTCGGTCAGGGTGACGGCGCCGCTGTAGGTTTGTGTGCCTGTGGTGGTGACGTTGCCGCCCAGCTGGGTCGAGCCGGTCGCACTGGTGACGTTCACGAATTCGAGGCTGTCGGTATTGCCAACCGCTGAACCGAACACGACCGCGCCGGTTCCGGTCGTCAGCGTCAGCGATTCTTTGTCGCCAGCCCCGTTGCCATTCACCGTGCTGGTGAAGGTGATGTCATCGTCGCTGGTTTGCAGCGTAACGTCGCTGTCCAAGGTCACGGCACCGGTATAAGACTGCGCACCGCTGGAAGTGACATTGCCCGCCAGGTTGGACGTGCCGCTCACGCTCAGGGTGGTGATGCCGCTCAGGCTGCTGTCCAAATTCAGCGCTGCGTCAATGCTCAGGCTGTCGTCGCCATCGCCGGCCACCGCATTGGTGAAATTCACCTGTGTGCCGGTCAGGGTAATGCCGCCGTCCAATGCCACCGTGCCGGCGTAGGTTTGAGCGCCTGCGGTGGTGACGTTGCCGCCCAGGTTGGTTGAACCGGTTGCACTGGTGACGTTCAAAAATTCCAGGCTATCGCTATCGCCGACGTCAGCACTGAAGGTAACCGCGCCGCTTCCGGTGGTCAGCGTCAGCGCTTCTTTATCACCGGCGCTGTTGCCATTCACAGTGCCGTTGAAACTGATGTTGCTGTTGCTTG
Organism: Saccharospirillum mangrovi; assembly: GCF_003367315.1. Lineage (GTDB taxonomy): Bacteria > Pseudomonadota > Gammaproteobacteria > Pseudomonadales > Natronospirillaceae > Saccharospirillum > Saccharospirillum mangrovi. The sequence continues at coordinate 3,097,808 of NZ_CP031415.1, forward strand.
TTTGCAGCGTGACATCGTTATCCAGCGTGACGTTACCGCCGTAGGTCTGGGCGTTTACAGTGCTGACGTTGCCACCCAGGGTGATTGACCCAGTGGCGCTGGCGAGGTTCAGCGACGCCAGGCTGTCAATATTGCCTACGGCGGCATTGAAGGCCACTGCGCCGGTTCCTGTATTCAGCGTCAGCGCTTCTTTGCCGTCGCCTGCATTGCCGTTGCCGTTCACGGTGCCGTCAAAGGTGATGCTGCCGTTGCTGGTGGTTTGCAGTGTCAGGCTGTCGTTCAGTGTGACGGCGCCGCCGTAACTTTGGTTACCGCTGGTGGTGACATTGCCTGCCAGACTGACCGCATGGTTAGCGGTCAAGCTGGCCAGATCGGCGACCGCATCGGCAAAGATGGCGGTGCCGTTGGCGGTCGATAACGTCAGCGACTGGGTGCCGTCGTCGCCATCGACGGTTTCGCTGAAGGTAATGTTGCCATTGTTGGATGTGAGCGCCGCGCTATCGGTCAGCGTCACAACGCCGCTGTAAATCTGGCTGCCTTCGGTGGTGATGGCGCTGCTGCCGATGCTGACCGAGCTGTCGGCGCTGGTGACATTCAGACTCGCCAGACTGTCGGTGTTGCCCATCACGCCATTCAGGGTGACGGTGCCGGTTCCGGTACTGAGCGTCAGTGAATCTTTGGCGCCACCGCCGTTGCCATTCACGGTGCTGGCACTGGTGAAGGTGATGTTGCCGTTGCTGGTGGTTTCCAGCGTGAGGTCCTGATTCAACGTCACTGCGCCGTCGTAACGTTGATTGCCACTGGTCGTTACGTTGTCGCCCAGTGCAATGGCATTCGCGCTGACATCCAGACCACCCAGTTCGATGCCGCCCACAACGCCCGCAAAGCTGACATCGCCGTCGGCCACCAGCGTTAACGATTCACCGTCGGCGTCGCCGGTAAAGCCGTTGACGGTGCCGCCAAAATCAATGTTGCCGTTGCTCGCGGCTGTTGTCGTCAACGTCACGTTATTAGTGAGTGTGACGTTGCCCGCGTAGTTCTGATCGCCGTCGGTGGTGACGTTGCCACCCAATGTGACCGCGCTGTTTGAACTGGTCACGTCCAGGAATTCCAGCGCATCGATGTTGCCAACCGATGAATTAAATATGACCGCGCCGGTTCCAGTGGTCAGTGTCAGCGATTCTTCACCGTCACCAGCGTTGTTGTTGCCATTGACCGCACCCGAAAAGGTAACGCTGCCGTTGCTGGTGGTTTCCAGCGTGACGTCGTCATTCAAGGTCACTGCGCCGACATAACTCTGGTTGCCACTGGTGGTGACATCGCCCGCCAGACTGACCGCATGGTTGGCAGTGACGCTGGCGAGATTACTGATGGCATCGGCAAAAATTGCGGTACCGCTCGCGTTCGACAAGGTCAGCGATTGCGAACCATCGTCACCACTCACCGTGTTGTTGAAGGTGATGTTGCCGTTGCTGGAGCTGAAGGTTGCGTTGTTCGTCAGTGTGACCGCGCCGCTGTACAACTGACTGTTGGTGGTTGATACGTTGCCACCGATGTTGATCGTGCTGTTGCCGCTGTTAATGCTCAGGCTGGTCAGGGTGGCGGTGCCGCCGACCGTGTCGTCGAAGCTGACCACGCCGGTGCCGGCGCTCAAGGTCAGTGAGTGCGCGCCATTCAGCGTGTCTTCAAAATGAATGTCGCTGTTGTTATTGGTCGCCAGCGTGAGGTTGCTGGTCAGATTCACCTCGCCCACGTAATGCTGGTTGCCGCTGGTGGTGACGTTGCCACCCAAGTCGATGGCGTTGGCGGTTACGTCCAGGCCACCCATTTCGGTACCGCCGACGACATCGGCAAAACTCACGTCGCCATCGGCGACCAGCGTTAACGATTCACTGTCGGCGTCACCGGTGAAGCCGTTCACTGTGCCGCCAAAATCGATGTCGCCTGCGCTCGCGCTTGTGGTGGTCAGCGTGAGGTTGTCGTTTAACGTGACATCGCCCGCGTAGAGTTGATCACCACTGGTGGTGACGTTACCGCCCAGCACAATGGCACCGTCGGCACCGGTGATGGTCAGACCGCCCAGTTCACCATCAACGCCGCCACCGACGACGCCGCTCAAGGTCACTGTGCCGGTGCCAGCATTCACGGTCAGCGTATGCGCCGCACTGGCTTCGCTGTCGACGCTGTTGTCAAAACCGACCGCGCTGTCGGTGGTATTGAGCGTGACGTTTTCCGACAGCGTCACGGCGCCGGTGTATTGCTGCGTGCCGGTGGTGGTGATGTTGCCACCCAGATCAATCGAACCGCCCGCCGCATTAATATCCAAACTGCCCAAGGCACCATTGGCACCCAAACCGACATTGCCCAATGTGACGGCACCGGTGCCAGCGTTGAGTGTCAGCGCATTGGCTTCGCTGGCTTCACTGTTGATGGCGTTGTCAAAACTGATGGCGCTGTTGGTGGTCGTCAACGCGACGGTTTCCGCCAGTGTGACCGTACCGGCGTAACTCTGTGCGCCCGTAGTCGTGACGTTGCCACCGAGCACCGTAGCCGTGTTCGAATCGCTGACGGTCAAACTGCCCAAAGCGCCATTGGTGCCGGTGCCGACGGCACCGTTCAGCGTCACCGTGCCGCTGCCCGCGTTCAGCGTCAGAGTATTTTCTTCACTGGCTTCGCTGTTGATGGAACCGACAACGCCGATGTTGCTGTTCGTGGTATTCAGCGCGACATCCTGATTCAGCGTCACCGCGCCGGTGTAGGATTGCGCGCCCGCCGTGGTGACGTTGTCGTTCAGTGCGATGGCATTTGCGGTGACCGACAAAGCGGCGACGCTGACCGATTCGTCTTCGACGCCGCTGGCGTCGTTGCCAAAGGTGACCGAGCCGCTGGTTTCACCCGCGTCCACAGTCAAGGTGTGGCTGTTGCCACCGTCACTGACGGCGGAAGCGAACAGAATGTCGTCGTCGTTTGCATCCAGCGTGACGTTGTTCGTCAGCGTCACGGCAGCGTTGTAGGTTTGCGCGCCTTCGGTGCTGATATTGGCACCCAGGCTGGCAGCGTTGTTCACCGTCAAACTCGCCAGGCTGTCGCCGCCCCCGACAATGCCTTGGAAGATGGCCGTGCCGGTTCCGGTGGTCAGCGTCAGCGACTCTTTGCCACCGGCGCTGTCGCCATCAACCGTGCTTGCAAAGGTGATGTCATCGTCGGCAGCGCTCAGCGCGACACCATTAGTGAGTGTCACCGCACCGCTGTAGGTTTGGGTGCCGTCTGTGCTGATGTCCGCACCCAGGCTGGCGGCGTTGTTCACTGTCAGACTTGCCAGGCTGTCACTGCCACCGACGATGCCTTGGAAGATGGACGTACCGGTCCCGGTGGTGAGCGTCAGCGATTCTTTGTCACCGGCGCTGTTGCCATTGATGGTGTTGCTGAAGGTAATGTCGCTGTTGGTGGTTTGCAGCGACACATCCTGATTCAACGTCACAGCGCCGGTGTAGGTTTGGCTTCCTGTGGCATCTGTGTCGGTGCTGACGTTGTCGTTCAACGTGATTGCATTAGCAGTCACGGCCAGACTGCCAACCGATACCGACTCATCGTCGACACCGCTGGCGTCGTCTCCGAAGGTGACCGAACCGCTGGCCGCCCCGGCATCCACAGTTAATGCATGGCCGCTGCCGCTGACGTTGGCGGCAAACAGAATGTCGTCGTCATCGGCATCCAGGGTAACGTCATTGGTCAGCGTCACTGTGCCGGAATAGGTTTGCGCGCCATCGGTGTTGATGTTGGCGCCTATGCTGGCGGCGTTGTTCACCGTCAAACTCGCCAGACTGTCACTGCCACCAACCTCGCCCTGGAAGATTGATGTGCCAGTGCCGGTGGTCAAAGTCAGCGATTCTTTGCCGCCCGCGCCATTGCCATTGACGGTGCTGGTGAAAGTGATATTGCTGTCGTCGGTTTGCAGTTCCACGCCCTGATTGAGCGTGACCGCGCCGGTGTAGGTTTGGGTGCCGGTCCCGTTATTGTCGGTGGTGACGTTATCGTTCAGCGCGATGGAACTCGCGGTGACCGACAGGCTGCCCACCGTGACCGATTCATCTTCGACACCACTGGCATCGTCGCCAAAGGTGACGGTACCAATGCCTGAACCAGCATCAATCGTTAATGCATGTGTGCTGCCACTGATGCTGGACGAAAACAGAATGTCATCCTCGTCCGCATTCAGGGCCACATTGTTCGTCAAGGTCACCGCGCCGCCGTAGGTTTGAGCCCCTTCGGTGCTGACATCAGCGCCCAAATTGACCGAACCCGTTGCGCTGGTGATGTCCAGGAATTGCAAGCTGTCGGTACCACCGACCGCGCCACTGAACGTCACAGCGCCAGTTCCGGTTGTCAGCGTCAGGGATTCTTCGCCATCACCGGAATCGCTGTCACCGTCGACCGTTGCGCTGAAGGTAATGTCGCTGTCGGTGGTCTGGAGTGTGACGTCGGCGTTCAAGACAACCGCGCCGGCGTAGGTTTGTGCGCCGTCAGTGGTGACATTGCCACCCAGCTCAGTTGCAGCGGTAGCACTGGTGACGCTCAAGGACTCCAGGCTGTCGGTGCCGCCGACAGCATCGCCGAAGATGACCGCACCCGTACCCGTGGTGAGCGTCAACGATTCTTCGCCATCACCGGAATCGCTGTCGCCGTCGACCGTTGCGCTGAAGGTAATGTCGCTGTCGGTGGTTTGAAGGGTAACGTCGGCATTCAGCGTGACTGCGCCACCGTAGGTTTGGGCACCCTCGGTGGTGACATTGCCTGTTAACTGAGTCGAACCCGTGCCAGTGATGTTCAGGAATTCCAGACTGTCGGTGCTGCCTACCGCGTTGCCAAAAATAACGGGGCCTGTTCCTGCAGACAGGGTTAACGACTCTTTGCCATTGCCGCCGTCGCTATCACCGTTGATCGCACTGGCAAAACTGATTTGGTCGTCGGTCGTCGTCAAAGTGACATCACTGCTCAAAGTGACTGCGCCGGTATAAGTCTGAGTACCAGTGGTACTGACATTGGCACTCAGATCAGAAGCACCAGACACACTGAGATCCGCGACGCCACTGAGTGTACCGTCCAGATCCAGATCGCCATTGATGTCGAGGCCATTGCTGTTGCCGGCGACCAGGCCGCCGAAGTGAATGGTCGAGCCTTGCAAGGTGAGTGAATCGCTGAGCGCGACTGCGTTGCTGTACGTCTGAGCACCACCGGACGTCACATCAGCACCCAGCGAAATACCACCGCCAGCGGCCATGATAACCGTGCCTGCTCCAGCCCCACCGGAGGCGTCTATGGTCCCAGCGGTGGTGATCATATGGCCCGATAAATCGATGTTGCCACCAACACTGGTCAGGCCTGCGGTTGACACCGAGAGTGAGCCGGAATTGTTGTCGTCTGAATCGGCTTGCAGTGTGATGTTGCCGCCGTTGGTGGTAATGCCGGCGTTCAGTTCGATGTCATTGCCAGCCTGCAAGGTGATGCTGGTGCCGGCGTTGGCGATGTTGATGTCGGCGCCAATGGCCTGGGTGATGTCGTTGGATGCCTGCAATACGACATTGGCCGTCTGAGTGTTGATGGTGTCGGTACCAATTTCGAAATCGCCGGCACCATCGCCAAACAATACGTCGCCGCTGTTGGTCAGTTCGATATCGTCCGAACCCGCGCCGGCCACGATGTTGATGTTGGTCGGGTCGAGCAGCAGCACACCGAATTTGCCAAAGGCGGCGCTTAAATCCGCCAGGCCATAAAACGCCAGGTTCTGTTTGCCAGACACTTCGGCAAAACCGCCGTCGCCACCTTCGGCTCCGCCGCGCGCCGACAGGTTGCCGCCAAAGCGCGTCCAATCGTCGGCCCAAACGATGATGCGGCCGCCGTCGCCGAGCCGTTTGGCGTCGGCGTTCAAATTCACTTGCGAACCGACGATCACTTTTTGCGCGTTGGGAATGTCGGCGTTCTTACCCTGGTAGTCGCCGCCAATCAGAATCTCTCCGCCGCCGAGTTCGCCGCTGGCATCGACGCTCACCTCGCCAGTTAACGCAATCTGGTCGCCCAACAGATGCACCTGCCCGCCTTGCTGGCCGGAGGAGCTGGCGAGGATCTGGCTGCCGTCTTCGACCAGCAACGTTGAGTCTTCGGCGTGCAATGTGATGTTGCCGCCGTCGCTGTCGGCGTCGAGCGCGGAAGCGTCAATCTGGCCGGTGTTGACCACCGAACTGTTGGCACCGCCGCTGCCCACCAGGCTGATCACGCCACCGTTGTTCTCAATACGGCCGGCCTTGATGATGCCTTCGTTATTGACCACTTGAGAGAAGATGTCTTGCGCCACCCGGCCTTCGAGCACGATGGTGCCGCCATTGGCGAGCAGTTCGCCGCTGTTGAGAATCGCGCTGTCGGCGCCGCTCAGATTGGCCAGCAGTTTTTCGTCGATGGTGAAGCGCATCAGACCATCGCCGTCGAAATCGAGCGCGATGCGGTCACCCACGGCTAAATTGATGCGTCCGGCGTGGGCGATGATGTAGCCGGTGTTTTCCACCCGGCTGCCCAACAAGGTCACGCTGCCACCGTTGGCGGCCTGAATGGTGCCATGGTTGACGACGCTGCCGTCGGTGCCGTCCTCGCGCTCAAATACCCAATCGCCGTTGAGGAAATCTTCGGTCGAAATGGCATGGCCTGATGCCACCAATGAGCCAACACTGAGCTGCGCCGTGCTGCTGAAATACACGCCGTTGGGGTTGACCAGAATCACCTGTCCGTTGGCGTTGATCTGGCCCTGAATCACGCTGACGCTGCCGTTCAGAATCTGGTTGAGCACCACCGAACTGGACGACGGCTGGAAGAAGTTGACCGATTCATCGGTGTCGACATCAAAACCCTGCCACTCAATCACCAACTGGTCGGAATTCTGTTGCACGTTGGTGGTGTTGGCGTCGGGCTGTGCAATGCTGCCGTCGCCTGCTGTTACCTGACCGCCCACCGGACTCGCACGCCCAATAGCCGCCGTCGCAGCTAAAATAGCCGCGGCCAGCGCCTTATAGGCGAACTTGGGGCGATTAGAAATTCCAGGCAAGGTCTAACCACAGCCGCGGCTGTGCCTCTTCGTCGTTTCCACTTTCATCCGCCAACGGCAGCGCAAATTGCAGACGCGACGTCAGTTGGTCAGGAATACCAAAACGCACACCGACGCCCAGCGTCGATAATTGAAACAAGCCGTCCACTTCACTCAGCAGCGGGTCGTTCTTCTGGCCGATACTGTGGTCGTAAAACACCGTCAGCTGCAGCAGTTCGCGCCAGCGCCAGCCACCAAAGGCCGGGTCGTCACCAATAAAGGGCGCCTGCACGAAATACTCGAGCGAGAACAAACCGCCGGTGTCGTACAGCGCGTAGGAACCGGGGAAACCACGCACGTGATCGGCACCGCCGACGGCGTATTGCTCCATCGGCACCAACAGCGACGGCGAATACTGGAATTCGGTCCGCGCCAGTAACGAAGACGACGCATTCAGGTTCTGTAGACGCGAATAAAACACCAATCCTTTAACGAAGCTGCCGGCGGCGTAATCACCGGAACCGCCACGGCGGCTGGGGCGATCGCTGCTGGGCAGATCGGCGGCGCTGTCGCCCATGGCGCCGAGCAAATTGTTGAAGCCCGTCGACACTTCCACGCCGGCGTAATTCAAACCGCTGAAGCGGGTATCGACCGAGTCGTAATCGACACCCAGCGTCAAGGTGGTCAGTTGGTCGACGTTGGCCTGGCTGCCGAAGCGGTCGGTGGTCGCTTGCTTGAGCGCCAGCTCGACACTGTTCGACAGGTTGCGTTCACGGCTGCGCTGCCAGATACGCTCGCCGGACAAGCCGACCTGAGTCGACACACCAGAAATATCCAGATTCTCGAAGTCGCCACCGACGGAAAAACTGTTGCGGTTGGCGTAAGCGCCGGCGCGCCAATAACGATCCCAGATGATGTTGTAATCCAGCTCGCCAAACAGACTGTTCGCCGGCAGCACAGAATGCTGCAACGTCAGGCCCAACTGATCGGCATGGCCCGACACATTGTTCCATTGCCCGCTGACGCGGCCGCGCCACAGGCCGGTGGTGTCGGAGCCGTGGTTGTCGAGGCGCACCGAGGTGTTAAAGCGTTCTTCGTTCGGCACGCGGATCAGCATGTTGGTTTCACCCACACGCTGCCCCGGTTGAAACATGCCAAATGCCGTCAGACCGGGGTAATCGGTCAGCACCAACAAGGCCGATTCCGCCGCCTGCTGGCTCACCGGCTCGCCCAGCAATTGCTCAAACGGACGCTGCAGCGTGGCCTCGGAATACAGGCTGTTGCCTTCGGCCAACACCCGCCCCAGGCGACCCTCTAAGACCTCAAGCTTCACGACTCCCTCCGTCACCGTCTGAACCGGCAAAATCGCCTGCGCCAGAATCAAACCGCGTGCTCGGTAATAATTGGCGATGCGCTCCGTCACCGCCTCCAACTGGCCAATGGTGAACCCCTGTGGCCGCTCCAACCGAGCCGCTTCCACCAGGGCTTCCAATTCCGCCAGCACAATGCCGTACTGCGGCAGATCGCGCGCGTTCACCAATTCAAAGCGCGACACCTGAATGCGCTCGCCTTCGTCAACGGCCAAAGGCCGTTCGACAACCGGCGGAATTTCCAGCAGCGGGGTTGCAGATTCGGGGGGGATGCGTGGTAGGGTGTCGTTGCGTACCGCACCGGGCTGGACCCGATCGGGCAAGGGCTCTGGCGATTCCTCCGCCCATACGCTTCCTGCCAATCCAACCAGTCCTGCCAGGCCAACCAAAAGACCGCACGCAACAACCCGAGCCGGCGGTGCAAAACGGCCTTTTCCACGCCAACTCATTGGCCAGCAACTCCCCTTCGAATCGCGGATATCCTTTAATTTCCGCTACTAGTTGGCATTTTCAGAAAATAAATTTTGACTTATTTCACAATTCAGCTTGACAGCTTAAAGCCAGATCGGCAACGGAAAAAACCGACCAAATGGTGGATATTCAAACGGTGGTCTTTTTCTATCACTGATCGGTGGTAGAGCGGCTTGGTAGTGGGGTTCAGGCCATGTTCGGACAGATAAAACAAGCGGGTTTAGAAATGGTCTTTGGATGGGTTTGTAACTGTTTGTTTTAGTTGTTTATTTTAGGATGAAGTTTGGGGGTCAGGCGGATATTTAATTGTGGTGTTTGAGAAATAGGATTATCGGCTTGGGACAAATTGTTGGATTTGCTGGCTGACTGGTCAGTTTTATTGGAAACAGTTATTCCGTTTAGTTGGGTTTAGGAAGCAGCAATGCCCAATTCAGGAAAAACGTTTCGGAATTCGTCACGACGCATAATTCATTAATCGCCCGCAGTTTAGCTCAGTAGCGAACGCTGAGCCTTAAAGTATCTGGCGGCGTCGATTTGTCGAACTCGACGCCGCCTAATGCCCATTAACGCTCGCTAACCGCCGCACAATGCCCTGTTGCCTTCCAGCTTAAGCTTGGAACGGGCGTCGCTTTCATCCAACAAGGCGATCGGGATATAACCGACCGTTGCTGCATGGAGCATCAACACCAGGATATTGCGCTGGAGCCTTCAGGCCGCGGTTTTATCCGCGTCTCTCACTGGATTATTCATCGACGCCCCGTCCTTGATTCACACGTTTTCCTTTTCGCCGGAACAACGACAGGAATGCAGTCAACAGCAACAGAGAGGGATGAACAGTACCGCCAACCGTGTTGATGCCACTGGCATCGTTCACACCATCCGTTGTATCCAACTCTCCCAGGCTACTATTTTCCAGGTCTATTCCCCCTGTGGCATCGGGGGCGGCCAGGGTGTCGTCGTGCAACATTCGCACACTCACGGTCTGCTCATCCTTGGCAAAGGCTATGGCGCGAAGGTCATCACTGACAGCAACACGGCCAGCGTTCATATCAGCGAGACCAATTTGGGGCAACTCCATATCACCGAAATTATTTTGCCGCTCGCCGATCAGTTGGCTGTCGCCGTCGAAAGCGGTGAACTGAGCCAGGGACGGGTTATAAGGGCCGGGATCCTGGGACCAGGCCACCAGGAGGTTGCCTTCACTGTCGCTGCCCAGGCTGGGCATTGAAAACATAGCCGTGTTGGCGGAGCCATCTTCAAGAACGTCCTTCAAGTCATTGAAACCAATGTCCAGCGTCTCCCCGACAGATCCATCGGCTTTCCAACGTTGGCCACGCATGCTGATCTCGACCGGCATATCGATGTCGCCTTTTTTGGTAGGGTCATACTCCCCCCAAGCTACCACCAGGCCCTGATCGGCATCCAAGCTCAAGCCAGGCCGAAGCTGTATTCCGAAGCCACCATTTACATTGTTATCGAGCCGGAAATCGGTACCCAGAGCATTGCCAAATAAGTCGTAGCGTTGCCCAACGACAATGGTGCTGAAATCGAGCCCGTCCAATTCTTTGATTGGCGGCACTTCTGCGGCCCAGGCCACCATTAAACGACCATCGGCGTCCATGGCCAGGCTGCCGTCCCTATACGAATTTGCGACCTGTATTGGTGATGCCATCGCTTTACTGCCATCAGCAAGATAGGTTTGTATCTTCAACGGCATATCATTGCGGTTATCACCATCCCCCCATAACAGGGCGAAATCGCCATCGGCGTCCATGGCCACATCGACGCTACAGGGCACACTCACGGCTGGCACACTAACGGATGTCAGCGCATCCACCGGGCTGATGGTCCGAACCATCAAATCCGTTTCATCATTGCATTCAGCTTGATTCCCGCTGATGGACCAGGCAACCACCATCTGCCCCTGTTCACTGGCGGCTATTGCCGGTCGTGTAGGAAAATCGGTCGCGCTTGAGTGCCGATATACTTCCAACCGCTCGCCCACCGCGGCACCAAGGCTGTCGAACCGCTGCAATTGAATTCGCCCACCGTTACCGGCCTCCTCTTCCGCCCAAACAATAGCGAACTGACCATTGGGCAAGGGGGTCATATCGAAACCGTGCAGCGTCCGGTTTGCTTCAAGCTCAAGATCAAAATGGATATCGCTGTCGACCGGCAACGCCGCCACTGCATTCCCGGCCGCGGCCGCACTGATGGCCAGTGCCAAAATATTGCGTTTCAATCCCCGACCGACAGTTCCATGGCTATTTTTTAATGGTGTATTCATCAAAATCTCTCAATTCTTTCTTACTGTTCTTGGGCATAAAAATTCATGCATCTGGCTGACAGACGATGGTTAGCTGTCGCTCGGATACGCCAGTCATGAATTAACTCAATCAATTAATTACGTCAGATATTAGTGAACCAAAAACGGCCAAGCAGACGCTGACGAACCAAGCGACTGAACCCAAAAACAGCAGCTAACATCGCCATCAGCCAATGACTAAACGCACCGGCGATATCGGCCTCCGACGGGTTTTGCAAACTTGAATTGCCGGCCAAATTCGGCACTTCCGTTTCACCGGACACATCCGACTCCCCCTGGATAACGGGGCTGGGCAGCTCCGTCAGGGGGGCGAGGAAACGCGCCTCGATGGTGGCACCACCGTTAGCTATCCAACTGACCGCAATAACATCATCATTCATGGCTAAAAACGGGCCTTGTGCAGCGGTGCCACTGAGGTTCGCCAACACCACACTGCCTTCGGCCAATGGCTGGCTGGATCTGTCCAGCGCCGCGACAACAATGACCTCTTTATCGACATCTAATCTGTCCGAGTAATTCCACAAAGTCAGAAGATTGCCAGCGCTGTCAGACGCGATCTGAGGCACGGTAGCGTTTATCGAACCGCCCGTTTCGGTAATAACGGTAACGCTGTCGCCTTCGCTTCTATCCGCTTTCCAACGTTGCACCATTTGACTGACGCTGGTTGAGTCGACGCCACCTCGGGTCAGGGTTACCGCAAAGCCTCCGCCACTGTCTGCGGTCAAATTGAAATCGGTAAAATCTGCGCTGCCAAAATTGTCGCCATCCAATGCAAAAATCGCCGCGTTCGGGTTTGCAAACGAGTCAACAGCATTCAATTGCAGGTCCAGACGCTGTCCAAGAACCGTGCCGGATTCGATCCAACTCAACAACATGGTCTGGTTGTCCTGCAATGCCAGCCGGGCAAAGGAATTTATCTCGGTTTGTAATCCCAATTTGGTTTTAAATGGCACACCACCGGCCTGGAAAGTCCGCAGGTTCAGATCAAAATTGCCGAAACTTTCACTGCTCCAAACCAAGACAAAATCACCATCGTCATCCATGGCGAGTTTCGGGCTACAAGGACTGAAGCCTTGGTCGTCGGGCAACGCCAGGTCGGCGCTGGTGGTGTACGGTGGTGCCAGGGTCAAACCACGAATGCTGTCTGACTCAGCGGAGCAAGTAAAAAAGCTGGCATCAGGTGTGTTTTTAACCGTCCAGGCAACGGCCAGATTCCCATTTTGATCCCCAGCGACGGTGGGAAATTCAAACGTCTCCGTTGCGCTTTCCGCCAACACCTGCACTGAACCTAACAGTTGACCGGTAGCACTGATTTGCTGCATCAAAACCCGGTCGGCTTCTCCCTCATCAAAACCAAATTTATGTTCTACCCACACCAACGCAGTTGACCCGCCTGGTAACGCCACCATATCGAAGCCACTGATCTGATAGCCTTCAGCCGCCGTTCGAAGCTCCACAACAGCGCTGGCTCCATCCAGTAAGCTGCCGCTCCAAGCCGCGTTCGGCAACACGACCGCGCTTGAAATTGCCGCCGCCAATAAACTGCGTTGAAACAAAACTGTATTCATAGTGAGTAAGATCCCTTACATATTGCTGGTGCACTGTTGTTATAAATTTCAAATGTTGTGAGAAATAAAATCAGGTAACTCAGACCTTGACGAAATACCGGATGCAACCGGACTCAGTTGCCACATTTTTTTGCATCGGACGCATGTAACTGCATTACCGATGCCCCTCAACTGAGTCCGTTGGCAGTCACCGTTCGCCGATCAGGCGCGACGCAAACGCCGCGCTCCCGCCAGTACCAACGACATCAAAATACCCAACCAACCCACTGAACCTGCGTCGGGCGGAGCATTGTCAGTCGAGTTGTCCTCCGGACTGCTCTTTTCCGATTCGATGATCGACCGCCCCAACAACGGCGCGATGATATGGGCATCCAACCGGGTCGAACTGGCCAACCAGACAGCGGCCCCCACCTCGTCGTTCAACGCCACGCGAACCCCAGTGTTTGAACCGGGTTCGTCCAGTTCAGCGACATCATCAATGGCTTCATTGGCGGCATCGAAACTGCCAACAAACACTTGCTGCTCTGAAGTTCCGGTCCGGTTCAGAGTCCAGGCCGCCAACAGGTTGCCGTCGCTGTCCGCTGCCAGGCTGGGCCGGTCGGAGCTGATGGAGCCGTCGTTAGCAAGGCTCTCCAACTCCAACGCTTCACCTTGGGATAGATCCGATTTCCAACGCTGCACATTGGCCGTTGCCTGTTGCGCCCAGAAGGCGACAAAGCCATCATCCGCATCGGTTTCCACTTGCAGGAATCGAGCGGAGCCCTGGCTGAAACCGGCGTCCAGCTCCACTTCGGAACCAAAGCGATTCAATTGAAAATCGTAGCGCTGGCCGATTGCGTCGCCATCCCGAAGCCAACCCAGCAGCAAGGTGCCGTTGTCCTGCATCGCCCAGCTGCCAATTTCTTCGGCACTTTCAACAACGGTGCGCGCACTGGACGCCTGAATGGTATTCGCCACAAAGGTCATGATATTCAGGTTGTACACTTCGCCCGGCAGCTCATCCGCCCAACTGACCAGGAAGTCACCGTCGTTATCTATTTCCACCTGAACCGCGCAAGGTGACGTACCCAGGGAAGACGGCATCTGCAATGAGAAGGTGCTCAAGCCCGTATAGGGCGGAATGACGCGAACAACGCGCAGATCATCGCCTGGGTTGCCGCATCGCTGGCTGGTCTGGGCGCTTTTCGCCAACTCCCAGCCAATCACCAAAGTGCCATCCTGAGCGGTGGCGACCGACGGTGACTGGAAACGCTCGGCAATGGAGGCATCTTCCTGATCCAGCACCACCACGTTGGACGTGGGGAACCCCTGTTGGTCAAAGGTTCGCAACAGCAAGCGATCCAACTGGCCGGTGGCGGTGTTGCTCTCGGTCCAGACCACCGCCACATCACCGTTGGGTAATGCCTGCACATCAAAACCACTGATGGTGAAACCGGTAGTTGCAGTCCTAACGGTGAACACCGGGGTTGCGGTATCCAATACCGTATCGGCCTTGGCAACCAAGGGCGCTACGGCGGAACCGGATATTGCCAGTGCCAGTGCACTGCGTTTAAACAACTTGAACGTCATATCGTATAAACCTTTTCAAACGGCAATCGTGTTCCTCAAGACGCCAGTCGCAACGGCACTGGATGCCTGACAACCCGATAATTGATTGAATTACCTATAGTTTTAGAGATGCCTGCGATTGATCCAGACACGCCGGACAGCAATCACCCAGGATCGGGAAGCGAGCAAGCTACGGGCAAATCGTGTGAAAAATCGTGTGAAAAACCCGAAACATCGTTTGAAAAACCGTTGTATTTTTCGTTTGAGGACGATTTTTTGGCGGTTTTGTGACGCATCGAACAATCTATGCAGACCAGCGTCAAAAATCTGAAATGCCTGTAGAGCAAGTACCGACACTGGCTACTCACTCATTGATCGAACCCCGGCCCATCCTCAATAGAGTTGAAGCGTTCCACCCCAAGGCTTGGGGGAATCTGATGCATCAACGAGTGAAGCGAAGACGGCGAAACGACTCCCCGAGCCACCCTTGAAACTGCCCACTTATTGTTAAGCCGGCCGCCGTTTTCCTCGTTGCAAGCCCACCGACACGGCACGAACAGCCGCTTTACGAAACGCCAGACACCGGCAACCAACCGATCCGGGTGCCACACCAAAGGTCAGTAAATCGTCAATTTCGATTATTTATCTACCAACTAGTTAGTAGATAACCTACCATCTAGTTGGTAACTGTTTGAGACCCCTCAGCCCGGTGGCGCACTGCGAGGGTCTACCCAAAGTCCGCGCCCACTCTGTACTCACTTCCGTTAGGTACCAAGGAGATAAAACGATGAAGAAATTAATGCCGATGGCGTTCGCAGCCATTATCAGCCTGCCTGTCATTGCAGGAATCGGTTCAGTTGCAGCGGCAGACGCCACGGCACAGCCGGTCAACATCCGCGGCTCAATCGACCGCTTCCATGGCAACACCCTTGAAGTCACCACGCGCGAAGGTGAAGACCTCGACATCGCCCTGGCCAACGGCTGGATCGTATCGGGCGTTGCCAGCGCACAAATCACCGACATCAAACCTGGCGATTACGTGGGTATTGCGTCACTGCCGATGGCAGATGGCAGCGCCGGCGCACTGGAAGTGTTGATCTTCCCGGCCATGATGAAAGGCACTGGCGAAGGCAGCTTCGGCTGGGATTTGCAACCGAACAGCACCATGACCAACGCCACCGTGGCCGATGCGGTTGAAGGTGTGGATGGCCGCACCGTCACCGTTTCCTACCATGGCCAGCAAAAACGAATCACCATTCCCGAAGGCACACCGGTAGTCACCTTTGCCCCGGCAACCCAAACCGATTTAGTGCGCGGCGCAGCCGTCTTTGTTTTTGCACAGAAGGCGGCAGACGGTTCGGTGATCGGTCAACAGGTCATCGTTGGTACCAACGGCGTGGTTCCGCCGATGTAAACCACAGACATTCCCGGCCGGACCCATCCCCTCCAGCCGGGAATGTTTTTGATCAGACGATTGTTCGTTTCCAAAGCTGAATCCGTTCACTCGACAGGTAGTTCAGATGCCACAACTTTCCTCGCACCGCCGGCAGACAGTGCAACTGGTAGCGCGCCACTCCGTGACCACCCGACTGACCCACTGGGTCAATGTTCTGTGCCTGAGCCTACTGCTGTTCAGCGGACTCCAGATTTTCAACGCCTACCCTCGGCTGCACTGGGGTCAAGCTGGCGCAAATGCCGACCCCGCTTTTCTCGAGATCGGCGCCAAGCAACGCGACGGCGAACCGCAGGGTTATCTTGAGGTAGGCACGCTGAGCATTCCGACGACGGGTGTTCTGGGTTTGTCCACGCACGAAGGCACATCCAGGCAACGAGCCTTTCCCGCCTGGCTGACACTGCCTTCGTATCAAGACCTGGCGGCCGGCCGCCGCTGGCATTTTTTCTTTGCCTGGGTGTTTGTGATCAACGGTTTGGTCTACCTGATCCACAGTCTTGCCAGCGGACACCTGCGTCGTGATTTATTACCCCAACGTCACCAACTGGGCTTACGCCATTTGTGGCAGGAAATTGTTGATCACGCGCGGCTTCGTTTTCCCTCGGGCGAAGCAGCAAAGCACTACAACGCCCTCCAGAAATTGGCCTACATCGCCGTCATTGTGCTTTTGCTGCCAACGATGGTGCTCACCGGCTTATCAATGTCGCCCGGCATAAACGCCGCCTTGCCACACCTCATAGACGTTTTCGGTGGCCGCCAATCGGCACGATCCATTCACTTTATAACCGCAACGCTGCTGGTGCTGTTTGTCATCGTTCATGTCGCCATGGTTGTTCTCTCGGGGCCGTGGAACAACCTGCGCTCGATGGTCAGCGGTCGTTATGCCATTCGATTTGAGGAACCCACCGATGAGTAATTCACTGAACCGCCGACGCTTTCTGATTGGCGGCGGCCTGGGTGCCGGCGCACTCGCCTTGGGCGGCGCTTACGCCCTGAAGCCGCGCATGGACATCAATCATCTGTTGCAATCGACCGACAGTCTGACGATGCAATCTCAACGTCTGATCCTGCGGTTAAGACCCTTGGCAAAAGAATTTTCCGACGCCGACATTTCCCCAATTTTTCGCGTCAACGGCACCGAAGCGCCCGACTCAAGAGAATACATTTCTCTGCATCAAAATAACTTTGCCGATTGGCGACTGAAGGTGGACGGCCTGGTTCATCGACCACTGGAATTTTCACTGGCCGACCTCAAAGCAATGCCGTCACGCACACAAATTACCCGCCACGATTGCGTCGAAGGCTGGAGCGCCATTGGCAAGTGGACCGGAGTGCCGTTGGGCCAACTGCTCCAGGCAGCCGGCGTCAAAACAGAAGGTCGGTTTGTCGTTTTCCACTGCGCCGACGAATTGGAAAAAACCTTCGATGGCAGCGGTCGCTACTACGAAAGCATCGATCTGATCGACGCCTTCCACCCGCAAACCATCCTTGCTTATGCAATGAACGATGCCGATTTAACCGTCGGGCACGGCGCCCCCATTCGACTGCGGGTAGAACGTCAGTTGGGTTACAAACAAGCGAAATATGTTATGCGAATTGAAGTGGTTGATAGCTTTAAAAATCTGTGGGGCGGCAAAGGTGGATTCTGGGAAGATCGCGGCTACCAATGGTACGCCGGCATTTGATCGCTCCTGAACAGACCTCGACAAAAGCGCCGGTCTAAACAGACCGGCGCTTCGAGCGTTACTTCGTTTTAGTTACACCCGGCATCAAATCAGTTACGGCCGCCATTCACCTTAATAACCTGCCCACTCACCCAAGCGCTTTGCGGACCTGCCAGAAAAGAAACCACGCCCGCGATGTCCTCAGGTTCACCAATCCGCCCCATCGGAATACCACCGACAATCTGCTCGATAAATTCCTTGGAACGACCTTCGTAAAACAGCTCAGTTGCCGTCGGGCCTGGGGCGATGGCGTTAACCGTCACCTGACGCGGGCCCAGTTCTTTTGCCAACGTATGCGTTAAGGCTTCCACTGCCGATTTGGTCGCAGCGTATACACTGGCTCCGGGTAAATAACTGCCAATAACGCTGGTCGACAAATTGATAATGCGACCGCCATCAGGCAGCCGGTTGGCGGCTTCGCGCATGCCATTAAATGTTCCAACCAGATTGATCGACACAATGCGTTGGAAGTCAGCATCCGTTACATCTTTCAGCGGGCACATCATGGTTGCGCCAGCATTGTTGACCAACACATCAACGCCACCAAAAACGGACTCCGCCTCGTCAAACAAGCGCTTAAATTCCTCAGCCCTGGCGACGTCCGCCTGAATGGCAATGGCGGAACCACCCTCGCCAACAATGTCACGAACGACCAACTGGGCTGCGTCCACACGGTTGGCATAATTCACGACAACATTAAAACCATCGGCCGCCAACTGCTTTGCCAACGCCACGCCAATGCCTCGGGAGGCACCGGTAACAATGGCGGTTTTTGATTTCTTACTCATAGATGCTCTCATCAAATTTAAAATTGGATACTCAACAATTTCGTTCAAAATCAGCCGATAGTGCGCATGGAAATTTCAATATCATCGGCAAAAGAAACGGTGAGATATCCGTTCTCAATCTGACGGACACGGCGTACATAGTCCGGGCAAAAATCAGTATTGTCCGCCACGATGAGTGCACCAGGGCGTAACCGATCTTCCACCAGATCCAGAATATCGGCGTAAAGAGATTTACTGCCATCGAGTAACAACAAATCGATGGATTCCGGTAAATCGCAAGCAAGCGTAACCAACGCATCGCCGGGTCGAATTTCCACCAAATCGGACAACCCACTGGCGGCAATATGCTCTTGAGCACGCAACAATTTAGAAGGTTCAAACTCGGTAGTAATCAAACGACCACCGCCGTTATCGCGCAAAGCGGCCGCAAGGTGGAGCGTCGAAATACCGAACGACGTACCAAATTCAACAATCGTTCGGGCTCGAGTGCTCCGCGCCAACATATAGAGCAATTGCCCAGCCTCACGAGAAACAGGTAACCAGAGATCTTTTAACTGACTGTATAAATCCAGGTACTCGGTTTTGCTTTGCATCAGACGACTAATTTCATTAGCCGACAGCGCTGCCATAGCTGGGCTGGTCGCTTTATCGGCAGCGCCATAGAGTCGATCAAGCAAGGGAGCCAGCGGCTCCGAGTAAAGCGTGTTCATAGTGTTTCCTAGAATGTTTTTTGAGCGACGAATAAAACCTGATTGATTATTCGCATTTACGAATTCAATATATGACGAATTCGTCAGCTTCTCTATTCGCATTCGGAAAGCCCAATGACCAAAAACAGCAAGTCCTTGGTTTCTCAAAGAAAAACGCCCAAACAAGCCCGAGCAAATGCTCTGATCGACGCCGTGCTGGAAGCTGCTATTCAGGTTTTAGCGCAAGAAGGCGCCGCACGTTTCACCACGGCAAGAGTTGCTCAAAGAGCCGGAGTGAGCGTGGGATCGCTGTATCAATACTTCCCCAACAAGGCCGCCATCCTGTTTCGACTGCAAAGCGACGAATGGCGCAGAACGACCGATATGTGCGCCGAGATTTTAGGCAATACCGAGCAGCCACCACTCGAACGCTTACGCACGCTGGTGCATCAATTTATTCAGTCCGAATGCGATGAAGCCGACATACGAGGTGCATTAAACGATGCCGCCCCCCTGTATCGAGACGCGCCTGAGGTGCAGGAGGTAATGGCTGAAAGTGAACTGTTAATGGCGCGGTTCTTCAAAGAGGTTCTACCAAAAGCGACCCGACAAAAACGAGACACTGTGAGTGAGCTGATCTTGGATACGCTGACAGAAGCAGGCAAAAGTTTTTCGGAAACGCCACGCACTGCCAAAGAGATTAAAACCTATGCAGAACACATGGCGGATATGTTTTGTATTTATTTGGAGAGTGTTGGGGGTTAGGAATTTTGGATGCGTGAGCGAAGGTTACAGACGCTGTTTTGGTCTGTTGATAATTGAGCCTCACTTTCTTTGTGGACGCTTGGATGAAAAGCGTCTAAATCGGTAGATCGACCCGACGGATTGGTGGGAGGTTAGGGCCGGCGGCGGTCCCGTTCGCTCCTGGCGAATGGTCGAACCCGACGCTGTTAGCGAACGATCCCTGCTTTCATCTGATCAAATAAAAAGGCCACCCGATGGGTGGCCTTTTTATTGATTGGTGGAGGCGGCGGGACTCAATAAAATACTCTATCTACTTGATTTTAATAATTATTTTTTATTTTCAATTAAATATTACCCAGTGCGTTACCCGCGTACCAAATGCCTAATACCGAGGGTCCAAACACTCCAATCAGACTGCCAAAATCCATTGAACATGCCTATTAAAAGACATGAGTGGATAGGTAAATAAAACACCCTGATCTTTTTTCTCATTCCAGGTACATATTGTTGTGATAGCCTGCCCAACCTGACCGCATTGACGGTAAAGCACATTTTTTATAATGCCAGTGATGAAAAATTTTCTTCACTCGACATGGCGCATAAATAATTCGTTTTTCAACAACTCAATTCTAACTGAACGATACCTCGCCAATGGATCTATACCATCCCAATCATGGGGCATTCGATGATTAAACCCAGACGCTTTCAATTGAAAATCCTCATTTATCGTAATCAGTGCTGTACACCCATATTTTTCCAAAACTGTCTCAATCTGTAACAGCGAAGGGCTTTCGATTGCGAGTAGTGCTTTTTGCAAGTACCTGAAAGGAATTGAATGATCATAAATAAGTTGGCGATTTTTTAAGCTTATGCCAATCGCCGCCTTTGAGCGATAGGTCGCACATTTTTCTTTTGAGCCAAACCTTCTTTCCCACAAGAAATGAATTGGTTCTCTCAGTGCTTTGGAATATGCTGACACAGGCATCCCGAGATCTCTTACACGCTGACAATACAGTACCGCTTCAGAAATTAGTTCTAAACGCTTCGTATCATTCATTCCATTGTCACCGAATTAATACTGCGCCTGCTTTAAAACTCTTAACAGGTAACAGGCTTTAAACTTATTGTAGGCGTGCCCCAATTGCGCGATCCGAAGAAAAGCTTAACCGCTGGAATAACCGGTTGGTTCAAGTGCCATATTAGGACCAATCGCTTCTATTCTATCCGTAACGATTGGTAAATCGGAAAGCCCGAACTGCTGGTTTATTGCCTTAACTACCCGAACCATCATAGAGTCAGAGCTCAATAGTGGATGGACATATACTGCGTCAATAAAATCCGAAAGATTGCCATCCTCGTTTCCAATTTTTAAAGAGATCCCATCCGGCTCTGGATGTGGATCCGCACTAGGACTTCGAATATCTATCTTTGGATAGATAATCAACCGAATCTCACGTTCGTATTCATACAACGCAGGCTTAATACTGAATGCGCCTATCCTAACGTCCTTACCAACACCGAGTCTGCCTATTAAATCTTTCTGTAATTCTTCTCTAGGGTTGTTGAGGCCATCTACATACTCTACCTCGACCACCTGCCCATCCAGGTCGTTTTTTGTGAGCCAATCTAAGTTTTCCTCGATAAGAGCTTCTAATTTTCCGCACTCTAGTCGAATCGCCACTGACTCCATTCCCCCACCATATAAATTCCACATAGCAAGGGACATTGAAGCAGCACGGTTCCAGCAGCTGATATAAGTCGATTCTCTATCTATTGCCAATTCACTCTGCCACTTAGCCACACTGGAGTTATAGCTATCATGATGCTTAAACCAACTTTCTACTGTGTGCTCAAGGTATTCCTTCCGTTTATGAGGATAAACAAGAGATACCTGCTTTAGTACATCTGCTAGAACAGATCTTTCATCCTCGGGAGCTAGCTGTGTGTAGACATTCTCTGCGCCTACTAAAATGGCATCTTGATTTCCTTTAGCCTGATCGAGAACACCTCGCAGCCGATCAGCATAACCACGAATACGTTGCCATCGCTGCTTCTCCCTCCAAAGAATTGCGTGGGCAATCCATTTACCTTCCGTCTTATCTTGGAACAGAGATGCCTTGGGGCAGAAAATCGACCTAGAGCGAAGTAGATCTACATATTTCGCCAGGGACATGTATCGCCAGATATAGAGATTACTCATGCTCCCTCTTGTAGCGTGAAATGTGATATAGGTGGCAACACTTACGACCACAGAATGTAGACGAAGCTGCAATAATGAAACCGTGGCTGTCAGACACTTTTACAACGCCTCACTGATTGCAACATAACTTCGTAACCGGGTATCCCGCATGATTTGAATCGCCCCAGTCTGCTTAACACTTTACCGCTACCCTACAGCTTGAAACTTTTCGAGAGAACCTTACCTTCGATAGAAAATTTCAGCTCCCCATTTTCCTCGATGAACGCCACAGATTTGCCAGCGTATCTCCGGTAAAGCTGGAAGGTTCGCCCCTTGTAGGTGACACTGCCATCATCCTCTACAAGGACGCTATCGCCCGATGGCGGCGTGGAAGCAGAACTCGTCACCGGGCGTGTGTCGTTGAACGAAGGACCTTGGCTCGCACTCTTCTTTTCAGAGAGCAACGTCATCAGGCCACTGGGTTCGTGGCCTTTGCCAGCCATGGGACTGGGAGCTGCTTCTGCATACTCGGCAAGCTGCCTTTGGGCTTCCTGAAGGCGGCGATTGAATCCATCCGGGTCACGCAGGATGGATATCCAAAGCCGTGCTTTCTCGGAGTTGATGTCGTGATCGAGAATCTTTTCGAGCAGGTTGCAAGCTTGCCCGATAGAGTCCTTGGCATCGTTCCAAAGCGATTGGATTTCTTCCTGCTCGTCGGACTTGATGGTCTCCTCGAAATCCTCTAGGGCAATGTCTGTATTCAGTGAGCCTTCATAGTGAGCCAACCCCTTGGCTTTATAACGGCGAAGCTGCTCCGGACTCATCGTGCAGTGATAAGTCAGCAGCCAGCGTTCCTTGATGAAATGGACATCGCCTTCCTTGTTCAGGAGCATGAACTCGCCTGTCTTGGGCCGTGCGAGCTTCTTTGCCAGGTCGGAAGGTGAAAATTCCGCGTCGGTCAATCCCTCACGAACCTTGTCACGATCTCTTTTTGTCTGCAGTTTTCCGACGATCCAGGTGGCGCAGTTCGAAAGGCCTTTATAGTCAATATCCCCGGGGTTTTGCGTTGCCAGAATGCAGCCGACACCAAAGGCACGTCCTTGCTTGACCAGGATATTCAGTGCGGGCTTGCAGGTGGATGTATAGGGATAAGTAGGATAGAAAGCGGTCTTTCCACCCCCACCGCCGATCTCATCCAGGAAAAACAACAGACGTGGCCTGTTTCCACCGGGGGCGCTACCTTGTTTTCGCATCCAGGCGTTGATCGCAAAGGCAATTTGGGCGACAACGAAGCTCTGATCCTCAAAGTCGGTGATGTGAGCGAGGCTGATAACGCTGACCTGGGTCTTGCCGTCGACACGGTTGGCCCCAACCAGCTTGTCGATGCTCATCTCTTCGCCACGAACCCAGTTGGCGGCCGCGCCGACGAGCTGTCCGTTTACAGCCTGTGCAAGCTTTTGACGCCGGTTCTCAGGAATATGGTCATCGATCCCCAGCACACCAATGGTGGCAAAGGGCGGTTCCAAAATCATGGAGACCAATTGCCCAAGACCTGCCTCACCAGTCAGATCAACGCCCGTGCGCCAGGCGTGCTCGATGAGAGCGGTAACAAAATCCGTTTCCCGGTCCCTCTGTCCCGTGGGGATCACCCGGCGAACCAGCGCTTCCGCCATGCTGGTCACCATGACCGAAGCTGTATCCGGGTCTTCGTCAAACAGCTTGTTGATGTCCGGTGGCGGTGAAGAAATGAGCGGAATGGATACCCGGCGGCCGAGCTCGCTGCGGGGGGTGAAAATTTCAACGGCTACCTGGTTGGAAAACTCCCGCACGTTGGTTTCGGCAAGCCCCCAACCCCATAACCGTTTCCGAAAGGTGTTGGCTTCAGCCAAGGCGGCGCGACCAAGCGTAGATTTGTCTTCCACCTCGACCCATGGCGCTACGGCCGGGGCTGCCAGTTCTCCGAAAGCAAGCGCCAAGGAAGACAAATCGCCCTTGAGATCCACGATAATCGAGGGAACCCCCTTGAGGGCTACTTCCTCAATGATGGCTTTGCCCATTACCGTCTTGCCGGAGCCTGAGCCGCCACAAATAAAGGTGTGAGTGATCAGGTCACTAAGTTTGTGGCGGTATAGCTCTCCCGGCATCCCATTGGGATCGAGATGTTTTCCTATATAAAGCTCGCTCACTCGTTATCCTCCTCCGGGAGTTCAAGTGTCCCTGTTTGCCATTCACGGAATTTTTCAAGGATGAACGGGAGGTCGTTTTTATTGAGCGGGTCGCCATTAGCCCGGCGGCCAACGTGGTCCGCCCGAGCCATGAAGATATCGCCCTGAACATCTCCTGGGCGCTTCTTCTGCAGATACACCACATTGGTCGGAATGGAGGTTCCGGTTGATGCAAAGGTTTCGCTTGGCAGAGAAATCACGGCCTTGATGATGGCGTGCTCACGCATGTAATCCCGAACGGGTTTCGCAGTGGCGTTAGACAACACGCCATCGGGAAGAACTATGAGCAACTTGCCGCCCGGCTTCAACACCCGAAGATAGTGCTCAATGAAGAGGACCTCGCTGTCCTGACTTTTTTTCGGTCGCTTCTCCGGTGGACGGCCCTTGGACTTGAAGACCTTGACCTCATGTCCGAACTGATAGTCCAGTAGGATACCCTCGGTTTTAACGGACTTGCCGAATGGCGGATTGGTCAGTACGAGATCGATGCTGTCCGGTCCTATGCGGCGCTTTTTCTTGCCGTCGCCGAAGTCGACCTCGTATTCAACTGACGGTTTCAAGCCACCGTATTCCTCGTTGTAGAGGTAGTTTTGGTGAAGCCACTGAGCGTTCTGCGCGTTGACGGCGTGAACGATCATGTTCAGTTTTCCAAGGCGAGCCGCTTTCTCTTCAATCTCGCACGCGAAGAAGGCCTCCTGGCCGAGGCGCTTTAGGAGTTGATCTTTCTTGCGTGGCTCCACGCCGTTGGAGAGTGCGTGCTTGTACACGTCCTCGTAAGTGGCGATCAGAAAACCACCTGACCCTGCGCAAGCATCCAGAAAACGCTCGCTTTTTTCGATGTCCAAGGCCGGACCGTCTGGGTTGTCCCGGGCAAGGTCCAGCATGAAGGCGACGATTTCTCGTGGTGTAAAGAACTGACCGAGGTCTTTACCCTTGAAGGTATCGGACAGCATGATTTCGAAGGCACGGCCAAGCACATCGCCCTGGGTGTCTTTCAGGTTAATCCCTTCAAGACGGGCAATGACCCGCTCAACGGTTGCCGCCTTGCTGAGCACACGCTCGTTCTCGTCAGTAAAGACTTCGGGATGGTGCCCCTTCAGGTCATCGAACAGGTTGTTGATGAAGTTCTGGGCGGCCTTGTCGCCCATGTGTTTGTTTTGTTCGCAATACGATTTCAACTTAGCGGTGGTGAAACTTCCGCTGGGCTTCGCGTCCTCATTAAGCTTGATAAACAGGAAGCGCGTGAACTCGTCAAAGATCCAGTCATTGCGCTTGTTCTCAATGTCCCAAATGTCCTGCCAGCAGCCCTTCATGAGTTGCACGAAGCGGGGTAGACTATTTTCCGTATGGAGCGTCTTCTGCGCCCACTGCTGCAGGCCTTTCACCACATCTGGCTTGAATTCGCGCGCCATGTCTTCGGCATCGCGAACGTCGTCCCAGTCCTTTATCTCGTCGTGAATCTCATTTCCTTTTTCAACGAGATAGATCCGCAAATGACCAGCTACCTCAATGACGCAATAGGCTGCCGGACCATTGGGCATAAGAATACTGAGTGCTTTGTACCGGTTGGCCTCAGATTCGCTCAACGTTGCCGAGCCCTCATGCTTGAAGGCTGCATAGCAGTTGCCAACACTGGTTGACACTAGAAACTCTGCTTTCTCATCCAGCCCTTCAATCGTTGGGGCAACACCTGAACCATCGCCGTCATTGATCTGGTGGGCCTTGAAGCTCAAACTCGAGACCAAAAATTCTTTAAATTGCTCTAAAGTCGCCATAAATTCTTAATCAGCTTTTTGAAATATATACCGCTACCGGAACAACCGTTTCTTCTGGCGTTAAACCGCCATGATCATTGCCTTGCACGTCGTAAGGATTATTGTTTGCAGATCGTCCAGGTCCAGGCCAACCATAACTGTCATGGGCCGTTGGCAGCTCAATAGAGTGAATGCTATTTGGCAGAGCAATATCTTGGCCTAGCACCTTCTTAATATCTGCTGGGCCATCCCTTGAGTCGCGAGAGGTGAGATACTCAAGACAACGGTTATGGATGATGACCTCTCTGCCAGGATTCTTTGGCTTCAGATCATCAATCACATATTGTTTGTTGTACCAAGTGAAGCCATGGTCAGCGGTAATCACCACAGCCACCTTCTCTTGAGCAGCAATTCTCCGCAAATGCGGTAACGCAACTTCTTTAACATAAGCCAGCATGATTTCCTGCAAACTGGACATGCCTTTTTGAAGCAAGCGGTCTTGTAAATTGAAAACAATCGTCTTGAATCGCAGGGATGAGTCAACGAGTTGCCGAACCTTCTTATTTAACGTCTCCGGATTCGCATCTTTTTCGTTGTAACAGACATACCCCTTCTTCTTATCCCACCAACCAGACGGATTTAAGCCGAGGTTTGACAGAGCCTGCTCTGCCAAATCTGGCTCACTGCGGCCGTTCGTCCACGAACGAAATTCTGCAGGCGATGCTCCTGCAAAGATAGCCTGTCTGCAATATTCGGTAATACTGGGCAGATAGGTGCAGGCGCGGAACTCTGGTCCCAGTGCCAGGTAAGGTCTAAACAGTTCGCGCCCCGGCATCATTAGGAATCGGTCGCGCAACAAGATCCAGTTCGCCACGCTCATCCCGTCGAAGACCAGTAAATAGACCTGCTTGATTTCGGAGTCCTGCAGCAGTGGCTTGACGGCAAATTCCATCACATCACTATTTAGCCATGGCCTACTGGTTCCAGCAGCAAATTGCCGTTCGTTCAGCCATTTCGGAAGACCTCTACTCGGCTGCACATAGAAATCCGCCCAGGCAACGCGAATCGCATCGCAAGCCTTTTTCGCACGCTGAGTGATGCGAAACACATTTACTTTTTTAGGCAACTGATTGGAGTGACGTTCAGCTTCTACAACCATCGTTGAGAGTGGTAGATACACCGAATCCACCAATGCCAGCCAGGCCTTCCAATCCAGGCTGGCGAGATTCTTCACCGCTGCCTCGGCTTTGTCCGTAAGCCGGTGAATTGTGACCATCGCTTCCAGCAGCGACACGTGGTCCTCGTACTGCTCGCGGGCCTGATGTCGGCGTAGGGCTTCAAGCAACTCTTCCCATTCCGGGGCATCCGGTGCTTCCAACGCATCGGTCAGTTTGCAAGGAGCCTTTTCAAGCGGAAGCGTGTCGGCCCGCTCCCCGTTTACCACTACATCCAGCAGCGCGTGCAGAGTGACCGCCAGGCCTTGGGCGAGTATGCCTCCATCAGCTTCCAGCACCTGGACAAGCTGATTTAATAGGCGCCCTGAGCCTTTGCCGCCAACCCCTTTAACCACTGTCGCTAGAGACTCGGTGACGGCACTGGGGTGTTTCAGGAAAACCTCTTGCTGTAGGTAGTGCAGCGCCTGTTTGCAGGGCGCGTCATCTTTGAGGGTGATGCGACGGCCCCATTCGGCAAGCCCGTGCAGGCTTTGCCCTTCCTTGAGCACGTCAACAAACAGGTCGCCCAGTTCGCTGCCATCGAGGAAGGTACGCATGCGTTCCGGCGTAAGCATCTTCCAGCCATCCAGAATGGAAGCGAGCAGGCAAATCGGCAGCACCGGTGGCGGGTCGTTTTCCAGCACGGCGGCTTCGACCAGAGCGAAACGGGGCCTATCTAGCCAGGTGCGAACCACGTCCAGAAACTCTTGCTCCAACGCCCGGCGTTCATCCGCATCGACCGAGCCCAGAACCTCGCGTACCCGTTCCAGCGCACTCTCGTACCAGAGCTTGTCGAGAATCCGCTCCGGCTCCCAGCCTGCAGACAACACGCTGGGATCGTTCAGCAGCGAGGCGAGCACCACGCGCTCCAGACTGTAAGCACCGAGCTGCGGCAGGTACGGGGCCAGGTTCCAGAATGCGGGGATGGGAAGCCGGTCAAGCAAGGCCCGGGGATTTTGCACGCCAAGCGCCTTTGCTATGTCACAACCTGTAACCGTGCGGGGCGACACGCTGGAGCGGGCCTGTAAGTCCGGCAAATGATCCGGCTGAAGCTGTTGACGCGAAATGATGATACGAGCGAGTGGATTCGATTGCCGTCGTTCGGGTTCGGTATGGCGGCGCAATCCAAACTCATTGGCACATACATGCACAGGAATGGCTTGGCCATCGATCCGCAGTTCGGTGGACGCTTCGGCAAAATAGCCGCGAACGTCATTGACCAGGAGATAAAACTTCTTCAGATCACGGCTGCGCCACATGCTAGCCAGGGCTTGTTCCATGGCGGTCATTGCAGTGCCTCCTTCACCTGTTTTAGTAATTTCTGCTTAATAGCTTTTGCGGTTTCAGATAGCTCAGAAAGGTATGAATCCTCACTTAGGTCAATTACGTTATCTAGCGCAAGTTCAACCAACCCATCGGCCATCCTGTGAGCATCTGCTTCTATTGATTCAACATGGAAAAGCTTGTCTTCAGCTATTCGCAATTCATCTAGAATTGCGTCTTGTTGGTCAGTTGGCAGTTTTGGCAAAGGAAGCTCCATAAGAACATCTTTGTCCAAGCGCAACCGATTCGTAGCCCCAGTCCGAAAGCTAAGGAGGTACTGAACATATCGTTTATGCAGCAATATCCTGACGAATAACTGTGTTCGCAGCTTCGTTTCATCAAGTCGTATCAAGAAGAACTCCTTGGATACAACGCCACCATCCAATTCGTCAGAAACTACTGCTACAGCCCCTTGCGTACAATCAATACGAGAAACAACCACCTCTCCACTATCCGCCTGCGCAACCGACCCCGATATACTGTTTGGCGCTCTTGTTTCCCGAAGTTCTGCTCCCTTCCCATAAAGCTTAACGCGAATAAGCTTTACATCGTCATTGGAATAGGTCGTTGCAGGTTTGTATGTATCCTTGATCCCCGCAACATCCATGACAAAAGTTTTACTGGGGAAGTTCTTAGCCAGTTTTTCCGCATCTGATATCAGGTTAGGGTCATATGTTTTCCAATCGAGCCTGTCTTGAATCTTTGAAGAGTCAACGATTCTAACCTTCAACACTGGAGCCGATGGCTCTTCCATCCCTAATTTATCTCGGTAGATATTACTTATTACATTCCTGGCCAGTGATTTCGCGTGAACCATTTCATTGAGGAAAGAGATCATTTCATCCTTCATTTCTACGGCAGCGTTATATCCCCGGAGAATAAGTTGTTGCTTTTGATTTTCAATTTTTGGAAAAGGGATCTTCTTCAGAATGTCTTGAGAAATGTAGCTGATTCCAAGGTTGGTTCGTTCGCGGAAAACCATTGACTGGATCGGCTTGCTGAGCAGCCACAAGACTATGAACTTCGGGTCAAAGCCCTCTTTGCACTGGAATCTGAAGATACTTCCGTTGACGATAGCATCGGGCGGGTTGTCTGAAGCAACGCACATGTCAAAGAATGCTCGAGCACCCTTAATACTAATGAGCACGTCGTTACTCTTTATTCGAGCACGCTCGGAGTGAATCCATTCAGATGGGACCCTTACGGCACTTTCGTAATCAATTCCGCTGTTGGATACATTTGATGACCTGACAAGAGATATGCCTCCTTCCTCCAAATAGCTTGAAGATGGCGGGAGAACGCCGTAGCAGGCGTCATCGGTCATTACATCACCTAAGGTCGTGAGATCGATATCACAGTTCTCTATGTACCGTTCCGCGTGAATGAACTCTGGAAGGTAATAGTTGATATCAAACCTGTCGTGTTGCTCTTCGGGCGGCAGGATTTCGATCAGGGGTTTTTCGCTAACGATGGACATTGCTTACTCCACCTTCCAAGGCTGTTCTTCGTCCGTATCGTTCTTTTTCAGCAGCTCATCCAGTGCGCCCTGTACATACTGTTCAAACTCCCGCCGCCCGCCCTTGAAGAAGCCAAGCAGGCGCGGCTTGAGTTGGTCCAACAGATCGTCGACATTCACCTTCACCGCTTCCGCCTCGGCCAGGGCGTCCGCCAGGTGTTGGCGCATGGTGGCGTCTTGCAGCGCATCGAGGGCGCTTTGCTCTGCGGGATCGCTGAGCAACCCCAGCAAAGGATTTGCGGCGGGCGTGTCACTTACGTAATCCCGGAGCTCGGCTTCGCAGCCCCGCACATGATCCAGGTATTCCTTGATGCCGCGCTCGACCAATTCCAGGAAATGGTCCGGCTTGAGTTCCAGGCGCTTGCCGGGTTTATAGCCACAGGTGGAACACACCCAGCCGTGGGACAGGTCGTTCTTCACGTCATCCAGGCTCTGCTCGCATACCTGCTGCACGCCAACCTGGGTCAACAGATTGGTCAGTTGGGCTTCGATAAAGGTCGGACTGAAATGGGCGCTGAGCCCTGCCACCCGTGAGAGGTCCTTCAGCACCTGATAGCTTGGGCTGCCGAGCACGGCATCACGGAGGGCTTTCAGATCGTTGTGCAGGCCCGCGTGTTCACTCAGGTACTGGTTGAGATAGAGCTCGTGCAGATCCTTCCATTCGGCGGTAATACGGCTCATTTCCCCGGACGCGCCAGCGGATTTGACGTAGGTCTCGATGCTGTCGAGTAGCTCCTGGCATGGCTTTTCAATGGTGGGCGGGACGCCCAGTGTTTTGAGTTCGCGCAGTTTGCCGGTGAGACTCGCCAACTCGGAAATGCGATCCAGAAAATCGCGGGCTTCCCGCACGCGGTGGGCGAATTCTTCAACGCAGGTGTAACGATTGGCCGCCTCAATATCATCGTCCTCGGCAAGCCCCAGCATGTCGCGCAGGGCTCCTCTCACCGAGGCATAACAGGCAACCCGGCTTTCTCTTCCATCCTCGGGCAGCGCAAAGATGTCGGCCCATTCGGAAATAGGGTCGGGAACCGAGGCTCCGGGCCAGGTTTGCAATGCCTGTTCGGCCTGGCGGAATTCGTGCCGGGCACGGGTTTCCGCCTCCTTCAAGAGGTCAAGGAGGCGCTCGGCGGCTGCCAGGCTGTAACCGGTGCCTTCTTTCCAAAGGCCAAGAGCGTGAAGCGACTCGGTCAGGTCGTGCCACAGGGTTTCATCCGGACGCGTCCCGGGACGGAGTTCATCCAGCTCCTCAAGCCAGTCAACCGGACTGCCAATGGTGCGATCATCCTGGGAGACCGTCTTGCCGTGAATGGTGAAGCCGCTGATCTCCCCGGTGCTGATGAGCAGCGTGATCAGGATATCCACCCAGGTGTCGGTCAATCCCAGGTCCGTGGTTTTCAGCCGTTTGCGGGTTTCCGCAATGTTGGTGGCAGGCGGGATTGCCTTGCGGATATTGTCCCGAATCCGCTCCTTCGCCTTTTTGAAGGCTTCCACGCTGCTGGCGGCCAATGTAACCGAGACCTCCCCGGGCACACCGGTGTTGAGCAAACCAAGCGGCGCAAGGTGCTTTTCAAGATCAGCCTTGGCAGTCCCATCTCCGTCGGTCACGCGGCCTTTCCAGATGGCTTCGAGGATGCGTTTGCGCATCTGATTGCTCAAGTCCGCGCTAAAGGAATAGGCCTCCCGGAAATCCGGATGAAAGTAGAAGACCTTTGCTAAAGCCTTGGTGGCGACCTTTTCCAGGAGCCGTTCCAGAGAGCGTTCACTCTGCGGGATGCTGTGGTAGAGGGAGAGCAGTTCTGCGGGCTCACAGAGGATTTCCCAGGCCTGGTCCTTGGTATTCCACTGACGGATTTCGCCGTTCACAAAGGATTCGAGTAAAATCTCCGTGGCCTTGCGGGCGGGCTGGGCCGATTTGGTTCCGGCGGGAAGGTCAATCCATTCGCCCAGCAGCTCCAGCTTGCGCCGGACGGATTGCGAAGCACCGCCCGCGTTAACCTGGGACTGGTAGTCACCAAAGAGCTTGACCAAAGCCATGCTACGCTTGAGCTCATTGATATCCTGGGCTGGTAATGTGGCCGGTAGCCATACGAGGGTCCGTCCGTTGCCATGACGGACTGCATCCATCTCGACATCGAGCGGCGAGGCTGACGGGTAGAGCACGGCCAGGTGCAGTGCCTTGGTGGCGGGCACGTCCTTAACAAAGCCGATGACTGCGTGGTCGTTGGTGAGCGCCGTTACCGGTTCAAGCCGATAGTCCAGGGAGCGGCGGGTTCGCTGCCAATCCACATCCACCTGGGTCGAGAAACCATGTTGTGGTGGCACAGTGCCGCCCAGCGGACTGCCCGGGAAGCGGAGGAACAGTTCAAGATGGGAGCGGTAGGCGCTCTCAAGCTGAATATCCGGTGCGAAGCCATTCTTGACCCGCTCGACTTCAACCAACAGCTCTTCGCGTTCGCCCCCGTCACCTTCAACGGAGAGGAAAAAGCTCAGATTATCCCCGCTGCCTTTCTGACGTAGGGGCGGAAATGTTTGGGCAATCTTTTCCAGGATTCGGGCCGTTTCCTGATCGCTTCCAGCGGGGTCACTTTCCTTGCCGGGCCATCGCAGCAAGAGCGCGTCATTCAGCTTGGAAACGGTGAGTTCTTCCTTGACCATGGAGAGGACGATCAATGCTTTGATCAGGCGTTCGCTCGCTACCTTGGCGGCAGCCTGATCGGCGTCCGACCAGCGTTTATAAGGCGCGCGGGACAGGACCTCGTCCCTGGCCGTGCCACAGAATCGCTCGAACATCCCGTAATACTTGGCCATCTCCGGGTCGTCCTGGATGATCTTGTTACGCAGATCTTCGTAGTCGAACACGTCATCGAGCACCGCGATACGTTTCCAGTCGCTGGTATCCTGCAGACGTCTTTCAATGAATTCCTGGACAAATCCCAGTGCGCCACGGGATCTGCCGCCCCGGTTGGTGATCGCGGTGAGGCAGTACAGCCCGAAGGGATGCATCGGATAAACGTCGGCAAAGTGTTTTGCCTCGTCGGTGATGGGTTCGCGTTCGCGGAAGTACCGTTTCAGGAAGTCAGTAAAGGCTCCCCGGAAATGCGGCTGAATTTCAGCCTTGAAGGCATCAGCGAGCTTATGAACGCATTTGGAATTTTCACGAAACAGCCGGTGATTGTAGATGCGATGAAATTGCGTGACCGGGATGTTGATGGACTGGAAGCGGCCGGATTGCCCGGAAAGCTTGCCCATCAGCTCTGTATCGTAATTGCGCCCGGCTTGGCGAGCGATGGCCTGAATTTCCTCCTGGACCGCGCCAAAAATCCATAACGGCTGATCCCCGGCCAGTCCAGCTTCGGCCAGTTGTCCAAGGAAAGCAGTGCCCCGGTTGAAGTGTTCGTCGCTCTGGATCAGGTGAAGATACAACTCGTCAATAAAGACCAGGACGCCTTCATAGCCGCGTTCTTTGGCGATCTCGACCAACTTCTTGACCTTTTCCGTGACGGTGGTGCGGTCCTGGACGAGTTGAATGTTCAGGGCGGCAACAGCCTGCTCAATGATGGTCTTCTGATATTCCTTGTCATAGGAGCGAAGCTGATCGACGGAGAGACTCCGGTTGTCACGAATCCAGTTCTCGACATCGCTGCGGGTGCCGCTGGCGGTGTGATTGAAAAAGGTATCCAGATAGGCGTCGGTGTTGGACAGAGTCGCCGTTACTGGCGGCGAGAGGTGGCGCAAATGGTCAGTAACCGAGTTCCAGAAAGCCTGCTCGAGTGTCTCGTCAGGCACTTCAATGGCGGTAAAGTTGATCGTGAGGAATTTTCGTGGTGCGAGCGCATCCATGCCCCATTCGGGCTTGGTATCGAGGAACTGTTTGCGCAGCGTCGGTTCGGTCAGAATGGCGGATAGCCATGCCATGAAGATAGTCTTACCGGAACCGTATAGACCGGTGATGAAGAAGCCGCGACCTTGCTTACGGTGAATTCGGTCCAGGATAATTCGGGCCGACTCCTCAACCTCGGGCAGCATGACGAAGCTTTCGAAAATCCGCGTCCGGCTGGCCGAATCGTGAGTCGACTCGTTGAAGTTTTCCACCCAGCTACTGGCGGGCGTGAAATCAAACATATCCTTCATGAGTGGCATATCAGGCCTCCAGTTCCACAATTGGTTGATCTCCGCGAGTCAGGGTGTACTGCCCGCAGCGGCAAAGCTGACCAGCCATTCGTCCTGTCAGCACCAGTAAAATTCTTCTTTTTCCAACGGCATCGTTGTACCAGGTAGTCATGGGGTCCATGCCGAGCGCGAAAACCAGTTCCAGGTGATCGAGAATGGTCAGTCCCTCTGGTAATAGCTGTTCGGCAACAAGGTCGTGTACCACCTTCCGAAGTCTGTTTCCGTAGCGTTTAAGATCCGCCGAGACGGTCGTAGCATTGAAATCGAACACCTCGGCAAACATGGGATCTTTTGCCAGCAGGTCGAGAACGATGTCATTCACGCTCACATATCGGACCTGTCCAAAATCGCCCAGCGATGCCATGTGTTCCGCAAGCCATGTTTTTCCGGAACCTTGACCGCCAATCAGACAGCAAAGAGTCCGTCCGCCAGCGTGGCTTTCGCCGACCAAACCTATAAGCTCATTGAGCGCCTTGGCCTGAGCTGGAGTCGTTTTGTTATCTCCAGGCATCGACAAACTCCTCCAGCGATTGATGAATCAGTTGAACTTGGTCCGTGCTTCCGTGCCGGTGATATTCACAGTGCCCCTTGGTTGCAAGTTTGTTGACTCCGGCAATCAGCAAGGCGCGGTTGCACATGAAGATGGGGGCGATGGTTCCTTCGTTGATGACCGTGGCTGTTGATGGTGCCCGCCAACCATTTTTTGATGCGTCGTAATAGAGCGCGTAGCCCAATACTGCCTCGGTTGGGCAGTAGGTCGTCACCGAGTAATTGGATTTCGAAAGCTTCAGGCGTCCTGCCTTAACGAGGATCGACCGCACTCGATCTCGAGTTGACTGAGGCATGCGCTCGTATTTACGTTCCAGGAGCTGGTCGAGATGATAGCGAGAGAAAACGGCCTCGCCGGTATTCAGGAAGCTGTCTGTAACCAAAAGTGAAAGGGTTTCAAAAAGAATCGGGGTAGTTATGCATAGCTGGAAAAACACCAGATCCTGAACCGCTTCATCATTGCTGCGGATCTTTCGAAACATCTTCAGGAACGAAGTGTTTTTGATCGAGTTGTTCTCGATTTCCAGGAAGCGATATTTCATGTGTTGCCACAGCTTTTCCTTGTTGGACTCGGACTTCTGAGGCCAATGTTGGATACAGGAGCCACGCACAGCTTGCGCTTCATTGCTCTCCAATGCGGCGTCGAGCAACATTAGAGTTTCTTCTAGAAGGAATCCGTATCCGATGGTTGAATACTGCTGACTCATTGGAACCGCCGTAGTCATTTATTACTCATAGATTTTTCTTTGCCTTTTTCAGCTGCGCCACCAGCTTCAACCCAAGCATCAACCTGCGCTTTTTTGAATTTCCAGAAACGACCTACTTTATGAGCGGGCATGGCATGTTTGTCGATCCAGCGGTACACGGTGTCATTGCTGACACCCAAGTAGGTGCCTATTTCGTCTACGGATAGCCAGCGATCTTCCATTTCGGTCATATTTTTGTTTCCTATGCACGATGTTACGCCTAGCTTTGGTGGCTTGGTCAGTAAGTGGAACAACCCCAAAAATGCATGAATGGGTCGAGATATACAGCTTAAATCTACATTTTAACGGGTTTTAAGCTGCATAGTGCCGCATAATTAGGCATAAATCATTTGTAAAATAACAGAAAGTGGGTGCTTTAAGTCTGACTGGTATCGATGAAGTGTCGACCTGCGCGCTTGCACATTTGTTTCGAGTGGAGGTGACCTTAAAGATGACAGCTGAGTTGGAGCTGCATCGGCTGTGACCAGTCAAAGACATAGGGAAATACCAAATTAGAGCAAACAACATCCTTGCCTAGTTTGGTGATTTCTACCCACTTCGATCCAACCAATTTTCACCCACATATCACCTCCCTGACATCCGGAACTCAAACTTTTATTCCGGCCCCACCTTCAGGAGGTACCCATGATCGTCCAATGCCCCAGTTGCCGCTCTGCCCGAGTGGTAGTGCTCCATCATGGCCGCAAAGTTTGCGGTTCCATCGGTACCGTAGCCGGTGTTGCCAGTGGCATTGCTGCTGCAGCTGGCGGTGCACGCATCGGTATGGCCGTTGGTGTTGTTGCCGGCCCTGCAGGTTCTGTTCTTGGGGGTGTGTCCGGCGCCATTCTCGGTGGTTTGGTTGGTGGCGTGGCTGGTGGTCAAGCCGGTGCGGCGCTGGGCGACCGCCTGGATGAAAGCCTGCTCGATAACCTGCGCTGCCTAGCATGCGATCACCGCTTTAGCCTGGGTGACCACACGCCCGCTTGATTTCATTGCTGTTCCCCGTCATTCCCCTTTAGAGCCCGCCTTTGTGCGGGTTCTTTTTTTCGTATTCCGCCTATCCAATACCAAGGAGTCTGTTATGGACCTGCCTGCCTTCGTTAAAAACGAACAAGGCCTGTACCACGTACAGGGCTGTGTTAAACCGGAACAGATCGTCAGTACCGCCGCCAGCATTTTGCTGGAAGACCTGACTCAGCAAGAGAGGCTGACCCAGCCAACCGATGCCGTGCGCTTTATGCAACTGGCGTTAGCCGCTGAGCCGAATGAGCATTTCGCGACGTTGTTCTTGAGCAGTAAGCATCGGGTGCTGCACTTCGAGCGACTGTTCAGCGGCACCGTGGATTGTGCAGCGGTCTATCCCCGCGTGGTGGTGCAGAAGGCGCTGGCCTGTAATGCGGCTGCGGTGATTTTCGCGCACAACCATCCATCAGGGTGTTGTGAGCCATCGCAGGCGGATCGGAACATCACGCGCCAACTGAAAGATGCGCTGGCGTTAATCGATGTGCGAGTGCTGGACCATCTGGTGGTGTCCCGCTCGGAATGGGTCAGCCTGGCCGAGCGCGGCTGGGTGTAATTACCTGGTACATCAGCAACTGCACTACTTCTCCTCCAAGTCTGATTTGCACTCCCCCTCATTGAACTTAATCACCTGCTCGTTCGGGTAATCCCTTATTGTCGATAAAAAGGAGTCGCCTTATGGCACATCACGACGAAAGCATGGCCTATGTGGGCCGCACACCCTGGCACGGTTTGGGTAACCAACTGGACAGCCAACAACCCCTGCACGTTTGGATGAAAGCTGCTGGCATGGACTGGGACATCCGCGAGACCCCAGTCCGCTTCATCAGCCAGGAATCCGGCAGCCTGGGGCAGATCCGCACCTTTGACGATCAGAAGGTATTGTTCCGCTCCGATACCCAAGCGCCACTGTCTGTGGTCAGTGACCGCTTCAAGGTGGTTCAGCCGCGTGAGATCCTGGAGTTCTATCGCGACCTGACTGAACGCTCCGGCTTCGAGCTGGAAACCGCCGGCGTGCTCAAAGGCGGTCGCAAGCTCTGGGCACTGGCGCGGACCGGTCAAAGTGGCACCTTGGCCGGGCAGGACCAAACCAACGGCTACTTGCTGCTCGCCACTGCCTGCGATGGCACCCTCGCCACCACGGCTCAGTTCACCAGCATTCGGGTAGTGTGTAACAACACCCTGGCAGTAGCAGTAAATGGCGCGGGTCATGCTGTGAAGGTCCGTCACAACACCACCTTCGATGCTCAAGCGGTCAAACAGCAACTGGGCATCTCGGTGTCTGCGTGGGACGACTTCATGTATCGACTGAAATCGCTCAGTGAACGACGCATCACACGCAAGACCGCTGAGAAAGTACTCGGCTCTGTATTTACGGATACGGCCTACAACCTCGGCAGCAAACCGGTTCGTCCCAACGAATATGCCATCAAGAAAGCGTTAGCACTGTACAGTGGGGACGGTCGAGGGGCTGAGTTACCGTCCGCCAAGAGCACTGCCTATGGCCTGCTCAATGCGGTGACCGAGTACGTCGACCATCAACGCCGGGCGCGCAGTACGGACAATCGGTTGGACTCGGCGTGGTTTGGGAAGGGTGCGCAGATCAAACAGCGGGCTTTGGAGCAGACGTTGGCGCTGATTGCTTAAGTGAAAATGAGTTGCCCTTTGGGGTTTGTATTGCGAAACAAGTGCATAGGCTCCACTGGTATTACGCAATGGAGCTTATTTTTTGTTGTCGGAGGCCGTTTTGATGCTGGTTCGTAGGGCGTTTATCCATTCTAAACTGTGGCTTGGGCCACTCCGTTGGATATCGAACCTAACTTAAGAGGACAGATGTGACACCAAAGCGGACAGATATGCCACCAAGCGAGTTATGTTCATTAGGTATCAGCCGATAGATAAGGTCTGAACTATATTCGATAAGGGAGGCGCCCAAGGATGATGGAAAACTATTATGGAGTGTTTACCAATCAATCGGCAGTCACCAGGCTTGCTGAGGTCCAGCAGTACACTGTGGATGAGTCGTCTACACAAGCTAGGTCTACTACATCGCACAGCAATGATCTCATTGAACGAATATCTAAGGCGCAAAATGTCTCAGAAAGCGTAATCCTATCTATATCTACCCAGCAACCGAATTCCAATGGGAGCGTTGTTGAATTACCACCCAAGGAACCTAAGTCCTATTTTCCTGAGGATGGGGTGATCGTTTTAACCGATACTCCCGACTTGTCTGAGCACTCGGACATTAATAAGCGCATCACCATGGTTGATGCAAAAGTTGATGATCAAGGGGTTTCAGAAACAGGCCTATCTGAAATGGCTGATACGTTGAAACAAAAAGACATCCAGCTCAGCGGCATTCTCAGTGCTGCAGGTATATTTAACGAAGGGGTATCTAGCGCCGAAATTAAAACAAAGGTCGAAGTTGGAGACTTCGCTGGCTCTATTTCTGTCTTTGGACCAGAGGGCGAAGCCGTTTACAAGTGGGAACCCTCTGGTTCATTAGATCGAAGCAAAGAGTCAACAACGACGTCCTTGTCGATTGAAACAAACTCGGGGAAAAGGATCGATATTGGAATAGTTGTCAGTGATGAAACCAATATTCGGATTAATAAAGGTGTCAGTCGATCATTGGAAGTGACATACGAATCCAGTGAACCTTTGTCCAAGGCCGAAGCAGAAGAGTTAGAAACCATTCTAAAAGATGTAGACTCAATGCTCACATCCTTCAATCATGATTTGTCGGTAACGCAAGATAATATTGATACTTTGACTGAATCTCTTATGGGTGAAAGCGAACAATTTAGATCGTTAAACCTATCTTTCTCATTCTCGGCTGGAAACACATTTAGAGAAACTACAATCGCTGTTGCTGATGGAGAGGTTAGTCAAAATGTCAAAGAAGAAGGTATGGGAATACATTACTCAGCAAACATGTTTGAAGCTCGATATACCCAAAACTATTTAGGGTTTGTCCAGGGGGCAAGTCTTGAATATTACGCAGACCATGAGCTCCAATGGAATGAGTATGACAGTGTTTATATTGCCGGTATTGTCGATAAGGCAACCTCTCCTGTAGTGGATAGTACAGACTATTTTGATACGTTTTTTGAGTGAGGGGTTTAGCGAAAGGGGTGAATATCTCACCCCTTTCTTAAAAGGCTATTCGTAAGTAAATGGGTTTAAGATACGCATAACTGGATTATCATCGTCCGGAATTGTTCTTACCTGACAGAGATTAAAAAAGTACTCGTTTTCAGTACTAAGTACTTTTTCGCCATTAATAGTATCTGCGCGAACGTGATAACGCTCCCTATCAAAAGTGAACAGCAAGTCAGGATCTAAACCTGATACTTCTTCAATATGGGTGAAATATCCTTTGCACTCAGGCAAGGGAACAAGGATATCGAAAAACCCATCGTGGTCTGCTCGCACTATTTTTTCATGATATACGCTGCCAATGCCATCTTCGGCAGTTGTATAGTCAAATATGAATTGCATCATCCTCGCAGGCTCGCCGTTCTGAAGTTTTAGCTGGCCAAAGAATCTAACATAATTGCCTACCACACCGCCTTTAATAGGATACCCATCTACATAATAGCCAGTAATGGTTTGATTTAGGTAATTTTGGCCAGTTAAGGTCTGACTGTTCACGATATGGCCGACCATTTGACCTATTTTCAAACCACGGTCATCGTAAACTGTAATGGTGTACGGATTACTGGAATTTAGCACACCCGTTGATAAGACCAGGAACTTGATCTCGTCGCCGGGCGTTGCAGTATGTGTATATCTGCCGCTACCAGTAACTTGCAACCATGGACCACCGTCATAGAGGGAAACCTATAGTGCGTGGAAATTGGTGTTTTGTGAAATGTCAAAGACCAGTTTTGTTCCAACAGCTGTGTATGTATAAAAATCGCTGTCGAGTACTGAATCGATGTTTCCAACAACTGATTCTGCGTACGTTAATTCTGTCGCAAGTGATAGTCCATCGTTGACCTCATAATCATCAAAGTCCGGTATCGACCGGAAAATGAAGCTTAGCGGGCTACCATCACTCAGGGCTGCATCTATTAGCAAGTAATAGTGGCCTGCATCCGATATGAAGGATACTCGTTCATTAGCGTTGCCTGCGGCACTAGATGAAAAATACGTAGGGAATGTGTACGGGTTGCTTGGATCATCTTGAGCAACTGTAATATTGTGATTATTACCGACCGCTTGACCATCTAGAAATGCATCAATCCGCACCGGATTATCAGTCACTGCGAAGTAATAACAAAGTGAGGTACCCGTAGCTGTCCCACTCAAAGTGTACTTCGTTTCTAGATTAAGTTCTGTACAGATAGGCGTGTATGAAGGGTCGAAAGTGAATTGACTAATATTGCTTTCAGAGCTTGAAAATCGTGCTTCTTCCTCTTAGATGCCAATTAATGGCGATGGAATTCCAGTTAGCTCAATGACTTCGCTCGTTGATGGCGAAATGCTTGGAGGCGATAGCTCTTGTTGTGCCCCATCAGCATTTAAGTTTTCAAAGGAAATTAAGTTGTCTGCGCTGGTTGAATTATCGGGTGTGAGTTCATTTGAGCTGTTAGTTATGTCTTTTGCAAATGCAGATATTGAAATTGAAATGAGTAAGGTTATGCCAATACTAGAAATTGCCTTTTTCATGTTGATCTCCTTTTTGAACGGCGATCAACAAATACAGATGGATTGAGTGTCGGTCAATCTCTGAGGTGTCGTTGCTGTCCGTACTTTTTGTATGCCAGAGTTGGCGCTCATTTGGAGCAGGCAGTATTAGAGCTTTTGCCCGGTTACAGTGGTAAAAATTTTCCCCGCATGAATGATACTTTCATTCTCTAGAAGCACATTTGGGCCAGGCACTATCCAGTCTTAATCCGAGATACTTTCACCTACATATTACCTAATTGATCGTTAAGCCTTCGGCTTAGCCACGATCCTAACCTTTGTTTCACACCTCTAAGCCCGACCCGCCTGTGCCGGTCGGGCTTTTTTATGTCTGGAGAATGCCATGACCGATTCTCATCACGACCGTTCGTCATCTTTGCTTCAAACAACAGATGGCACATCGGGTTCCAATTCAATCACCCCACCGCCTTTGCCCTGGGCCGTCGCCGCCGTCTGGGGCTCCTTCTTACACGAAGGGCTGATGCTGACCAGCAACAACGTCGAACGCACCTTGCTGCTGCTTGATCGTTGGGGCGACACCACCCTGGCATTGGTACAAGTCGTCTGTGAGTACTTGCCCACGCTCTGGGATGAGGTGCAGCCGTATTACTCGTCACTGTCGGGTGTTTCGGGCGTGTTCGAGTACGAGGTGGTGTCTCAGTTGGGTGAGCAGATCGCGACTCACTTGATGGACACCGGCAAGCTGCCCTCGCAGGAAGAGTTTGAGTTGATGACCAAAGTTAAGCCACCACCGTCCGCCAGCTTGCGAACCTTGGCGCCGCCTTTGGCGTTCTTGACCTCAGTAGCTGAGAGTT
Organism: Saccharospirillum mangrovi; assembly: GCF_003367315.1. Lineage (GTDB taxonomy): Bacteria > Pseudomonadota > Gammaproteobacteria > Pseudomonadales > Natronospirillaceae > Saccharospirillum > Saccharospirillum mangrovi. The sequence continues at coordinate 3,139,767 of NZ_CP031415.1, forward strand.
TGTTGAGCTGTCCGGCCATGGTTACCTCATTGCGGGTAACGGGATCGCTGATTGAGCGATTACCCTCGATGTTACCCACAAGAATTCGTAGATACCAGTGGACCCCCATGGATCGAACAAGCACAAAAAAGCCCCTGTTACGGGGCTTTTGGAGGTTTCGTAGACGTTAGTGGATCTACTGAAACTGCTTGATGGTGGAGGCGGCGGGGATCGAACCCGCGTCCGCAAGTCCTCCATTCTCGGTCCTACATGCTTAGTCTCTTCTTTAATTTACCCTTGCCGTTACCGAAGGACAGGTGCGACTCGGGGAGCCTGGGATGTTTGTTTAACAGCTCCGGCCCAGACAACCTTCACTGCGATCCTGAATTATTGACAGTCAGTAGAGCCGTTCAGGCACAGCTCAGTGACTGCCGGACCGGTTAAGGGGTCCAGTTATGAAGGATTAGGCTGCGAGAGCGTAACCTTCGTAGTTGTCATCGTTTGCAACTATGAGTTTGCAGCTTTGGTTTAACGAGATTCGCTACCATCTCGGCATGCACCTTGAACTTTGTAACCCGCGTCGAAGCCATGTCGCCCCCGAAAACGGTTCACCGAAAGTTCCGGTGGTGTCGGCTAAATGCAGCCGACGGTCGCGGTTTTCAAGGTTTATTCCAATGTTCAGGAGCCCGGAAACCGCGAGGTGGCGCAGTCTAGCACGCCGCTTTCTATCTATGAACCTATCTATGCACCGACCATCAGGTGTTGTGGGCTTTCATGATGCGTTCTTTCTGTCGGTTCCAGTCGCGCTCTTTCATCGTGGCACGCTTGTCGTGCAGTTTCTTACCTTTCACCAAGGCAACGTCGGCTTTCACTTTATTGCCTTTCCAGAACAACGACAGGCACACCACGGTGTAACCCTGCTGCTCGGACTGGCCCATCAGCTTGTCGATTTCGCGACGGTGCATCAGCAGTTTGCGGGTGCGTGTCGGGTCGGCAATGACGTGGGTGGAGGCGGTGCTTAACGGCGTGAAGTGCGCGCCAATCAGCCAGGCTTCATCGTTCTTGAAGATGACGTAGCTGTCGACCAATTGCGCTTTGCCTTCGCGCAGACTTTTGACTTCCCAGCCCATTAACTCCAGGCCGGCCTCGACTTTCTCGGCAATCTCGTAGTCGTGGCGCGCCTTCTTGTTCTGGGCGATGGTTCCGCCGCCTGGTTGCGGCTTTTGCTTGGCTTTACTCATAACGGTCCATTATACAGGGCGCGCCGTTGTGGCGGCTACCGCGCTGCAACACTGTCTTCGGGCTTTTGCTGGGTGCGCGCCCATGGCTTGAGGCACAATAGCGCTCAAAGGAGGGCGCCATGCTGTTCGGATTCTTCATTCTGTTGGTGTATTGGCTGGCCGGTGAGTGGGTTACCGCGTTAATTGGCTGGCCGATTCCGGGCAATGTGGTCGGGCTCTTACTGCTGTGGATCACGCTGACGATTTACCGCCAGGTGCCGAAATCACTGGTCGATGCCAGCAGCGCGTTGATTCGCTATCTCACCTTGCTGTTCGTACCCGCCGGTGTCGGCCTGATTCAACATTGGGACCGGCTGATGTCGAACGGCTTGTGGATCATCCTGATCATCGCCATCAGCACGGTGTTGGCAGCACTGACGATGATCGCTCTGTTCAAATTATTGAAGGCACCGGGCGCATGATCGCTTCCATTCAAACCCTGCTGGCGATCAGCCTGACGGTGGGCATCTATCTGGCGGCCGAGCAACTGTATATCAAGGCCGGTCGCAATGCGTTGCTGCACCCGGTCATTATTTCCATCTTCAGCCTGATGGGATTAATCACGGTGTTCGGCTGGGGTTATCCGCAATACCAGAACGACACCCGCTTCATTCATTTCCTGCTTGGCCCGGCAACGGTGGCGCTGGCCGTACCGCTGCACGAAAACATGGCGCTGATCCGCAAGATGGCGGTGCCGTTGTTGCTGGCATGTTTAAGCGGCGCGTTAGTGGCGTCGGCCAGCGCGGTGATGTTGTCTGCCTGGATCACCGGCGACGAAGTGCTGTCATTAAGCATGAGCGCCAAATCGATCACCACGCCCATTGCCATCGGCATGGCCGACAGCCTCGGTGGCAGCGGTTCGTTGGCGGCGGGTTTGGTGTTGTTGGCGGGATCCATCGGCACTCTGATTTTGCCGACATTGATGCGACTGTGCCGACTGCACGATCATGCCTTGTACGGTTTTGTACTAGGCGTTACCGCGCACGGTTTCGGCACCGCTCAGGCGTTCGAAAAGTCGATCACGTGCGGCGCCTTTGCCGGTTTGGCAATGAGCCTGACCGGTGTCTTCACCGCCTTTCTGGTGCCGCCGCTGGTGCCTTTTTGGTTACAGCCGTTCTGGCTACTCGGCGGCTAAGGCCCGCAACATCAAACCCGCACGTTGACCAACCGGCACTTTGGGGTTCGGAAACACGATGCATTCGGGCTGTTCACCGACGCGATATTCGCGCTCGCCATCGCGCCAGATTAATGTGCCCGGCGCGTATTCGGTAAAATTCAGCGCGTCGTCGGGCACGAAAAACTCCCAGTGTTCACTGGTCACTTCAATCGAATGGCAAACTTCGAATTGTGTTACCGGGCGCTTCGGCTGTTCGGGCAACGGTTCGCCGGCAATCAATTCGCGCAACGCATAATCGATGCCGCTGTAACGCTTCAAATCGTTCTCGCCAAAAGGTTTCACCTGACCCAGTTCGAGCGTGAAGCTTTGGGCTTCGTACTTCAGCGATGAAAACGACGAAAAGGTATTGCCCGCTTCACGTTGCAACAACACCGTGTCGATATCGGAACGCGCCAAAAAGGCCTGCTGATTTGCCGGCAATTGCCGACCTTCCACAAACGGATAGACCGCAAAACGTTCGCGCTGGCTGCCACGAATGGCGGTGTGCAAATCGTAGTGATAGCGCTGTGTTACCGTGACCGGTTCGCTGGCAAAAAAGTTGGCGACAAAGGCTTCCAGTTTGGCGGCGCGCTTTACTTCTTTCAGACCGACGTCCTGATGTTGCCAGTCGCCAGCGAACAAGCGGTTCATGTTCACATCGACAAAGCGCTTCGCTACTTGCATCGCCCAGGGGTTACCGATGATGAACAACACACGCTGACCAACTTTCTGCTCTTCGGCCAACACATCGCTCACGATGTCGCGGACGATCTCGATCGGCGCGGTTTCGTTGCCGTGCACTCCGCAGGAAATCACCAAAGAAGTATCGCAGGCGGTATTGGGTTCAACGCGCAATACGCCGCCGTCGAGCAACGCGACTTCGGTGCCAGCGCTGAGAATATCGAAACTGGGTTCGATGGTTTCGTCGGCGGTCGCCAGACAATGGTCGAGAAAGTTGGAGTAGGAGCCGAACACGAAATTAGCCTCAATTAAAAAAGGCCGCGAAGGCGGCCCGGAATCAATTCGTCAACGCGGTCTCAAATGCGCCAGCAGGCGTTTTTCCAACTGCTTGAACACATAGAAGATGGTGAAAGTCAGACACAAATAAATCAGCGCGACAAAAATGTAGGCCTGAAACGGCGCGTAAAAGCGCGCATAAATATCACGCGCAGCGCCGGTCAGATCAATAATAGTCACGGTCGAGGCGATGGCGCTGGAGTGCAGCATAAACACCACTTCGTTGCTGTATGCCGGAATTGCACGACGGAAAGCGCTGGGCAAAATAATGCGCCGCATCCGCTTGGCAGCACTCATGCCATAGGCTTTGGCCGCTTCGATTTCACCACGTGGTGTCGCTTCGATGGCGCCGCGGAAAATCTCCGTGGTGTAGGCCGCCGTGTTCAGCGTGAAGGCGATCAGGCAGGGATAAAAAGCGCGTTCGAAAATCACCCAGAATATCGAATCCTGAATGCCGTTGATCAGTGTCACGCCGTAGTAAATCATGTACAACTGAATCAGCAACGGCGTGCCGCGAAACACGTAGGTGAAACACCAGACCGGCCAGTTGATCCATGGTTTTTTTGAGGTGCGCATAATCGCCAACGGTACCGCCAGCATCACGCCAATCAACAACGACAAGAACACCAGTTGAACGGTGTTGACCAACCCATCCCAATAATGGGCCAGGGTTGTGGGGGTGAAAATTTTGTTTTGTTCAAGCAGCGCCAGAATGAAATCCATCGATCAACCCTCCACAACGCCAACGCTGTAGCGTCGTTTGAGTTGACGGAAAAACCATTCGGAAACGGTCGTGAGTGCCAGATAAATCAGTGCCACTGGAACAAAAAAGATGAAGGGTTCGCGCACGGTTTTCGATGCCTCGGTCGCCAGGTTCACCATGTCGGCGAGGCCAATAACGCTGACCAAAGCAGTCGTCTTCAACAGCACTTGCCAGTTGTTGCCCAAACCGGGCAGTGCGTGGCGCATCATCTGCGGAAACATGATGCGGTTAAACACTTGCCAGCCGGTCATGCCGTAGGCTTTGCCGGCTTCAATCTGGCCGGGTTCGACGGCCATAAAGGCACCGCGAAAAGTCTCGCTCATGTAGGCACCGAAAATAAAACCGATGGTAGCAACGCCGGCCACAAACGGGTTTACCTGAAAGAAAATATCGATGGCACCACCGCTGGTGTTGTACAGCCAATCGGTCAGGGCGTTGATGCCAATCTGGCCGCCGAAATAAATCAGCATCATCAACACCAGATCGGGGACGCCGCGAATCACAGTGGTGTAGAGCGTGGCAGTCCAACGCAACAGTCGCTTGGCTGACAGCTTGCCGCTGGCACCGAGCAAACCGAGGATGACAGCAATCAGCAGAGACAGAAAAGCCAATTGAATGGTCAGGAAGGCGCCTTTGAAAATCGAAGGGCCGTAGCCGTAAAGGTCCAGCATAGTGTGCGCTCTGTGGTTAGATTCCGAGGCTTCATCATTATTATTCAGGCTCGGAATTGGTCGAGTCGGCTTGCGTTTGGCAATGATGAATGAACCAAACGTAAACCGGCTAAGGGTCTGGTGCAGTGCACCAGACCCGTTACATCAAAATCAGATCTTGATGTTGGAAGTGAAGTATTTCTGCATGATGGTGTCGTAAGTACCATCGTTTTTGAATTTCTCCAGCGCCGCGCTGACAGCTTCTTCCAAAGCGGTGTCGCGCTTACGGAATGCAGCGCCAACGCCTTCGCCCAGAATGCTGACCGGCTCAGAGATGTCTTCGCTGACCTGGCTGACAGTATCGGAACCTTCGATCATGCCCAGGCCGGCCAGTGAGTCGATGAACATGGCGTCCAGACGACCACCTTCCAGATCGACCAGGATGTCATCGGCTGTGGTGTAACGAACGATTTCAGCGTCGCCGTGCAGTTCAGTCAGGTAGGTGTCCTGAATGGTGGCGCGCTGAACACCGATGCGAGTACCGGCTGTGGCGCTGGCATCGAATTCGTGGCCGTTAACTGCGAAGAACGCAGACGGGCTGGTGTAATACGGGTCGGAGAACAGGACGCGCTCAGCACGTTCCGGGTTGATCGACATGGAGGAGAAAATCATGTCGTATTTGCGCGCCAGCAGACCGGGGATGATGCCGTCCCACGCCTGGATAACCCACTCGCAATCTTTGCCGGTGATTTCGTTGCACACGGCGTTGCCCAGTTCGATTTCGAAACCAGTCAGTTCACCGCTCGGATCACGGAATTCGAACGGAGGGTAAGGCACGTCCACACCGACACGGATCACGTCATAATCTTCGGCTTGTACGGCTGTGCTCAGTGCCACCAGGGCGGCCACTGTCATCAGTACTTTTTTCATTCTCTTTGACTCCAGTTGTTATCGTTACCAGGTGGTGCCTGGCCTTCGTCGTTGTAATAAGGCGCCTTGTGGGCGCCCAAGCTCTCTCGGTCCTCTCGTCCATGAGCCCGGCCCGAAGGGGCGGGTCCTGCCAGCAACTACTCGCCCATATCGCGGACGTGCATCCTGCTTGCCCAGCACGACGCTGTGAAAGCGTCAGTAACTCGGCGAAATAAACTGTTTGAAGCGTTCAGATTTGGGATTGTTGAACACGTCCTGCGGGTCGCCTTCTTCTTCGATGCGGCCCTGGTGCAGAAACATCACTTTATTGGAAACGTCGCGGGCGAACGCCATTTCGTGCGTCACCACCACCATGGTGCGGCCTTCTTCGGCCAGTGCGCGCATGACTTTCAAGACTTCGCCAACCAGTTCCGGATCGAGTGCCGAGGTCGGTTCGTCGAACAGCATCACTTCCGGGTTCATCGCCAAAGCCCGCGCAATGGCGGCGCGTTGCTGTTGGCCGCCGGACATGTGCGCCGGGTAGTAATCACGCCGATCGTACAGGCCGACCCGATTCAAATGCGCTTCGGCGCGCTCGGTGGCTTCGGCGCGGCTGACGCCCAACACCTGCATCGGCGCTTCGATGATGTTTTGCATCACCGTCATGTGCGACCACAGATTGAAACTTTGAAACACCATCGATAATTGCGCACGAATGCGTTCGACCTGACGCATATCGGCCGGTTCGCGATCGCCGCGACGATTGGTTTTGAAACGGACGCTATCGCCATGAACACGCAATTCACCCGAGGTGGGAATTTCCAGCATGTTCAGGCAACGCAGGAAGGTGCTCTTGCCGGAACCGGACGAACCGATCACCGAAATGACGTCGCCTTTGTCCGCTTCCAATGAAATGCCTTTAAGGACTTCAAGCTCACCAAAGCATTTGTGAATGTCGGTGGCCAACAGCGGGGCGCTTGCCTGACCCATCTGATTCTCCTGATCGGTCTCTCCCCTGGACTGGCAAGGATCAGGCTCACCAGAAGGCCCTTCGAGAGAGGATGGTTTATTGTTCATTTCTGGCGCAAAGATAGTGCGCAAAGCCCCACGGCGATGCAAAACACTTCGGAGCCCTAAGTTTTCGTCAAAGCGACACCGCTTTCATGACTGCGCCCAACAGCCATTCGCCCCAGGCGGCCAAGCAACTCTCAAGCCAGTTTGGCGTTTCTAGCATATTTAAAGGCACCGCTCCATGCCTATGCGACAGCCGAGCCACAGCCAGGAGCAACCCAAGGCAGATCGGTACTGACTCAAGCGGTTTTTTGCCATTTTGGATCAGCTCGGCAGGCGCGGCTGGCCGCTGGCGGGGGTTTGCCCTATTGTGAGGCTTGTTTTATTCTCACGCACCATTTTGAGCCAGTTATAAGCTTATAATGCGCGAAAACAGCCCGATCATGCAGTGGCCCTGTTTTTGCTGTTGGCTTTGGTTCATGGGCGTCGCCCTCACCGGCGTCCAAAAGCGTTCCACGCCCTACCCGGGGCCATCCATCCATCTAGGAGAGTCATAATAATGAAAAAAGGCATACCCATTCTTGTGGTGGTCTTAATCGTTGTTGCCGCCGCCGTCTGGTGGTTCAGCAACTCCGAAGACCAGCAAGTCGCCGAAGCTACAACCTTCGTTTACTGCTCGGAAGCCAGCCCTGAAGGTTTCAACCCGGCGTTCTACACCTCCGGTACCACCTTCGATGCAGCCGGTCGTACCATGTTCAACCGCCTGGTTGAATTCGAGCGTGGCGGCACTGCCGTTAACCCGGGCCTGGCTGAAAGCTGGGAAATTTCCGACGACGGCCTGACTTACACCTTCCACCTGCGTGACGGCGTTAAGTTCCACACCAACCACGGTTTCACACCCAGCCGCGACTTCAACGCTGAAGACGTACTGTGGAGCTTCAACCGTCAGATGGACGAAAGCCATCCGTACCACGGCGTATCCAACCAGGATTACGCTTACTTCGGTTACATGGGCATGGCCGACGCCATTGCTTCTCTGACCGCACCGGACGACATGACGGTTGTGTTCAAACTGAGCGCACCGAATGCGCCGTTCCTGGCTAACCTGGCGATGGACTTCGCCTCCATCGGTTCGGCTGAATACGCCGCCGCCATGATGGAAGCTGGCACGCCGGAAATGGTTGACCAACAGCCGATCGGCACCGGTCCGTTCATGCTGACCGATTACCAGCAAGACGCCGTTATCCGTTACACCGCTCACCCGGATTACTGGGAAGGCGCAGCGGACATCGACCGTCTGGTGTTCTCCATCACTCCGGACGCCAGCGTGCGTTACGCCAAGCTGAAATCTGGCGAATGTCACCACATGGTGTACCCGAACCCGGCCGACATTGCTGAAATGCAAGCCGACTCCAACATCAGCGTCATGTCTGCTCCTGGCCTGAACGTTGGTTACCTGGCGTTCAACACCGAAAAAGCTCCGTTCGACAACAAACTGGTTCGTCAGGCGCTGAACCTGGCTACCAACAAGGCCTCCATTCTGGAAGCGGTGTATCAGGGCGCTGGCGAAGCCGCCAAAAACCCGATCCCGCCGACTATGTGGTCTTACAACGATGACGTTGTCGATTACGACTACGATCCGGCCCGTGCCCGCGAACTGCTGGCGCAAGCTGGCTACCCGAACGGTTTCGAAACCAACATCTGGGCCATGCCGGTACAACGTCCGTACAACCCGAACGCTCGCCGTATGGCGGAGCTGATCCAGTCTGACTGGGCGGCTGTTGGCGTTGACGCTGAGATCGTTTCCTACGAGTGGGGCGAGTACCTGGACCGCACCTCCAATGGCGACCACGAAACCGCCATGTTGGGCTGGACCGGCGACAATGGTGATCCGGATAACTTCCTGAACACCCTGCTCGGCTGCCAGGCAGCGGCCACTGGCGGCAACATTGCCTTCTGGTGCAACGACGAGTTCAACACTCTGGTTAACGATGCCCTGCGCGTCTCTGACATCGACCAACGCACTGCGCTGTACGAGCAGGCTCAGTTGGTGTTCAAAGAAGAAGCGCCTTGGATCACCGTTGCTCACTCTGTTGTTTACGAGCCGATGAGCCCGTCCGTTCAGGGTTACAAAATGAGCCCGTTCGGTGTTCACGCGTTCTACGGTGTCAGCCTGGCTGAATAACATCGCCTGAGAATAATGACAGACCTTCACAGGGCGGCAGTGTCACTGCCGCCCTTTCTCGTTTCAGGTTAGCCACATGTTGCAATTCTTCTTACGTCGCCTGGGCATGGTGATCCCCACCTTTATTGGGGTGTCGTTGTTCGCCTTTGCTCTTATTCACCTCATTCCTGGCGATGTCGTCACCATCATGGGTGGCGAGCGCGGTGTCTCCGCCGAAACCCGCGCCGAACTGGAAGCCATGCTCGGCCTCGACAAGCCGCTCTGGCAACAGTACTTCATCTACATTGGTAACATTCTGCAGGGCGATCTGGGCACGTCCTACGTCACCGGCAAGCCGGTACTGTCAGAATTTATGGCCCGCTTTCCTGCCACGCTGGAACTGACCATCTGCGCCGGCATCTTTGCCGTCCTCGTCGGTTTAACGCTGGGCATTCTGGCCGCCATTCGCCGCGGCGGTTGGCTCGACCACACCGTGATGACCATTTCTCTGGCCGGCTATTCGATGCCGATTTTCTGGTGGGGTCTGCTGCTGATTTTATTGTTCTCGGTCAACCTGGGTTGGACGCCCGTATCCGGCCGTATGGATGTGATGTTCTGGGTAGATAACGTCACCGGCTTTATGTTGATCGATACGTTGTTGTCGCCCGCCAAAGGCGCCTTTGCCTCGGCGCTGCAACACCTGCTGTTGCCCTCCATCGTGCTGGGCACCATTCCGATGGCGGTGATCGCGCGGATGACGCGTTCGTCCATGCTCGAAGTGCTGGGTGAAGACTACATTCGCACCGCCCGCGCCAAAGGCCTGAGCAAAACCCGCGTCGTCGCCAAACACGCGCTGCGCAATGCATTGATTCCTGTGATCACGGTGATGGGTTTGCAGGTCGGGATGTTGCTCTCTGGCGCCATTCTGACGGAAACCATTTTCGCCTGGCCGGGCGTTGGCAAGTGGCTGATTGAAGCCATCAACCGCCGCGACTATCCCGTCGTTCAGGGCGGACTGCTACTGGTTGCAACGCTGATCATTCTGGTCAACCTGCTGGTCGATCTGATGTACGGCGTGGTCAATCCGCGCGTGCGCCACAGCAAATAAGGAGCCGGTCATGACACAGACTCTTGCAAGTAAACCGGTTTCGCCGCTGGCTGAATTCTGGTCGTATTTTTCCGCCAACCGAGGCGCGCTCGCCGGTCTCGGTTTTATCGTATTCATTGTGCTGGTGGCGATCTTTGCCGATTTCATCGCGCCGCATCACCCGCACGAACAGTTCCGTCAATTCATTCTGACGCCACCAGCCTGGACGGCCGAAGGCACCAGTCAGTTTCTGCTCGGCACCGACGGCGTTGGCCGCGATATTCTGTCGCGCCTGATTCACGGCGCCCGATTGTCATTGTTGATCGGTCTGGTGATCGTCACCTTGTCGCTGGCAATGGGCATTTGCCTGGGTCTGGCAGCGGGCTTTTTCGGTGGCGTTATCGACTCTGCTGTGATGCGCGTTTCTGACGTTCTGCTCGCCATGCCGCCGCTGTTGCTGGGCATCGCCGTGGTCGCCATTTTGGGCCCGAGCATCGTCAATTCCGGGCTGGCGTTGTCGCTGGTGTATTTGCCGCATTACGTGCGTTTAACGCGCGCCTCGGTGCTCAGCGAAATCAACAAAGACTACGTGGTGTCATCACGCGTCGCCGGAGCGTCTTCGCTGCGGCTGATGTTCATCACCATTTTGCCGAACTGCCTGGCGCCGTTAATCGTGCAGGCCACGCTCGGTTTTTCCAACGCCATTCTCGACATGGCCGCGCTCGGCTTCCTCGGTCTCGGTGCTCAGCCGCCGTTGCCGGAATGGGGCTCCATGCTCGCCACCGCGCGCGAATTTATTCAAAGCGCCTGGTGGGTGGTGACCTTCCCCGGCGTGGTCATTTTGCTGACCGTATTGGCGTTCAATTTAATGGGCGATGGCTTGCGCGATGCCCTCGATCCCAAACTCAAACAATAGGAGACCGCAGTGACTGCTCAAGAATCCACGCTGCTGTCGGTCGAAAACCTCAGCGTCCGTTTCGGCACCGGCAAGAACCCTTTTACCGCCGTTGACCGCATCAGCTATCAAGTCAAAGCCGGCGAAGTGGTCGGCATTGTCGGCGAATCCGGTTCCGGCAAAAGTGTGTCGTCGCTGGCGTTGATGGGACTGATCGATTTCCCTGGCAAGGTCGAAGCCCAGGGCCTGAGTTTCAAAGACACCGACCTGCTGAAACTGAGTGAAAAACAGCGCCGTAAAATCACCGGCTCTGATATTTCAATGATCTTCCAGGACCCGATGACCTCGCTGAACCCGGCGTTCACCGTCGGCAACCAGATCATGGAAGCCATCGAAGTGCACCAGGGCGGCACGCCCGCCGAGCGTAAGGAAAAGGCCATCGACCTGCTGCGTCAGGTGGGTATTCCGGCACCGGAAAGCCGCATCAACAACTTCCCGCATCAGTTATCGGGCGGTATGAGCCAGCGCGTGATGATCGCCATGGCGATTGCCTGCGACCCGAAATTGCTGATCGCCGACGAACCGACCACGGCGCTCGACGTGACCATTCAGGCGCAGATCATCGAGTTGCTGCTCAAGCTGCAACGCGAAAAACAGATGGGTCTGATTCTGATCACACACGACCTGGCATTGGTCGCTGAAGCGGCTGATCGCGTGGTGGTGATGTACGCCGGCCAGATCGTCGAGACCGGCCCGGCCGCCGAAATTTTCAAAGCGCCGCGTCACCCTTACACCCAGGCACTGATGCGTTCCCTGCCCGAATCGGCCATGGGTCACAATCGCCTGCAAGCGCTGCCCGGCGTGGTGCCCGGCGCTAACGACCGGCCCCAGGGCTGCCTGCTGAACCCGCGCTGTCCGTACGCCACCGACCGCTGCCGCAGCGAAGAACCGAGCTACATCGGCCCGCAAGGTCGCCAGGCCAAGTGCTTCTATCCATTGGATGACAACGGGAGGCCCGCCGCATGACGGACACCCAAAACCGCCCCATCATGCAGGGGCTGGGACTGAAACAGCATTACAGCGTGAACCAGGGTTTTATGAAGCCCAAGGGCACGGTGAAAGCGCTCGACGGCGTGAATTTCTCCGTTGAAGCCGGCAAGACGCTGGCCGTAGTCGGTGAATCCGGTTGCGGTAAATCAACGCTGGCGCGACTGCTGACGATGATCGAAACACCCACCGAAGGCGCGCTCGAATTCGACGGCCAGGATCTGCTGAAACTCGATGCCGCCAAACGCAAAGAATTGCGTCAGCGTATCCAGATTATTTTCCAGAACCCGTACGGCTCGCTGAACCCGCGCAAAAAAATCGGCACCATTTTGGAAGAACCGCTGGTCATCAACACCCAGCTGAGCAAAGCCGAACGCAAGGAAAAAGCGCTCAGCCTGCTGCAAAAAGTCGGTTTACGCCCGGAACATTACGACCGCTACCCGCACATGTTTTCCGGCGGTCAGCGCCAGCGCATCGCCATCGCGCGTGGTTTGATGATGAACCCGAAAGTCGTCGTCGCCGACGAACCGGTATCGGCACTGGACGTATCGGTTCAGGCACAGGTACTGAACCTGATGATGGATTTGCAGGACGAACTGGGCCTGGCTTACGTGTTCATCTCGCACGATCTGTCGGTGGTGGAACACATCGCCGACGACGTCATGGTGATGTACCTGGGCAAGGTGGTGGAATACGGTTCGACCGAGCAGATTTTCGGCAATCCGCAGCATCCGTATACACGGGCGCTGCTGTCGTCAACGCCGCGCATCGAACCGGAAAAACGCATCGAGAAAATTCGCCTGACCGGCGAGTTGCCATCGCCGTTGAACCCGCCATCGGGCTGCGCCTTCCACGGCCGTTGCCAATTTGCGAATGAACGTTGCAGCGCAGAAACGCCGATGTTGAAGCAGCAGGATGCTGCTTCAACCGTGGCGTGTTTCGGCGTGGATGAAACGCGATTGCCGTATTTGGTGACAGCTTAACGCTTGACGGAAGACGGGAGACGGGAGACGGGAGACGCCAGTTAGCAAAGGACAAACCCGTCGCCGCTATTCAGCGTCTCCCGTCCGGGCGGCGTACCGCTCCCGTAAAGCGTCTTCCAGGGCGCAACGCGCCCTACTCACACATCCCAAACTCGCACGCCTGCGCCCTGGCCTGGCGTGCGCCTTCCAAATTTCCCTGCCCGGACCGGGCCTGAGCAATGGCGTGCCACAGCCGTGCGCTGCGCTCGCGGTTGCCGGTGTTGACGGTTAATCCTCGCAAGGCGATTTGTTCGGCGTCGCTGAAACGGCCCTGGCCCAGCCGCACTTCGGCAATTTCGGCGTAGAGGTCGGCGTCGCGGCTGTCGAGTCGCAACGCCCGTTCGAGTAAGCCGGCGGCTTTGTCCCAATCACCCGCGGCCTGTGCGGCCAGCGCTTCGCTGCGCAGTTGATCGACCGGCGAACGCGGTGCCGGTGCGGCGTTCTGTTCGGCATCCGGCGTCAGTCGGTCTTCCTGTTGTTGCAGCCGGTCGCTCGGGCCGGGCTGGCTGACGCAGCCGGCCAACAGCAGTGCCAGCAACAATGACAACAACAATGTGACCGATAACGGCCGCATCAATTGAACAGGCGTTCCCATATCGAAGGCTTCTCCACGTTTTGGTCGGTGGCATCGCTGGCCGGGCCGTCGGCGTTGCAGCGACGTTGGTTGTCAGGCTCGGTGCCGACGACGAAGGGCAACAGACGAGCGCCGTCGCAGCGCTGCGGCACCACGGCGCCACTGTCATTCACCGGCAAGTAATCGACCCGCACCGGCTGGCCTCGGCGCTCCTGAATCGGTTCCAGTTCGCGCATCAGTTCCGCCCAGATCGGCAAGGCGCCGCTGGAGCCGGTCAACGCCATCGGTGCGTTGTTGTCGCGGCCGACCCAGACCACGGCTTGGCGGTCGCCGCTGTAGCCGGCAAACCAGGCGTCGCGGTTGTCGTCGGTGGTGCCGGTCTTGCCAGCCAGCCACCAGTCTTGCGGCAAGCGCCATTGCAACGAACGTGCGGTGCCGGTGAGCGTGACCTGATGCAATGCGTCCTGAAGCAGAAACACCTGCTCCGGGTCGAAGCGTTGCTCAACGCTCAAATCAAACCGCTGCAACACGCCCTGTTGCGGATGCACCACGGCGCGGATGGCGTTCAGCGGGGTGTAGAAACCGTTGCCGGAAATGGTCTGGAAATACTGCGCCACCTGGAACGGCGACAGGCCATGCGCGCCAAGCATCACCGCCGGCACCGGCGGCGGCGTTTCGTCGATGCCAAGCCGGTCGATCACATCGAACACATTCGCCAACCCGACTTCCATGCCCAGCCGCGCCGTCGCCTGGTTGTAACTGTTTGCCAGAGCGTCGATCAACAATGGATTGCCGTGGCTTTCCTTATCGTAATTACGCGGCTGCCAGAGTTTGCCGTCGGCACCAGAGACGGTGACTTCAGCATCGCTGATCGGCGTCGCCAGGGTGTAGCCCTGTTCCAGCGCCGCCAGATAAACCGCCGGTTTCATCAACGAGCCAATGGAACGACGCGCATCCAGCGCGCGGTTAAAGCCGGCCACTTCCGGACGACGACCGCCGAGCATGGCGAGCACATCGCCGGTCGAAGGCCGCGTCACCAACGCAGCGGTTTCCAATTCGTCGCCCGGCCCGGCCGAGGCTTCGACTTCCGGCAGACGACGTTCAACCGCATGCTCTAAACCCAACTGCGCCAGCGGGTTCAGGGTGGTGAAAACGGTCAGACCTTCGGCCAGTAAATCTTCCTTGCGATAACCCTCGGCCAGTTGCCGCCGCACCAGATCCATAAAGGCCGGATAACTGGCCTGACCCGGCGCCGTACTGATGTCGAGCGGCTGGCGAATCGCCTGCTGATAATCCAGATCTTCGATGATGCCGTTCTCATACCACAGCCGCAGCACCAGATTGCGCCGCTCCAATGCCCGTTCCGGATTGCGGCGCGGGTTGTAATACGACGGCCCTTTGATCATGCCGACCAGCAACGCCTGCTGGTGCAAATCGAGCGCCGGCAGCGGCGTACCGAAGAAGAACTGCGCACCCAGCCCAAAGCCGTTCACCGAACGCTGGCCCTGCTGGCCGACATACACCTCGTTTAAATACGCCTCAAGAATGGTCGCCTTGTCGTAATGCCATTCCATCAACAACGCCATCAAGGCTTCATTGCCTTTGCGCCACAACGTTTGCTCGGACGACAAATACAGATTCTTCACCAACTGCTGCGTCAGCGTGCTGCCGCCCTGTTCAATGGAACCGGACGTAATGTTGGCCCACAGCGCCCGGGCAATGCCGGTAATCGACACGCCGTGGTGCTCAAAGAAATGTCGGTCTTCGACCACGATCAAACCGGCAACCAGCGTTGGCGGCATCACCTGCAACGGCATCAGCAAACGGTCTTCGCGATTGCCCGGATACACCTGACCGATAAACAGCGGGTCGAGCCGCGCTAGCAGAATGGGATCGTTCGACACATCGGTCACGCTTTGCAGCGAGTGGCCGCTGAAATCGAGCGTCAGAATGCGCGACGGCTCCACCTCGTCCCAGAAATTGAAGCCGCGAGTGTGCACATGCAACGTCTGGCCGCTGCGCTGAAAACGACCGGGCTGGTTGATGCGATCGGACGCGCGATACCCCAACTGTTCCAGCAACGCCTGCGCCTGGTCGACACTGAGCGGCGCGCCGGCGTAGAGCTCCTGCGCTTCGCTGTAGACGCGCGCCGGAATCGTAAAGCGCTGGCCTTCAAAGCGTTCGCGCACCACAGCATTGAGATAGAACATCCAGGCGATTAATACCGCCAGGCCGATCAGCGCGGCCTGCAACAAACGCCAGCGCCAACGCTGCCAGCGGCTGTCGGACGACGATGAATGGGAACGAGAAGGACGACGGGGAGACTTTGGTTTCGGCATGGCGCCGGATTATAAGGTGCCGCTCCGGCCTTGTCTGCGACCATTCCATGACCGCCCGCACAGAAAGCCGTGCCCAGCTCCAGCTCACCCGCCTCTCAATAGGTATTCTTTAAAGATACCCTTATTGATTATTTATAGACATAAGTCACATTTTAATAAACCAAGCTATCAAAAATTACACATAAAGATACCATACGTCACCTAAGATACTTGTCGGTATATTCCCACTAGCCCTTTTGAGTTGTTGGCGTGTTTTACTCCTCATTCACTTCCAATCTGGCGGGCACCTTGCGCTTCCCGCTCAACGACGTTGCTTCAGCGTTCCGGCTGTACCGCATCTGGATGACGCTGGGCTGGAACGACATCCTGGCGCGCTACCGTCGTTCTGTTCTGGGTCCGTTGTGGTTAACCATCAGCATGGCGGTCACCATCGCCGTCATGGGTCCGCTGTACGGCAGCATTTTCAACATCGACATCCGCGCCTTTATGCCGCACCTCAGTCTGGGGTTAATCGCCTGGGGGTTTATCTCGGCGCAATTGATTGAGTTCGGGGAAATCTTCCAGCACTCGGCGCATTACCTGCGCAACATGAAGCTGCCGCTGTCGCTGTTCATCCTGCGCGTGCAGTACCGGCAACTGATCATCCTGGCGCACAACCTGGCGATCATCCCGGTGCTGTTTTTGATCCTCGGTTTGCCGATTCATTGGACGCTGTTGCTGGTGATTCCGGCGCTGGTATTAATCGGCTGTAACTTCTTCTTTATCGGTCTGATCATCAGTTTTTTCTGCACCCGCTACCGCGACATGCAACCGGTGCTGACCAGCCTGATGAACCTGTTCTTCTTCGTCACGCCCATCGTCTGGCACCCGGATCAACTGTCGGGCCAACGCCGTTTTATTGCCGAACTCAATCCGCTGGCGGTCTACGTCGATCTGATTCGAGCACCGTTTTTGGGGCAAGTTCCCAGCCTGCACGAATGGGGTTTCGCACTGGGCAGCGCCGTTGTGTTGCTGCTGGCGGCGCTCTATTTGCTCAAACGCAGCGGCCACCGCCTGGTGTATTGGCTATGACGACCGGCACAACCATGAACATCCAACTCGATCAGGTGCAGATTCGTTTCCCGATTTACGAATCGGACGACCGCTCGTTCAAGCGAACGCTGCTCTCGGCCGCCGGTGGTCGCATTCTGAAAGACCCGAAAAACCGCGTCGAAATTGAAGCACTGCGTGACATCAATCTGCGCATTCAACACGGCGAACGCGTGGCGTTGCTGGGCCACAACGGCAGCGGCAAAACCACCTTGCTGCGTGTGCTGGCGGGCGTTTATACGCCTGTGTCCGGCCAGGTGTCGGTGAGCGGACGCATCACCAGCTTGCTCGATTCCATGCTCGGCATGGACCCGGAACTCACCGGCCTGGAAAACATCCGGTTACGGCTGTTGTTCATGGGCAAAACGCGTTCGCAAAGCGACGCCCTGATCGACGGCATTGTCGAATTCAGCGAACTCGGCGACTTCATCTACATGCCAGTACGCACCTATTCCAGCGGCATGGTGTTGCGCCTGGCGTTCGCCATTTCCACCAGCGTCGCGCCCGACATTTTGTTGATGGACGAATGGATGAGCGTCGGCGACGAACAGTTCCGCGACAAAGCCGAAGCCCGGCTGAAAAGTTACGTCGACGCCGCCGGCATTCTGGTCATGGCAACGCACGACGAAGGCCTCGCTCGCCGCAGCTGCAACCGAATCATCCGCATGGCGCACGGCGTCATTCAAGAGGACCAACCGGCATGACCCGCCTGCAACACCTGCAATTCAACATCGACCATCTGGAAAAACGCGTGCTCTTCGCCAGCGACGCCATGCTGTCATTAATTCGCGGCGACCGCGGCTTGCGTTTGCCAGCGCAGACCGAACTGAACCTCAACCAGTTGGCGCACTGCTTTCCCAACCACCATTACCACCACTACACCCCGATTCGACGCATTCAATTGCAAGTCGGCCAGGTGACCGGCGCCGGTCGCATTCAGGTCTATTTCGTCGATGGCATGAGCGCCAAAACATTGGTGCTGGATTGGCAGGTGGACGAAGGCAAACAGTTAGTGTCCGCCGACATCGCCTTACGACCGGAAGCCGGCTATTTCTTCGTGCGACTGGACAGCGGCCAGACCGCCTTCGATGTCTGCGACATGGCCTGGGTGACCGATCAAGTTGCCGAGCCGAATCACAAGCTGGTCATCGGCATCACCACCTTTAAACGCGAACAATATCTGCTGCCCAATCTGGAAAAACTGACTCACTGTGCCGAGCTGGGTCGGTTGAATCTCGACATCGTCGTCGTCGATAACGGCCGCACGCTCAGCGCCGAACAATTGCCGTCGGGCGTGCATTTAATCAGCCAGGACAACCTCGGCGGCACCGGCGGTTTTATGCGCTCGTTGCGCTACGCCAAAGGCATCGAAGCGCATCGTGTTTTGTTTATGGATGACGACGTCGAAATCTACCCGGAGCTGGTCTATCGCGCGCTGATGTTTGCCAACCTGACCACGCAACCGGCTGCCGTCGGCATGATGATGATGAGCGCCAGCCAGCCCTGGCTGGTATGGGAACAAGGTGCCGGTCTGGATTACAGCCGGGTGACGCGCATCTTCCGCCACAACGCCAGTTTAAGTGCCAAAAAACCGAGCACATTGAACCGTCTGAATCGGGTCCACCAAACGGCGTTTACCGCCTGGTGGGGCACCGCTTTGCCGGTCGCTGAAACACCCTTTATTCCCAACATGTTCATCAAGAACGACGACATTCTGGTTGCCCGCCAACTGGCGCAAAAAGGCATTCCGTCGTTCACCTTGCCGAGCGCGTTTTTGTGGCACGAAGACTTCCACAAAAAACCCTACACCTGGCAATTCATCTACGAGATGCGCAACGCCTGCTACATGCGTTTTCTGTGCCCGGAAGAAACACGCGCACTGCCGATGTTGAAGTCCATCGCCGAGCAATTCGTCAAGTTCATGCTGATGGGCGACAACTACCGATCATCGATGGTGCTGTGGGGTTTGCAGGAAGTGACTCGATTGAACCCGCAGTATTTCAACGACGTCGAACGCCTCAAAGCCATTCATCAACGCGCCATGGCGCACTACCCGATGCAGGACATGTCGCCCTGGCTGTCGGTGGACGATGAAGCGCACCGCCAATACCGCAAGTTCAGCAAACTCAAAGTGTTGTTGTCGGGCTTCGGTTACCTGCCGTTTTTGTCGCGCAAAACGCTCAGCGACGGCAACCCCTACCCGGTGCCGATGAACGAAACCCGGCTCGTGGGTGCTGGGCATTTTCGCAGTCTGGTGTTTTTCGACCCGAGCACACTCAAGGGCTACCGCAGCGAACGGCGGCTGTCGCAACTGATTAAACAAAGCAGTCTGTTCGCGCTGTATTCACTGCGGTTTTTCTGGCGCTTTCGCCAACTGAAAAAACTCAGACTGACGGTCACCGACCAGTACTGGGACCCTTATTTCAACGCCTGATGCCGTTTTGAGGTTCGTGTTATGACGCATTTTTTATTGGTCGGCGCTGGCTTTTCCAACGCCGTTATCGGACGCCAGTTGGCCGAGGCCGGGCATCAAATTTCCATCGTCGAACAGCGCGGTCATATTGCCGGTAATTGCCACACCGAACGCGATGCCCAAACCGGCATCATGGTGCATCAGTACGGCCCGCACATTTTCCACACCGACGATCAACGCACCTGGGATTACGTCAATCGGTTTGCTGAATTCAAACCTTACGTCAACCGGGTCAAAGCCGTCAGCCAGGCGCAGGTGTATTCGTTGCCGATCAACCTGCACACCATCAATCAGTTTTTTAAACAGCAGTTCAATCCACAACAAGCGGCGCAGTTTATTGCCGACCAAATGGACCAGAGCATCGTCGAACCCGCCAATTTCGAACAACAGGCGCTGGCGATGATTGGCGCAGATCTGTACCACGCTTTCTTCTACGGCTACACCAAAAAGCAGTGGGGTTGCGAACCCAGTGAATTGCCGGCCAGCATCCTCAAACGGCTGCCAGTGCGGTTCAATTACGACGACAACTATTTCAGCCACCGCTACCAGGGCATGCCCAAAGACGGCTACACCGATTTAGTAGCGAACATACTTGACCACCCGAACATCTCGGTGCAATTGAACACCCCTTACAGCGCCGAGATGGCGGAGAACGTTGACCACATATTCTGGTCCGGCCCGTTGGACGCCTGGTTCAACCACCGCCTTGGCCGGCTCGGTTATCGCACGCTGGATTTCGAACGCATCACCGCCGCAAGCGATTATCAGGGCAACGCCGTCATCAATTATTGCGATGCCGATGTGCCCTACACCCGCGTCACCGAACACAAACATTTCAGCCCGTGGGAATCTCACACCGGCACTGTTTGCTACCAGGAATTCAGCCGCGAATGCGGGCCGGATGACATTCCGTATTACCCCAAACGTATGGTTAACGACAAAGCGCTATTGGACGATTACGTGCACGCCGCCCAACAGGAAACCGGCGTTACCTTTGTCGGCCGACTCGGCACCTACCGTTATCTGGACATGGATGTAACCGTGCGCGAAGCACTGGAAGTTTCCGATCAGGTACTGGCTTCGCTGGCAAACAAACAATCGCTGCAAGCGTTCTACCACGCATGAACATTCGCGTCGTCGCGGTGGTGGTGACCTTCAATCGCAAATGCGAGCTGATGAATTGCCTGCGGCATCTCGATCATCAAAGCCGGCCCGTGGATCGAATTATTGTGATCGACAACGCCAGTCGCGACGGCACCGAACAAGCGCTGCAACAACACGGCTGGCTGGAAAAGCCGCAACTGCGCTACCTGAAATTGCCGACCAATTCGGGCGGTGCCGGTGGCTTTCATCGCGGCATCAGCGAGGCAATGCGCGAGGGTGCCGACGCCATCTGGTTGATGGACGACGACGGTTACCCGCCACAGGACTGCCTGGAAAAACTGCTGCAACACTACGACCGCTACGATTTTTACGGACCGATGGTCGTCGATGAACAACAACGTCTGAGTTTCCCGCTGCGTCTGACCGGCGAACGCCAACCGCTGCGCACCGTCCAACAAGTGCAGCAGCGCTTCGATAAAACCGATCTGCACGATGTGTTAATTCCGTTCAACGGCGTGGTGCTGAAGCGCAGTCTGGTGGAACGCATCGGCCTGCCGCGCCGCGATTATTTTATTTGGGGCGACGACATTGAATATCGGTTGCGCGCCCACGCCGCCGGTGCCCGCATCGCCACGCTCAGCGACTGTCAGTTTTTTCACCCGCTGCAAGCCGGTATTGGCCGGCCGATGTTGTTCGGCCAGTTGCATTTCAACCAGGGCAACAGTCCGATCAAAATTTACTGCCAGAGCCGCAATGGTTTTAGCAACGCCCGTCGTTATCAGGGCCGCTTATCCGCCGCTTTATTCGCCATCAAACAACTGTGGTTTTACAGCCTGACGCAACCTAACCGGCGCCATTTCGGCTTGGCGCTGCGCGGTTTATTCGACAGTTGGCGCGGCGATTTCACCCGCCACACCCGTTTACTGGAATCCTGAAACCGTGACTGAAGTTGCTGTTGTTCTCGTCACTTTTAATCGTTTGTCGTTGTTGCAAAATTGCCTGGCGGCTTTAGCCAGTCAAAGCCGCCCGGTCGATCAGGTATATGTCATCAATAACGCCAGTACCGACGGCACCACCGAATACCTCAATGGCTACGACGGCTCGTTAGCGCTGCACCATGTACCGATGATCGATAACCTCGGCGGCGCCGGTGGATTTTCCGTGGGTGTGGAAATGGCCTATCTCGATGGCGCCGATTACATCTGGCTGATGGACGACGACGTCGCACCGCACGAACATTGCCTGCAACAATTGCTGCAACAGAACGATCCGGTAATGGCTTGCCTGCGCGAAAATTCAGACGGCCAATTGGTCGAGCGCGCCAGCCAGCAATACGACTTAACCCGCTGGTGGATCGGCAATCCGCGCCGGGCAAGCATTGAAGATTGCTACGCCAAGGTTGCCGACGTGCCCGACCGCTTGTCGCTCGCCATCGCCACCTTTGAGGGTTTGTTTGTACAGCGCAAGGTCGTAAAGACTGTCGGTCTGCCTGACCCGAATTATTTTATTTTTCTCGACGACGTCGATTATTGCCTGCGCATTCGCCAGGCCGGTTTTGATATCCGACTGGCGAACAAAGCCATCCTGAAACGCCAATTACCGATGGTGAACATCACGACGCTGAGCTGGAAAAGTGCTTACGTGTATCGCAATTTTTTCTACGTGCATTTTGTGTATGGCGAGAATTGGGGCGTGCGTTGCAAGCCGTATCTCTTGGTGTTGGCGGCGACACTGGTAAAACCGTTTTCGCGCCAGGGTTGGAAGGAATTACCCATTATCTGGCGCGCCCTGTTTGCCGCTCAGCGCATGTTAGGCCAGCGGCGTCGGCTGCCGTTGGTGGCTTCCTAGTGTAACGACTAAAACAGGCTGAGTTGTTCGTCCACCAGTTCAGAAAAACTGGTGCCGACAAAATGCAAAATGCCATCGGCGACCGGCTCCAGCTGGCGCTCAATATAATGTTGATAGTCGATGGCTGAACGAATAAACGGATCCGGCTCGACACCGTTCAACGTCATCACGTAACGGATTTCACGACCGTGCCAACTTGGTTGTTCCGCTTTGCGTTTCAGGGCCGCCTGAACGTGCGGTGGTTTTTGTTTTTCGTAACTGCTCAGTGATCGGCGCAGACGCCGCCGATAAATCAGGCGGTCGTCGCGCTGGCCGGCTTTCAGCGCCGCCACTTCATCGCGCACAAAGCCGCGATAATCCTGATCCAGAAACACCCGCCGATAGAGCTCTTCCTGAAATTGTTTCGCCAACGGCGTCCAGTCGGTGCGTACAGCTTCCAGCCCTTTGAACACCAGTTTTTGTTCGCCTTCGAGTTCAATCAAACCGGCGTAGCGTTTTTTTGAGCCGGTATCCAGGCCGCGAATGGTGGGCATCAGGAAGCGTTGGTAATGGGTTTCAAATTCCATTTCCAGATGGCATTCGAGTTGGAAATCATCGCGCAATTGTTGCTGCCACCAGGCGTTTAAATCGGCGGCGAGTTCTGCGCCCAAGGCCGGCGGGTTGGCGTGGCCTTCGGCCCAGACAAACACCGAGTCGGTGTCGCCATAAATAACGCGGTAGCCGCGCGCTTCAATAAAGTCGCGGCTGCGATTCAAAATCCAATGCCCGCGCCGGGTAATGGAACTGGCCAGACGCGGATCGAAAAACCGACACAGCGGACTGCCCAAAACGCCGTAAAAAGAGTTCATCAAAATCTTGATGGCCTGCGACATGGAAGCGTTTTTTTCCGCCTTGGCCTGATCGCGCGCGGCCCACAGATGGTCGATGATGCCGGGCAATAAATGATCGGCGCGGTGGAAACGGGCGTCGAGAAAACCGGGCACGGTGTCGGCTTCGTCGCTTTCCAGGCCGCGATGCAAACCCAGCGGATCGATCAAAAAAGTACGGATGATGCTCGGGTACAGGCTTTTGAAATCGAGCACTAAGACGTCGTTGTACAAACCCGGTCGGCTGTCCATTACGAAGCCGCCAGGGCTGGCGTCGGTGAGTGACTGTTCACCGACGGACGGTGCAACGCGACCGGCGCGATGCAGACGCGGCAAATATACGTGGCTGAAGGCAGCCGCACTGCCACCGATTTTGTCGAGCGTGAGGCCGGTTAAGTCAGCGCGTTCGATGAGGAAATGCCACAGCCCGGCGGTCTCGAAAATCTCCAACACCAGTTGCGCGTCTTCGCGGTTGTAGGTGTATAACTCGAGCGGCGATTCGCGATACAGCCGTTCGATTTCGCCGACGCGGTCGTCGCTGTCTTCGATGGCTTTGCCACGGCCGACCAAGGTTCGGGCCACAAATTCCAGCGAAAAACTTTCCAGATACCAGGCCGCCGAGCGCAAGGTGCCGGGGCCATCGACCACTTGCCGGCCTTCGATTTCCAAGCGTTGCCGGTCGCCGCCGGTGCTGTACCAATGCAGTGGCGTTTGCTGGCGGCCGAGCGCCAACGGCACGCCCAGGCGGTCGGCGTGTTGCTGCAACACCATCAAGTCGAAATCGACCACGCTCCAGCCGACCAGCACGTCCGGATCGTAAGCCTGAATCCAGTCGATAAAGGCGCGCAGGCAATCGGCTTCGCTGGCGACCCAATGAAAATCGTCCGGCGTGGATTCTGGTTTTGTCTGGCCGCGGTCAACCACCCAGACGGCGCTGGCATCGTTGGCGACGACGGCGATGCTGTACAGATCGGGGCATTTGCCGGGCACGAACCAGGCGGTTTCGATGTCGAGCGAAACAACCGAGAGCTTGGGTTTCACCGTGGCCGGTCGCGCTTTATCGCCGCGCCGTTCCAGACCGGCGGTGATCAGCCGTTCCATCAAAAAGCGGTCGGCCGGTTGGATGTCGTCTTCCCAGACGCGCAATTGCTGGTCGCGCCCGCGCCGCGCCCACTGGCGCTGGCCGGAATAGGTGGCGCTGTAGATTGGTCGCACCGGCACGCCGTCGAGCGAGGCCAAACGTTCGGCTTCGCCCAACCGAGGTTTTATATCGAGCTGTTGCCACAGCCGTTGCCAGGCGGCGAGTTCGGCTTCGGGCACGAAGCACACCGACTCGAAACCGTCCATGGTCCAGCAATCGATGCCCGCGTCCGATTTCAGCCAATAGCGCAACTGCAACTTGCCATCGAACTCGCTCCAGTGGCGGCTCAACACAAAGGCCGTGCGGGTGTCGGTGTTTTGGGACGAATCGACTGGGGACATGGGCGAAAAAACGGACAACAGGGAGCCGTTATTGTACCGGCTTTTGACGCGCAGGCGGCGCATCAGGCATTCGCTTTTGTAGGAAATATCTTACAAAGACTGGCGGTAAAATCGGCTATTGCTGACACCGCCGAACACCGATACTGAACCCAGTTCAAGACGAACCCGAGCGCCGGATTGCGCTGCACAGTGGATGTGCAACCACTTACACCCGGTTATCTGGACGACCGACGGATCACTCAGTGGGCAGCTGAGCCGGCCATGGTAGGCTTCTCCTTTCTACAAACCTTCCGCTATTCCCATTGAGTTTCCCCTGTTCCCATTGAGATCGCACCAGCCGCCACCCATGTTGGCAGCAACCTTTTGTTATGGTGCCGCCATGTCTGCCAACGCCCCCGCTTTTGACCAACGCTACGTGCGCGAATTGCCCGGCACCTATGAGCACGTGCGGCCAACGCCGTTGGCAAACCCGCACTGGGTGTGTTGGAACGCTCAGCTGGCGCGTGAATTAAACGTGCCGTTCGATGCCGATGCCGAGGCCTTGCGTGCGCTCTCGGGCAATGGCCTGTTTGCCGGCAGCGAGCCTGTCGCAGAGAAATACGCCGGCCATCAGTTTGGTGTCTGGAATCCGGACCTTGGCGACGGCCGTGGTTTGTTGCTCGGTGAATGGGCCGATGCCAATGGCAAGGCCTGGGAATTTCATTTGAAAGGCGCGGGCAAGACGCCGTTCAGTCGCTTCGGCGACGGCCGGGCGGTATTGCGTTCGTCGATCCGTGAAATGCTTGCCAGCGAAGCGCTGCACGCGCTCGGCATTCCAACAACGCGCGCGCTGGCGCTGGTCGGTTCTGACGAGCCAGTACGGCGCGAGCAAATCGAAACCGCCGCCATGCTGACGCGGGTGACGCCCAGCCACATTCGCTTTGGTCACTTCGAATGGTTCGCCTACAGCAACCAGCCGGAACAGGTTGCCGCCTTGGTCGAGCATTGCCTGGTGCACCATTTTCCGAACAGTCGTTCGGCGGCGGAATTCTTCACCGAGGTAGTCGAACGCACGGCAAGGTTGATCGCACATTGGATGGCCTACGGTTTTTGCCACGGTGTGATGAACACCGACAACATGAGCATTCTCGGCGAAACGTTCGACTTCGGTCCCTACGCTTTTCTGGACGCCACCATTCCCGATTTCATCTGCAACCACACCGATGCTCAAGGCCGTTACGCCTTTCATCAGCAACCGGGAATCGCTTTCTGGAATTTGCAGTGCCTGGCACAGGCGTTGTCGTCTCAAGTGAGTTCGGACGATTTAAAAGCCGCCCTGAATCGTTACGCCGACACCTACAACGACCACTTCCTGAAGTTGATGGGCGAGCGTTTGGGTCTGGCAACGGTGCAGGAAAACGATCAGCAACTGATCAGCGATTGGATGCATCTGTTAGCCAGCGAACGACGGGATTTTCATCACAGCTTTCGCGCGCTGGCCGACCGCGCGCCCGACGATTGGGCGCAACTGGATGACGACGCCATCGACCGCCCGGCGTTCCAACGCTGGCGTTCGGCTTTGGCAGAACGACGCCAGAATGAAACCGACCAGGGCATACCGTTGGCGCAGGCGCGCAACCCCATTTCGGTGTTACGCACGCATCTGGCGCAAGCGGTTATTGACGACGTAAAAAAGGGAAGCGTTGCTTCCCTGGAAGAGTATTTGCTGGCGTTGCAATCGCCGTTCGAGCGTCGTGAAGATTGGCAACGCTGGAGCGAAACGCCACCCATCGATTATCAGGCAGCGCCGCTCAGTTGCAGCAGTTGAACGCGCGTTCGGTTTAAACCCGGAAACTGCCGACGACTGAAGTCAGTTCGTCGGTGTGGCCTTTGAGTTTTTCCGCCAGATTGCTCAGGCTGCGCGATTGCTCGGTGCCTTCGCTGGAAAACTCGGAGATCAATTGCAGGTTCTTGTTGATCTCTTCCACCACGTGAGTTTGTTCTTCAGTAGCCGTAGCAATCTGCATCGACATATCGGTGATGCGGGTGATCGCGCCCTGAATGGTTTCGAACGATTCCGCCGCACTGGCGACGTCTTCCACCGTGGCGTCGAGCATATCGATGCCGCTCTTCATCGCATCGACGGCTTCATCGACACCGCCTTGCAGGGTTTCGATGCGGCCTTGAATGTCTTCGGTCGATTGCTGGGTTTTGCTTGCCAACGCCCGAACTTCATCGGCCACCACCGCAAAGCCACGGCCCTGTTCACCGGCACGCGCCGCTTCGATGGCTGCGTTCAACGCCAGCAAGTTGGTCTGTTCGGCGATGCCGCGAATCACATCCAGAACAGCACCGATGTTCACCGCTTCGTCGGCCAAGCGACCCACGGCTTCGGAAGAACGGTTCAAGCGCTCCGACAATTGCGCCACCCGAGTGTTGGATTCACGCGATACCCTGACGCCGCGTTCAACGGAATTGTTCGCTTCGGTCGCAGCGTCAGCACCGTTGTTTGAGTTGGCGGCAATCTCACGCGCAGCGCCGTGCATTTCTTCTACTGCGGTCACGACCTGATCGACCGTTTCGTGTTGTTGGTCGGCCATGCGAATGTTGTTGGCAGCAGCTTCGCGCAACGATTCAGTGCTTTGTTCCAGGTGGAAATTCACCTGCTTCACCACGGTGATGGACTGCTGCAATTTCTCGATCACCAGATTAAAAGCACCGGCCACCTGGCCCAGTTCGTCTTTGCTGTCGACGGTTAAACGCGCGGTCAAATCGCCTTCGCCCTGACCGATATCACGCATGCGGTCGCGCAACACTTCAATAGGTTTCACCAGGAAGAACGGCGCCAACACACCGGCTGCGGCAAAGATGGCGACCAGAATCACCAACTGCACCAGTTGAGCAAGGGTTTGGCCTTCGGCAACCTCGGTGGCTTCGGTTGAAGCGGTGGCGGCCAGTTCGTCGACCCGCGCGCCCAGTTCATCCAGCAGACCGCGCGGCGCTTCGAACAGGTCCATGTTTTCAGTGCGGATGGTGCCATTAACCAGGCCGTCGGAATGTGCCTTCCAGGCGCCCATCAATTGTTGGAAGCGCGCCGCCAGTTGCGGGTCGACGTCTTTTTGCATCCGCTCGATGGCTTCCAGTCCGCGCGACAAGGCCTGGTTGTGGTTATCGACGCGATCCTGATTCAACGAATCTCTTTGACTGGCGCTGAGGTTGTCACCCCGGTCCATCATTTCGCGCTGCGCCACCAGGCTTTGGTACAGGTCCCGGTCGGCGTTGAGCACCAACGAAATAGAGGGCAAAAATTCCGATCTGAAGTCATGCACTTTGGCGCTGATCGCCGTCATCGCCTGATACGACGACCATGACATCCACAATAAAAACACGCCGACTAGAATCAGCGGTACTCGAATCTTGTTTCGAATCGACCAGTTTTTAACAAACCTCATAACACCATCCTCACACTGGAGCTTTCAAAAAAACGGTTCACATTTCCCGGATTACCTTCCTTGTCAGGCCGAATCATCCATCCCTATTTCGTTGAGCGGTGTTCGGAAAAACGAGCGACCGCTGACTTACATTAGTAAATATCTATATTCAAAGAAGTTTAGCCAAGGATTGAGAATTCGCCGGAGAAATTGCAAAAAAAATCCGACGTTCTGGTCGTGAAACGTCGGATTCAAATCAACTGCGTTGGTGGTTGAGAATCGTTACTTAGAACAACTCCGCCGGTGCTGCCATCAGCGACTCACTGCCGGCTTTTACTTTGGCGTGATAGGCCGTGGTTTCAGGCAAAAGACGCTGCATGAAGAAGCTGGCCGTGGCGCGCTTGGCGCGGTGGAAGTCGTCGTCTTTACCCGCAGTGGCCTGAGCCATTTTGGCCCACATCATGGCGTAGGCGGTGAGGCCGAACAGGTTTAGATAATCGCAACTGGCGGCACCAACGGCGTTGGCATCGCCTGCCGCTGCGTCTAACAAAAACGCCGTGGCGTCGCTGAGTTTTTCCAACGCATCACGCAGCGGTTGCGCAAATTGTTCGTCGGTTAATTCGTCGATCACTGTTTGTATTTCGGTGCGGAATATTTCGAACCACTGACCACCGTTCGCGGCGACTTTTCGTCCGGCGAGGTCCAACGCCTGAATGCCGTTGGTGCCTTCGTAAATTTGCGCAATGCGCGCATCGCGCACGAACTGCTCCATGCCCCATTCGCGAATGTAACCGTGGCCGCCGAATACTTGCTGGCCGAGAATGGTGGCGTCCAAACCGCGATCGGTGAAGTAGGCTTTGGCAACCGGCGTCAGCAAGGCGACCAGTCCTTCGGCTTTTTCACGCTCGGCGGCATCCGGGTGGCCTTTGGCGATGTCGAGCCACATGCCGACGTAGGCAGCAAAAGCACGGCCGCCTTCGTTGTAGGCGCGCTGCGTTAATAACATACGGCGCACATCCGGGTGCACGATGATCGGGTCGGCCGCGGCGTCCGGTTGCACGGCACCACCCGGCGCGCGGCTTTGAATACGGTCTTTGGCGTAAGCGACGGCCGACTGATACGACACTTCGCCCAAACCCACGCCTTGCAAACCAATCGACAGCCGTTCGTAGTTCATCATGGTGAACATGGCGGCCAGGCCTTTGTTGGCGTCGCCGACCAGCCAGCCTTGAGCGCCGTCGAAATTCATCACGCAGGTCGCCGAGCCTTTAATGCCCATCTTGTGTTCGATGGAGCCGCAACTCAGCGCGTTGCGTTCGCCCACCGAGCCATCGTCATTGACCAGAAACTTGGGTACGACGAACAACGAAATGCCTTTGGAACCGGCCGGCGCATCGGGCAATTTGGCGAGCACCAGATGGATGATGTTGTCGGTTAAATCGTGTTCGCCACCGGTGATAAAAATCTTGGTGCCGCTGATGGCGTAACTGCCGTCATCGTTCGGCACGGCCTTGGTTTTCATAATGCCCAGATCGGTGCCGCAATGCGGTTCGGTCAGACACATGGAACCGCTCCAGCGGCCTTCGTATAACGGCGGCAGGTAGGTCTGTTTCAATTCATCGCTGGCGTGGCGCAGCAAACATAAACTCGCACCGGCACTCAACACCGGGTACAGCGCGAACGAGGTGTTGGCGGCGTAGACCATTTCTTCGAACATGACGGTGAGCATTTTCGGCATGCCCTGACCGCCAAATTCCGCATCGCCACCCAGGCCAACCCAGCCGCTTTCGGCGTAGGTTTTGTAGGCGTCTTTGAAACCGGTTGGCGTGGTTACTGCGCCGTCTTTCCAGGTGCAACCTTCTTCATCGCCGCTGCGGTTGATCGGGAAGAGTTCGTTCTCGCACAGCCTGGCGCCCTCTTCGAGAATGGCCGACACCAGATCGGGGGTGACTTCTGCGGTGTGCGGCATGCTGGCCCACAATTGGTCGGCCTTGAAGACGTCGTTCAGCACGAACTGCATGTCTTGAATGGGTGCTTTGTATTCCGCCATGTTTGTGAACCTTTGTTGTTCGGTTTTATCGGTTATTCGAGTGGCAGCACAACGGGAGGTCCGGGCTGGCGGGTGGCCTTATCCGGGGAGTCGGCGGCCATGGACGGCCGCCGCCTGGCGGTCAGGGACGACGAACAGCGACCCCGGATAAGGCGGCCCGCTGGCACGGACCGGCCCTTTGGCGAACGATCAGAACGCGAAGTGCGCCTCGTCCAGATCCATCATGCTATCCACACCGGCCAGCATCGCGGTTTTATGACCTTCAATGCGCGGCAGAATGCGCTGGAAGTAGAAGGTCGCCGTTTTGATTTTGGCGTTGTAGAAATCCACTTCGCTGGCACCGGCGTCAATCGCCTGCTGAGCTTTATCGGCCATCAGCGCCCAGTAATAACCGAGCGTGATGTAACCGGAATACATCAGATAATCGACGGCGGCACCGCCCACTTCCTCGCGGTTTTTCATCGCTTTCATGCCCAGTTTCATGGTCATGTCGCCCCACTCTTTATTGACCTCGGCCAAACGGCTGATGATCGGTTTCAGAGCGCCTTTGGCGTCGCTGGCTTTGCAGAACTTGTGCACGATCTTGGTGAATTTCTTCAGCATCTCGCCCTGGCTCATCAGCACTTTGCGGCCTAACAAGTCGAGCGCCTGAATGCCGGTGGTGCCTTCATAGAGTTGGGAAATGCGGTTGTCGCGCACAATCTGCTCCATGCCCCATTCCTGAATGTAACCGTGGCCGCCGAATACCTGCACGCCGTGGTTGGCGGCTTCGGTGCCGACTTCGGTCAGGAAGGCTTTGGCGATGGGCGTTAAGAAACTGAGCAAATCGTCGGCGTCTTTGCGCGTGTTTTCGTCTGCGCTGCGTTTAACCTGATCGACCAAAAAGCTGGCGTGCATCAGCATGGCGCGGCCGCCTTCGGCGAAGGCTTTTTGCGTCAGCAACATGCGGCGCACATCGGGGTGCACGATGATCGGGTCGGCCGGTTTTTCCGGCGCTTTCGGGCCGGTGAGGCTGCGCATCGCCAGGCGATCTTTGGCGTAAGCCAGCGCGCCCTGGAACGACAGTTCCGCCGAGGCCACGCCCTGCATGGCAGTACCCAAACGGGCAAAGTTCATAAAGGTGAACATGCACTTCAAACCCTGGTTCGGCGGGCCGATCAAGAAGCCTTTGGCGGCGTCGAAGTTCATCACGCAGGTGGCGTTACCGTGAATGCCCATCTTGTGTTCGATGGAGCCACAGGCCACCGCATTCGGGGTACCGTCTGGCAACACTTTCGGCACGATAAACAGCGAAATGCCTTTGGTGCCTTCGGGCGCATCGGGCAGGCGCGCCAGCACAATGTGGACGATGTTCTCGACCATATCGTGCTCGCCAGCGGAGATAAAAATCTTGGTGCCGGTCACCGCGTAACTGCCATCGGCCTGCGGTTCGGCTTTGGATTTCAGAATGCCCAGGTCGGAACCGCAATGCGGTTCGGTCAGACACATGGTGCCGGTCCATTCGCCGGACACCAGCTTGGTCAGATAGGTTTCTTTCTGCTCATCGGTGCCGTGCAGTTCCAGCGTGTTCATCGCACCGTGCGAGAGGCCCGGGTACATGCCCCAGGCCCAGTTGGCGGTGGAGACCAGTTCCGAAACCATGTTGCCGATGGATTCCGGCAAGCCCTGCCCGCCAAATTCTTCCGGGTTCGACAACGACGGCCAGCCGTTTTCAACCCACTGGGCGTAGGCTTCTTTAAAGCCGGTCGGCGTGGTGACCACGCCGTCGTTCCAGGTACAGCCTTCTTGGTCGCCAACGCGGTTCAGCGGCGCCAGTACTTCTTCACAAAATTTGGCGGCTTCGCCCATGATGGCGTCGACCATGTCGCGGCTGGCGTCTTCCGCGCCGATGGACTGGTAGTGAGCTTCGCTGTCGAGCACTTCGTGCAGCACGAATTGCATGTCGCGCAAGGGCGCTTTGTAGTCAGGCATGGTGTCACCTCTGATCGTGTAGCGGCCGGTTCCGGCCAGACCACCCGCGGCAGCCGGCGGTCGGAAAGGGGTTCAAACGAGCGTTTGAAACATACGTTCGGCTCTGGTACCTGTCAAGCACCGCCGCCAGCGCAGTCACAGGAAGCCTAGACCAAAACGGCATTGGTGCCTGATGGGAAAAATTAGCCGGGAAAATGGGCGATTAACACGCACCGCCGGGAGGAAATTCGCTCAGTATTCGCGCGACAGATCGACCGGAAACAGCGGCGCTTTGCCAGCGCGATGCCGGTTCAAATTCTCGATTGCCAAAGCGATGACTTCGGACGGCTCACTGGTCGAGGCAATGTGCGGCGTCACTCGCACCTGTGGATGCGACCAAAACGGATGCCCCGCCGGCAGCGGTTCGGTGTTGAACACATCGAGAATGGCACCGCCGATCTGGCCGGCGTCGATGGCGGCCAGCAAGTCCGCGTCAACCAGGCTGCCGCCGCGCCCGACGTTTATCACCACCGGCTGTGTGGCGCAGCGCTGCAAACGTTCGGCGTTGAGGAAATGGCGCGTGGCCTGCGTCAGCGGCAAGAGGTTAATCAGATAATCGCAGCGCGCCAGGCCTTCGTTTAAACCGGCCTCGCCAGTCAGCGCTCGCACACCATCAACCGAACGGCCGGAACGGCTCCAGCCCTCGACCTGATAACCTTGCGCCAATAACGCCGACGCCACGACCTGACCCAATTCGCCCATGCCCAAAATCAGCACGCGTTCACCGTAAACGCCATCGTGCCAGGCCCAGTCGTGCGCCTGTTGCGCACGCACCAGACGCGGCATATCCAGTTGCCAATTATTGAGCTGCGCACAAACGTAACGCGCCATCCGGTCTTTCAGGCTCTGGCTCATAAACCGCGCCACCGGCCAGTCGGTCGGTAAACCCGCGCTGAGCAGATGATCAACGCCCGCGCCAAAACTTTGCACCAGCGGTTTATTAAAAGTGGACCAGTCGAGAGCCTCGGGTTTCCAGGCCAGAATCAGTTCAACAGCGGCGGGATTGAACGCATCGTTGAGCGTCCAAATCGGTTCGTTAAAACCCTGAGCGGAGAAATCGTTTTGGATGCGATCGAGCCGGCTTTCGGAGCCGCTCATCAGAACGAGGACAGACATGAAAAACCTTTGGCGCGCTGCGGAACGAGGCGGTCACTCTATCACAGCCAGGGCCGACTCAGCCGCCCAGCAGCCGCTGGTTTTCACGCTCAATGTATTCGTAGAAATCGACGTCTTTTAACGCCTTGGCCGCAGCGCGATCCAGCACCAGGGTGGCGCGTGGATGCATTTGCAGAATCGACGCCGGGCAGCGTGCGGCCACCGGGCCTTCGACGGCTTCGCGCACCGCCTCGGCTTTGCCTTCGCCGGTCGCCAGCAACAAAATTTTGCGCGCTTCCATGATGGTGCCGATGCCCATGGTGATGGCGAGGTTGGGCTGAAATTCGTCGGCTTTGAAGAAACGTTTGTTGGCTTCAACGGTGTCAGGCGTCAATGTTTTTACCCGCGTGCGCGAGGCCAGGCTGGAGCTCGGTTCGTTAAAACCGATGTGGCCGTTGCGGCCGATGCCGAGCAATTGCAGGTCGATGCCGCCGGCGGTTTTGATCGCCGCTTCGTAGGCGTCGCAGGCGGCCAACGGATCTTTGGCGGCGCCGTTGGGCACTTGGGTGTTGGCCGGGTTTATGTCGATCTGGTCGAACAATTCGCGGTTCATAAAGTGGCGATAACTTTGCGGATGCTCGCCCGCCAAACCCAGATATTCGTCGAGATTAAACGACCGCGCTTGCGCAAAGCTGACTTCGCCAGCTTGAAAACGACGAATCAATTCGCGGTACAACGCGATGGGCGTTGAGCCTGTTGCCAGCCCCAACACGGAATCGGGTTTGCGCTGCAATTGTTTGATGAATTGCGCGGCACCGTATTCGGCTACGGCGTCGGGCGTGTCGAGAATCACAATCTGCATAAACGAAAGACGTTCCTGAAAAATGGCTTAGAACAAGCGGGTTCCGGCGCGCCACAACCCTTTGACGTTGAGGTCGTCGTCGAACCAGCTGATGTCGGCAACGCGGCCTGGGCGCAGGCTGCCGAAACGATCATCAATGCCTAGATATTCCGCCGGGTAACGGCTCGCCATGGTGACGGCTTCGTTGAGCGAAACGCTCAATTCGCGCACGCAATAACGCACCGCATCGACCAGTGAAATAGCGCTACCGGCCAGGCGACCGGCAGCGTTCACCAGACGGCCGTTTTCTTCGTGAATCTGTTCGCCGTAGAGATCGAAATATTTGTCTTTGGCACCGAGCGTCGCCATCGCATCCGACACCAGATACAGCTTGCCGCGTGGCTTGGCGTTGAGCGCCAATCGCACTGATGTCGGGTGCACGTGAATGCCGTCGGCGATGATGCCGCACCAGCTGTCGCGGTCGGCCAAAGCGGTGCCAACT
Source organism: Saccharospirillum mangrovi (assembly GCF_003367315.1). Classification (GTDB taxonomy): domain Bacteria; phylum Pseudomonadota; class Gammaproteobacteria; order Pseudomonadales; family Natronospirillaceae; genus Saccharospirillum; species Saccharospirillum mangrovi. The sequence goes on from NZ_CP031415.1 coordinate 3,174,430, forward strand.
ACGCCGGGTTCGCGGCCAGTCATCGGGCGCATGGCGTTGTACAGATGGGTAAAACCGGAGAGGCCGGCATCGAGCGCACGTTGCACTTCATCGTGCAGCGCGTTGGTGTGGCCGGCGCTGACGCGAATGCCGAGCGCCACCATACGGGCGATGTCGGCGGCATCAATTTGTTCGGGCGCGACCGTCACAATGGCCGGCACCTTGGCCGCCTGTTCCAGCCAGTCCCAGTCGGCGTCGTCGAGGCGGCGCAGCCAGTTGGGGTTGTGCACGCCATTGCGTTCGAGGCTGAAAAACGGCCCTTCAACGTGCACGCCGAGAATGCCGGAATGAATGTCTTGCGCGGCTTCAACGGCCGCCGCGACACCGGCTTCGGTGACCGCCAGTCGGTCGCTGATCAAGGTGGCCAGAATGCGCGCCACACCGGCGCTGGCGTGGCCCTGCGCCATGGCAACGAGCGCTGCGGCATCGGGCTGATTGTTGAACAACACGCCGCCGCCGCCATTCACTTGCAGGTCGAGCAAGCCCGGCGTCAGTACGCCGCTGCTGAGTTCTTCGCGCTGATATTGAGACGGCACATCCGCCACCGACACCCGCCCGCGCACTGTTTCGCCGTCGATCAACAAGGCCGACGGGCCGTGGCGTTCAACGCCATCGAACAGGCTGGGGGCAATCAACGCAGTGTGCATAGTGATTCCTTAGCGGTGCTTATTCGGTACTGACCGAGAGTTCGGTAACGAAGTCGTAGATGTCGCCGCGGTACCAGGAGCGGGTGAATTCCACGGGTCGGTTGTTGCTGTCGAAGCCCTGGCGCTCGATGTACAGCACGGCGTCGCCGGGGACGATTTTCAGATAGCGCGCCACTTCGGCATCGGCGTTGTGCGCGGTCATGGTTTGCAGCGCACGCACCGGCCTAGCGTTGACCGCGCCCAGCGCGGTGTAGAGCGAATCGCCCACCTTGTCTGCGTCGCCAATGATGCTGGTCGGCACGGTAGCAATTTCGTAGGCCATGGGTGTTTCGCTGGCAAAACGCACCCGGGTGAAGCGACCGACGCGTGCGCCCGGCGACACATTCAGCGCCATGGCTTCACGCGGCGACGCCTGCAAGGTTTGCCGACTGACCCAACGCGACGACGGCCGCATGCCGCGCATCGCCATGTCTTCGGTAAAGCTGTTCAGCACCGACAAATTCTTGTGAATCGACTGCTTGCCGCCGGACGTCACCACGGTGCCGGCACCCTGACGCTGCTTGAGCAAGCCTTCGCTGACCAGGGTTTCAATCGCCTTGCGCACCGTCACGCGGGATACGCCCAGCGCCTCGGCCAGTTCGCGTTGTGGCAGCAGGTAATCGCCGTCTTTGAGCAAACCTTCGTGAATCGCCTGGCTCAGCGAACGCGCCAATTGGGTATAGAGCGAACCGGCTTTGTCCGGGTCGGGGGTCAGAAAGGCGATCAGTTCGCGATCGCCACGCACCGGTGTCGACATCAATGAGTACTCCCTTGGCGAGCCAGGCTCAACGCGCCATCCAGCGCGTCACCCTGCGGGTTTCTTAGCAACTGGCGGTGACGATCCGCCAACAGCGGACAAACAAAATCCGCCAGACCGCCCTGCACCACCAACGGCAACATCGGTTGCTGCAAGGCATCGAGTTGAGCGTTCAGAACGTTAATCTGCTCAGCAACGATGGCCTGAGCGTGAACATCGCCTTGCACATAGCCTTGAGTGACCAGCGGCGCAAACAGACCGTAATCGACCGACCGGGCCGATTGGGCCCAACCGATAAGACCACTGGCCGAGTCATCGAAGTGCGACCAGACAGCCTGCGTCAACGCCGTGCTATCGGCCAAACCATCGCGCTGCGCCAGCGCCTTGCGCACCGCCTGCAAACCCAGCCAGGCGCCACTGGCCGCGTCGTCCAACGGGAAACCCCAGCCAGACACACGCCGCCATTCGCCAGCACAAAAATTAAAACCAATGATGCCGGTGCCGACGATCAACAGCGTGCCGTCGTCACCGCCGTGGGCACCCACGCAGGCAATCTGGCCGTCGTTGTATAAATCGAAACGGGCGAAGCCGTGCTCGCGCGCCAGAAAACGTTCGGATGCTGAATCGAATTCCGACCCCGCCAGACCGGCCGCCACCACCAGCGACTGCCGCGCCTGCGCCGGCAAATCCGCCTGTTGCAAGGCCAGCTCGGTGGCTTCGTTGATGGATTGCCAACTGATGTCGGCGCTTTGAAACACATTGGCGCTGCCCGAACGGGCCTCTGCCAGAACCCGGCCCTGAGCGTCGGCCAGGCGCACCCGACAGGCCGTACCGCCGCCATCAATGCCCATATAGAGCGTCGGCAACTGGGTTCCAGTGGTCATGGAATCGAAGCATCCTGTGATTGCGTGTTTCTTATATTGACCCAAAAGGCAGACTCGCCGGGTCACTGATGAGGCGTTAGATTACAACCTTTCTCTACCCACAACAATACCAATATAATACCTTTAGTTTTTGTCGCGACCGCAACCGAACACAGGACAGCCCAATGACGCTCAACGCCTCCGCCGACATTCGCCCGACCGACCGGGGTTACCAACTCAGCCTGTACTGGCCGGCCCAACCGCTGAACTTCCGCGCCACCGAACTGTGCTTCAGCCTGCTTCACCCGCTCGACGCCGACAGCCTGGAAGGCGCGCAACTGACCGACCGCCAGGGCGACTGGCATCGGCTGACGCTGGATACCCCCTGGGATGGCCGCGAACCGTTGCGCGTGCGTTTTCAAGGCGCCGGCCAATTGCGCAAACTGACCGACCGGCCCAGCGGCCTGTACCTGCAAAACGGCAGCGAACGCCAAGCCGTGGTGCTGCCGGGCGAGCCGGAGCGACAAAGCCCAATCGCCCAACCGCTGCGCGCCGGCGAACTGTATTTTCTGCCACAGCCACAGCATCTGAATATTGCAACAACCGCGCTGGACTGCCCCGCCCAACTGGCGTTTCACGGCAACCGCTGGAACCTGACCTGGCTGCAACGCCTGCTCGATCGGCTGCCGGACGCCGCGACCTTCGCCTTCAGCGACTCGGGTTTCAGTGTGCGCGAACAGCACGACACTGCGCTGAACCACGCCTTCCGACTCAACATTGGCCGCGACGGCATGGTGCTGACACACCGCGACAGCGCCGGCTTCCAGACCGGCCAGGCCTACCTGATGCAATATCTGTTGCAGTGGACGCTGGCCGGCACCTTGCCCGCATGCGAGCTGGCCGGCACGCCCCGTTTCGGCTACCGCGGCGTGCATCTGGACGTGGTGCGGCACTTCTTCGACATCAAACCGATTCAGGGCTGGCTCGACCTGTTCGCGCTGTTCCAGTTCAACCACTTCCATTGGCATCTGACCGACGACGACGGCTGGCGCGTCGCCAGCAACGCCTACCCGCAACTGGCGCAAACCGCCGCCTGGCGCGGGCCAGACGAAGCGCTGCCGCCACAAATGGGCAGCGGCGCGCAACGCTACGGCGGCTGTTATTCCGCCGAGCAGATTCGCGCCACCGTCCAACGCGCCACCGAACTGGGCATCACCGTGGTGCCGGAAATGGACGTGCCCGGCCATTGCCGGGCGTTGCTCAAAGCGCTGCCGGAACTGGTCGAAGCGGACGATCAATCGGTCTACCGCAGCGTTCAGCACCACAACGACAACGTCATCAACCCGGCGCTGCCCGCTACCCAGACGGTGATTCGCACGCTTATTAATGAATGGTGCGATCTGTTCAGCGGCCCGCTGTTTCACCTCGGTTCCGACGAAGTGCCCGAAGGCGCCTGGCTCGGTTCACCGGCCGCCCAAGCCTGGGCCGAACAACAGGGCCGCAGCCCGCACGACCTGCACGGCGTCTTTATGGCCGAACTGGAACAAGCGGTGCAGGCACGCGGCAAAACCGCCATGGGTTGGGAGGAAATTCGCACCGGCAACGCCGTCAGCACCGACACCTGGGTGCTGTCCTGGCAGGGCGTCAGCGCCGGTCAAAAAGCCGCCGAAGCCGGCCACCCGGTGGTGATGACACCGGCCCAACACTGCTATTTCGATCTGGCCGTCAGCGACCGGCCCGAAGACCCCGGCTACTACTGGGCCGGCACGGTCGATCTCGCCACAGCCTGGCATTACCAACCGACAGACGGATTGTCGGACGCCGCCGCATCCAACGTGAAAGGCGTGCAAGCCTGCCTGTGGACCGAAGTGGTGACCACGCCCAGCGAAGCCGAATTCATGTGGTTCCCGCGTTTGCTGGCGACCGCCGAAGTGGCCTGGGGCAGCCATCAATATGACGACTTCGAGGCGTTCAACGAGCGCGCCGTTGCCTGGATGAATCGGCTGGCGCACCTGGGTGTGCACGGTCGCGATGCGGCACTGGGTTGGTAATCGGGCGAGAAAAAGTCAGTAAAAACAGCCAGTTAACCGCCATCTGCGGCGAACAAGCCAAGTTGGTTTCTTTGGTATTGCCTGGGCCTATTATTGGTATTATATTGGGCTTGCCCTTTCGCTTGACCCTTTCGACATAACAACAAACGAGGTTCGTATGAAACTCTTCAATAAAACCCTGCCGCTGGTTAAGAAATCGCTGGTAATGGCTACTGCTGCGGCCACCCTGGCAACCGGCCAAGCCGCCTTCGCCGAAAACACCGTGGTCGAACTCTACACCTGGCGCGTTCAGGACGAGGCCCTTTTCAACTACATCAACGAGAAGAACCTCATTCCTGGCGTGCAGGTCCACCTGAACGTTTACACCGAAGACATCGAATCCAAACTGCGCATCGACATGCAGACCAACCGCCCGGACCTGTACCACGCCAAGGCCGGTTCCGCCTGGATGCAACCTTGGATCGACGCGGGCGTCGCAGCGCCGGTTTCGGATTTGGGCATTGATCTGTCCGCCTTCGGCGAAGCCGCTCTGGCCGGTGCTACCGGCAGCGATGGCAAAGTCTACGGCGTACCGTTCGTGATGCAGATGGAATCCATCCTGTACAACAAAGCCGTCTTCGATGGCGCCCCGACCAACCTGGACGAACTGGAAGCCGCCTTCGCCGAGCTGAAAGACCAGGGCATCGTACCGATGCACGTCGACGGCCGTGACGGCTGGTACCTGAACCAGGTACTGCACGAAACCATTCTCGCCGGTATGACAAGCGACCAATGGGCGCAAGACGTCGTTGCCGGCGAAGCCTGCTTCACCGACGACATCTACGTCGATGCCATGGCGCGTTTCAAATCCTGGCAGGACGAAGGCTACCTCAACCCCAACCCGCTGGCCGATGACTACGGCGCCATGCGCACCGGCGTTGCACTGGGCACATCGGCCATGATGATCGACGGCATCTGGTCTGCCACACCGGCCTCGCCGATGTATCAGATCGACCCGAGTCTGGAACTGGGCTTTATGGCCATACCGGGCAGCGCCAACAAGGTGTACGGCTTCACCGACGCCCACCTGGCCTACAACCCGAACTCAGACGACATCGATGCCGTTAAGAAAGTGCTGGAGTTCTACACCACCCCGATGTTCGCCCAACTGTTCGCCGACATGGTGGAAGCCGTACCGGCGTCCAACCACCCGGTGGATGTGAACAACGCCCGCGTCCAGGCCGCAGCGGAAATGATTTCCAACGACTCCCTGGCCGCTCAGCCGTTCTTCCACGACGCGCTGATCAGTGTCGATCCGGGCTATCGTCCGTTGGTCTCCGAAGGCATGCAGGAACTGCTGGCCGGCGAAATCACCCCGCGTGAACTCGCCGAGCACATTCAGAAAGGCTTGAACGACGCCGGCTACATCGGCGCCAGCCACTGCGCGCTCTAAGCACGACCGTCTGACCGGCAGACTCGTTCGTTCATTAAAAAATGCCGGTCCAGGACAGGCCCCACCGGGCCTGTCCGTCTCCTTCCCAAGACCTTCAGCCCGTGTGACCATCATGACCCCACAAGCCGACTCCGACGCCCTGGCGACCATGACACCGACCGAATCACGCCGCTGGCTCAGCTACACCGCACTGGAAAAAATTCAGCGCACCTTATTGCTCACGCCCGGTGTACTGCTCTACGGCATTTTCAACTTCATTCCGCTGATGGCGCTGTTTTCACTGAGTCTGGTGAAATGGCCCGGCATCGGCCCCAAAGAATTCGTCGGCCTCGACAACTTTGCCAAGGTGCTGACGCAAGAGTATTACCGCGACCAGATGCTCAATGCGCTGGTGCAAAACGTGATTTTTTTCATCGTTATTATTGGCTCGTTTTTAATCATCGGTACCGGCCTGGCGTTGCTGCTCAGCTTCAAAACCTGGGGCCGCAAGACCTACCAGATTCTGTTCTTTTTGCCCTACCCGATGGCCGGCGCGGCCGTGGCCTATCTGCTCGACTTATTCGTGCATCCGCGCGGTCCGCTGAATGCGTTTTTAATGCAAACCGGCCTGGTCGATAACGCCATTCCATTTCTGGGCGACCCGGACACAGCATTAATCACCATGGCGATGTTCTACACCTGGCACCGCATGGGTTTTGCCATCATGTTGATCTTGTCGGGCATTCTGGCGGTGCGCACCGACTTGCTCGAAGCCTCCATGCTCGACGGCGCCAACCGCTGGCAATCCATCCGCAATGTCGTCTTGCCCGTGCTCGGCCCGGCCTTTGTGTTGATCACCGTTATCGTGCTGGTCGATGTATTCAACAACGCCGACTACGTGTTGCTGATCATGGGGCCGGAAGCCGGCCCGCTGCGCTCGACCGACATCATGGGCACCTTCCTGTTCCGCACCGCCTTTGGTGGCAACGCCGACACCACCGACACCAACTTTGGTCTCGCCGCCGCCATCGGTTTGCTGACCGCCCTGATGATTCTGCCAGCGGCCATTTTCCTGGCGCTGAAAAACCTGCGCAGCAGCTAAGGACGGATAACGCATGGACAAGATTTTCAAACTCAACAAACGCGAACAACTGGTCGTCCAACTGATCATGCTCGCCTGGGTTGTGGTGGTGTTGGTGCCGTTTGGCGCGGCGGTGCTGAACTCACTGAAACCCAACGTCGGGCAAGTATTTCGCGAACCGTTCGGCCTGCCCGACCCGGTAACCTGGAGCAACTTTGCCAAGGCCTGGGTGAACGCCAACTTCGCGCAGTATTTCCTCAACTCTGCCATCATTTCCGTCAGCTCAGTAATTCTGGTCACCTTCTGCGCCAGCACCACCGCCTTTGTGTTGGCACGCATGCCATTTCGCGGCAGCACGCTGATCTTTTTGCTGTTTCTGGTCGGCGTGATTATTCCCATTCGGCTGGCACTCGCGCCCCTGTTCGACATCGTGCGCGGGCTCGGTCTGCTCGATACTTTGCTGGGTGTGATTCTGGTACAAAGCGCCAGCATGATGCCGGTGGCAGTGTTTATTCTGGTCAGTTTTATGAAGAACATTTCCACCGAACTGGAAGAAGCCGCCAAGATGGACGGCGCACTGCCGTTCACCATTTACGCGCGCATTATTTTCCCGCTGATGCGCCCGGCCATTGCCACCATCGCACTGCTCACCTTCGTGCAAGCCTGGAACGAATACTTCCTGCCGCTGATCTTTTTGCAAAGCGAAAGTCATTACCCGTTAACGCTCGGCCTGCAACGTTTTAATCAGCAATTCGCCATTCAATGGCACATGATGTTCGCCGGTATTCTGATCATGATGGGCCCCACCATCATCGCCTTTATGCTGGCGTCGAAGCAGTTTATCGCCGGCCTGACTCAGGGCGGGGTGAAAGAGTAAGCACGGAAACGAACCCGCACTCCTGCATGGCGTTGGCTGCAAACCCAACTTGCGCAACGCCAACTTCGTGATAGCCCTCCTTGCGAGGGCTTTTTTTGGTTTATCGCAGGCAAACAGGAACGGCATAAACCCAGCATTTGAAGCGCCCTCAAACGTTCCTGACAACTAAATGCACGATCTTCAAACGAACACGCTGAAATAACACGATCGGTAAAACGATGCCTCAAATGGCCCTCTCGTAGACTCGGCGAACGCGCTGGATAAGCGCGCTATCGCTCATTCATTGGCACCAATAGCACTTTAAATCCCGGCACTTTTAACACGCGCCTAAAACGCGCCCGGCTAAAAGAAACGCCCTGAAAAGCGCCCTGAAAAAAAAGTGCCCTACTGAGAGGCTCTCACCATGAACAAATGTTCCCTTTGGCAACGCATCGCCTTGCCATGTCTGGCCGTGCTGGCACTGGCCGGTTGTTCCGGCGGCAGCGGTAATGCCCCGCAAATCGTTGCACCACCCGCCGAAAAAGCGCCGCTGCAACTGGAGGCCTGGGTCGGCGAGGATTCCTCGCAACTGCGCTTATCCCGCCCCATCCCCGGCCTTGAAATTCACGCCAGCAGCGACCCGGTTTGCGAGTTCGATACCGACAACACCATGGGCTGCACCGACCCCAACATCTACACCCTCAATAACACCACCGAAGCCTTTACCGACACAGCCCTCACCCTTAACCACCCCGGCTACTACCAACTGCGCCAGGGCGAACAACGCCTCAACACCCTGCTCAGCCCCAGCCGGTTTTCACCGCGAGCGGTGCACCAGGCGGTGTTTTTTAACGGGGAGTTTTGGTTGATTGGGGGTGATCTTCCTGGTGGGAACGGGAGCAGCGCTGAAATCTGGTCGTCACCCGATGGGGTGCAGTGGGTGTTGCGCGATGCCGAAGCAGAATTCGGGCCTCTTGCCTATCACCAAGTGGTGGTTTACCAGAACAAACTCTGGGTGATCGGCGGTTGGAAGGATGACGGCATTAACGCTGGGACTCAACAGGCCGTCTGGGCCTCGGAGGACGGGCTGAACTGGGAGTCAAAAACCAGCCTGCCGATAGCCCTTAATAGGCACCAGGTCGTAGTGTTCGAGAACATCGCCGCGACTGAGCCGGGCGACCCCGAGAACACACTCTGGGTGATGGGTGGGTTAAGCAGTTCCGACGTGGACAGTGCCACCAACGATGTCTATCTGCTCCACAATGGCGACTGGATTACCCCGCAAATAGCCCTGGGTGAAACCGGGACCTCCGGCAAGCCCTTGCCGAAACTCTTTGGTCATCAAGTGGTGGCATTCAACGCGGGCGATGGCGAGGGTGAACAACTCTGGGTGATCGGTGGCATGAATGAATCGTTCCAACGCAACAACGACATCTGGCGGTCCAGCGACGGCTACACCTGGAACAAGGTTGAACTCGACCCCGAAGAGGAACGCTTTTCGGCGCGTTTTGCGCACCAGGCAGTGGTGTTCGACGACCAACTCTGGGTGATTGGGGGGCACGACGGCACTTATAAAAACGATATCTGGTCATCCCCGGACGGCGAAGTCTGGACAGAACAGGATCCGCCAGCGGATTTTCCGCCTCGTACGTTGCACCAAGTGGTCGTCGCCAACGATGGGGCCGATGAATCGCTTTGGCTGATCGGTGGTGATAGCTGTGGTGGTTGTTTTCTCAATGACACCTGGTCGTCCAGCGACGGCGAGCACTGGCAGCACCGCAGCGCCCAAGCCGAGTTTTTTGCGCGCTACGGCCACCAGGTGGTGAGCTTTGACGACGGCACCGGCGAACAGCTCTGGTTAATCGGTGGCTATGATGGACAAAGATACCTCAACGACCTCTGGACCTCACCCGACGGCCTGAACTGGACACCGGTGGACGTAGACCGGGCGGCCTTGTTCACACCTCGCGATTCGCACGGTGCAGTGGTGTTCAACGACCAGCTTTGGGTGATTGGCGGCGCGGATGGAAATTCCCAAAACGACGTCTGGTCATCACCCAATGGCATCACCTGGACGGAGCATACCCAACCAGCCGGTGCCGAGCGATTCAGCCCTCGCCAATCGCCCCAGGCTGTGGTCTTCGACGACGGCGACGGCGACGGCGATAAGCTTTGGTTGATTGGGGGTTATGGTTTTGGTTTGGATGACAACAAGTTCAAACCCTTGTCTGATGTCTGGTCCTCGGTCGATGGTGATACCTGGACGAAACACAGCAGCGATCTGAATGTGGGGCAATATGACCATCAGGTGGTGGTGTTTAATAACGGTGCTGGCAATGGCGAAGCCCTCTGGCTGCTGGGCCGTGATGGCAATGGCGCCGCTGCTATCTGGTCTTCCACCAACGGTGAAAACTGGAGCCCGGTCGAAATCAAATTAACAGATGGCACCCCAATTCTTCCGCGTGCTGGTTATCAAGCCGTGGCCTTCAATCAACAACTCTGGGTGATTGGGGGTCAGAACCCTGTTTCCAACAACGTCTGGGTCTCATCCAACGGCAGCGACTGGGCACTGACCCCGAGTGGCGACAACCCCTTCGCCGCTCGCCAATATCACCAGGCCGTCGTCTTCAACAACGCGCTTTTTGTGATCGGCGGGGCGGATGAAGAGTACGCTCCCTTCAACGACGTCTGGAAATCCACCGATGGCCTGAACTGGCAGTTGGGCCTGAAAACCAACATTCAGGCGTTGGAACGCTAAGGGTTACACCGCGGTGCCTGGCGCACCGCCATACGCCGGCCGGGTTGGTGCCCGCCGGCGTTGCTATTGAAGCGGGTTTTTGAGGCGGGCTGGAGCCCGCTTTTTTATTGCCCAACTGTTTTATTGCCCAGGTTTTTAAGCTCCCCTTTACGCCACTGCCTGATCAGCCGCGCTGCAACGGTTCGGTGTAAGCACCGGCCAGGCCCTCGGGCACTGGCACAGCGCCCACCGCTTGGCGATAAAACTCGACCGGGCCGGCGTCGCCAATAAAGCCGTACACGTAGCCGCGTTGTTTCAGGCGGTGCAACGATTCAATCAACAACGCCTTGCCCAAACCCAAACCACGGGCGTTTTCGCTGACGCCGGTGGGGCCGAAAAAGGCGGGAAAGGTGACGTCGAAACAGGCGAAGCCGAGCAGTTCGTTACCGCGCCGTACCACCAACACCCGCGCCGGGTGTGAGCCTAAACCATTGCCCACTTCGCTGGCCCAGCCGTCGCCGAATTCGCGCCGCACCCAGTCGACTATCGCATCGCGATCCCAGGCTTGCGCCGGCTGCAATGCGCAGCCTTCCGGCACGGCGGGCGTGGCCGGCAATTGTTGCAGCGAGACAATCATATCGGGCATGGCGGTTTCCTTTTTTTTTCGGCGGTGCGCTCGGTTGGGTGGCGGGCCGGGCGCTACTGTATCAACGTCTGGGTTGGGCTGGAAAAGCGGGCCAATTACAGCTGGCGTACGGTCTGGCGTTCGACCAGCGTTGGTTCGTACACCACTTCCTGAATCGGCCGTTTCTGGTACACCGCTGCCAGTGCATTTTCGGCAGACGAGCGCGCCATTTCATACATCGGAAAATTCATCGTGGTCAGCTTGGGTTTAACGTAATTAGCGGTGTAGATGTTGTCGAAACCGATGACCGACAGTTGGTCCGGCACGGCAACGTTGTGGTTGTCGGCGGCTTCGAGAATGCCGAACGCCATTTCGTCGTTGCTGGCAAAAATGGCGGTGCAGTCGAGCTTGCGTTGTTGCAGGGTTTCGAACGCCTGATAGCCGCCTTCGAATTCGAAAAAGCTGTGAATCACCCAGTCGTCGTCAATCGGTAAACCGGCTTCCTGCATGGCCCGCCGATAGCCCTGATAACGTTCCTGCGCATCCTGTTTCCACATCTGGCCGGTGACGCAGGCGATGCGTTGGTGGCCGTGTTCGATCAGATAACGGGTGGCGCGATAACCGCCGAGTTCGTTGTTCAGCCAGGTGGTGCGCTGGTGCAATTGGGTAACGTGATGGTTGATCAAAAACACCGGCACGCGCTCATTCAGGCGCAGCAGTTCGGCGTCGTCGATGCGTTCGACCAGCAGAATTAAGCCATCGACCTGACGGTTGATCAGAAATTCGATGGCGTCGCGTTCGCGTTCTTCCTCGCCGTGGCCGGAGGCGATGATCAGGTGTTTGCGCGCCCGGCGCAGCACGTCTTCCACGCCGGCCATCATCGGGCCGTAGAACGGCCCTTGCAGTTCCGACACCACCATGCCGATGGCGTTGGTGCGGTTAGAGGCCAACGACTGCGCCGCCGAATTGGGCCGGTAACCCAAACGTTGCATGGCCGCTTCGACCCGTTTGCGGGTGGCATCGGTGACGCGATCGCTGCCGTTCATCACGCGCGACACCGTTGCCTGGGAAACGCCAGCCAGTTCGGAGACTTCTTTGATGGTGGGCATGTTGCGCCCTTGTGGTATGGGGTCGACTGCTTTTACCACTCTCGCTCCATCAGTCAAGCTCGGCGCTGGCTGCGCTCAGTCGTCGCTTTGCTGGTAGCGGATGTCGTCGATGTCGACATCCATCGCGCCGCTGGGTTCAAAGACGATCGGGTTCAGGATGTCGGCCAAATCGGCCTGGCCCGTCACAATGCTGTTGCCGGCAGCCACCAGCTGCGCAATGTTCAGGCGCACCGTTTGCCATTGCCCCAACGGCGGCAGTTCAACCGGCAGGTCACTGACATTGGGCCAGCCGCTGTCGAGTTTGACGCGCAATTGCGCGTCGCTCGCACGGCTGTTAACGCGCAGTTCAAACAATAAATCGCCATCGTCCGCCCAGTGGCTGAGATCGGCGCGCGGTGCGTACGTCGCGTAGAAATTGCCGTTGGCTCCGGCTTTGTTGATGTTGAGGTAGGCGTCGCCGTTTTCACTGCGGGCGGTTGCGGTAATAACGCCGTCCGGGTCGTAAGCGTTCCAGACCAGGCCGGGCGACAGCTCGCCATCGAACAACAGAAACAGCGGGCCGGCGCCGAAGTCATCGACCGGCGGAATAATTTCCGGCGGCTCGTTACCCACAACGTCTTCGGCATCGGGCGAACGGGTGGCGCAGCCGAGGCCGGTTAACGGATCGACATCGCACTGATAGACGCGCACAAAATCGACCACCATTTCCTGCGGGAAGACGCTTTCATCGATGCCGGTTTCGTTCACGGTACCGGCCCAGTTGCCACCGACGGCGAGGTTCAGCAGCAAATGAAAATCGCGGTTGAAGGGTGCGGCGGCTTCACCGTTCACCATCTCGCCCTCGGCGTTGATGTATTGGGTGTACCAGTCGTCCTGAGTTTGGGTGGCGTAGTGCACGCCATCGACGTACCAGCGGATTTCACCTTCTTCCCATTCCAAGGCGTAGTGGTGGAAATCGTCCGCGGGGTTGTCGCCCGCCATGTCATAAGCGGTGCCGGAATAGACGTTTTCCGGCCAGGCGCGGCCGTAATGCAAGGTGCCGTGCACGCGGCTTTCCGGCTGGCCGGGTTCGGCACCTTCGGCGTCGCTCTGTGCTTTCAGGTTGACCGCTTCCATGATGTCGATTTCGCCGGAGGCCGCCCAACCGCCGTATTCATAGTCGCTCGGCAACATCCAGATGGCCGGCCAGGTGCCTTGGCCTTGCGGCAGTTTGGCGCGTACTTCGATGCGGCCGTAGGTCCAGTCGCCTTTGTGCAGACTGCGTAACCGCGCTGAGGTGTAGGGCAACGTTCGGGTGACGTTCGGATCGTAGGCGGCCGAGTCTTCGGTTTCCGCCGAGCCGGTAAAGTCTTCACGCTGGGCGCGGATGTGCAACGCGCCGTCTTTAACGTAGGCGTTAACCGGCCGGTCGGTGTAACACTGCTGTTCGTTGTTGCCGCCGCCCCAGCAGTTTTGTTCAAAACCCCACTTGGCCGGATCGATACTGGCGCCGATAAATTCGTCGTCCCAAACCAGACGCCAGTCTTTGTCGATGGGGTGATAAGGCGATGGTTTGCACGCGCTCAGCGCGACCGCCGCTGTCACCAAAAGCAGTTGTTTTTGCATTACCGTTCCCTCTTGTTGTTATTTCCTCGGGGCTTTTATTTTTTGCAACTTTTTGATCCACGTCGGCCCCGGACTGCCGGTTCAGCGCTCCTCGAACAGATGGCAGCGCACGAAATGCCCGGGCGCGACTTCGCGCGCCGCTGGCAAACTTTGCCGACACTCCGCCAACGCATGCGGGCAACGTTCGGCAAACGGGCAGCCGCGACTGTCCGGTTGCCATTGCGGAATGTCGGCTTTGTGCTGGTAACGACTCAAATCACGGTCTTTGTGTTCGCCCGGTTCCGGCACCGCTGCGATCAACAATTGGGTGTACGGGTGTTGCGGGTTTTGGGTGACTGAATCGCTGTCGCCCCACTCCACCATGTGGCCGACGTACATCACCGCCGTGCGTTCGGCAAAGTAACGCGCCGTGGCGATGTCGTGCGTGATGTACAGAAAACCGATGCCGTGTTGCTCTTTCAGATCGAGCATTAAATTCAGAATGCCCAAACGGATTGACACATCGAGCATGGAGATGGGTTCGTCGGCGAGAATCAACGCCGGTTCCACCGCCAGGGCGCGTGCGATGGCGACGCGTTGGCGTTGACCGCCGCTGAGTTCGTGCGGGTATTTTTCGGCGGTTTCGGCGGCGGGTGTCAGCCCAACTTGCTCCAGCAATTCCAGAATGCGTTTTTCCAGCGCCGCGCCTTTGAGTTTGCGGTGCAAGCGCAACGGCCGCGCCAGTTGGTAGCGAATGCGGTGCACCGGGTTCAGGCTGCCGAACGGGTCTTGAAAAATCATCTGCACGTCGCTGGCAAAACGTCGCTTGCCACGCTCGCGCACGTAGTCGGCCAACGGCTGGCCGTTAAAGCGAATGTCGCCGGCGGTGGCCGGATAAATCTGCGATAAAATGCGCGCGCTGGTGCTTTTGCCGCTGCCCGATTCGCCGACAATCGCCAGCGCCTGACCGGCGTATAAATCGAATGAGACTTCAGTCAAAGCGCGCAAGGTTGTGCTTTGTCCGAAGCCGCCGCCCAACTTGAATTCCTTGTTCAGATTGCGGATCGAGACCAGCGGTATTGCGTCAGTAGCTGTGGTCATTTGTCGACTCCCGGCGTCAGTTCGTGGCACGCCGCCTGATGGTGTTCACTGACGGCAATCAATTCCGGCGCCTGTTGACGACACAACGGAAAGGCGCGCCAGCAGCGATCCTGGAAATAACAACCGCGCGGCGCTTCGAGCAGATTGAGCGGGTTGCCGGGAATGCCGTGCAGGCGATCTTTCGGGCCTTTGATGGTCGGGAAGGAATTGATCAAGCCTTGGGTGTACGGCTGGCGCGGCCGATAAAATACGTCTTCGGCCTTGCCCAATTCGACCAGTTGCCCGGCGTACATCACGCCGATGCGGTCGGCGATTTCGCCCATCAAACTGAGGTCGTGGCTGATGAACAAAATGGAAAAGCCGAAGCGGTCTTTCAGTTGATACAACTCATCGAGAATTTCCCGTTCCACGACCACATCCAACGCTGTGGTCGGTTCATCCATGATGATCAGTTTCGGTTGCAAGGCGAGCGCAATGGCAATGACCACGCGCTGGCGCATGCCGCCGCTTAACTGATGCGGAAAACTCGCCATGCGGCTGGCGTGAATGCCGACGGTTTTCAGCAGGGCCTCGCCTTGAGAATGAGCTTCGTCTTTGCTGACGGCGCGATGGGCGCGGATCACATCAATCAACTGTTCGCCGATGGTGATCACCGGGTTCAGAGAATTCATCGCGCTTTGAAACACCAGGCTGATTTCCTGCCAGCGGAATTTGCGCAATTGGCGCGGCGTCATGCGCAATAAATCCCGATCCTGATAATGAATCGAGCCGCTGCGAATCAACGCCGGCGCTTTCAGCAAACGTGCGATGGCAAACGCCAGCGTCGATTTACCGCAACCGGATTCACCGGCCAGCCCTAACGTCTCACCCGGCATAATGCTGAGACTGACGTCGTTAACGGCGCGCACGTCGCCTTTGGGCGTCAGATAATCCACGCACAGGTTTTGAATATCGAGCAGCGGCACTGGCTGACTTTTTAACTGAGCGGTCATGCGTCACCTCGCTCACGCGCACGCTGCAATTGCCGTTGCAGCTTGTGCCAACGGCGCAGATGCGGCCCGGTTTTTAACTTCGGATTGGCGACCTGATCAATCGCCATGTTCAGCAACGCCATGGCACCGCCGACTAAGGCGATCATCACCGCCGGCACAATCATTTCCCACCAGCCGCCGGTGTACAGCGCTGCGGCCGATTGCGCCCAATACAGCATGGTGCCCCAGGTCACGACGGTCGGGTCGCCCAGGCCAAGAAATTCCAGACCGGCTTCGTTGATCAACGCGTACATCACCACGCCGACAAAACCACCGGCGACGATGGCGGTCAGGTTGGGCAGAATTTCCACCAGCAAAATGCGCCAAGTGCTTTCACCCATGCATTCGGCGGCGAGTACAAATTCCTTTTGCCGCAGCGCTAACGTTTGCGAGCGAATCACCCGCGCACCCCAGGGCCAGGCGGTGATGCCGATCAGTAACGCAATCACCGTTGGCCCGACCTGCCCTAAAAACGCGGCCAGCACGATCAACAACGGCAACTGCGGAAACACCAGCACCACGTTCATGGCGAAGTTCAGCCATTGGTCGATGCGGCCGCCGAAATAACCGGCAGCAATACCGACGGTGACCGAAATCGCGGTGGCGACAGCGCCGGCAATAAACGCCACCGCCAACGACGTTCGGCCGCCATGCAGCAACTGGCTGTACACATCGCGGCCCTGTCGTGTGGTGCCCAAAATGTGTTCGGCATTAGGCGCAACGTGCGGCCGGGCGACGCGTTTGTTCGGATCAAAATCCGTCAGCCAGGGCGCGGCTAAACACGCCACGACCACCAACGACAGCAAACCGCCGCCAATCAAACCGGTCGGATTGCTCTGAAAAAAACGCAACGCGCCGCTGATGCGCAGGCGTCGCCAACTCGGCCAAACCCACTGGCGGCGAGCGAGAGAATACTCAGACATGGACTTACCTTTCATGATTTACGCAGCCGCGGGTCGAGCCACAAATAAGTCAGATCGGCGATGAAATTACCGATCAATACAAACAACACGATGAGCAACAACAGCGCCTGCACCAGCGGATAATCGCGTGCGTTGATCGCCTTGAGCAGGGTGTTGCCGACGCCGGGATAGTTGAAAACAATTTCGATAAAAATCTGCCCGGCCACGGCAAAACCCAAACCCATGGCAACCGAGGTCACCACCGGCAGCACGGCATTGCGCGCCGCGTATCGCAGCATGATGCGGCTGGTGCTGAGCCCTTTGGCTTCGGCCATGGTGACCATGTCTTCGCCAAGCACGTTGATCATCGAATTGCGCATCACCATCACCCACTGCGACAGACTGACCATGATGATGACGAACAACGGCAACACGGCGTGGTAGGCCACGCTCTTTAAATAAGCGCCGTGCCAGCCCGGTTCCATGGCTGGATCGGCGGCGTACGATAGCGGAAACCATTCCAGTTTGAGGCCGAAGAAATAGAACAGCAGCAAGGCGGTAACCACCGCTGGCATCGACGAAATAACCGCCGTCACTGGCGGCACGATGGAGGCAAACCAACCGCCGCGCCGATAGGCCGCAATGATGCCGAACACCAACCCCAAAACGATGGCTGAAATCACACCGATGCCGACCAGAAACAACGTCCAGGGAAAGGTGAAGCCCAGCACGCGGGTGACTTCGGTCGGGTACATCAGAATTGATGGACCCAGATCGCCGCTGAACACGCTGACCACATAGCGGCCGTACTGTTCCAGCAGGGTGCCTTCGGAGAAGCCGTACATGGCGCGCACGGCGTCCATTTGCGATGGGTCCATGCGGCCGGCGGCGCCGGCAAACAGCGCGTCCACAGGGTCGCCCGGCATTAAGCGCGGCAGTAAAAAATTAAAGGAAATGGCGATGAAAAAGGCTACGAAATAAAACAGCAGCCGACTGAAAAGATAGCGCATCTTGGGTGTCCAATTGCTCGGTAAAAAATACCGGAGCGTTCCCCCGGAACGCCCCGGTCAACCTTATTTCTGGTACAGGTTATTGAAGATCAACGTCTTCTTACCGACGGTGTAAAACACCGGATGCACGTAAGGATTTTCAGGCGTCGGCCAACCCTCAACCCGGGAGGTGGAATACTGGAACCAGGTCGGGTTGGAGAACACCGGAATGAACGGCATGTTTTCTGCGGTAAAGCGTTGCAGTTCACTGAGGGTGGCAGCGCGATCGGCATCGTTGGTTAAGGTGCCGAAGTTATCGATCAATTCGTCGATGTGTGCCGAATGAACGCCGTGGCTGGCGTGCCAGATCTGCCCGATGCGGCTGGTGTGGTAATACTCTTTGTAGGTCTGAATCGGATGCGTGGACAGCAGTGACCAGTTGATCGCCGCGTCGTAATCGCCTTCTTTCAGCGAGGTATCGTAGACGCCCCACTCGACCGCATTGACGTGCGCTTCGATGCCGATTTCCGCCAGATATTCGGTGACCATTTGCACTGTTTGCACCCAGTCTGTCCAGCCGTTTACTACGCGAATATCGAAGCTCAATTCCGAGCCGTCTGGCATGTCGCGCATGCCGTCGCCGTTGGCATCGACGTAGCCGTTGGCGTCGAGCAATTCACGGGCGCGGTCCGGGTCGTATTGGCCCAGCCAGCCGTATTGATCGTAAATCGCCGGGTCCATATAAGCTTCGAAATGGTGGCCGATGCCGCCGGGGAAATCGTTGACGGTCGGGTAACCGTAGGCGGCCAGTTCGACAATCATGTCACGGTCAATCGCTACCGACAGTGCCTGACGGAACGCCAGATCATTGAACGGCGCGCGCTTGGTATTGAGGTAGATGTTGATCGCGTCGTTGGCCGGGTACCAGTAGTGATGATGTTCCGGGTCGGCTGCGACGTATGTCTTGTCGATGTCGGCAATGAAGTTGGAACCCCAGTCGATTTCATCGCGCATCAACGCCGGCTGAATCTGGCCGTTGTCGTTAAAGGCGCGGTATTTGATGCAATCGAGATAGGGTCGGTCTTCGAGGAAATAATGCGGGTTGCGGCAGATTTCCATCTGCTGGGCGCGCACGTAGGCAACCTCGGTCACCGGGCCGGAACCAATGGCTTGCGGGTTGGTGAAGGTGGCCGGGTCTGCCGCCTGAGACCAGATGTGTTCCGGCAGCGGCATGTAGGTGTTCAGGTCCCAGTGAATGGTGGTGTCCGGACGCGCCAGATCGAAACGCACGGCGCGGTCGTTGACCTTGACGACGTTGGTTACGCGGCCGCTCGCCAGTACACCGGCCAGATCGTAAATCGCGACCTCTTTCGCCAGCTTGAAGGTGTACATCAGATCGTCGGCGTCGAGCGTTTCGCCATCGGACCACTGCAAACCGTCGCGCAGCCAGTAGGTGATGCTGCGCTGGTCGTCGCCGTATTCGTAGCGCTCGGCCAGGCGGTAATGGGTGCGATCCTGCATCGGGTTAATAAACGCCAGTGGCTCGAACACGATGCCGGCGATGGTGTTGGTCGGGTCGACGTAGGGGTTAAAGCTTTCGGTGAAGGCGGTGGTGATGATGGGAACAGTCAAGCTACCACCGTGCGGATGTTCAGATTCAGCCAACACCGTGGTGGATGCAGCAGCCAGGCTTACGCCGAGCGCCGCAGCGGTCAGAAGTTTCATTGTTGTGCTCCGTCTTGTTGTTTTTAGAGGCGGATGAAAGCGCTTTCATTTAGTCCTTTTAATAAGCGCCTAGCTGTGGAAAACTGCCACCATGTAAGCGCTTTCATCAAACACTAAACTACAAGAAAGCACAGCGTCAACGCCTTTTTAAGAAGGACTCATCGGAATGATTCGTGGATTTCAAAGCCAGCTCTCTCAGCCGGAACGTACCGCCCTGGACAACCCAAAACGCCTGGATTCCAGCGCACCTCAGCGCCCGCGCCTCGACCTGAACCGGCAAGTGCGTTAC
Organism: Saccharospirillum mangrovi; assembly: GCF_003367315.1. Lineage (GTDB taxonomy): Bacteria > Pseudomonadota > Gammaproteobacteria > Pseudomonadales > Natronospirillaceae > Saccharospirillum > Saccharospirillum mangrovi. The sequence goes on from NZ_CP031415.1 coordinate 3,194,266, forward strand.
CAGACTCACCTGGGTTTTGGCGGCGCTTTTACCGAAGCGGCGGCGGTTAATTACGCCGCGCTGTCGGCCGCTGAAAAACGTCGGTTTATGGACGGTTATTTCTCGCCCGATCAACACGCCTATTCGCTGTGCCGGGTGCACCTGAACAGTTGCGATTTCGCACTCGGCAATTGGGCCTGCCAGCCCAGCGAAGACGCCGAGTTTTCGTTGCAGCATTACCAGGAAGCCATCTTCCCGATGATCCGCGATGCGCAGGCTACCTTGGGTCGGCCCATCGATTTACTGGTGTCGCCCTGGAGCCCGCCGGCCTGGATGAAAACCAACGGCCAGATGAACCAGGGCGGCCAGTTGAAAGCCGAATACCGCGACGCCTGGGCGCAGCAATACGTGCAGTTTATTCAGGGGCTGAAAGCCGAGGGGTTCAGCGTTTGGGGCGTATCGGTGCAGAACGAACCCGATGCCACCCAAAGCTGGGATTCGTGCCGCTACAACGCCGTTGAAGAACGCGATTTCATTCGCGATCACTTAGGCCCGGCGTTACACCAGGCCGATCTGGCCGACGTGCGTCTGCTGTGCTGGGACCACAACCGCGACGACTTGTACCACCGCGCCGCCACCATTCTTGGCGATGCCGACACCGCCCCGTACGTCTGGGGCTGCGGTTTTCACTGGTACATGAGCGACAGCTTCGACAACGTTCAGGCGGTGCACGACGCCTTTCCCGACAAGGGTTTGATCTTCACCGAAGGCTGCCAGGAAGGCGGACCGCACCCGGATAGCTGGGCGGTAGCAGAGCGCTACGCGCGTTCGGTCATCAACGATTTACGCCGCTGGACGCAGGGCTGGATCGACTGGAACCTGGCGCTCGATCTGCAAGGCGGCCCCAATCACGTCGGCAATTTCTGTTCGGCACCGGCTTTGGTCGATACCCAAAATGGCCGCTTTAGCTGGCAACCGTCTTATCACGTACTGGGGCATTTTGCCGCAGCGGTGCCGCCGGGTTCGGTGCGCATTCTGTCGGCAGCCGGGCTGGATGAACTCGATCACGTCGCCTTTGAACGGCCGGACGGCCAGCTCGTTCTGCTGGTACTCAACGACAGCGACCACGCCGTTGACTGGCGTCTGGGCGATGCCGACGGCGACTGGGCCATCACCACACCGGCGCACGCGGTGCAAAGCTGGCTGTTGTAAGGCCACCTAACAAAGATGACCACCAGCACTGTTTCTCGTTAGGGCACTGTTATTATGGTGCGGACATTGAGCATCCGAACCCAACGAGGACAGTGCATGCGCTCGCTTTTCATTGCGCTTTCAGCCGTGGTCATCAGCCCCGGGTTGATGGCTGAAGAAGGCCCGTTCAACGCCAGCGCTACGGCACGCGCGGCGACCGTCGCGCAGGCTTGTGACATTGCCTTCGAACAGGCCGAAGCCCAGGCACTGGCCGATTTTGAAGCAGCGTTTATTGCGGAACAGCACCCGACGGCAAAACGCATCGAACTGCGCGAACGTAACGACGAGCGCCTGCCCGCCGACGCCAACAATCAGGTTGGCTGCCGGGTTGAGGCGCGCTTTGCCGCCGTCGCCGTTAGCGATGACGACACGAATGCACACCCCAATCTCGATGGCCGCATCGAAACCATCGACGGCGTGTACCACGCCGAATGCAGCAATGCCGACCAGGGCGCGGCCTGCAAACGTCGCATCGAAACACAGGCCGCCAGCGATTTGCGCGCCCAACTGCAACGTGACAATCCGCAATTGCTCAACGGCTATCGACTGGAATTCGATGGCTTCGAAGGCGAACAGTCCTTCACCTATCAGAACAGCCGCGTCAGTCTGTCGATGGACGGTCGCTTCTATTACAAACTCAACAAAACTGGTTTCGGCCCGACCACACCGCCGCCAAGCACCCAAGGCGATTTGCGCATTGAACGCAAACACAAAGACAGCGGTTTCGATAACCTCGACTTCACGCTGTTCTACACCTGGGATGGCAACGACGCGGCCGACCCGGGCGACCTGGCGCTGAGCACCAATCGTTGGGGTTTGGGTTTGTGGGTGAACAATCGCATTGGGGTGTCGTCGTTCTGGGGTGAAGAACGCCCGGGGTTTGCCAACAGCAATCACCACGTGCGCCGCGACAACAGCTATTACGACGTCTTCGGTGTCGGCATCGGTTATCGCCTGTTCGACAGCCGCGATCTGAACATCGAAAACAGCCTGTATTACGTCGATGCCGAACCGTTCAGCACCACGCTCGATAATGGCCGCGACTACGAAGCCGAAGACTATGTTCAGGCCAACATCAACATTAAAACCAACGCCGACTCCGGGCCGAACGTCGGCTGGATGTTCACCTGGAAATTGCGTTCCGATCTGAGCGATTACAACTCGCTCTCCGGCGGTTGGTATGTGGAATGGCAATTCTAAGCAGCGCTATCTAAACAGTTCCGCTTAACGGCGTTGCAGCCAGCGAGGTTCGCCCTTAGTCTGGCTCGCCGTTGTCTTTGATTGAGTACTGCGCATGTCGTCTGAACGTCGCGCCATCGGCTACGCGCTGATGGCGGTGTTGCTTTGGTCCACCGTCGCCACAGCGTTCAAAGTCGCGTTAAGCCAGGTCAGCGTCAGCCAGTTAATGGCCGGCGCTGCGGTGTTTTCCATTCTCGCCCTGATGGCGACGTTAGCGATTCGCGGTGAATTAAACATGGCTGTAGCGCGGCTCTGGGCCGATCGCAAAGCCGCCTTTCAATTGGGGTTGATCAACCCCGTCATTTATTACGCCGTTTTATTCGAAGCCTACGACCGCTTGCCTGCGCAAGTCGCCCAGCCGGTGAATTACACCTGGGCGATTACGCTCGGTTTGTTGTCGGTGCCGTTGCTCGGCCACAAGCTGACGCGTTGGGATTTGTTCGGCATGGTGTTGGGCTATTCCGGTGTGGTGTTTATTTCGTTGGCCGGACAAAACGTCAGCGGCTCGCTCGATTATTTCGGTCTGTTTCTGGCGTTGTTTTCGACGTTGTTGTGGGCCGGCTATTGGCTGTTGAACACCCGCGATGAACGACCGCCGATCATCGCCCTGTTTCAGAATTTTGTGTACGCCCTGCCGCTGTTGATTGTCTGGATGCTGTGGCGCGACGGCCTGCCGGATATGAACTCTGGCTCAGTGTGGGCGAGCCTGGCTTACGTTGGCGTGTTTGAAATGGGCGTTACTTTTGTGTTCTGGCAACTGGCGATGCACCACACCAATAACGCCAGCCGCATCGGCACACTGATTTTTCTGTCGCCTTTTATCAGTCTGTTTTTAATTCACTTCGTGCTCGGCGAACCGCTGCAATGGCTGACGTTTGGTGGCTTGGGTATGATCGTGGCGGGGTTATGGATTCAGCAAAGCAAGGCGCGGACAGACCAATAATTATCCGCCTTATTCAATCTCCGTTTTGAATAATTCAAAGCCGCGCGCTTCATAATTTGCGCGCGCATTGGGGTGATCATCGCTACAGGTAGTTAACCAGATTCGCGTTGGAATTCGGCCATTGTCATCGGTCCAGGCAAAAGCGACTTTGACCGCTTCACTTAATAAAGCGCTGCCCAAACCCTGGCCCAAAAACGGTGGCGTCAGTCCGAAGGAAATGAATTCCACGCTGCCGTCGGGCTGGCGTTCCATCTCGACATAACCGGCCGGGCTGCCGGAAATCCATAAAATCCACAGCCGTAATTCGGGTCGCTCGGTGTGGGTTTGCCAACGCGATAACGGCCAGTCGTCGGCGTCCTGCCATTGCCAGGCGCGGCCGACGCTTTCGTAGAAATACCGATTCAGTTCGCCGGTTTTTAATTCCGCTTCGGCGAAGCGTACAGCCACGTTCGCCGGCCAGTTTTTGGCGCGTAATTGATCGGGCGATTGCAACGCCAGGTACCAGACAGTCGTCACGCGCTTAGTGTTCCGGGTCCGGGAATTCTTCGGTTTTGAACAGTTTGAAACCGCGCGCTTCGTAATTGGCGCGGGCGTTTGGGTGGTCGTCGCTGCACGTGTGCAGCCAGACGCGTTGCGGGCGCCGGCCATCGGCATCGGTCCACTCGAACGCACGCTTTAAGGCTTCCGATAACAAAGCGCCGCCCAAACCCATACCGATAAATGGCTTGCCCAGACCGACGGAAATAAATTCGATCTGATTGCCATCCTGGCGTTCCATTTCCACGTAACCGGCCGGTGTGCCGCGTACGCTGAGCAACCAGATGCGGTGCTCGGGACGTTCGGTGTGTTCTCGCCAGCGCTCCAGCGACCAGTCGCGTCTCATAAACCAATTCCAGTGCTGACCGACCCAGAGATACAGAAAGCGATTGAATTCGCCCTGCTGAATTTCGACCTGCTCAAAGCGCAGCGGCACATCCGCCGGCCAGGGTTTGGCATTGATCGCATCCGGCGAGGTGAGTTCGTACGACCACTCCAACACCATCAGAACAATTTGTCCTGGCTGACGACGATGCCGGTTTCGTCGGCGTAGAGCCACATGCCCGGTTCGATGGTGACGCCGGCAAATTCGACCGGCACATCGACATCGCCGAGGCCTTTTTTCTCGGTGCGTACCGGAATGCTGGCCAGCGCCCGGACGCCAATCGGCATGCGGCGCAACTCGTGAATATCGCGCGCGCAACCGTGAATCACCACGCCTTGCCAGCCGTGATTGACGGCATCGAGCGCGATCTGGTCGCCGATCAAAGCGCGGCGCAATGAACCGCCGCCATCGATCACCATGACTTTGCCGTCGCCATCGGTGCCGGCCAGTTCTTTCACCCGGGAGTTGTCTTCGTAGCAATGCACAGTGACGACCTGACCAAAGAACGCCGGCTTACCGCCGAAATCCTGGAACACGGGTTCAAGTACCCGAACCGCTTCGGGATGGTCGTCACACAGATCAGGTGTACTCCACATACAGTAGACTCACTTTTTTAATGGGTTAAAGATGTGCGCAGGTTCGACGCTTATGCAGCAGCGACGAACCGGACATTCGCCATCGACATTGTTCAACCTGAGAGAGCCCGATGACCGTCAAGCTGACCACACCTCGATTAACAATCACCGGACCGCAAGGCATTCGCGGCCGCAAACTGCATCACTATTTGACTGAAAACGCTGATCATTTTGCCCAAGGCGGCGGCGATACACCAGCCAGTATATGGGCAACGCGCCAGCGTCTGGCGGCGCAAAAGCGACTGTGGCAACAGGGCCGGGGCTATCGTTTTTACGGCTTTATCGACGGCAACATTGTGCTCGATCTGGGGCTATCGAATGTGGTGCGCGGCGTCTTCCAGGCGGCGCATCTGGGTTACCGAACCGTTAAGACTTATGAAGGCCAAGGGTTGATGACAGAGGCTCTCGGCGCTGTCGTCGATTACAGTTTCAACACGCTGAAATTGCATCGACTGATGGCGAACTACCAGCCCTGGAATGTTGGCAGTGGCCGTGTATTAGAAAAGCTCGGTTTTAATCGCGAAGGCCTGGCCAAAGATTACCTGTTCATTGACGGGCAATGGCGCGACCACATTCTCACGGCGCTGACCAACAAACATTGGTAACAACACGGCGGCGAAATTACTTCGCCGCTATGTCCACCATCGCCTGGAAGCTCTGCTTCGACGGCCGGCCGAATTCGATGGAGCGCTTCAGTCGGTGAATGCCTTTGATAAAACGCAACGAACCGGACTCGGCGCGGATCACAATTGAGTGCGTGGTAATGCCGCCGTCGCGGTCGTAATGCACGCCGTCCAGAAACGGACCGCCAGTGATGCCGGTGGCGGCGAAAAAGGCGTCGTCGGCGGCAATCAAATCGTCGAGCCGGACTACCTGATCCAGATCGAGATTCAAATCCATCAACTTGCGCCGCTCGCTTTCCAGTTGCGGTGCGCGGATGCCTTGCATGCCGCCGTTCAAGGCTTTCACGGCGGCAGCGGAAATGACCCCTTCGGGCGTGCCGCCAATGCCCATCAGCACATCGACCCCAGTGCCAGGAATGGCCGCCATCAGCGCACCCATCACATCGCCGTCGGTGTGCAGTTGCACCCGGGCACCGGCAGCGCGGATTTCTTCAATCAGGGTTTTGTGGCGCGGCCGGTCGAGCACGAAGACGGTGACTTCGTTGACCTTGCGCTCCAGCGCTTCGGCAATGGAATAGAGGTTGCGGGCCACCGATTGGGTGATGTCGATGGCGTCGCGGGCTTCTTCGCCGACGACGATTTTGTTCATGTAGAACGACGGGCCGGGGTCCCACATGGCGCCGCGCTCGGTGGCGGCAACAACGGCAATGGAGTTGGGTCGGCCAGTCGCCAACAGGCGGGTGCCTTCGACCGGATCGACTGCGATGTCGAGTTTGGGTTCCGCGCCGGTGCCGACACTTTCCCCGTTATAGAGCATGGGCGCTTCGTCTTTCTCGCCCTCGCCGATGACCACGACGCCATCCATGCTGACGGTTTGCAGTACAGCTCGCATGGCGTCCACGGCGGCGGCATCGCCGGCTTCTTTGTCGCCCGCGCCCATAAAACGCGATGCGGAAAGAGCCGCTGCCTCGGTCACTCGAACCAGCTCCATGCCCAGGTTTCGATCGGGCTGTTGCTTCATGATGTTTCCTAAGGAGAGTTAGATGATAGGCACCGGTCGGGCGCTCCTTGGCCAGTGAGCTGGCTCTTTTCGAGGGGGAATCGTACCGACCGGTAGCAGCGACTATACCGGCGCAAAGACCCCGCACAAGCTTGGAAAACGGTTTCAGTCGGAAAAGAAATTTAATAACGAAAAAGGCCCGGCAAAGCGCCGGGCCTAAACGTTTAAGATGTTGTTTTATTCCTGCTTTCTGACCGGATGGTCAACTCAAACCGTCGAAGCTGAAGCCGTCCGGCAGCAGTTCGGTGGCGCTCCATTCGCGCAAACCATCGCCGTCGTTGGTCGCCCAGATTTTGCCATTGGCCGGCATGAATTCGGCGATCACCTGACGGCAGCCACCGCAGGGCGAAAACAATTGATTGCCCGGCATAAACACCACCAGTTCGACAATCTCTCCCGGCCGCACACCGGCCGACGCCGCCGTGCCGATGGCGGTGCGTTCGCCGCACATGCCCAGCGGGTAGGAGCGGTTTTCCACGTTGCAGCCGCTGAAAATACGGCCATCGACGCAACGCAACGCAGCGCCAACCGGGAACTCGCTGTAGGGCACGTAGGCGTTGCCGGCGGCCAGCTTCGCCGCGGCTTTCAAATCCGCAGGGGCCGCCATGGTTACAGACTCACGGCGGCGTTGAGTGCGATCTGAATCATCTCGTTGAAGGTGGTCTGGCGTTCGTCGGAACTGGTCGCTTCGCCGCGCACAATGTGGTCGCTGACGGTCATGATGCCCAGCGCCTTGGCGCCGTATTCAGCGGCCACGCCGTACAGACCGGCCACTTCCATTTCCACCGCCAGAATGCCCATCTTGCGCAGCGCCGGGATTAAGGCTTCTTCCGGCGAATAAAACAAATCGGAGGTGAACACATTGCCGACCCGGGCTTCGACACCGGCATTGCGCGCACTGGTCACGGCGGCGGCGAGCAGTGAATAGTCGGCGGTGGCGGCAAAGTCGTAACCGAGCAGGCGGGTGCGGTTAACGCCCGAATCGGTGCTGGCGCCGCTGGCGATGATGACGTCACGCAGTTTGATGTCGTCACCAATGCCGCCGCAGGTGCCGACACGAATCAGATGCTTCACGCCGTATTCGGTGATCAGTTCCTTGGCGTAAATTGACATCGACGGCACGCCCATGCCCGACCCCATGATCGACACCGGCTTGCCATTAAAGGTACCGGTGTAGCCAAACATGGAACGCACGTCGGTAACGCGCTTGGCGTTATCGAGGAAGTTTTCGGCGATGTATTGCGCGCGCAGCGGGTCGCCGGGCATCAGAACGGTGTCGGCGAAATCGCCGGCGTTGGCATTGATGTGGGGAGTGGGCATAAAGACCTCGTGAATTTTCTGACCAAATGTTCAACTTGCAGCACTATAACGGCTTGCTGGGAACGCGACCAGTGACGCAGCGATTCAGCGTCGCGGCAACAACACCGCCGCTTCCAGACCCGCGCTGATGCGATTGCGCAACTTCAACTGACCGCCGTGCGCATGCGCAATGTTGCGGGCAATGCTCAGGCCGAGCCCGGCACCGCCGGTGTTGCGATTGCGCGAGGTTTCCAGCCGCACGTATGGCTCGAATACCTTGTCGATTTCCGCCTCGGGAATGCCAGGGCCGTTATCGACCACGTAGATTTTCAGCTCCTGACGACTGTCGACGATGTCGAGCCGCACCTGAGTGCCGTAGAACGCCGCGTTGTGCACCAGATTCGACAGGCAACGCTTCAGCGCCAGCGGCTTGCCGTAAAACGGCCAGCGCGCCATGCCGCGAATTTCCAACGGGTAGCCGAGCAACGCCAGATCGTCTTTCAGCGTCTGCACCATCTGGTTGATGTCGATCGGGTGAGTGTTTTCGTGCACATCGGTGCTGCGGCCTAAATCGAGCGCACCTTTGACCATGGCCTCGAGTTCTTCCAGATCCTTGATCATGCTCGATTTGACGCCGCTTTCGTCCATCATTTCGGCGCGCAGCCGCAAGCGGGTGATCGGCGTTTTCAGGTCGTGCGAAATCGCCGAGAACAGTCGTTCGCGGTCGTCAACGAAACGCAGCACCCGTTCCTGCATCAGGTTGAAGGCACGCGCCGTTTCTTTCACTTCGCGAGTGCCTTTTTCTTCCAGCGGTGCCAGGTGAATGTCGGTGCCGAGTTGCCGCGCCGCCGTTGCCAGATTCGACAGCGGCCGCGTCATCCAGCGCACCACGAACCAGGCGATGGTGACCAGCACCACCAGCAAGATGGTCAGAAACAGCAATTGACCCTGATCGAGGTATTCGTTTTCCGACAGGAAATACGGGTCGGGCAACAGGCCCGCCAGATACAGCCATTCGCCTTCGCCAACCGGCACCTGGGCAACCAGCACCGGCGGCGGGTCGGGTTCCAGAATCAGGGTGTTTTGCGCCCAACGCGGCGGCAGATCGACCAGCCGGATGTCCGGTTCGTAGACGTGCAGAAAACGCGGGTCGGCGAATTCGATGTTCAGGTCCGCCAGCCGCTGGCCGAGTTTTTCTTCGATCGATTGCTGAAACTGGTCGAGAAACTGCTGCTTGGCGAGGCTGTCGCGAATCGGTTCGACCGGAATGAAGTTGTCGTTCACCGACACCAGAAAGCGCGAACCGCCCATGTCGCGCAGTTGGTTGATGATCAGATGGCGGTAATCGCGCGGGTAGGCGCGGATAAATTCCATCGTCGAGCCGACCGAAAACGCCATGTCGCGCGCCATCGATTCACCCTGCTGTTCGCGCTGGCCTTCGAGAAAATACAGCCAGACGTAGTTGCTGAAGCTGAAGGCGCTGATCAGACCCAGCACCATCAGCGCCAGCAGACGGCTGTACAGCGAGGTGAAACTGAAGCGCGGCATTATTCGGGGCTGACCGGAACCGTCAGGATGTAGCCGGCGCCGCGCACCGTTTTAATCACTTGCGGCGATTTGCCGTCGTCGTTCAGACGCGACCGCAAACGGCTGATCTGCACATCGATGGAACGATCAAACGGCGACGAATCGCGGCCGCGCAGCTCGTTGCTCAAGTCATCGCGACTGAGCACTTCGCCGGGTCGGCTGACAAACAGACGCAGCAAATTGAAGTCGGCACCGTTGAGCGAATGCTGGCCGCCGCTGGGGTCGGTCAGTTCGCGGTTGGTTAAATCGAGCAACCATTCGCCAAAACGCAGCCGTTGGCGGGCGTCGAGCGGCGAGCTGTCGGGGCCTTCGTCGTAACGGCGCAGCACCGCTTTGATGCGGGCCAGCAATTCACGGGGGTTGAACGGCTTGCCGACGTAATCGTCAGCGCCCAGTTCCAGGCCAATGATGCGGTCGGTTTCGTCGGAACCGGCGGTGAGCATGATGATCGGGATGCGTGAGCGGGCGCGCACTTCTTTGCACAGCGTGAAGCCGTCGTCGCCGGGCATCATGATGTCGAGGACGATCAGGTCAAAGCGTTCGTGCGGCCAAAGGTCGCGCATGTGCTGGCCATCGGCAGCGGTGGTGACCAGAAATCCGTTTTTCTCAAGGTATTCCTTGAGCAGATTGCGGATGTCCTCGTCGTCGTCCACCACCAGGATGCGCTTTTGTTGTTCTGGGTGCATCGGAGTTCCACTGCTGGTTGGGGCAGATGTTGGGCAAACAGTGCCGGAAATACCCGCACCTGACCGGCTGAATACACCAGCAATCAGGTTCGGACCGGCGCGAAAGTCTAACGGTGCTCGCCGCCCACTTGGGTAACAAAGTATATCATCGTCGTCGGAACTGAGACGACGACCACGTTTCAGGCCAAAACTTTGCATTACACTGACTTGAATTTTGCTGCCAAATCCGAGAAGAGCAGTGACCAAACACCAACAGGCGCCCCAGGAGGCATTACGCACCTACCGTGATCGGTTTCTGGCGATCAATGACGGTCGTTTAACGCGCCTGCGTGAAAGTCTGCAAACCAAGCAGAAACAGTGTCTGGATCTGCTGCCGCTGCTGTTCCACACCCATTTGCGCGGCTCGCCGGGCTACTTTGTCGAGCCGGATGTACCGGTTGGTCTGGTGCAATATCAGCCCAACCAGGGCACGTTGAGCCTGCTGCAACAGGTGAATTTCTCCGCCCGTCCAGGCACCGCTCGCGCCATGTATCCGCAAATTGCCGGTCTGTATCTGATGGGTTCTTCCGGATCGGTGGCGCAATCGACCAGTTCCGACCTCGATATCTGGCTGTGCTACAAGCCGGGCCTGACCCAGCATCAGATCGACCTGCTGGAAACCAAGGCCGAGATGATCAGCCATTGGGCGGAAGGTTTTAACCTGGAAGTGCACTTTTTCCTGATGAACTCGCAACAGTTCGAGGCGGGCGATCAACGCTCGCTGACCGGCGAAAACTGCGGCTCCACTCAGCACTTCCTGTTGCTCGACGAGTTCTACCGCACCGGCCAGTTACTCGCCGGCGCGCCGCCGGCCTGGTGGTTTGTACCAGCGCAGCAGGAAAACCGCTACGACGATCTGGTGCGCGAATTCCGCGGCCGTGGCGTTGCTCGACTGGAAGAGTCGATCGACTTCGGCGCTCTGCCGAATTTGCCCGCGGGTGAGTTCATCGGTGCCGGTATGTGGCAGCTGTACAAAGGCATCGATTCGCCGCACAAATCGGTGCTGAAACTGCTGTTGCTGGAAGTCTACGCGCGCGATTTTCCCAACGTCACCAGCCTGGCGCACCAGTACAAAAACGCGGTTCATGATGGCGTGACCGAGCTGAACGAACTCGACCCTTACGTCATGCTGTACCGGCGCATCGAGAGTTATCTCAGTGGTCGCAGTGAACACAGCCGGCTGGAACTGATTCGCCGCTGCTTCTATTTCAAGGCCGGCATTCAGTTGTCGCGCCCTGTCAAAGTCAGCACCTGGCGGCGTCAGTTGATGGCTGAACTGACCAAAGAATGGGGCTGGCAAAGCGACTATCTGGCCTATCTGGACGGCCACGCCAGCTGGCCGGTGCAAGACATCATGGCCGAGCGCAAATTGCTGATTAACGAACTGACGCGCTCGTACCGATTCCTGACGCAGTTCGCCGCCGAACACGAAAGCAATCACCTGATGAGTCAGCAGGATTTGCTGATTTTAAGTCGCAAACTGCACGCTGCCTTCGACCGCCGGCGCGGCAAAATCGACTTCATCAGCTTCGGCCATCAGGTCGATCTCAGCCACGAAAAAATCCGCATCAAGGAAGTCGGCCCGCGCAAAGGCCAGCCGTCGCATTGGGTCGCACACAGCCAGTTACCCAACGGCCAGATTGGCAGCACGCTGAAAAAATCCAGCGGCTTGCTGGAAACCATGTTGTGGTGCCACCTCAACGGTTTACTGGCGGCGCACCTGCACATCCCGGTGTTCACCCAGTTCAGTTCAATCACCAATTTCGAAGTGCGCAAAACGCTGGCCGATTTGCGCCAATCGTTGCCACTGAACATGCCGCCGGTCCCTGCGTCGAACTTCTACAAGCCGGCACAGGTTGAGCGCGTATTGCTGTTCAGCAACCTCGGTTGCGATCCGTTACAGCATTTGACCCGGCGCGGTTTGCAGAAAATTTCCGCGCGCTCAAACAGCCTCGATTTCAGTTCGCTGCGTGAAAATCTGGTCGCCAGTATCGACATGGTGGTGATCAATTCCTGGGGCGAAGTGGTGGTCGAACATTTCGATCAGCAAGACGCCCTGCCACAGGCGATTCACTTTTTGCTGTCGCTGCTGGCGCGCCAGAAATATGTGCATCGGCCGATGCTCGAATCGTTCTGCCACAACCAGACGCGGCCGCAAGCCATCGCCAAACGCATTCAGGATTTGTTCGAAGACGCGGTAACTGCGCTGTACGACTACGCGCGCAAACAGCCGGTGCGCTTCCTCTACAACCTGGGCCAGCAATATCAGGCACTGACCATCAACAAACGCCAGCTCAACAGCCTGAGTTTTGATACCGAAGCCGAACTGGTGGACTGGCTCGGCCAGGAACAGGCCCAACGCAACCGCATCCTGCCGGACCGGCATTTTGAGAGCGACAAGAACCGGCTGCGCGCGGTGATTGACCAGCAGGAAGAACAAGGCCTGACGCTGATCTACCAACTGGCCAAGCGCGTCGCGACGGTCTACTTAATCGACGAAAACGGTTCACTGTTGAGCTTCCGCCAGGCGTGCCGCACCAAGACCAGCCTGCTGGCCTCGCTGCTGCGTTTTGTGAAAATCACCGAACACCGGCGTCAGGCGCTCGACAGCGAACTGTCGACACCCTCGCTGCCGATCCAGTGCTATGAAATGACGCTGCTGCCGAGCGGTATTCCGACGATGAAACGCGTCGGTACCGCCGGTTTGCTGGACGACAAGCAAACCAGCAACGTTCAAGTAATGATGGAGCTGGGGCCGGACGGCCAACAGGAATTCGTGTTGCTGTGCCACGATCGCGAATTTTCCAGCCAGGAATTGGGCGACGATTTCTTCCCGCAGGTTGCAGCCTGCATTCTTGCGGCCCGCCCGGACAACGAACCTTACCCGATGTACATCACCGACTTGTCATTGTCGGATCGCATCACCGCCGGTCTGCCCAACGGCCAGGCGCAAACGATTCATTACCTGCGTTACAAACTGCGCCTGGAACAGCGCATCAACGAAGCGCTGCTGGTGCAGGCGCGACTGCTTCAGTCCGCCCGTTCGGCCGAGGTAATACCGATCGACGCCGCCAACGATTCCAAATAATCCAGATCCGGAATACTCGCCTTACCCAGTTGGGTAATCACCGCCAACCGTTCGGCGCGGGTGCAGCGCGCCAGGCTGTCTTCGCGCACTTCGGCGTCGCTCAGGCGCAACAGCCGAGGAATGCCCTGAATGCGCAGCGCCCAGAATGGCAATGCGGCACCGTCGCTGAGTGTGTTGAAAATCGCCAGACGCACGCCGGGCGAATCCGGCGCCTGGGTCTGGCCGTTGGCCGCTTCGTAACTGAGCACCGGCAGCGACTGCCCGCGCCAGTCCAGCCGACCCAGCAGCCAGACGGGGGCATCGGGCACGGCTTGCAAGGTGGCTTTGGCGACCACTTCGGCAATGGCAACTTGCGGCACCAGCAGGCTTTTTTGCTGCATCGGAACCCAGAATGTTGCCAGGCGCTCATCGCCCGTTCCGGCTGTCGCTGTAGCTTCCGACTCAATCGACACGCTGCGACTCCCGTCGGCACAACCGATTGATGCACTCAAGCAACACACCTTCCTGGAACGGTTTGCCAAGGTATTCGTTGACGCCAATGGCGAACGCCCGCTGGCGGTGTTTGTCGCCACTGCGCGAGGTGATCATGATGATCGGCACCTGTTTCAGGCGGTCGTCGTGGCGTACTTGCTGGGCCACTTCGAAGCCATCCATGTTGGGCATTTCGATGTCGAGCAGAATCACATCCGGGTGTTGGTTTTGCAGCAGCGTGACGGCTTCGAGGCCGTCTTTGGCGAGCCAGACGGTCCAACCCTGGCGTTCCAGCAGACGGCTGGTCACCTTGCGCACCGTTACCGAATCGTCCACCACCAACACGGTTAATGCGTTGGACGTCGGCTGAGCGCTCGGCGTCGGTACCCGGCGCAGCAACGGCGCGACGGCGTTCAGATCGGCCAGACGGGCGCGAATCAAGGCTGCCAGATCGAGAATCACCACCACCGAGCCATCGCCCAGAATGGTCGCGCCGGACACGCCCGCCAGCGCACTGAACTGCGGCCCGAGCGTCTTGACGACAATTTCGCGCGAACCCAGTAATTGATCGACCGTCAGCGCCACTGGCTGAGCCTCGTCGCTGCGTCGCACCAGAATCAGCGGCACCGCGGTGCCATCGGCCGGCGCTTCCCAAACCAAATCGGCCGGGGCGTCGATGCCCAGCAAATCGCCAAGATACACCGGCCGGTAGGCGTGGCCGGCGTAGTCGTATGAAGGCGCATCCGCACTCATCAAGGCGCGCAGCTGGGCCGCCGGTACCCGCACGATGCCTTCGATGGTGCTCAGTGGCAGCGCATAGAAATCATCGCCCAGCCGCACCATCAGCGCGCGGTTGACCGAGACGGTAAACGGCAGCCGCAAAGTGAACCAACTGCCCTGGCCCGGCTGGCCGTCGATGCTCATGCTGCCGCCGAGCTGTTTGACTTCGGCGTTGACCACGTCCATGCCGACGCCGCGACCGGAAATCTGCGTCAGCGCGGTCGCGGTGGAAAAACCCGGCTCCAGAATCGTTTGCAACACGCTGTGGTCGTCAAGCGCAGCACCCGGCGTGAGCCAACCGAGTTGTTCGGCGCGGGCGCGAATGCGTTCAACATCCAGACCGGCGCCGTCGTCGCTCAGCCGCAACACCACGTCGCCGCCTTCACGCGCCAGGCTGAGCTCGATCCGTCCCTGCGCTGGTTTGCCCAGCTGCCGACGCACCGAGGCGACTTCAATGCCGTGATCGACGGCGTTGCGCAGCATGTGTTCGAGCGGCGTGACCATGCGTTCGAGCACGGTGCGATCAACTTCGCCTTCGGCGTTGGCAACCACCAACTCAACCTCTTTGCCCAGTTCCGAGGCGACTTGCCGCACCAGCCGTCGCAGCCGCGGCACCAGTCGGCTGAATGGCACCAGCCGGGTCTGCATCAGGCCCTGTTGTAACTGCGAATGCAGCCGGCCTTGTTGCTGCAACAGGGTTTCGGTGTCGCGGGTTTTATCGGCCAGCGTGGTTTTCAGGTCGCTCAGATCCGAGCTGGCTTCGAGCAGTGAGCGCGACAATTGCTGAATGTGCGAATAGCGATCCATTTCCAGCGGATCGAAATCGGTGTAGCCGCTGTCGAGCGCGCGTTCCTGGCGGAACAGCACCTGGGCTTCGGTTTCCATGTCCAGATGTCGCACCTGATCGCGCAGTCGTTCCAGCGTCGAATCCATTTCGCCCAGCGTGAACTGGAAATTGCTGACGTCCTGTTCCAGGCGGGCGCGCAAAATGGACGATTCGCCGGCCAGATTGACCAGGGTTTCGAGCAGATCGGCGTTGACCTTGATGCTGTCGGGCGACGCAGAACGCGACGTTGTAGCGGGCAGCGACGAATCAGGCTCGCTGCGCGCGGTCACGGCGGGGCTGAATTCGTGGCGGGTGGATTCGTCGCGGCTGAGCAAGGTGCGCATGCTGTCGACGCCTTGCACCAGTTGGTCCTGACGCGCCAGCAAGTCGGCTAAGCCTTCGGCATCGGCCGGGCCTTTGCGGGCGTCGAGACGCGCGACGGCGCTTTCGAAGTCGTGGCACAGATCGCCCAGCCGGTTCAGTTTGGCTAGCCGCGCGCCGCCTTTGAGGGTGTGCAGCACACGCTTCAGTTCATCAGCGGGCTGATGGCTGCCGGGTTCGGCTTGCCAGTCGCTGAGCAGTTGTTCGATGTCGACCAGCAACTCCGCCGCTTCTTCGACAAAGATGTCGAGAATGTCCAGATCGACTTCGGCAGAAGCCGAAGCCACGGCCGAATCGGGCCGGGCGTCAGCCGCGGCCAGAGGCGTCTTCGTCATCGCCGTCGTCGGCTTCGAGCTCTGAGAGATCGAGGTCGGTAAAGTCGAGGTTGGCGATTTCGAGGTCGTCAATGTCGAGGTCGGAGATGTCGGGTTCAACCTCGTTGAGTTCTGCAAAGTCGAGGTCGCTGGTGTCGGCTTCATCGAGCTCGACGGTTTCGAGGTCGATGTCGGCTCCGTCTGGTTCGGTTGATTCGAGTTCGGCTGATTCGAGTTCGGCTGATTCGAGTTCGACGGTTTCGTGTTCGACCGAGTCGACGTCGGCTCCGTCTGGTTCGGCTGACTCGAGTTCGACGGCGTCGGGGTCGGCTGCATCGAGTTCAGCTCCGTCGAGGTCGGCTGCATCGAGGTCGAAAACGTCGAGGTCTGCTCCGTCGAGCTCGGAAACGTCGAGGTCGGCTGAATCAAGAGCGGTGGCGTCATCGTCAGTGACATCGAAGTCGGTAATATCGAATTCGCCGGAACTAAGGTCGGCGACGTCGAGGCCGGCGACGTCGAGGTCAGAGACATCGAAGTCATCTTCTTCGCTGGGTTCGGCAACGGCGGGTTCTTCGATGTCCGGCTCGGGCTCGGGCTCGGGCTCGGGCTCGGGCTCGGGCTCGGGCTCGGGCTCGGGCTCTGGTTCGGGCTCGGGCTCTGGTTCGGGCTCTGGTTCGAGTTCGGGCTCTGGTTCGAGTTCGGGCTCTGGTTCGAGTTCAGGCTCGGGTTCGAGCTCCGGTTCAGGTTCGAGCTCCGGTTCCGGTTCTTGTTCCGGCTCGTCGACTGTTGCCGCAATGTCTGAATCAACGCCGTCGGAATCTGGCAACTGCGGCTGGTCGTCAGTTGCTGAATCATCGTCGCCAGTTGGTCCTGGGTCTGTTGCAGTGTCCCCAGCAATCGCTTGCTGGGTTGCGGCTTTCCCTGGGCGGGTCCCTCCAGCGCTGACTCCATCTCATGCGCCAGCTCCGCCACCGGCTCTATTTCGGCCAGTCGCGCACCGCCTTTGAGCGAATGCAGATCACGTTGCAGGCTTTCCGCCGCCAAGGTGTTGGTGGTGTCGGCTTCCCATTGTTCGAGTGCGGTCTGCATGTTGTCGACCAGATCGCGCGCTTCTTCGAGGAAGATGTCCACCAGTTCGCTGTCGCCGGTAGCACGGAACAGGTCTTCGGCGTTGCCCGCCAGGCGGCCTTCTTCGCCTGGGATGGCCGCGGCGCCGTCGGTTTCGGGAATCAGATCGTGGCGGATCATGGTATCCATCGGCGTCAGCCGTTGCGGCGGCTGATGCAGCGGGTCGGCATCGGGCCGGTAACGCCGCAGTTGTTCAACAAAGTCGGCATCGACGGCTACGTCCTGACCAGCGGCCAGTTGATCGAGCTGATTCACCAGACTTTCCTGGCCGCGTTCGGCCAGCGCAAAGAAGTCGTCGTCGGGGATCACTTCGCCCGCCAGCGCCATTTCGACCATCAACGCCAGACCACGGCTTTGTTCAATCACCGGCTCAAGGTTCAGGTCGCGCGCCTGCTCCGACAGCCGGTTCAGTTCGTGGCCGAGTTCTTCCACAGCGGCACCGGCTGTGCCGTCCTGCTGCCATTGGCGCAAGGTGGCAGGCGCTTCCAGCAGGGTGTCGACGCCTTTGGACATCAACAGAGAATCCAGATCGCTGAGGCGGTCGGTCGTGTCGGTTTCGGCACTTGTTATGGCCGGCTCGGTGGCGGCCATCGGGTCGGCGGCGTTGGCAAGCACCACCCGATTGATGAAATCGATGTCGTCCGGCTCGGCGCGGCCGTCGGCGGCGGCACGCATGCGTCGGGCGCCTTCATCCAACTGGCTGAGCAGTTCTTCGCCCAGCGGCTGGCGTCGTTCGCTGAGTTCACGCACGCGCTGTTCCAGCGGCACCACCAAATCGGCCACCGCATCAATACCGGCCGTACGCGCCGAGCCTTTGATGGTGTGCAACGCCCGGTGTAACCGTTCCGGCACCGGCTGATCGGCGTCGGTTTCTTCCAGATAGTGCTCGACAAAATCCAGATGTTCGTCGAGTTCCTGAGCGAAAATCGCCAGCAATTCGTCGTCGGCGTTGAGCGTTTCGTCTGCGTCCGTTTCGGCCAGCGCTTCGTCCGGCGCGTCTTCCGACGGCGCATCCCAATCGACCGGCTGACCGCGCGACAACAAATGCGCTTTGTCGGCCAGGGCATCTGCGCGGCTGGCGTCGGGAATCTGCTGCTGTTGATAGGCGCTGACCAACAGCGGAATTTCGTCGATAACGCCTTCGAGCACCCGCATCAGATCGTCGCTGCGTGCAATGGTGCCTTCGATCAAACGGTTGAGCATGGCCTCGACGGCGGCGGCGGTGTCGGCGACCACCTCGGCATCGACCAGTTCGGCGCTGCTCTTAAGGCTGTAGAAATCGCTGCGGATTTGCGCCAGCGCCTCGGCGTTATCGGGCTGGTCGCGGTAACGCGGGAATTGCTCGCCCAGGCTGTCGAGCACGGTGCCGACTTCCTCGACAAAGATGTCGAGAATGTCGGTGGCGACCAGATCGGCGTCGATGGCGCTGTCCAGATCGAGATCGTCCAGCTCGGCAACCGCATCGGAACCGATGCCATCGAGATCGCTCAGCGGCAAGTCTTCAATGGCGAAGTCGTCGGCTTCTTCTTCGGCGTCGACATCAAAGGCGTCGTTAATCGCTGAATTCAGGTCCAGTTCGCTGTCATCGTCGTCGCTCAGCAGCGCTGCAACACTGGCTTCGTCCAGGGCGCCCAATTCGTCGAGCGACAGTTCATCGTCAAGGTCGAATTCATCGTCAGCGCCGGTACTGAGCAGATTGGCAACGTCATCGGCGTCCAGTTCCGACAAGTCCAGATCGGTCGATGCAACGGCTGCCGGTACCGCAGCGTCCATCCCGTCCAGATCGTCCAATTCATCAACGGCGGCTTCGGCGTCAGTTTCTGCGTCCGCTGCTGCTGACTCCCGGCCGTCGAGCACAGCTTCATCGGCGGCGGTGTCGTCATCACTGTCATCGCCATCGAGATCGTTCAGGTCCGGGTCGCTGGCAAAGCTCGATTCTGCCTGTGCCAGCCAGCTGTCGATGCCGTCCAGGTCCAGATCGTCGGCAGAATAATCCAGGCCATCGTCCGATTCAGCCTTGGGTTCGCCGTCATCCATTGCCAACGCCGACAAGCCATCGGCTTCGGCGTCCGTTTCGGCTTCGGCTGTTTCTGCTTCAACCTCGGCGACGGATTCGTCTTCGGCATCCGCCTCGACATCAAGCACATCATCCACCGACATATCGTTGTCGGCGGCGGTTGCAACCTCAGGTTCAGGCTCTGAGTCGAGGTCGAATTCGGGTTCGACATCCGTGTCGGTCAAATCTTCCAGCGGCAAGTCACCGGCTGGCGGTTCGGCGTCGAGGGATGCGGTTTCCGGGGTGTCGCTGTCCAGGGCTTTCGCTTCGAGCGTCTCGTCATCCGAAGCATTAAAACCTTCCAAACCATCGAGGGCGGCCACCAGATCTTCGTCAGATTCCAGGGCGGTGAACGAGCCGTCCAGATCGTCGTTCCAATCGGCTTCGGTGGCGGCCTGGATATCGGCCGGAAAGCCCAGCGAGGTGATGGCTTCAGCGGCGTTTTCCAGCAAGCCGACATCGGCGGCGCCGTCTCGCGCTAACTGCTCTAAATAGTACTGAACGCCGATGATGGCATCGGCCAGGGCGTCCATGTCGGTGCGCTCGGGCACTTCGTCGTCGTGCATCAATTGCTGGCTGATGTAGCCGTCGATGCAGCGCAGCACTTCGTCGGCTTCGGGCAGCGGCACTTCGTCCAGGTCGGCGCGTACCGAGCCCAATTCAGCCGGAACGGTGGCGAGGCTGGCGGTGTCCCAGCGCGACTCAGCGAAGTCGGCCAGGGCGTCTTTAACGCGTTCCAACGCCGCGCAGGCGTCTTGAATGATGGCGTCGTGCGCCGGGTTCAGGCCGGAGGCACTGGTGGGCGGGGCGGCGGCCGAGGTGTGCTCGGTCGGCTCGACTGGGGCTTCTTCGGTTGGCGCTTCGGCCTCGGCCGCTTCGCCGTCTTCGGCACGGGCCAGTTGGTAGAGCAATTCTTTCAGCAGCTCACTGTCCGGCGGCAGGCTGACCACTTCGACCGGGTTTTCCAGCAGATGTTTGAGTTCGGCGTCGAGCTGGCGCAGCAGTTCGATCACCGCCGGGGTGCGCCTCAGTTGCTGGCTTTCCAGCGCGCCGGTGAAGGTCTGGGCGATGCGCCACAGTGCCGCGACCGGGGTTTTTTCGGTCAGCAACGCCAGCCGGGAAACGGCCTTGCCGAGGTATTGCAGATTGGAGTCAACGTCCAGCTCGCGCAGCCAGCCGAGCAACGCCAGTTCGTACATCTGGCGCAGTTTGCGCACCAGTTGCAGCACATTGCTTTGACGAAACAGGTCGATGCCGGAGGTGTCGGTGTGAAATTGCACGGCGTCTAGATCGGGGTGAAACAGGGCACTTTCGGTCAGGGCGGTATCGCCGCGCTGGGCGCGTAAGTCATTGACCGCTGGCAGAATCAGCGCGCGGCTGTCGTCCTGGCCTTGCGCCAGTCGATCCAGATACACCGGCAGTTGCTCGCCGGCTTGCAGCAGGCTGTGCAGGGCGGCGCTGGTGTCGGCGATGTCGTCGCCATCGAGCAACGCCTGGTTCAGCTGTTCCAACTCAGTGACCAGCAAGGCGGCGCTGTGGCATTCGACCAACTGCAAGGCGCTACTGATCTGTTGCAGCGCCTGATGGCTGGCGTTCAGCCAGGCCTCGTCGCTGGATTCGAGCTGGTTCTGCCAGGCGTCGCGAGCTGTCCGAAGCGTCTTGTCGACTTCGCCCCGAACCCACTCCAACGCGATGTAATCACGGCGTTCCACCATGCCGTTACCCCTTGTGTTGCGTATCGGTCAGCCGCCGCGGTCGGCCACTGGCGGCACAGCTTAGCTGCCCGTTGGTATTCTGACTCAAGTTCGCTTCCCTTGCCTGTCTGACGGCACGACACCGTTATTGTATCGGCCTGTCGCGGCCAGTCTGTAATGTCGGTCGTGCATTAACGAATGGTGCCGTTGTCATCCAGCGCTGGCAAAAACGGCACGATGGCCTCGTCCGGCGGCAATTTGAAGCCAGCCACCGAGGAGCGCAGGTCGTTCGCCAGTTGCGCCAGATTGCCAATCGAGCGCGCGGTGGCGTTGGTGCCAGCCGATGTCTGCGATGTGATTTCCTGAATGACGTTCATGGTGTTGGAAATGTGCCCGGCCGACGACGCCTGTTTGCGCGCGGCATTGGAAATGGCCTGGATCAGATTGGCCAGCGTGCGTGACACCGCTTCGATTTCCTCCAGCGCAACGCCAGCGTCTTGCGCTAAATGAGCGCCGCGTACCACTTCGGCGACGGTCTGCTCCATCGACAACACCGCTTCGTTGGTGTCGTTCTGAATGGTGTTGACCAAGGCTTCAATCTGCCGCGTTGCGGCCGACGACCGTTCGGCCAGTCGCTGCACTTCGTCGGCAACAACGGCGAAACCACGGCCGGTGTCGCCGGCCATTGACGCCTGGATGGCCGCGTTCAGCGCCAAAATGTTGGTCTGGTCGGCGATGTCATTAATCAGCGAGACGATATCGCCGATTTCCTGCGACGACTCGCCGAGCCGCTTGATGCGCTTGGAGGTGTCCTGAATCTGTTCGCGGATGTTGTCCATGCCGCTGATCGTCGCCTGCACGCCGTCGGCGCCTTTCTTGGCGATATCGACCGAACGCTCGGCCACACCGGCCGATTCCAAGGCGTTGGTCGATACCTGATCAATCGACATCGCCATTTCGTTCACCGCCGCCGACGCACCGCTGATTTCCTGCGCCTGATGGTCGGACGCTTCGGCCAGGTGCATGGCCGTCGCCTGCGTCTGTTGGGCGGCGGCGGAGACTTCGACAGCGGTAGAGTTGATCGACGACACCAACTGCCGCATCTGATCAATGGCGAAGTTAATCGAATCAGCAATGGCGCCGGTGAAATCTTCGGTGACGGTGGCCTGAGCGGTCAGGTCGCCATCGGCGAGGTCAGCCAGTTCATCGAGCAGGCGCAGAATGGCGTTCTGGTTTTGTTCGTTGGCCGCAGCGGTAGCGCGCAAATCGCGCTGGGTGTCGCGCACGATGATGAACACCGCCAGCATCACCAGCACCAACGCCAGCGCGCCCAGGCCATACAAAATCCAGTCGCTGCCGAGCGGCCGCTGGTTGGCTTCCTGCTGAATGCGCGCCGCCAGCGCTGAGGTTTCTTCCAGCAAATACTGCGATTCGGCAAAGATGGCGCCGGCCGATTCACGCACCGCCAGCAATTCCGGCGAGGTGTCGATGATGGCGCGCACCGAGGCCGACACCCGCTCGAACAGCCGGTCGATTTCATCCAGCGTTTCGCGCGCCGCCAAATCCTGAACCTGCTCGATGCTGTCGTCGGCGCTGCCCTGGCGCATGCCGTTCAACACGCGCTGAAACTGAATGGCGTCGCGCTCGAAATTATCGGCCGCGACCACCGCGCCTTCGCCGCCAACACGCACTCGGTTGATCGAGCGCATGATGCGTTCAGCCAGCCAGATTTGCCGCGTCGCCAGGGCAACCTGTGCCGGTTCGGCGTCGCCACGCAACATGATTTCGACCACTTCGTCGTATTCGACCTGCATCTCCGGCACGCGCGCCGCCAGCACTTCAGCGATGGCGTGCAGATTGAGAATGATGTCGCGCGATTCGACGATGCGTTCGGCGTTGCGGCTGACCGACGCCCAGACGTGCGCCAGTTGTTCGGTATCGATATTGGCAGCGTGTTCCGCCAGCGGTGGCGTGCCGTTTTGATCGTTGCCATCGAGCACGTAGTCGTAGCGCGCCTGGAAGGCATCACGGGCGCGTTGCAGCGAGGCGAAGGCATCGCTCTGGCCGGCCGAGGCTTCCGAGGCGTTCTTGGCGATTTCCTGCGACAGCACGCGCAACTCGCCCACCTGATCGAGCAAATCCTGGTCGATGCCGTTCAGGCGGAAGTTCTGATACACCAACACCACCAGCGCCAGAATCACCACCAGCAAGGCGCCCAGCAACAAACCGAGTTGTCGGTTGGTTCCGAGCAGGGTCAGCACCTTGCCGCTGTTGTGCTTCATGCAAACACCTCGGACACAGGCATCACGACAGCGCTACCTGCTGAAATTGGGGATGGGCCACCAGCGCCGTCAGGCTGATCAGCGCCCACTGGCGTTGATCGCGCCGGTACTGGCCGCGAATAAAGGGTTGCAGGCTGGCGGCGATGTCGGGCATTTCGGTGGAAAAATCCTCGTCGGCAAAATGCTGCATGCCTTCAAGCGCATCGACCACCAGACCGTCGCTTTGCTCGCCCTGCTCGACCACCAGCACCGGCCGGCCGCGATGTGGACGGCCGCTGCTGTCGCCCAAATCAAAAAAGCGCGGCAAGTCGAGCAATGGCAACAACCGGCCGCGCACATTGGCAACGCCCAATACCCAAGCCTGCACATTGGGCAATCGCGTTACCTTGGGCGCCTGCAGAATTTCACTTACCTCAGACATCGCCACCACCAGCGCGTGTGGCCCGAGCCGGAAACCGATGCCGCTCCAGGCGGCGTCGAGGTCGGGTGCATCGGGCAAATCCGTCGCCTGCACGCGGTAACGCTGGGCGAGATCGCGCAACAGGGCCAGAGGCGTCAGCACCGCCATAACGGGAAATCAGTCCGCAACCTTGCCGGCCAGCGCCGCGTTGATCACGTCGGCCAACTGGTCATCGGTGACCGGCTTGACCAGATAACCGCTGGCGCCCTGGCGCTTGCCCCAGACGCGGTCGGTTTCCTGATCTTTGGTGGTCACGATGATGACCGGGATGTGCGCGGTGTCGGCGCCTTTGGTCAGTTGGCGCGTCGCCTGAAAACCGTTCAGGCCGGGCATAACAATGTCCATCAACACCACATCGGGCAGTTCCTGGCGCGCCAGTGCCACGCCATCGGCGCCGTTATCGGCAGTCAGGACGTCATGGCCGTGCTTTTCCAGCATGCCCTGAAAGGCGTAAGTCTCAGTCGGGGAGTCATCAACAATCAGCACGCGAGCCATCTTGATTCCACTGTTCCGGTCGTTGCGGGCACGGTGCCCGGTCTGGGTTGGTGTGAGTCTGGCAATGCGGTCGATCGCGAATCGACGTCAAGCCATTGGGATGGTGCTGTGAGTGCGGGTCAACCGAAGCACAGTGTCGGCCATGAAATCGCCGTCAAAGCCCCGACAAATCGCCCGTCGCCCGCCTCGAAAACCGTCAAAACTTTTACCACAGAACGGGGTTATCCGCCATAACCGGGTCGCTCGCGGCGCGGCTCACAGGCGGCCGTTCCAGTGCACAAACCCAAGCGTTCGACACGGTTGTTTTTGCGACCGGCGGCATCCATTACCATAGCCCTCATTTTCCAGCGAAGGCGAACACACATGAGTCTGCACATCGGCGTCGTCATGGACCCCATCGAAGCGGTCACCTATAAAAAAGACAGCACTCTGGCGATGCTTTGGGCCGCCCAGGATCGGGGCTGGACGCTGCACTACATGACCATGACCGATCTGTTCCTCGACAACGGCCAGCCGATGGCAACCACCCGGCCGCTGCAAGTGCATCGCGACCCGGCGCATTTCTACGATTTAGGCGACGCCACCACCACGGCACTGGCCGATCTCGACGTCGTTTTGATGCGCAAAGACCCGCCGTTCGACAACGAATACATCTACGCCACTTATATGCTCGAACGCGCCGAAGAGGCCGGCGTCCTGATCGTCAACAAGCCGCAATCGCTGCGCGACTGCAACGAGAAGTTCTACGCCACCGCCTTTGTTGATGTCGCCCCGCCGCATCTGATTACTCGCGACGCGGCCCGCCTGAAAGCCTTTCACCAGGAACACGGCGACGTCATTTTCAAACCGCTCGACGGCATGGGCGGCAGTTCCATCTTCCGTTTAAAAGCCGACGACCCGAACGTCTCGGTGATCATCGAAACGCTCACCGAACACGGCCAGCAACAAACGATGGCGCAGAAATACCTGCCGGAAATCAAAGACGGCGACAAACGCATCCTGATGATCGACGGCGAACCGATTGACTACTGCCTGGCGCGCTTGCCCGCCAAAGGCGAAACCCGGGGCAACCTGGCCGCCGGCGGCACTGGCCGGGCGCAACCGTTAAGCGATCGCGACCGTGAAATCGCCGCACGCGTCGGACCGGAACTGAAAAAACGCGGCCTGATTTTCGTCGGCCTGGACGTGATCGGCGATTACTTAACCGAAATCAACGTCACCAGCCCGACCTGCATCCGCGAAATCGACGCCGCTTATGACACCGACATCGCCGGCAAACTGATGGACGTTATCGCCGCCAAGCGGGGTCTGAGCTGATGGCGGTCAGCGTCGGCGCGGTCGACCGGCTCAGCTTCACGCTGTTTGTCGCCGTGGGCCTGCACGCCCTGGTGATTTTCGGCGTCGGCTTCGAGCCGCCCAAATCCGGCCAGTTACCGCCGACGCTCGACGTGACGCTGGCACAACACGCCAGCCCGACCACCACGCCACTCGACGAAGCCGATTTCCTCGCCGACGCCAACCAGCAAGGCAGCGGCACGCTGGAAGACAAAGCCCAATTGACCTCGACCGAACAAGCCGAGATCGAAGACAACCAGATATTCCGCACCGTGCCGGAAATACAGCAAATCCGCTTCGCCGAGCAATCGCCGCAACGCGCGTTGGTGACCACCACCGGCGACGCCGAACGCAGCGCTAATGCGCAACCGAGCGAAGACGCCCTCACCGACCCGAGCCAGGCCAGCGACGAAGCGCTGCTGCTGAGCCAGGTCAACGACATCGCCACACTGCGCGCCATGCTCGATGAAAGCCGCCAGAATCTGGCACGCGCACCGCGCACCCGCACGCTGACGGCGGTGTCAGCGCGGCAATCGCTGGATGCGGCTTATGTGTATGGCTGGCTGGAAGAAATCGAACGCATTGGTAACCAGAACTATCCGCAGGCGGCGCGTCAGCAACGGCTGACCGGCGATGTGCGTTTGGCGGTCACCATTCGCTCCGACGGCACACTCGCCAACGTCGCCGTAACCCGCAGTTCCGGCCATGCCGTACTCGACCAGGCGGCGCAACGCATTGTGCATTTAGCTGCGCCGTTCGAACCGTTCACGCTGGACATGCGCCAGGAATACGACCAGCTCGAAATCATCCGCACCTGGCAGTTCCGCACCGACAACCGCTTCGGCCGGGAGACGCCATGAGCGCCGACGGCCATTGGTTAGGCTTCGATTTCGGCCTGGCCTGGATCGGTGTCGCCGCCGGCCAACGCCTGACCCAGACCGCCAGCCCCTTGCCACCGCTGCGCGCCCGCGACGGCATTCCCAACTGGGACGCCATCGACGCCTTGGTGAACGAATGGAAACCGGCCGGTTTCGTCGTCGGCATCCCGTACAACATGGACGGCAGCGACAGCGAAATGGGCGCCCGCGCCAACAAATTCCGCAAGCGCCTGCACGGCCGTTACGGCTTACCGGCCGAAGCCATCGACGAACGTTTGTCGAGCCGCGAAGCGCGCAGCCAGTTGGGCGAACGCGGCAAAAGTTTGAGCAAGGCACGGCAGGCGCAGGTTGATAGCATCGCGGCCCAGTTGATTCTGGAAACCTTCCTGCTGCAAACCACGCCTCAGGCCTAGCGGCCTTTGACCAGACCGTCCTGCAACAGTTGAGCGGCGTGGTCGTTCATCGTTTGCGCCAGCGAATGGTATTGGATGCCCAGTTCATCACGGCTGGGTTGATTATCGAATTCCAGTGGGTAACCCATATTCCCGGCCACATCGCGACGCGACATGCCAATCAAGGGAGCCAGCAACCACAGCAGCCATTTGGGCAGTTCGCGGCTGGGTAATTTGTCGGCAATGTTGAAGCGTTCGCCGTCGAGGCAATGCGCCAGATCCAGCAAACGAATCCCCTGGGCGACCAGAATATAGCGCTGCTGGTCTTTACCCTGTTCGGCGGCGCGCAGATGCGCCAGCGCTACATCACGCACATCGACCACACCCAGCCACATTCTCGGCACGCCCTGACGAAAGCTGCCATCGACGAACTGCTGCATCATCTTCGCACTGGTGCCGTCGATGCGGCGCGACAGCGATGGGCCAAAGATGCCGCCCGGGTGCAGCGTCACCAGGCTCCAGCGTTGTTGTTGCCGCTGCCGTTGCCAGGCCAGTTGTTCCGCCTGGGTTTTGGAAAACGCGTAGGGATTGCTGTCGAGCCGGGAGCCGGTATTGACGTCAGCCGCCGTCACCAATGGGCTGCCCTTGGCATTCACCGAACGCGCCGTGTCGTACAGGCTGACCACACTGCTGGTCAACACCAGCCGGCGCACCGATTCACAGCGTTCGATACTGTCGATCACATTCGCCGTGCCGTTGAGCGCCGGGCGTAACAGGGTCTGTTCCGGGTTTTTGGTCTTTTCCAGAAAATAAGGTGAAGCGGTGTGGAAGACGATGGTGCATCCGGCCATCGCCGCATCAAAACTGCCCGGCGTCAGCAGATCAGCCTCGAACAGAAACAACTGATCGGGGTATTGCGTTTTCATCTGTTCCAGATGTGCCAGCTTGGCCGAATCAGCCAGACTGCGAACGGTGCCATGCACGCGATAACCGGCGCGCAACAGGCTGTCCACAACCCAGGAACCGAGATAGCCTGAAGCACCACTGACCATGACTTGCTGTGTCATCACTGAATTCCTCTTGACGCGGCGGACCGCAAAAGTGGTGGTGACTAATATGATCGCGCCCGGCCCAGCTTAAATCCGCCAGAAGTCACAGCCGGCCATCGGCACCAGGCGCACTGGCAATGGGTTGTTTATCCGCCCCCACTTCCCCTAGCATTCGCTGCACCCACACGCCGAGGTAGCTGTTTATTACCACCCAACCCGACCTGCCCACCGGCTACTACAAAGACAATTTCGACCGTCTGCTCGCCACCGTCGTTGAACGCTACGACGATCTGCTGACGGATGCCGACCGCGCCTTTGTGACCGGCTATCAGCAACTCAGTTTGCCCGCCGCCCGTTTGCTGGTGCGGCTGTACACGCGCAAAGGCCCGACCTTCCGCCTTGGCAAACTCAACTACGCAGAAATCCCTGATCTCGCCGCGGCCGTCGCTGAATTAGCCGACATCAAGTTGCTCGACACCAACCCCGAACTCAGCGCCGGCGAAGTGGCGCAATTACTCACGCTCGCCGACTTACGCCAGCTTGATTGGGTGCCAAATCCAAAACGCCCAAAAACCGAAATACAAACCGAATTGGACGACTGGGATGACATCCGCTGCGCCAGCGACTGGGGCCTGAACGAGCCACTGATTCAACCGCAACACTGGCTGACATTGCGCCGGTTGCAACTGCTGTATTTCGGCAACGAACACCAAAGCCTGACCGACTTTGTACTGTCCGATTTGGGTCTATTTCAGTACGAAAATTATCCGCTCGGCAAAGCCAACCGCTGGTTCGAACATGGCGAAGAACTCGACCAGCATTTACTGATCGGCGAATTAAAAAGCGCCGTTTTTGAAGCGCGCGAAAACAGCGATGTCGAAGCGTTAATTGCACTCGCCGAACCGCTGTTGCAAACCGTCTGGATCGGCAGCGCCAAAGACCGCGCCGCACGGCTCGCCAACCGGCTCGGTTTCCGTCTGGAACAATGGGGCGAACCGGAACTGGCGTTGCAACTCTTTCAAACCAACGACCAACCACCAGCGCGCGAACGGCGTTGCCGCATTCATTTCAAAGCCGAACGTTTTGTCGCTGCGAACGAAGAACTCGACGCCATCCGTAGTGAACCCAAAGACGCCACCGAAGCGCGTTTTCTCACCCGCTTTGCACCCAAGCTGGCGAAGAAACTCAAGCTCGATATTGAACCGATAACCGTGCCGGTTTTGATCGAACAAACGCACTGCTGGCCGCAAGGCGACGGCAGCGTCGAACAGTTGGTGTGTTCGCGTTTAACCGATGCCTATTGGCTGGAAAATTTATTGCCACTCGGTGTATTCGGGTTGATTCACTGGCGCTGGATTTTCCAGCCGGTTGCCGGCGCGTTTCACCATCCGTTTCAGCAAGCGCCAGCCGACTTGTATGAACCGGATTTTCTCGCCCGACGCGGGCTCAGCCGCAGCCAGTTGTATCGCGAATTAAGCACCGAAACCGCACGCGAATATCTGCTGGAAAACTGGGATGCCAAGTTCGGTCGGCAGAATCCGTTCGTGCATTGGGGCGCGCTCGAAAAAGACTTGGTGTTGCGTGCTTTCGACGCCCTAGCCTGGGAACAGTGGCTGGCGATTTTCAAACATCTCTGGCTCGACTTAAAACGCCACCGCGCCGGCTTCCCCGACCTGTTTCAGTTCACCGAAACCGGCGGCCGCTTTATCGAAGTCAAAGGCCCCGGCGACCGTTTGCAAGACAACCAACGCGACTGGCTGGCGGTGTTCGAGCAAGCCGGTATCGCCGCCGAAGTCTGGTACATCCGTTATGAATAATGCGGTGCGGTTTCGCGTCTCGGTGCGGGCGCTGGCAGATTTTTGTTTGAGCGAAGGCGATTTGGTGTCCGGTTTTCGCGTCACGCCCAGCGCGCTCGAAGGGCGTGAAATTCACGGTCTGGCGCAACAAAAACGTGGTGCCAATTATCGCGCTGAAGTGCCGGTTGAATGGTTGTGGCAACAGCGCGATTTCGACTTGATCGTCAGCGGCCGGCTCGATGGCGTTTGGCCGGGCGGTGTCGAAGAAATCAAAAGCTGCCGCGTGCCGCCGGACGAATTGCCCGAATCGACGCGTGCGCTTAATCGTTTGCAAGTGCAGCTTTATGCCGGTTTATGGGCGCTGCAAAACGACGCTATTGAAACCTGGACGGTGCGGCTGAGTTACATCCACAGCCAGACACAACAGGAATGGACCGACGACGAAACGCACAGCCGGGACGAACTGGTCGATCAATTGATGGCGGCACTGGCGCGCTACGATGCCTGGCTACAACGCCTGCTCGCGCATCGAAAACAACGCGATGCCGCGCTCAACACACTGCAATTTCCCTACCCGACAATGCGCACCGTGCAACGGCAAATGGCCGAGACCGTCTACAAAGCGCAGGCAACGCATCGGCAAACGTTAATCGAAGCGCCGACCGGCACCGGCAAAACACTGGCGGCGTTATTTCCGGCGCTGAAAGCGCTCGGCGAAGGCCACCATCAGGGTGTGTATTACCTGACGATGAAAACCACCGGCCAGCCGCTGGTGCTGGAAACGGTCGAGCAATTGCAACTTGCCGACGGTCAACTCAACTGCGTCAATCTGCACGCCAAAGAACGGCTGTGTTTAAGCCCGGACACACCTTGCGACGGCGCACTCTGCCCCTACGCAAACGATTATTTCGGCAAACGCCAACGGCTGCGCGAGCGTTTGTTTGCACGCAATCGCTGGGACGCAGTAACGCTCGCCGAACTCGGCGAAGCCGAACACATCTGCCCCTATTACCTGAGCCAGGATTGGGCGCTGTGGGCGGATTTGGTGATCGGAGACGTGAATTATCTGTACGACACCACGGCAGTGCAGCCGTATTTGCTGAAAGAAATCGACAACAAAGTCGCGGTGTTGATCGACGAAAGCCACAACCTGATCGACCGCGGCCGCGCCATGTACAGCGCCGAATTCAATGGCGAAACTCTGGAAGCGTTATTCAAGACGGCGCCAGAAGGCATTCGCAAAGCGTTGCAGCCAGTGCGCAAGGCATTGAGAAAAATACAGCCGGAAACGCCGGGCTTGTCGGATCAGCCACCCGACGTTTTGGTGCAAGCGCTGCGCACCTGGCTACAGGAAAGTGCCCGGTTATTGCGCGAAGCGGCGTTCTGGGAACCGCCGCCACAATGGCAACGATTGATCTTCGATGCGGCGCGCTTTAATCGCATTCATGAACTCGCCGAGCCGCGCGATTTTTGTTGGCGTTACACGCCCGGCACGCCGGCCGAGCGACGCGTCGAAACGCTGTGCCTGAACCCGGCGCGTTTGCTGCGCGAAAAACATCAGTTGGTGAATTCGGTCGCGGCCTTCAGTGCAACGCTCGCGCCCTGGCATTACAGTCAGTCGATGACGGGTTTGGCCGAGGCAGTGCCGTTGTCGCTGGCGTCACCGTTTCAGCCGGAGCAGTTTCAGGTAACGCTGGTCACCGATGTTTCGACCCGCTTTCGCGACCGCCAACAGCTGCCCGCCCAGGTCGTGCCGTTGATTCAGGCATTCCGCGAACAAACGCCCGGCAATGCGCTGGTGTTTTTCTCCAGCTACCGACAACTGGCCGACTGCGAAGCGCGGCTGGCAACCGACCCCGGCGTTATCGCGCAACGGCGGGAAACGACGTTATTGGAACGGCTGGCGTTGCTGGATCGGTTGCGCACCGAGCGTGGTTTGATGGTGCTGGCACCGCTCGGCGGCGTGCTGGGGGAAGGCGTCGATTTGCCGGGCGATGCATTGACCGGCGTGTTAGTCGTCGGCCCCGGTTTGCCGCAGGTGAACGACTTGAACGACCGCATTCGTCGTGCGCTCGATGCCGAAGGTCAGCCGGGTTTTGACTTCGCTTATCGCTTTCCCGGCTTGCACAAAGTCTTGCAGGCGGCCGGACGTTGCGTGCGTAACGAGAGCGATCGCGGTGATATCTGGTTGCTCGACGACCGCTTTGCCGACTACCACGCCAGCGGCTGGTTGCCGCCGCATTGGACGGTCCGCAGCGCGCGCCGCGATGAATTATTGAAGACTGTTAAGCCAGAGTAACGCGGTCGCGGCCGTCGGCTTTGGATTGATACAGAGCCTGCTCGGCGTCGATCAGCCAATCGCGCGGTGTCGTAAAGCGGCTGGTCCAACCGGATACGCCCATGCTTGCAGTCACCGTTAATGGCTCAGCGGCAACACCGGCCACGGCCAATTCGGCGATTTCTTCGCGCAATCGTTCGGCCAACACCAGGGCGTCGTTGGCCGGCGTGTTGGGCAGCATCAACGCAAATTTGTCGATGCTGAAGTGACAGCTCACATCGCTGATGCGTGCCGTTTTTTGAATCAACGCCGCCACCGCTTGCAACACCGTATCGCCGGCCTTACGACCGTGGGTGTCGTTGATGCGTTTGAAATGATCGATGTCCAGCATGATCAACGACGTCGGTTCGGCGGTGCGTTTTTGCCGGGTCAACTCCTGTTTCAACTGCACTTCCCAATAACCGCGACTGTACAAGCCGGTCAGGTCATCCAGCCGCGCCAGTGCCTGCATTTTTTCGTTGGCGTCGCGTAATTCCAGCGTCATTGCCGCTTCGTCGGTAACGTCGTAAACGATGATGCATAAGCTTTCGACTTCACCGCGCACGTTGGTCACCGGAATAAAGGTGCAGTTCTGATACATGAACGCCACTTTGCCGGTGATCGGCCGATTGTTCTTGAAATGAAACACGTACGGCCGTTGTTCCCAGGTGGTGAAGGCGCGGTTTTTCAGTTGCACCACGGTGCGCGCTTTGTGCGCGAACCAGTCGCTTGGCAAATCCGGAAACACCTCGAACAAATCGCGCTCAATGGCCTCATCCGGCGAGATGCCACTGTGGTTTTCCATAAAGCTGTTCCACGACAAAATGCGATTGTCGAGGCTGACCACCAGAATGCCGACATCGACCGTCTGCAAGACGTCCATCAACCAGTGGAATTCGGCTAAATTAGAGTCCGACGCGGACATGCTCACTCCATCAAATAACGAATTTTATCGCCCAGAACCTGCACGCTGTCTTCGGTAAACAGCAGCAACAGATCGCAATCGACCTTGCGTCCTTCCAGGTGATAGGGAATTTCCACGGTCAGCGCTTTGCGCCAGCCGGTGGCCGATTGGTGCACCAGTTCATCGGTATCGACATGCTGGCCCAGCAACACCGGCTGGCCCTGGCTGAACGCCACATCCAATTGTTCGGCGAAGCCTTTCAAACAAGCGCCGATCAAAATATTGGCGATGTCCATCAGCAATTCGAGTTCCACTTGCGGTGTGATGTCGCCGTTGAAATTGGTCAGTTCGGCAATGTCGGCAAAGCTGGTGTCGTTGAAAATCAGCAGCGCTTCACCGGCGATACGCGAGCCGAAAAACCCCTGGCAGACGGCACTTACCGACGAGGCTTCGCGCAGCGACGACAACGCCATGTTCAACTCCGAACGCTCCAGCAAATTGACCACCGGAATGGGCAACACCACGTAGGTGTCGAGCAGTCGCGCCAGCAGATCGCCGGCGCGGCCCATGGCGACGTTGGTCACTTCACGCAAGGCGTCGCGCAGTTCTTCGTCCAACTCAATCGGGTCCACCGGCATCACTCCGAATAGATTCCAAAGTCACTGAGCACCTGCGCCAAACGTGCCTGATCGACCGGTTTTTTAATAAATTCCACCGCGCCCATTTTCTTCACCCGGTTCACCGCTTCGGGTTGAATATCGCCGGAAATAACAATGACCATCGACGGCAAATCTTCCGCTTTGATCACTTCCAATACCTGATAGCCATCCATCACCGGCATGGTTAAATCGAGGAACACCACCTCGCCTTTGCCTTCGCGAATAACCGCCAAACCTTCTTCGCCGTCGCCGGCAAAAGACACAGAAACATCCCAGCCAGCGGGCAGCGCGCGCTGCACTTGCTTGCGGGCAAAACTGGAATCGTCACAAATCAGTACTGAGGTCGACATGCCTGCTCCCATCTCGGGCGTTACACCAAAAAAATCCGTCCTATCAGTAAAGTAGATCGGGCACCGATGGACAAATTGAAATCGACAGATTTCGACAACACCGCCGTTCGAACTGGGTTCGAAGTGTACGACATTCAGTGACGCTGGCCGAGCGCTGCGCATTGCACCGGGCGCAAGGCGGCCGTTATGATCCGAACTCGTTATCGCCAGCCAGAATCGAGATTCCCATGCCCAAGGCGTCCATTGTTTCCTCCAGCCATCTGAGTGAACGCAGCAGCGAACTCAGCGAATTCGAGTACGCGTTGATCACCGCCGAAAACACCTTTTCGCGCTGGTTGCTGCATTGCATGACCGCCGCTGGCAACGAGGAAATGAGCCCGATCGACATCCTGGTGCTGCACAACGTCTACCACCGCCAGCGGCCGAAACGCATCGCCGACATCTGCTTTGTACTCAACGTCGAAGACACCCACACCGTGTCTTACTCGCTGCGCAAACTGGGCAAGATGGGTTTGGTGGAAAGCAAAAAAGTCGGCAAGGAAACCTTCTACAACACCACCGATGAAGGCGAAGCGCTGTGCCTGCGTTACCGCGATGTGCGCAACGATTGCCTGCTCGACTGGCTCGATACGCTGGGCATCGACGCCGAAGAACTCAGCGATCTGGCGAAGAAACTGCGCACGTTGTCGACGCTGTACGACCAGGCCGCCCGCGCCGCCGCTTCGCTCTAAGCTCCGTTTTCTCCCCACGCTCGCCAGCGTCAGCAAACGACGCTGGATGTCTCTTTGCGACATTGAATACAATTTGTATCCAATTTTTATTGACTCTGGATTTTACGGCTGCCTATAGTGGCTGGGATGACTTAAAACGACAAACCGCAAATCACGCCTTCTTTTAACCAAAAGAATCGACAAAAAAACGATAACAACTGCGATCCGTAAAAGGCGTCAAAACCATGAAATTGCTTTGCCTGTCCAGGTTCCGTGCCTGGCCTGAATGGCCTGAGTCTCGGGGTTAACCGCTTTGCGATCGCACGCTTTGAAGACGTCGTTCGCCCCGGCGAACTCAAACCCCCAAAGACCGAGGAAACGGACATGAAACACCTGCTCAAGCCCCTGGCTCTGACTGCCCTGACGGCCTTCGCCGCCGCCAGCGCTCAAGCCGACATCAAATGGGACATGCCAACGCCTTACGCCGACGGCACCCACCACACCCAGAACATTCGCCAGTTTGCGCAAGACATCAGCGACGCCACCGATGGCGAGCTGAACATCGTGGTGCACTCCGGTGCCTCCTTGGTGAAACACCCGGAAATTCACCGCGCCGTGCGCTCCGGCCAGGTGCCGATTGGTGAAGTGTTCATGGGTTTACTGGGTAACGAAAACCCGCTCTACCAAGCCGACAACATTCCCTTCCTGGTGACCAGTTTCGATGGCGCCAAAGCGCTGTGGGACGCCACCCGTCCGCAAGTGGAAGCGGCGCTGGCCGACCAAGGCCTGCAATTGTTGTACGCCGTGCCATGGCCCCCGCAGGGTTTTTACACCAAGGAACGCATCACCAGCGGTGCCGACTTTGACGGCATGAGAATGCGCGCTTATAGCGCCTCGACCTCACGCATGGCCGAATTGCTTGGCGCCACCCCGACCACCGTCCAGACGCCGGAAATTCCGCAGGCGTTCAGCACCGGCATCATCGAAGCCATGGCGACCTCACCGACCACCGGCGTCTCCAGCCAGGCCTGGGATTACACCGATTACTACCTTGATGCCCGCGCCTGGATTCCGAAAAACATGGTGTTTGTGAACGCCCGTGCGTTTGACCGCTTGTCGGCGCAGATGCAACAGGCGGTGCTCGAAGCCGCCGCCGCCGCCGAAGCGCGCGGCTGGGAAATGGCCGTGGCCGAAACCGATAGCAAAACGGCGGAACTGGCCGACAATGGCATGACCGTGTACACGCCGGACGCCGACCTCGCCGCCTTCCTGGCCGACGTTGGCGCGACCATGACCAACGAATGGTTCGAGCAAATGGGTTACGACGACACCAACCCCATTGCCGACATTATCGGTCAGTAAGTTCGCACCTGTTTCACTAAGGTCACACTTGTTTCACTAAGGTCACACCGCGGGTCGCACTGCGATCCATTGTCTCACGGGGCCAGACCGGCCCCGATTTTTTAACGGAGCCATCGCCATGTTCCAACGAGTGCTCAACGGCCTCTATGGATTCGGCCTGGTGCTGTCGGCCGCCAGTCTGGTGTCGATCGGCCTGCTGATTCTGGCGCAAATTGTTGGCCGCTGGTTCGGCGTCATCGTGCCATCGGCGGAAGATTTCACCGGCTTTTTATTGGTCTCGGTGCTGTTCAACGGCCTGGCTTACAGCTTTCGCCACAACGCTCACATTCGCGTGGTGTTGCTGCTCGAACGGCTCGGCCCGCGCCGCCGTCTTGTCGAACTGTTCGGCCTGACTTTATTGCTCGGTCTGACCGGCTATCTGACCGTCGCTTTCACCCGCTTTGTGCTGGAAACCTACGCCTTTGGCGATCTGTCCACTGGCATGGTGGCGGTGCCGTTGTGGATTCCGCAAAGCGCCATGGTGTTCGGCATGGCCTTATTTTGTCTGGCCGTTTTAGACGATTGGTTGCGTTGTTTGCGCGGTCAAACCCTCAGCTACGTTCTCGCCGAAGCCCACGGCGAAGGCGCCGAATAGAGACCGCCTTATGGACCCGATCACCATTTCCCTGATCCTCGTCGTCACGCTATTTATTCTGCTCAGTCTGGGCGTTTGGGTAGCGGCGTCGCTGTTCATCATCGGCCTGCTGGCGTTGGTGCTGAACGATCAATTCGCCATTGGCATGGTCACCGCTACGTCAACCTGGGGCGGCAGCGCTTCCTGGACATTGGCGGCGTTACCGCTGTTTATCTGGATGGGCGAAATTCTGTTTCGCACTCGCCTGTCGGAAGATTTATTCAACGGCCTGGCGCCCTGGCTCGATAAAATTCCCGGCGGTTTATTGCACGTGAATGTGCTCGGTTGCAGCTTGTTTGCTGCCGTCTCCGGTTCGTCTGCGGCGACCACAGCGACCGTCGGCAAGTTCAGCCTGAAAGAACTGAAAAAGCGCGACTATCACGAGTCGATGGCGATCGGCACGCTGGCCGGTTCCGGCACGCTCGGCTTTCTGATTCCGCCGTCGATCATTCTGATCGTCTACGGCGTCTCGGCCGAAGTCTCGGTGTCGCGTTTGTTTATGGCCGGCGCGCTGCCCGGTCTGATGTTGGCGGGGTTGTTTATCGCTTACGTCGTGCTCTGGTCGTTGCTGAACAAAACCAAAGCTGCACCGTTGGGCGAGCCGATGAGTTTTGTTGAAAAACTGAAGCAATCGCGGCGTTTATTATCCATCGCCACGCTGATCACTTTCGTCATCGGTTCCATTTATTTGGGCTGGGCGACGGCGACCGAAGCGGCCACGCTCGGCGTTTTGGGTTCGCTGATTCTGGCGCGACTGTCGGGCAATCTGAACTGGGCGTTATTTAAAGAATCTTTGATCGGCGCGACGGGCATGTCGTGCATGATTTTGTTGATTCTCGCCGGCGCGCATCTGCTCACTGTGTCGATGGGCTTTCTGCGCATTCCCGCCATGCTGGCCGAGTTCGTCGCCAGCCTGGATTTATCGGTCGCGCTGTTGTTAGTCGCCTTGACGATTTTGTTCGTCATCCTCGGCTGTTTTCTCGACGGTATTTCCGTTGTTGTGTTGACCACCTCGGTGATTCTGCCGTTGGTCGAAGCCGCCGGCATCAACTTGCTGTGGTTCGGCATTTATCTGGTGCTGGTGGTCGAGATGTCGCAGATTACACCGCCGGTTGGTTTTAACTTATTTGTTATCCAGTCGCTGACCGGAAAAGACATCTTCACCGTCGCCCGTTATGCGCTGCCATTTTTTATGTTGCTGATTTTAGCCGTGGTGCTGATCACTGTGTTCCCACAGATCGCGCTCTGGTTACCGACCGTTTTGAATAACTGATTTTCGCGGAGAAATTTTTAATGACGACGCACAGCCCTGCATCGAACGCCTGGTCTTTCTGGGTCGATCGTGGCGGCACCTTTACCGACATTGTTGCGCGCCAACCGGATGGCGAACTGGTCAGCCATAAACTCTTGTCCGACAACCCGGCGCAATACCGCGATGCCGTTATTCAAGGCATTCGTGATTTGATGGGCCTGAAAAAAGCCGCCCGCATTCCGGTGGAAAACATCGACGCCATCAAAATGGGCACTACCGTCGCGACCAATGCGTTGCTCGAACACAAAGGCGAACCGACGCTGTTATTAACCACGCGCGGCTTTGCCGATGTGTTGCGCATCGGTTATCAATCGCGACCGGATTTATTCGCCATCAACATCGAATTG
Organism: Saccharospirillum mangrovi; assembly: GCF_003367315.1. Classification (GTDB taxonomy): domain Bacteria; phylum Pseudomonadota; class Gammaproteobacteria; order Pseudomonadales; family Natronospirillaceae; genus Saccharospirillum; species Saccharospirillum mangrovi. The sequence goes on from NZ_CP031415.1 coordinate 3,232,588, forward strand.
CCGCAGATGATTTATGCGCGCGTCGAGGAATTGAACGAACGTCTGGATGCACAAGGCGCGGTGTTAGAGGCGCTCGATCTGAAACACGCCCGGTCAGTATTACAGGCGGCATTCGACGACGGCCTGCGCGCTTGCGCCATCGTCTTGATGCACTCGTATCGCAACGGCAACCACGAACAACAGGTGGCAGCGCTGGCGCGTGAAATCGGTTTTACTCAGGTGACCGCATCGAGCGAAGCCAGCCCGCTGATGAAAATAGTCAGTCGTGGCGACACCGCCGTGGTCGATGCGTATCTGTCGCCGATTCTGAAAAGCTACGTCAATCAGGTTGCCAGCGAGCTGGACGATTTCGTCGACGAACCCGGCCGCTTGATGTTTATGCAATCCAACGGCGGCCTCACCGACGCGCAACTGTTCAACGGCAAAGATGCCATTCTCAGCGGCCCGGCCGGCGGCGTAGTCGGCATGGTAAAAACCGCCGAACAAGCCGGCTTCGACAAACTGATCGGCTTCGACATGGGCGGCACTTCCACCGATGTCTGCCATTACCACGGCGAATACGAACGCGCCTTTGAAACCAAGGTCGCCGGCTTTCGGTTGCAGACACCGATGATGTCGATTCACACCGTCGCCGCCGGTGGCGGTTCGGTGTTGAGTTTCGATGGCAGCCGTTTCCGCGTCGGCCCGGAATCCGCCGGTGCCTTTCCCGGCCCAGCCTGTTATCGCAATGGCGGTCCATTAACCGTGACCGACTGCAACGTCATGCTCGGCAAATTGCAGCCGGATTATTTTCCCAAAGTGTTTGGTCCCAATGCCGACCAGCCGCTGGATGTTGCAGCGGTCGAACGCGGCTTTAAAGAACTCGCTGCCGACATCGAACGCCAAACCGGCCAGCACTACACACCCGAACAAGTCGCTGAAGGTTTTCTGACCATCGCCGTCGACAATATGGCCAACGCCATCAAACACATTTCGACACAACGCGGTTACGACATTCAGGATTACGTGCTCTGTTGTTTCGGCGGCGCGGGCGGCCAACACGCTTGCCTGGTGGCCGAAGCGTTAGGCATGAAGAAAGTCTTTTTGCATCCGTATTCCGGTGTGCTGTCGGCTTACGGCATGGGCCTGGCCGACGTGCGCGATGTCAGCGAAATCAGCGTCGAACAACCGCTCAGCAACGCCAGCGTTGCCGCCTTGCAAACTCAGCAAACTGAACTGGCACAAGCCGGAAAAAATAAACTGATCGCTCAACGCGTCGCGGCTGAAGACATCGAAACGCTGGCGCGCGTGCACGTGAAATATCAGGGTTCGGATACAACCTTGCTGGTGCCGTTTGGTAACCGCGCCGACATTCAAGCCAGCTTCGAAGCCGAACACCGGCAGCGCTTTGGTTTTATTGCTGAGCAAACGCCGTTGATTATCGAAGCGCTGCAAGTCGAAGCCGTTGGTGGCGGCAGCGAATTGAACGCCAATCCGACTCCCGAAGCAGCAGCCAGTTCCGATCCAAACCCTCACGATCTCACCACCGGCGGCGAGCGCTATCAGGTGCCGTTTTATCAACGCGATCAATTGCAGGTCGGCCGCGCCATTGCCGGGCCGGCGGTGATCATCGAAACCACAGCAACGCTGGTGGTCGAACCCGGCTGGCAGGCGGTACTGACAGCGAACAACGACATTCTGCTGGAACAGGTGAGCCGCACGCGTAACACCGCGCCCGACACCACCGAGGCTGATCCGATCACGCTGGAGATTTTCAACAACCTTTATATGCACATCGCCGAGCAAATGGGCCTGGTGCTGCAAAACACCGCCACCTCGGTGAACATCAAAGAACGGCTGGATTTCAGTTGTGCGATTTTCGACGCCGACGGCGAACTGGTCGCCAACGCGCCGCACATGCCGGTGCATTTAGGTTCGATGAGTCATTCGATTAAAGCGGTAATTGCCAAGAACACGGGCCAGATGCGTGAAGGCGACGCCTACATGCTCAACGACCCCTACAACGGTGGCACACATTTGCCCGACATCACTGTGATCAAGCCGGTGTTTATGGACGGCGCTGTGGCGTTTTACGTCGCCTCGCGCGGCCACCACGCCGATGTCGGTGGCATCAGCCCCGGTTCGATGCCGTCGGATTCCAGCCACATCGAACAGGAAGGCGTGCTGCTCGATAACGTCAAGGTGGTTGAAGGCGGCGTCTTCCAAGAAAACTTGGTGCGTGAACTCTTTACCGGCGCGCGTTACCCGGCGCGCAACGTTGACGTCAACATCGCCGATCTGCGCGCGCAACTCGCCGCTTGCGAAGCTGGCATGCAGGCGTTGCACGGCGTGGTGAAACAGTACGGTTTGAACGTGGTCAGCGCGTACATGCGCCACGTGCAATTCAACGCTGAAGAAAGTGTGCGCCGGGTCATCGACGTACTCAGCGACGGCGAGTTTGAGTACCCGCTCGACGACGGCTCCAAAATCAAAGTCGCCATCTCGGTCGATAAAACCCATCGCGAAGCCACCATCGATTTCACCGGCACCAGTGCCCAGCACCCGCACAATTTCAATGCGCCGTTAGCTGTTACACACGCGGCGGTGTTGTACGTGTTCCGCTGTCTGGTCAACGATCAGATACCGCTCAACGGCGGCTGTCTGCGGCCGCTGAACATCATCGTTCCCGACGGCTGCATGTTGAATCCGGTCTATCCGGCGGCAGTGGTGGCGGGCAATGTGGAAGTCTCGCAGGTGGCTGTTGATGCGCTGTTCGGCGCACTCGGCGTTGCGGCTGCCTCCCAAGGCACGATGAACAACCTGACCTGGGGCAACGATACGTTTCAGTACTACGAAACCCTGTGCGGTGGCAGCGGCGCAACGGCCAAATCCGACGGCGTCAGCGCGGTGCACACCCACATGACCAACTCACGGCTGACCGACCCGGAAATCCTCGAATGGCGCTTCCCGGTGCGCCTGGAAGAATTCCGCATTCGTCAGAATTCCGGTGGCAAAGGCCAACACAATGGCGGCAACGGCGTCACCCGACGCATTCGCTTTCTGGAAAAAATGGACGTCAGCATCCTGTCGAACCGCCGCGAAGTACCGCCCTACGGCATGAACGGCGGCGAACCGGGACAGGTCGGTCGCAATACGATCGTTCGCGCCAATGGCGCCGAAGAAACCCTGGCCGGCAAAGCCAGCGCGGTGTTAGACAAAGGTGATCAATTGCGGGTGGAAACCCCGGGTGGTGGCGGCTTCGGCAAGCCCTAACCCGACCTGCACTTTACCACCCTAACCACCTAACGGAGCATTGATCCTGGGTGGCTTTGTTGGCAGGCGTCTGTCGCCATGGATGGCGACAGCCGAGCCTACATGGATGTACTTGCGGCGTCCTGCCAACAAAGCCGCCCAGGGTCGATGCGTCCTACATCAAAACCTGATGACACAACATCCCCACCATAAACCCCAACACCGCCCCTAAAGGCGGCGTCCAATGGCGGTTCATCCGCGCCTGCGGGGCGATGTCCTGAAACACCAGATACAGAATGCCACCGGCGGCAAACATCATAATGCTGGCGGTTACTGAAGAGCGTTCCTGCAACAGGAAATAGCCGAGGCTGGCGACCAATGGGCCGAGAAAACTGAGTGCAAAAAAGATCACCAGAATCGCCTTGATGCGCAGCCGGCGCTGGTTCTGGCGTAACTCGCGATACGCATTAAAACCTTCCGGTACATTCTGGATACCGATCATCAACGCCAGCAACAAACCCAGGCGCGGGTTGTAACCGAAAACGGCACCCAGGCTGATCGCTTCCGGAATGTAATCCATCAACATGGCCATCAATTGCGCCATCGACCCCTGGCGCTTGGACAGCCAAATATCCATCCAGCAAAACACACAACCACCGGCAATAAACACCAGCGCCAGATGCAGCGCGCTTAAATCCTTGATGCCTTCCGGCGTCAACGCAAAGGCCACCGACGCCAACAAAATACCGCCACCAAAGGCGATAACGCCGTGAATGATTTCGCGCTTGAGCTGGTTTTCGCGAAAGCGTTCCAGGCCGGCAATGAGTGCACCGAGAAAGGCACCCAAACCCGACAGCCAGGCAACCAGCAAGATGTTAGGCAGCGTCGCGTTCATAACCGTCCTTTATGGGATGTTTCGCTGAGCATGCACCTAAAACACCAACGCCTGATTGCGCTGCATCAATGTGCTGCTTCCCAGGAATCACCGACGCCAACGTCGACAATCAACGGTACATCTAAATGCGCGCAATGCTGCATTCGGAAACGGATGCCGTCGCACACCGCTTCGAGTTCGTCTTCGGGTACTTCAAACACCAGTTCATCGTGCACCTGCATGACCATGCGCGCTTTATAACGACTGCCGTGCAACCAGTTGGCGACGTCGACCATGGCGAGTTTGATGATGTCGGCGGCGGTGCCTTGCATTGGGGCGTTGATCGCCGTGCGTTCGGCGGCGCGGCGCAGCATTTGTTTGCCGGCGTTGATGTCGGGCAAATAAAGACGGCGGCCATAGAGCGTTTCCACGTAGCCGGTTTCGGCAGCTTCGGCGCGGGTTTCGTCCATGTAGCGGCGCACGCCAGGGTAGCGTTCGAAGTAGGTGTTGACGTAGGTCTGGGCGTCGGTGCGGCTGATGTTCAGTTGCTTCGCCAGACCGAAGGCCGACATGCCGTAAATCAGACCGAAGTTAATCGCTTTGGCCGAGCGGCGTTGTTCGCTGCTGACGTCGGCTTCGGCCAGGCCCATGACTTCGGCGGCGGTGGCGCGGTGAATGTCGCGGCCCTCACGAAAGGCGGTGATCAAATTCGCGTCCTGCGACAGGTGCGTCATGATGCGCAATTCAATTTGCGAATAGTCGGCGGCGACGATTTTCCAGCCTTTGGGTGCGACAAAACCGCGCCGAATCGAGCGGCCTTCTTCGGTGCGCACGGGGATGTTTTGCAGGTTCGGATCGGTCGATGACAAACGCCCGGTTTGCGCGCCGGTCTGGTTGTACGAGGTGTGCAAACGACCGGTGCCGTCTTCGACCGATTCCGGCAACGGGTCGGTGTAGGTGCCGACCAGTTTCGACAGGTGCCGATACTGCAAAATCAACGTCGGTAATTCATAGCCCTGTTGCGACAATTCGGTCAGCACTTCTTCGTTGGTCGATGGCGCGCCGCTGGCGGTTTTACTCACCACCGGCAGCTCCATTTTCTGGAACAGAATTTCACCCAATTGTTTCGGCGAACCCAGATTAAATTCGGTGCCGGCCAGTTCGTGGCATTGTTTTTCCAACTCGGCTAACCGCGCTTTGAAATCGTGACTGAGCTGGCGGATGTAGGCGGTGTCGAGCAGGGTGCCGTTGTCTTCCACTTCGGCCAGCACTTTCGACAGCGGCTGTTCGATGTGTTCGTAGACGCCGGATAATTCACGGTTGCTCAAGCCCTGGTCGAGCCATTCGCCAAGACGCAACGTTAAGTCCGCGCGTTCGGCAAACCAGGGACCGATTTCGGCCGGATCGGCCGCGGCAATTGGTAGCTGTCGCTTGCCGAATTTACCGAGAAAATCTTCGATGGTTTTGGTTTCTACGCTGAGGTATTGCAGGAATAAATTGTCGAGACTGAGGTGGCTGAAATGATTACTCAGACGATTGTCGCGGCGCACCGTGCTGTCGTAGACGAACGCCATCAACAACGTATCGCGACCCAAATGGCTGGCTTTGAGTTGGCGCGGGTTCAATACGTGCCACAGCGATTTGAAATCGTAGCCGGTTTTGCGCACCGCGTAGCTCGCTAAACGCGGCCCTACGGCGTCCCACAATTGCGCTTCAGTCAGCGTCTCGCCCTGCTCGGCAATTAATGGCACGTAGGCGCCCAAACCCGCTTTGGCGGCGAGCGCCAGACCGACCAGATCGGACTGGTGATAATGGCCGAGTTCGCGCACCGCCAGCAGTGCCAAATTGCCACTGGCGTCGGCTTCTTTGAGAAAACTTTCCAGCGCTTCGACCGAGGTTAACACCCGGTAATCGGTTTCTTTCGGCGCTTCCAGACTGGGGCGGGAGTCGGCTTTTTTCGCGCCGTTGTTTGAGCCGTTTGACGCTGCGGTTTGTTGTGCGGCTTTGTCGGCGGCCGGATCTTCGTTTTCGCCGGTCAGTTCGCGAATCCAGGTTTTGAATTCGAATTGGCGATACAGCGCCAGCAGCGCTTCGGTGTCCGGGTCGGCCGGGGCCAACGCATTCAAGGTGACGTCCAGTTCGACGTCGAGTTTGATCGTCGCCAACTCGTAACTGAGATAAGCCTGATCGCGATGTTCTTCGAGTTTGGCGGCCATGGTTTTGGCGCCGCGAAAATCGAGGTCGGCGACTTTATCGAGGTTGGCGTAGATGTCGTCCAGGCCGCCCAAACCCTGAATCAACGCCAGCGCGGTTTTCTGGCCGACGCCGGGCACGCCGGGAATGTTGTCGACCTTGTCGCCCATCAGCGCCAGGTAATCGATCATGCGCTCGGGCGGGAAACCGTATTTGTTGTTGACGCCAGGAATGTCGAGCGTTTCGTTTTTCATGGTGTCGATCAGCGTGACGTGTTCGCTGACCAACTGCGCCATGTCTTTATCGCCGGTGCTGACGATGCACTCCAGCTTGTGTTCGGTGGCCTGGCGCGCCAGCGTGCCGATCACATCGTCGGCTTCGACGCCGCTGATCGACAACAACGGCAAACCGAGCGCGCGTACGATGGTGTGAATCGGTTCGATCTGTTCGGCCAGTTCTTCCGGCATCGGCGGCCGGTGGGCTTTGTAGTCGGGGTACATTTCATTGCGGAAGGTTGGGCCTTTGGCGTCGAACACCACGGCGATGCAGCTGTCCGGGTATTGATCGACCAGACGCCGCAGCATGGAAATCACGCCTTTGATGGCGCCAGTCTGGCGGCCTTCGGAATTGGTCAGCGGCGGCAGCGCATGAAAGGCGCGGAACAGGTACGAAGAGCCATCCACCAATACGACGGGGCCGGTTTTTGTGTCTGCCATCTGTGCGGTTTCCCAAATCAATCCGGCGGGCATGTTAACACGCTCACTCAGCGCTTAGGGACTCAAGGCTGGGCCGCGCGCCTTACGCCGTTTATACTCGCTGTCCCTTGGTGCCCGACGAAACCGTATGTCTGTTTTTACCGAGCTTTCGCGCTCCGACATCGAACAACTCCTCGACCAATACACTCTGGGTCGCTACGGCGATCATCAGGGCATCTCGGCCGGTACCGAGAACACCAACTATTTCATCGATACCAACCTCGCCCGCTTCGTGCTGACCATTTTCGAAAAGCACAGCGCCGAGGAACTGCCATTTTTCCTGTCGCTGGGCGAGCATCTGCACGACGACGATTGCGCCGTGCCGCAGCCGTATCGCACCGCCGAGGGCAATCTGCTGACCACGCTCAAAGGCAAGCCGGCGGTGATATTCGAGCGCGTTATCGGCCAGCACCATCAAGCCAGCCCGAAACACGCTCAGACGCTCGCCAAGGCGCTGGCGAGCATTCACCGCAGCACGGCCCGCTTCAACGGCCAGCGGCCGCACAGCCACGATGCCGGCTGGATTCGCGCACAGGCGGCGGTGTTAGCGCCCGGTTTTGCGGCAGCCGATCAGGCGTTGCTCAATGAAGCCGTGGCGGCACTCGACGACCTGCCGCGCCATCTGCCGCGCGGCGTGATTCACGGCGATCTGTTTCACGACAACGCTCTGTTCGACGGCGATGAACTGGCCGGCATCATCGATTGGTATTTCGCCGGTGAAGACGCCTACGCGCTGGACATCGCCATCTGCCTGATCGACTGGTGTCTGAATGCTCAGGGCGAGTTGGACTGGCAACAAAGCTGCGATTTCGTGCGCAGCTACCATCAGCAGCACCCGCTGGAGGCAGAGGAAATCGCAGCGCTGCCAACCCTGGTGGTACAGGCCGCGACGCGCTTCTGGCTGAGCCGCGCACTGGCGTTTGACGACACCGCCGACCCCAGCCAGATCACCATCAAAGACCCCGGTGCCATGAAGGCGCTGGCGCAACAGGCGCTGGCGCAGCGTTCGAAATTCGGCGAGATGTTGCTTCTGGCGCTAGACTGAACGTCCAAGGGCGGTCAAAAACCGCTCATTCGACGCAGTAAGCTCACAGGAAGACTGAATGCAACGTGCCACTCTGAATGCCTCCGTTACCCCCAAAGGCAGCCTGGAAGTGCTGTCCCAACGTGAAGTTCACAAGCTCAAATCGGTCGAATTTGGTCACTACGAACTGTTTCGTCGCTGCGCGCTGGCGATTCTCAACACCGGTTCGGACAGCGACAACGCCAAGACCATTCTGGAAACCTACCCGGATTTTGAGATCGAAATCGTCCAGCAGGATCGCGGCATCCGGCTGAATCTGCACCATGCCCCGGCGGACGCTTTTGTCGATGGCGAGATGATCGCCTCAACGCGCGAAATGTTGTTCTCGGCGCTGCGCGACATCGTTTACACCCAGAGCGAAATCGAAAGCAAACGCCTGACGCACGACAGCGGCGACGGCATCACCGATTACGTGTTTCATTTATTGCGCAACGCCCGGGTGCTGGTGCCGGCGCAGGAACCGCGCATGGTGGTGTGCTGGGGCGGCCATTCCATCGGCCACGAAGAATACGAATACACCAAGGACGTCGGCCACGAACTGGGCTTGCGCGGTCTGGACATCTGCACCGGCTGCGGCCCGGGCGCGATGAAAGGCCCGATGAAGGGCGCGACCATCGCCCACGCCAAGCAGCGCATTCGCCATGCGCGTTATCTGGGTTTGACCGAACCGGGCATCATTGCCGCCGAAGCGCCGAACCCCATCGTCAACGAGCTGGTGATTCTGCCGGACATCGAAAAACGCCTCGAAGCCTTCGTGCGCGTCGGCCACGGCATTGTGATTTTCCCCGGCGGCGCCGGCACCGCTGAAGAGTTGCTGTACCTGCTCGGCATTCTGCTGCACCCGGAAAACGCCGAGCTGCCGTTTCCGCTGGTGCTCAGCGGCCCGAAATCGGCCGAGCCGTATTTCCAGCAACTGCACGATTTCATCGCCCGCACGCTCGGTTACGCCGCCCAGCAACGCTATAAGATCATCATCGACGACCCGGCCCAGACCGCGCGTGAGATGGCGCAGGGCATCAAGCGCGTCCAGGAATTCCGGCGTGGCAAGGCCGACGCCTATCACTTCAACTGGCAATTGCACATCGATCTGGAATATCAGCGTCCGTTCGAGCCGACACACGCCAACATGGCCAAGCTGGATTTGCGCAAAGATCTGCCGGTGCATTTGCTGGCCGCTAACCTGCGTCGGGCGTTCAGCGGCATCGTGGCTGGCAACGTCAAAGAACAGGGTATTCGCCTGATTGAAGAACAAGGCCCTTATGATTTGCACGGCGATGCCGACATTCTGGAACCGCTGGACGATTTGCTCGAAGCCTTTGTACGCCAGCAACGCATGAAATTGCCGGGCAGCGACTACATCCCCTGTTATCGGGTGCGTCGCTGAGCGCGCTATTGGGAAACCCCTGTGGTCACCGTGCTCCGTTCTGTCATCCTCCGCCCGTTGTTTGGTGCGGCCCTGAGTCTGGCTGTGTTTTCCAGCCCGGCTCAGGCGCACGATCATGCACCGCCGCTGTTCTGGCAGGGTGAGGATCGGCTGTGGCTGGACGGTCACCTGGAGGTTGCGGTGCAGCGTTCCGATCAACCACCGGGCGACGACGACTGGGTGGCGCTGCAAGCGCTGGAAGCGTCGCGTTTTACCGGTCAGGACGTACGGCTGCATTTCCGCGCCAAGCTGCACAACGCCACCGACACCACCACCAAACTGTGGCTGCATCTGGATGAGTCCACGCTCGACTACATCGACCTGACGCTCGGCGGCCAGCACTGGCTGACGGGCGATCACCTGCCGTTCGATACCCGCCCGATTCACCACACCAGTTTTCTGTTTCCGGTGGTGTTGCATCCCGGCGAAACCCAGGCACTGAGCGGCTGGATTGAAAGCCGGCAGATTCGCTTGCCGATGTCGGTGTGGGTGCCCTCGGCCTATCTGCACTGGGCGGAAAAACGCACCATCCGCAACGGCCTGTTTTTCGCCACCGTCATCGTGCTCGCCAGCCTCTGCTTAGTGACCTACGGCGCGACGCGCATTCCGGCGTATCTGGGCTTTGGCTTGTTCAATCTGGCGGCGATGTTGTTTTTCCTGCAGGTGTTTGGCTACGGCTTTCAATATTTGTGGCCGCGGGCGTTGGGCGTCAATTACGTCGCCGGGCCGTTCAGCACCTATTTGCTGGCGCTGAGTTTCGGCTGGATGGCACCGACCATGCTTCGCGGTCGCACCCATCAACCGCGACTGTCGGGAGTGATCAAAGGCCTGTTGCCGGTGCTGGTGATTGGCGGGCTGATTCTGGCAATCGTGGCCGAGCGCACCTGGCTGATTCAGTTCGCCATCTATTGGCTATTCGTCGTACTGGTGCTGATCGTGGCCATGCTGGTGATGGAAATTCGTGGCGGTTCGCGACGCGCCCGGTTGTTCGCGCTGATCTGGGCACCCATGCTGATGGCGGCGCTGGCGCTGCTGCTCGCCTGGCTCGATTGGATTCCGTACACCGACGCGCTGATTACGCTCTGTCTGGCCGGCCTCGGTATGACCAGTCTGGGCTTTTTCGTGCTGCTCGGTTTTCAGTTGCGACAATCGATTCTGCGTCGGCAGAAAGTCGAACAGGAATCGCTGGAACTGAAGACGGCTCAAGCCGACCGGTTGGCACAGGAAGTGGCAGAACGCACCCAGCAACTGGCCGAAAGCAATCGTCGTTTGCGTCAGATGGCGTTAACCGATCCGCTGACCGGCCTGCCCAACCGGCGCCAGTTGGACGATTTCGGCGAACTGCACCACCGCCTGGCGCGCCTGACTCAGGCCCGGCTGCACGCCGCCATCTTCGATCTCGACCACTTCAAACAGGTCAACGACAGCTACGGCCATCCGGTGGGCGACCGCTTCTTGCAGACGGTCGCCAACACCTTGGAACAGGTGCTGTTGACGCCATCCACGGGGCCACGGCTGGTAGCGCGGCTGGGCGGTGAGGAGTTTGCGTTGGTGTGTTACGGCCTCGACGACGCCGAGTTGCCGTCGTTGCTGGAAGCCGCGCGCGACGCCATCAGCCGGATCCGCATTGACGAAGCGCCTGACGTGCAACTGACGCTCAGCGTCGGTTGGGCCGGGGGTCAGGCTGATCAGCCACTAACGCAGATTTTCCGCCGCGCCGACCAGGCGCTGTATCGCGCCAAAGACGCCGGTCGCAACCAGGTGGTAGCCGCCTCAGTCGGCGACTGACGGTTCCAGCCACGGCAACATGGGCTGAATGGGGACGCTGAGCGCGTCAATCATGCTGTCGGGGTAATGGCCGCGATAATACTCAGCCAGCGTGCCGTCGGTTTTCATGGCATCGAGCGTGGCTTGCCAGGCGGCGACGGTGGCGTCTGGCACATCGAGCGAAAACGCCAGATACAGGTAGCGGTATTCCAGGCTGTACGCGAGTCGCAGCGCCGACTCGTCCAGACCGGATTCGAGCAGATATGGTCGATGGCCGATATCGCTGGTCAGCCACAACTCCACCCGACCGTGCTGCAACATGCGCAAGCATTGGTCCGGCTGCGCTGGCCGCTCCAGGTTGGTGAACCCCAACTCGCTCAATTGATTGCCGCCTGAACCGCCCAGGTAGGCGCAGATACCTTGAACCTGACGGGCGTCGTCCAGGCTGTTCACGGCCACATCGCTGTCCGCACGGGCGTATAAACCCGACACCACTCGCTTGATCGGCCCCACCCATTTGAACCGGGCTTCGCGCTCAGCGGTGCGGGCGGTTTCAAACAAAACAATATCCGGACCTTCCTGCGCCAGCGCATAGGCTCGCGCCCACGGCAGCAAGGTTATGTCGCCCTCCAGCCCCTGACGTTGCATCAGTTCGCGCACCATGTCGGCGGTGGCGCCGGTGACGCGGCCGTCGGCGCCCAGGTATTCACCCGGCGGCGAATGTTCGGTCAGCACTTGCAAGCTCACTGGTTCGGCCGCTGCCAGTGCGGGTAGGACCGCCATAAACAGCGCCATACGTCGCCAGACGTGCATCGGTCAGTCCTCTGCGCCGGCGCGCAAAAACGCCAGGGTGCGTTGAAACGCCATATCGGCAGCCTCGGGCTGGTAGACATCTGAGCGCAATGGTTCAGCGAACCAATGGCCGGTGCCGGGGTAGCGATGCAGGTCCAGCGGCCGACCGGCCTGTTGCAACGCATCGCGCCACTCATCGATTTCTTCGTCAGTGGCGAACGGATCATCATCCGCCAGATGCGCCTGATAGCGGGCCGTGGCCGCTTGATACTCATCGGGCCGGGCGGCGTAATAACTGACCACACTGTGCAGTAACGACGGCTGGGCGATCGACAGACCCAGCCCCTGAAACGCCCCCAACGAGAATCCCACCGCAGCGACACCCGACTCGGTTTCGCCGGTTTGCTGCGCCAGCCAATGCGCGGCTTGCTCCATCGTCGCCATCGCCTGCTGGCGATCCATGGCATTGGCGGCTGCTTCGGCGGCGTCAATCGTGGTCACTACCTGGCCTTGATACAAATCCGGCGCGAAGGCGTGAAAGCCCGCCTGCGCCAGGGCATCGCAGTAGCGACGCACGTCGTCGTTCAGGCCCCACCAGGCGTGCAACACCAACACGCCGGGCGCGGCTTCACTGTGGCTGGGGGCGTCGTAACCGGGGGGCATTGAGGCTGAAACCGGGCTGTTCATTGGGGCCGTTACTCCATTGCAAATCGGGGGCGCAAACACCTTGGCAGGCAACACACCTAAGGGTCAAACACCGACCGAAGCCGGCGTTCACTGGGATTCATAACCGCCAGCGCGGAAATCCGGATAGCGCCAAACAAAGCCGCTGCCGGCCAGCCGGTCGGCACGCAGCTGTTTGCCGCCGTCGATAACCGGGGTATCGGCCAGTGCTGGCAAAGACTCCAGTTCCCGCAAATACGCGAGCACATCAAACAGCGGCGCCGACTGACGGTCGCTGACCAGATAGCAGGCCTCGGGCTCGGCCACGTCCAACATCAGATGCACCAACGCCGCTGCGGCGTCGTCGATGTGAATGCGATTGGTCCAGTGGTTGCGTGCTGGCGGTTCAACATCGGCTTTACGCGCCTGGCGCCGCAGCCAATCACGACCCGGGCCGTAGAGACCACTCAGGCGCGCGACCACCGTCGGCACCGGCAGGTCTGCGACCAGCGCTTCCATTTCGAGCAGCAGCTCACCGGCCCAGTCTGTGGGTTCGGGCGGGCTGGTCTCGTCCATATCGCGGCCATCGTCGGCGCCGTAAACACGCGTTGAACTGACCACCACAACGCGCTTCGGCGGTTGTGACCAATGGGCCAGACTGGCCGCCAGTTGCTGTATTGGCTCAACGTAGGCGCGACGATAACCCTCGGGTGTGCGCTCGCCTGCTGAGAGCGCGACAACGATACCGGCGGCACCGACATCCGGCCACCGCTGTGTCGCCAGATCGAGCGACTGTTGTTCAAACCCCAGCGACGGATCGGCCGCACGGCGGCGAAAACCGACCACTTGCTTCCCGCGTTCCAGAAAGCGTCGGACGACGCGTCGGTTCAAATCGCCGACGCCGGCCAACAGCTGAGTGCCTGCCATATCATTATTCACTTGTATTAAAAACCCGTTTTCGATAGCTTACGCCTTCATAGCCTGTACCTAACCAGGCCCGGTTTCAACCCGCCGACTGGGGTTATGCCCCTACCTTGGCCGGCCAGCAGCGGACGATCATCCCATGACTCTGACAGAACTGCGCTACATAGTGGCGCTGGCCCAGGAACGGCATTTTGGCAAAGCGGCCGAGCGCTGCTTTGTCGCCCAACCGACGTTAAGCGTCGCCATCAAAAAACTCGAAGATCGCCTCGGCGTTGCCATTTTCGAACGCGGCAAAAGCGGCGTTCAGGTCACGCCCATCGGCCAGCGCATTGTCGAGCAGGCGCAGCGTGTGCTCGAAGAAAGCCACAAGATCGAAGATCTGGCGCACGCCGGCAAAAACCAGTTGTCCAGCCCGCTGAAACTGGGCGTTATCTACACCGTCGGCCCGTACCTGCTGCCGCACATCATTCCACAATTGCGTCAGTTGGCGCCGGACATGCCGCTCGAAATTGAAGAAAACTTCACCGGCACCTTGCGCCAGCGGCTGCGCGACGGCTTGCTCGACGCCATCATCATCGCGCTGCCATTCAAAGAACCGGACGTGCTGACCAAGCCGATGTTCGACGAAGATTTTGAAGTGCTGCTGCCAGCCGACCACCCGCTGACCAAGGAAAAAGCCATCGCCGCCGAACGGCTGATCGAAGAGCCGCTGTTACTGCTCGGCGAAGGCCATTGTTTCCGCGACAACATTTTCAGCACCTGCCCCAACATCGCCTCGGCCTCGCGCGACCCCAAAGGCCAGGTGCGCACCATGGCCGATGGCAGCTCCCTGGAAACTCTGCGGCACATGGTGGCGTCCAACCTGGGGCTGACCATTCTGCCCAAGTCGGCCACCGGCTCAACGCTGTACAACGACAAGCAAGTGGCGGTGCGGCCATTCGCTGGCAAAGCGCCGCGTCGCACTATTGCGCTTGCCTGGCGTGCCAGCTTCCCGCGGCCGAAAGCCATCGACTTGCTGGAAACCTGCATTCGTCAGTGCAAAACACCCGAAGCGGCTTAACACCGCTTCGCTTTCTTCCCTTGGCCTGAGCCCTTGCCATGTCGCTCGACCAACCGCTGTCAGAACTCAAAGGCGTCGGCCCCAAACTGGCGGAAAAATGCCAGGGTATGGGGCTGAACACCATCGGCGATCTGCTGTTTCATCTGCCCTATAAATATCAGGACCGCACCCGCATCACGCCGATTGGCCGGTTGCGCTTTGGCATGGCCGTGGTCATCGAAGGCGAGGTGCGCGGTGCGCAGGTGGTGTTCGGCAAGCGCCGTTCATTGATCTGCCGCATTCAGGACGGCACCGGCCTGCTGTCGATGCGGCTGTTCCACTTTAGCAAAGCGCAACAAGTGCGACTGCGCGCCGGCACCCGCATTCGCTGTTACGGCGAAGTGCGCCAGGGTTCGACCGGCCTGGAAATGATGCACCCGGAATACGAAGTGCGCGACGAAGGCGACTTCCCACCGCTCGACAACGCCCTGACGCCGCTCTACCCCAGCACCGACGGCCTGAACCAGAACCGCCTGCGTTCGCTGGTCGATCAAGCCATCGACGCGCTCAAGCAACAGGGCGGCCTGCCTGAATGGTTGCCGCCAGACTGGCTGGCTGGCTGGGGTTTGCCGTCGCTGACCGAAGCGCTGTTAACACTGCACCACCCGCAAGCGGACAGCGACACCGAAGCGTTGCTCTCCGGCCAACACCCGGCGCAACAACGGCTGGCGCTGGAGGAATTACTGGCGCATCACTTAAGCCTGATGCAGATGCGCCAACGCACCCAGGCCGCCGGCGCTACACCGCTGCCGCCGAGCCAACGGCTGGTCAGCGCCTTATTAAAGCAACTGCCGTTTACGCTGACCGGCGCGCAACAACGCGTGCTGGCCGACATCCAGACCGATCTGGCCAGCCCCCGGCCAATGCTGCGTCTGGTGCAGGGCGACGTCGGCTCCGGCAAAACCTTAGTCGCGGTGTTAGCCGCGTTGCAGGCCATCGAAGCCAATCATCAAGTCGCCTTAATGGCACCGACCGAACTGCTCGCCGAACAGCATTTCCGCACCTTGAGCGCCTGGCTGGAACCGCTCGGTCTGCGCTGCGGTCTGCTCACCGGCAAGCTGGGCAGACGCCAGCGCGGCGAAGTGCTCGACGATCTCGCCAGCGGCCAGGTGCATCTGGCGGTCGGTACCCACGCCCTGTTTCAGGAGGCGGTGCAGTATCAACGTTTGGGTCTGGTGATCATCGACGAACAGCACCGCTTCGGTGTGCATCAACGCTTGGCATTGAAAGAAAAAGCCGTACACGGCCTGCCGCACCAATTGACCATGACCGCCACGCCGATCCCGCGCACCCTGGCAATGACCGCCTACGCCGATCTCGATGTCTCCATCATCGACGAACTGCCGCCGGGCCGGACGCCGGTGACTACCACCGTCATCAGCCAGGACCGCCGCGATGCCGTCGTACGCCGTGTCGATGCCGCCTGCGGCGACGGCCGGCAAGTCTATTGGGTGTGTACGCTGATTGAGGAATCGGAAGAGTTGCAGGCCGAAGCCGCCGAGGCGACGGCCGATGCGTTGCAACGCGCGCTGCCCAATCGCCGCGTTGGCTTGTTGCACGGGCGCATGAAACCGGCCGACAAAAACCGTTTGATGCAGGCGTTCAAAGATCGGCAACTCGACATTCTGGTGGCCACCACCGTCATCGAAGTCGGCGTCGATGTGCCCAACGCCTCGGTGATGATCATCGAAAATCCCGAGCGTCTGGGTCTGGCGCAATTGCATCAGTTACGCGGCCGGGTCGGGCGCGGCACCGTCGACAGCCATTGCCTACTGATGTTCGGTTCGCCGTTGTCGGCACAAGGGCAACAGCGTTTGGAAGTGATGCGCTCGACCAGCGACGGCTTCCGCATCGCCGAAGAAGATTTAAAATTGCGCGGCCCCGGCGAAGTGCTCGGCACCCGCCAGACCGGCGCGCTGGAATTCCGCGTCGCCGACCTGGAACGCGACCGCCGCTGGCTCGATGTCATTCCCGAACTCGCCAAGCAATTGACGGCACAATACCCATCTCACGTCGAACCTTTGGTGCAGCGCTGGCTCTGGGGTGCAGACCGCTACGGCCAAGTGTGACCAATTCGGCTTTTTCACAACCAAGCGGTTTTTTCCGTCGCTCCAAGGTTGCGGAACCACCAAACGGCAACCATAGTTCCCAGGCTGTCGATCACGGATGAAAAGGATTTTGATCTCATGCAGAAAGCCACGGCTGAGCCGCAAACGCCCGAGGTACCTTTTCTGGTCAGACAACACCTAAGCAAACACGGTATTCAACCCGAAACCGGACCAACCGGCGTCAAACACATGCACGCAGAAGTCACCTTGTTGCGAGATACCTTTGGCATGGTCCAGGTATTTTTCCGCTCCGATACCCTCCTCGATCTGGAAAAAATTCATCGCCAGACCGGCCGCAAACTCGAGCCGCTGGCAACGCCCGACATCGACCGCATCAAAGCCAAGCTATCGGTCAACACACTGCCGGCGTTTGACGATCTGGTCGACGCCGAAACCTACATCGACCAACGCCTGTTCAGCGCCGAAGATTTTTTTGTGCACTCCGGCAACAGCGATCGACTGATCCGGGTACGCAGCGGCGCCGAACTGAAACACAAAGACAGCACCCGAATTTTCGATCTGTGCGTCGATCTGCCAGAGCCGTTGCCAGACATCGACGACCTCGGCGTTTTTGAGCACGACCGCAACGAAATCTACCGCGCCGTCACCAGTTTCACCGCCCTGCGCATTCGCCAGCGGCTGTCCGAAACACTGGAAATTCCGCCGCTGTCGGAAACCGCTCAAGCCATCATCCGCTTGCGCGCCGACCCAGACGCCGACATCACCAAACTCAGTCGTATCGTCGAGAAAGACCCGAGCCTGGCCGCGCAAGTGGTCAGTTGGGCAAGCTCGTCGTATTACGCCGCACCGGGTTCGATCAAATCGGTGCAAGACGCCATCGTGCGCGTGCTCGGTTACGATCTGGTGATGAACCTGGCGCTCGGTCTGGCGCTCGGTAAAACGCTGGAAATGCCGGATGACCAACCAGAAGGTTTTTCCTCCTACTGGACCCGGGCGGTGTTTGTCGCCGCCACCTGCGGCGCCTTGCTGGCGAAAATTCCGCGCGAATTCCGGCCCGGCTTTGGCCTGGTGTATTTAACCGGCCTGCTGCACAACTTCGGTTATCTGATTCTGGCGCACGCCTTCCGGCCGCACTTTTCCGCCACCTGCCGGATGATGGAAACCAACCGTCATTTGCCGCATCAGCACATCGAACAACATCTGCTCGGCATCACCGGCGATCAGATTGCCGCCTCACTGCTGCACTACTGGAAGATGCCGAACGAAGTCTGCCTGGGCATTCGCTACCAGATTGAACCGCACTACCAAGGCGCGCATTCCGACCACGCCCAACTGGTGTATCTGGCCAATCATCTGTTGCAGAAACACGGTTTGCTGCCCGGCCTCGCGCACGAGTTTGACCCGGCGGTGTACGACTATCTGCACCTGTCGCCGGACGACGTCGAAGACGCCATGAACGAGATTTTCGAGGCGAAAGATCAGTTAGCGGTGATTGTGCAGGGGCTTGAGAGTTAATCGCGAAGCGATTAACTCTGCTTAACGCTCGACGGGAGACGGGAGACGCTTGATAGGTTTTCCGCTAACTCGCGTCTCCCGTCAGCGCAGCGTGCGTTTAGCGTCTCCCGGATCTGGCCTTCAGGCCAGATCCTTCAGTAATTCCTTCAACAACTTCCAGAACGGTTCCACCGTCGCAATTTCCAAGCGCTCCACCGGGCTATGAGCGCCCAGGATGGTCGGGCCGAACGACACCATGTCCAGTTCCGGTTTCTTGCTCTTGAGAATGCCGCATTCCAGACCGGCGTGAATCGCCTTCAATTCCGGCTGCCGATTCAGTTGCTGGTTCGCCAGCGCGCGCGTCCGCGCCACCAGCTCGCTGCTGAAATCCGGGTTCCAGCCGGGGTAATCCAGAATCACCTGCGGCACCAGACCGAAGGTTTCGAACAGCGCTTCCAGATGTTGTTTCAGCGGCCGCGCTTCGTCGGCGTTGAAGAAACGCAGGCTGGTTTGCAGTCGGAATTCGCCGTCGCGCAACGACACCACCGCCATGTTCACGCTCAAATCCACCAGATCGGCCGGCTGATTCAGGTTGTAGCGCTGGGCGCCGTGCGGCATGACGCTGAGCAGATTCAGCAGCGTGCGGGTGTCGGCGCTTGACGCCACCAACGGCTCGTCGATCTCGACCGGCTCCAGCGTCCATTGCAGACCGTGATCGTTCTGCGGCAAATAGCTCAGCCAGCGCTCGCGCGCGGCGTTAGCGATGCGCTGCCAATCGTCCAGTTGGTCAGTGTTCACAAACAGATCGGCCGAGGCCTCGCGGGCGATGACGTTGTGCGCCACGCCACCACGCATGCGGCTCAGTTGCCAGTCTAGATCGCTGGCGTCTTTCAGTATCTCGGTCAGCAGCTTGTTAGCGTTGCCCAATTGCTGATGAATCTGAATGCCGGAATGGCCGCCGGTCAGCCCTTTCAAATGCAAACGGTAACTGACCAGGCCCGGTCGCGGCCGCTTCATCATAATCTGCCGGCCGGCCTCGTAACCGTAACCGCCGGCGCAGCCGATGTAGATTTCCGGCCACTCTTCGGTGTCCAGATTGATCAGCTTAGTGCCGCGCAACAACGAAGCATCCAGACCAGACGCGCCGTGCAGGCCGGTTTCTTCCTCGGTGGTGAACAGCAGTTCCAGCGGCGGATGCACCACGCTCGGGTCGGTCATCGCCGCTAAAGCCGCAGCGGCACCGACGCCATTATCGGCGCCCAGCGTTGTGCGGTCGGCTTTCAGCCAGCCGTCCTCGACTTTGAGCGTCAGCGGGTCGGTGTCGAAATCGTGTTCTTTGTCGCCGGTTTTCACCGTCACCATGTCCAGATGGTTCTGAATCACGACGGTTTCGGCGCCTTCACTGCCGGGCGATGCCGGCACATACACCACCAGATTGCCCGCCGCATCACCGGCGTGGTCGTAACCATGCTGCTCGGCCAGCGAAACGATGTGCGCACGAATGGCTTCTTCTTTACCCGACGGGCGTGGAATCTGGGTGATGGCGTAGAAATGGCGCCACAGGTGTTCAGGTTGGCTGGGGTAATGCTCAGGAATCATAAGGCTACCGGAATAAAGGATAACGAACGTCCCCGGCGCTCCCTACCGGCGGTTCTGAAGGCTCCGTAGCTTACTCATCCGGGGGGTAAATGACCACGCCCTGCAGCGAATCATTGATTCTGTTCACGCCGGGCCAAGGCCAAACCGGCCCGCGTCAGAAAGGCGGAGCGGCTTTCGTGATGCACCCGGGCGGCCGCGTCAATGGTTCGCAACGCCCCCACTGGCACCGTCAGATTGATGCGTTTGGATGGCCCGGTCAGCCGAGTGGTATCAATATCGACCAACATCCAGACACCGCCTTCATACGCATCGTCCCGTGCCAGTGTTTCCAGCGGTGTGGGATCGGGTACCTCGATATCTTCCCCTTCAAACCACAGTTCTATCGTTTCCTGCACAGCGGCTGGGATGGCTTCCCAGTCGTCTGCAGCGGAGAAACAACCCGGAAAATCAGGCAGCGTCACTCCGTGTGCTTCCGTAGCGTTACCGGGATGAATATAGATTGGATAAAGCATGGTTCACCTCCACTCCCAGCCGGCCTGGCGGTATATATTGCGCACTGTACCGATCGGTAAATCCTTCCGTGGATGTGGCACTACGACGTGGCCGGGCTTGTCCGGGTGTTTGAATTTCGAGTGATCACCCTTGCCGCCTACCCGCCGCCATCCTTCGCGTTGTTTTTGATCTACAAAGAGTCGCTTAATGATGGCTACACTATTCATAGTGTGTATATTACACACCCACAGCGAATCGACTACCCTGCTGACCTTCAATCAACAAAGACTTCACAAAAAAACAGACAGCGCCATTGCGCTTCGCTATACTCCGCGCCCCTTTGCCCCAGGGTCGGTCGGAAACCGGCGCCGGGGTTGGTAAGGAGCCCGTTTCTTGATCCCGCTTTTTGGCGGTTGTGCCCGGCCCGATTCACGCTGATCTCAGCCTCGGTCCGCCCTCGAACACGGCTCCTGTCGCAGTCGTTGCCAGCGAGCGCTGGCCCTCGAGGAAAATTAGCATGACCACCGATAGCCCCCGTTTTTCAGAACTGGGTCTGGCTCCGGCGTTGCTCGAAACATTGAGCCGTCTGGGTTACGAGACTCCCACCCCGATTCAGCAGCAGGCCATTCCCGCCGTCTTGTCCGGCCAGGATGTTCTCGGCCTTGCCCAGACCGGTACCGGTAAAACCGCCGCCTTCGCGCTGCCGTTACTCAGCCGCATGGACACCAACTCGCGCGAGCCGCAAACGCTGGTGCTGTGCCCGACGCGCGAACTGGCGATTCAGGTGGCCGAGGCCTTCCAGGCGTACGCCAAAGACCTGCCCAATTTTCACGTGCTGCCGATTTACGGCGGCGCCGACATGCGCAACCAGTTGCGCGGCCTGAAGCAAAACCCGCAAGTCATCGTCGGCACACCAGGCCGGGTGATGGACCATTTGCGTCGCAACTCGCTCGATTTATCGAACCTGCGCCACCTGGTGTTGGACGAAGCGGACGAAATGCTGCGCATGGGCTTTGTCGAAGACATCGACTGGATTCTGGAACACACCCCGACTGAAAAGCAGGTCGCGCTGTTCTCGGCCACCATGATGCCGCAGGTAAAACGCCTGACTGAGCAGTACCTGAAAAACCCGACGCGCATCGAAATTCAGGCCAACCAGACCTCACTCGGCAACATCGACCAGTACGTCTGGCACGTCGGTGGCATCGAAAAGCTCGAAGCCCTGACCCGCATTCTGGAAGTGGAAGAGTGGAACGCCGCCATCCTGTTCGTGCGCACCAAGGTGGAAAGCCAGTTCCTGGCGGAAAAACTCGCCGCACGCGGCCACGCCTGTACCGCACTGAGCGGTGACGTGGCCCAGAAACAACGCGAAGACATCATTACCCAGTTCAAAAACGGCAAGCTCGATCTGGTGATTGCCACCGACGTTGCCGCTCGCGGCCTGGACGTTGAACGCATCAGCCACGTCATCAACTGGGACATTCCCGGCGATGTGCAAACCTACATTCACCGCATCGGCCGTACCGGCCGCGCCGGTCGTTCCGGCAAGGCGATCATGTTCGTCAAACCGCGCGAGCGCCGTCTGCTGCGCGACATCGAACGCGTCACCAAAGCCGTCATCAAACCCTATCCGCTGCCGAACGCTGCTGAATTGGGTGAACACCGCGCCGCCAACTTCCGCGCCGATCTGGAAAACCGCATCGAAACCGCCGATCTCGGTTTCTTCCGTGCGCTGGTCGATGGCTGGGTAGAAAGCGATGGCATCGAATTGCGCGACCTCGCCGCCGCCTTAACCATGATGGCGCAGGAAGACCGGCCGCTGCAGATTCCGGAAGACCCGAAACCGCGCCCGGCGCGTGAACGGGGCGACGGCGAAGGCCGTGGCGAACGCGCTCCGCGCGGTGATCGCGGCGACCGTCCGCGGCGCGAACGCGCACCGAAAGCCGACAAACCGCTGGATTACGACGCCCAGAAATACCGCCTCGACGTCGGCCGTAAAGACGGCGTCGAACCGGGCAACATCGTCGGTGCCATTGCCAACGAAGCCGGCATCGAAGGTCGCTTCATCAACAACATTTCCATACGCGACAACTACACCCTGGTCGATCTGCCGTCCGGCATGCCGAAGGAAATTTTCGAGCAATTGCGCAAGACACGCGTCAAAGGTCGTCCACTGCATTTACGCGTTTGGCATGAAGACGAGAAAGACGCACCGCGTGCCGAACGTCCACGCAGCGACAAGCCCAGGGGTGACAAGCCCAAGGGCGCTGCACCGCGCAAGCCGCGGGCTAAAACGCCACATCGCAAAGGGAAAGCGGGAGACGCTTGACGGAAGACGGGAGACGGGAGACGCCAGTTAGCGACACCGCAGCTTGCTGCGGTGTGTATCAAGCGTCTCCCGTCAGCGCAGCGTGCGTTCAGCGTCTCCCTTTCTTTTAAGCCAACGCTTAAAAGAAAAAATACCGAATCGCCGCCGCAATCAGCACCGCCGGTACCAAAATACGCAGCCACTTGCTGTAAGTCGCCATCTGTTCTTCCGACACTTCCGAGCCACGCGCAGAAGTTATTTTCAGCACCACAAAAATGGCGATTAATAAAACCAGCAGAATGGGAATAATCGGCGGCATCAGTTTGCTCCAAATAATTCGTTCAATCGTGCGCCCGGATCGTCGGCACGCATAAAGGCTTCACCCACCAGAAAACCGTGAATACCTTCGGACTTCATCAACTGCACATCAGCCGGTTCAAGAATGCCGCTTTCGGTGATCAGCGTGCGGCCGTCATCGACCATATCTTTCAGCGTCAGCGTCGTATCCAGCGTTAAATTAAAGGTGTGCAGATCGCGGTTGTTGATGCCAATCAACGGCGTCGATAGCGCCAATGCCTGACGCATTTCCTCGGCATTATGCACTTCCACCAACACATCCATGCCCAGCTCCAACGCCTGATCGTGCAGCGCTTTTAATTGCGTCGGTTGCAAGGCAGCGACGATCAGCAAAATACAGTCGGCACCGATGGCGCGCGCTTCGGTCACCTGATACGAATCGACCAGAAAATCCTTGCGGATCACCGGCAACGAACAAGCGTTCCGCGCGGCGATTAAATAGTCTTCATGGCCCTGAAAAAAATCACGGTCGGTGAGTACCGATAAGCAAGTCGCGCCGCCTTTTTCATAACTGCGCGCAATCTCGGCCGGGTCAAAGTGTTCGCGCAACACACCTTTCGACGGCGAGGCTTTTTTCACTTCGGCGATCACGGCCGATTCGCCACGTAAGACGCGCTCAGTCATTGTCTTAGCAAAACCGCGCGGCGCCGGTTGGTCGTCAAAGCGTTGCTCTAATTCACTGACCGAAACCCGCGCCGAACGCTCGGCAATTTCTTCGGCTTTGCGCGCCAGAATTTTTTTCAGAATGGTTGGAGTGCTGTCCATCGAAATGTTGTCCATCGAAGTGCGGTTCATCAGGCACCTGCCAGCGCATCGGTAAAGGCGGCGAGCTCTTTCAGTTTTTCGAACGCCATGCCGGTGGAAATCGCATCCTGCGCCATCGATACGCCGGCTTCCAACGACTGCGCCACGCCGGCGGTATAGATGGCTGCGCCGGCGTTGAAGGCAATCAAGTCGGCCGCGCGGGCAGCAATTTCATCGTCAGCACCGGAAAGCGCGGCACGAATCACTTCAAAACTTTGCTGCGCCGATTTCACCGCCAGACCAGACAAACCCTGCGTCGCCAAGCCAACGTCTTCCGGCCGCACGGTGTAGGTTTTGACTTCGCCATTTTTCAGTTCGGCCACTTCGGTGGCACCGCCGATGCTGAATTCATCCAGACCGTCGCGCGAGTGCACCACCAGCACGTGTTCGCTGCCCAAACGCTTCAACACATTCGCCAGTGGCTCACACAGATTCGCGCTGAACACGCCTATTACCTGGCGTTTTACACCGGCCGGATTGGTCAGTGGGCCGATCAAATTAAAAATGGTGCGCATGCCCAATTCCTTGCGCGGGCCGATGGCGTGTTTCATCGCCGAATGGTGCGCGGGCGCGAACATAAAACCGACGCCAACCGAATCGATGGCGCGCGCAGTTTGTTCCGGCGTCAGGTTGATGTTGATGCCCGCGGCTTCGAGCAAATCGGAACTGCCGGAACTGGACGACACGCCGCGGTTGCCGTGTTTGGCAACGCGCGCACCGGCGGCAGCGGCCACAAAGGCAGCGGCGGTAGAGACGTTGAACAAGTCCTGGCCGTCGCCGCCGGTGCCGCAGGTGTCGATCAGATGATCACCGCTGACTTCGACCTTGGCCGAGAGTTCGCGCATCACCAGCGCCGCGCCGGTAATTTCCTCGATGGTTTCGCCTTTCATGCGCAGGCCCATCAGGAAAGCGCCAATCTGCGCATCGGTGCATTCGCCGGTCATGATCAGGCGCATCACGGCCTGCATTTCGTCCTGGCTGAAATGTCCGTGTTCGGAAATGCGTTTTAAGGCGGCTTTGATGTCCATGACGGCGGCTCCTGCGGCGCTAAATCGGGGACTGACGACTATATCAGATCAAACCCGCAGCGTTCACTCCGCACGGCTGGCCGCGTCGATCTGGCGTAGAAAATTCGCCAGCAGCTCATGGCCGCTTTGGGTAAGGATGGATTCGGGATGGAACTGCACGCCTTCAATCGGCAAGGAACGATGGCGCAAACCCATCAACACCGTTGCGTCGGCGTCATCCACCCAGGCGGTCGCTTCCAGTTTGGCCGGCAAGGACGCTGCATCGACCACCAGCGAGTGATAGCGCGTCACTGTCAGCGGCTGTGGCAAACCGGCGAACACGCCCTGTTGCTGGTGCCGGACCTGCGATGTTTTGCCATGCATCACACGCGGCGCACGCACGACGTTACCGCCGTACAGCTGGGCAATGCACTGATGCCCCAGGCAGACGCCGAGAATCGGCAGGCGACCGGCACAATGCGCAATCGCCGCCATGGAAATGCCGGCTTCGTTCGGCGTGCACGGGCCGGGAGAAATCATCAGGCCGTCCGGTGCCAGCGCATCCAGTTCGGCCAGCGTAATCGCATCGCTCAGCCGCACCACCACCTCAGCGCCCAATTCCTGGAGGTAATGCACCAGGTTGTAGGTGAAGGAATCGTGGTTATCGAGCATCAGAATGCGCATGGCAGCAACGGTCGGGCGGAAACGGCTGGCGAGTTTAGCACTGGCACAAAGCCTGCTGTAGAGCGTCACGGCACTCGCGCCAGCGCCAGTGCCGTCAACCGCGCCTCGGCCCATTCCGATAATTGCACCAAAAAAGGGCAAGTGGCGCGCCCAACGCCATTGAATTGAGCTGAAACGAGCGCCCGGCATGACCGCCTCGCAGAAAATTTTCAAAGTCCGTCGCCACTACAACAAGTGGGTCGCCAACCAGACGCTGGAAGACTACGCGCTGCGTTTCACCGCCCACAAAGGCCGGCGCATGAGCATCGACCGGGTCGGCCACACCGCGCTCGGCGCCACTGCTTTTTTAGCGCTCGAAGGCATCGCCGCAGCGGTAACGCTCAGCTACGGCTTTATCAACACCGTCGCCGCCATGCTGGTGGTGTGCGCACTGTTTTTTATCACCGGCTTTCCGATCACCTACTATTCGGCCAAGCACGGTCTGGACATCGATCTGCTGACCCGAGGCGCCGGTTTTGGTTATCTCGGTTCCACCATCACCTCGCTGATCTACGCCTCCTTCACCTTTATTTTCTTCGCCATCGAAGCGGCGATTCTGGCCTCGGCATTAAAAGCCTTGCTCGGCATTCCGGTGGCGGTTGGTTATTTCCTCTGCGCTGTGGCGGTCATTCCCATCGTCACTCACGGCATTCGGGCGATCAGTAAATTCCAGGCCGGTTCGCAATGGATCTGGCTGGCGTTGCAGTGCGCGGCGCTGGCCGTGGTGATTGTGCACGATTTCAATTCCATCCCCGACTGGACGCATTTTGCCCCAGCCGATTTACCCGCCGCTGGCGATTTCAACATCCTGCTGTTCGGCGCCGCTGCCTCGGTGTTTTTTGCGCTGGTCGCGCAGATTGGCGAACAAGTCGATTACCTGCGGTTTATGCCGGAAAAAACCGACGCCAATAAAAAACGCTGGTGGTTCTGGCTGATTCTCGCCGGCCCGGGTTGGGTAGTGTTCGGCGTTATCAAAATGCTGCTCGGTTCGTTTCTCGCGTTTCTGGCGATTCGTCAGGGCATACCAGCGGCAACCGCGTCTGACCCGACGCACATGTACCAGACGGTGTTTTTCTATCTGACCCAATCCGACAAGTTAGCGCTCATTCTGGCGGCGCTGATGGTCATCCTCTGTCAGATGAAAATTAACGTCACCAACGCCTACGCCGGCTCGATTGCCTGGTCGAATTTTTTCTCGCGTTTAACGCACAGCCACCCCGGCCGCGTCGTCTGGTTGGTATTCAATGTGACCATCGCGCTGATCCTGATGGAACTCGGCATTTACCGTTCACTGGAAGCGATTCTCGGCGTGTTCGCCATCGTCGCCGTCAGTTGGCTGTGTTCGCTATCGGCCGATTTGCTGATCAACAAACCGCTTGGTTTAAGTCCGTCGCACGTCGAATTCAAGCGCGCGCATCTGTACGACATCAACCCGGTCGGCACCGGCTCGATGTTGATCGCCACCGCCCTGGGCATGATTGCCTATCTGGGTTTGTTCGGCGAAGTCGCAGCGACCTTGGCGCATTTCATCAGCTTAATTGCCTGCTTCATCTGTGTGCCAACCATCGCCTGGCTGACCAAAGGCCGCTATTACCTGGCGCGGCAATCGCCGGAATTGATTCCGCTGGCGCGACACTCACACGGCGAACAACACCGCACACTCACCTGCGGCATTTGCGAGAACGATTTTGAAGTCGAAGACATGAGTTACTGCTCGGCGTATCAGCAACCGATCTGCTCGCTGTGCTGTTCGCTCGACGTGCGTTGCCTCGATAGCTGCAAACCCCAGGCGCGGTTGTCGCAGCAAATAATTGATTCATTGCGCGTGCTGTTGCCGGTCAAAGCCGTGCGCTGGGTGAACTCCCGCCTCGGCCGTTTTATCGCCATTTTACTGACCATTAATTTGCTGACGGCGGCGTTATTGGCGTTGATTCACCGCCGCATGAATCCGCAAACCGCCGGCGAAATTGCACTGCTCGATCAAACCATGGGAACGCTGTTTTTCACGCTGTTGATTGTCTCCGGCGTTATCGCCTGGCTGTTTTTATTGGCGCACGAAAGTCGCGTAGTGGCGCAAAAAGAATCCAACCGGCAGACGCAAAAACTGACCCGCGAAATTGAAGCGCACCAACGCACCGACCTGGAATTACAACGCGCCAAAGAACTCGCCGAACGCGCCAACGCCGCCAAGAGTCGTTACCTCACCGGCCTCAGCCACGAGTTGCGCACACCGCTGCAATCCATCCTCGGTTACGCCCAATTGCTGGCCGACCGCAACGACACCCCGCCCAGCCATCAACACGGACTGGCGACGATTCGGCGCAGCGGTCAGTACCTGACAGACTTGATCGAAGGTTTATTGGACGTCTCAAAAATCGAAGCCGGCCGACTCGATTTGTATCGCAACCGGGTGCAACTGCCGGAACTGCTCGACCAGTTGGAAACCATGTTCGCCATGCAGGCCGAAGCCAAAGGCATCGCCTTCCAGTGCATTCGCCACGACCCGCTGCCGAAAACGGTCATCACCGATGAAAAACGGCTGCGGCAAATTCTGATTAATCTGTTATCGAACGCAATTAAATACACCCAAAAAGGCTCGGTCACACTCGACATTCATTACCGCAATCAGGTTGCGGATATTTCCATCACCGACACCGGCGTCGGCATTCCCGCCAACGCTTTGGAACGCATTTTTGATCCATTCGAGCGAGTGCGAAACGCCGACACTCCGAACCTGCCCGGCACCGGTTTGGGCCTGACCATCGTCAAACTGCTGACCGAAATCATGGGCGGTAATTTGAATGTGGACAGTGAACTGAGCCAAGGCAGTTGCTTCAACGTCAGCCTGATGTTGCCCTGGGTCACCAGCGAAGCGGATGTCACCGACCGGCCACGCCGCATCGTCGGCTACGAAGGGTTGCAGCGTACCTTGTGTTTGGTAGACGACGACCCGGTGTTGCGCGGTTTGCTCGCCGATTTGCTAATTCCGCTCGGCTTCACCACGTTAGAAGCACACGACGCCGACAGCTGCCTGACCATGCTCAATCAGGTCACACCCGATCTGTTTTTGCTCGACATTTCCATGCCCGGCATGAACGGCCTCGACCTCGCCCGCACGCTGCGCGAACGCGACATCGACGCGCCCATCGTCATGCTCTCGGCCGACGCTCAGGAACACCAGCGCGACCCCAGTTACCGCAACGCCTACGACGATTATTTAGTGAAACCAGTCAGCAACCAGCGGCTGCTCGACAAAATCGCCCAGCACCTGAAACTGGCCTGGACCTACCAGCAAGACGACGAACCGCTGCAACACTATGAGCCGGTCGCACTCAACCAAACGCCCGCCACCAAACCGCTGAATTTGCCCGACCATCCGCTGCTGCGCGAACTCAAAGCTTACGCCGAAATCGGCCATCGGCGCGGCGTCGTCAACACCCTGGAGCAAGTGGCCGACCTGAAGCTCATCACCAACGAAGCGCACCAGCAATTGGTCGAACTGGCGCAACGGCTGCAATTCGATAAGCTGGCGCAACAGCTGGAGTTCGAACCGAAATGAGCGAGCGCAACGACATCGTTTTAGTGGTCGACGATTCCCCCGACGCCCTGGGGTTAATTCACGACGCCTTGGAAAGCGCCGGCCTGGAAGTATTGCTGGCGCTGGAAGGCAAGCAGGCGCTGACCATCGCCAAACGCATCC
Source organism: Saccharospirillum mangrovi (assembly GCF_003367315.1). Lineage (GTDB taxonomy): Bacteria > Pseudomonadota > Gammaproteobacteria > Pseudomonadales > Natronospirillaceae > Saccharospirillum > Saccharospirillum mangrovi. The sequence goes on from NZ_CP031415.1 coordinate 3,261,946, forward strand.
GCCCGGATATCATCCTGATGGACGCCGTTATGCCCAACATGGACGGCTTCACCGCGTGTGAAGCATTAAAAGCCGACCCGGCGTTGGCGTCGATTCCGGTGATTTTTATGACCGGCCTGACCGACACCGACGACATCGTGCGCGGCCTCGAATGCGGCGGCGTCGATTACCTGACCAAACCCATCAACCCGAACGAATTACTGGCAAGAATGCGCGTGCATTTAAACAATGCCCGCCTCACCGCCAGCGCACAAACCGCGCTCGATCGCACCGGCCAAAACTTGCTCACCGCCGACCCCGACGGCCAGATTCACTGGGCCACGCCACAAACCCACGCCCTGTTCGCCCGCGCCGGCGCCAGCGACGACTGGCTCAGTGACGACCTCGCCCCACGCCTCGCCGATTGGCTGCGCCGACAACCCGAACCGGGCCACAGCTTGCCATTGGAGCATCCGAACTATCCGTTGTTATTCCGCTTTGTCGCCCAGGCCAGCGACAACGAAGCACTGCTACGTTTGATCGACGGCGAGCGCCCCTCCGGCGCCGAATTACTGAAAGCCGAACTGCCGCTCACCGAACGCGAAGCCGAGGTGTTGTACTGGGTGGCAAATGGAAAAACCAATCGCGAAGTGGCGCAGATTCTCGAACTGAGTCCGCGCACGGTGAACAAACATTTGGAGCAGGTTTTCGCCAAACTTGGCGTCGATAACCGCACTGCGGCGGCGGGAATGGCGTTGAAGAAATTGGCGGTGGTGGAAGCCTGACCAAGAGTCAGGCTTGTCGTTAAAAACGCCGTTAAATTGCGCTGATGTTTTCCAGACTGCCACCATTCAACTCGTCAATAAAACGATCCCCCAACGCATCAAGTGCGCTGCGATATTGTGACCAGACCTGGTTAATCGGATCGTCAGGGTTGGCGTCGTCATAATCGTTGCGAACCTCAGTCCGGTAACTTTCCTTCATGTGATTGGCAATGTGTGCCCGGTCGGCAAAAAAGGTACTGACGACTTTCCACTGATCGTGGCTTAATTCGAGCGCATCCAGGCGCGGGCGAACGTCGGTGTCGATGGCCTGTCGGGTAATGGCACCATCCAACGCCACATCCAATCGTTGCCACCATTGACGCCCGATTTGCGGTCGAATTAAATCGCGTAAATCATTTTTCAGGCTGTCGGAAAACTCGTAACTTTCGATGCTGTACACCGTCAGATCCTTAAAATATTCGGTGCTGCGAAAGTCTTCGTAGGCAATGCCGAGTTTGTCTTTGCTCCACTGTTCAAATTGATGCATGCGTGGGTCCAGTGGTCGCAATTCCAACGCCTGCGAAAAGGCGTCCAACGCTGCCGGATAATCTTCCGCGAAATAATATTTGTAACCCAGGCCAGTCCAACCAGCGAAGGCCGTTGGATAACGCGCCACATAACGCTCCGCTATGGCAATCACTTCTGCATCGCTCAAGCCGTAGCAAGTGCAATCCGCCACGTGCAGAAAAAACTCTTCATCCGGCTCCAACACCAATGCCCGAATCATCGGCGCGCGGGCTTGCTCGGGCTGATCCAATTTGTTGTAAGCGTCAGCGAGAATCCAATTCAAATCGGCCCAGGGGTACTGTTTCTCTGCCAATTCAGTCAGCATTGCCACCGCACGCTGCGGGTCCGCTTTCACTTCGTAGCCGTCTTTATAATCCCGCGCCCGCAGCAAGGTCAGATAATCTTCCAGCACGGCGAAATCGGGAAATTCGTCCGCCTTGCTCAAATACTCACGCAGCAGTTCATCTTGCAGAACGTAAGAACCACCCCAGCGCGGCTGCGCGACATAAAGCGCATTGCGCGCCAATTCAAAACTGCCAGGCACCTGTTCCAAAGCCTGCTCGTGCAGACGCAACCAGTCGGCATTGCTGCCGGTGCGGCCGACCAGATTGATCATCTCGGTATGGGCAAACGGTAAGTCCGGTCGCAGTGACAACGCCGCCTCCAAATGCACACGAGCTTGCGCTTGATATTGCTCATACAAATGCATGTGGTACGGATGCGTTTCATCGGAATAGCCGTGTCCACGTTCCGACCACGCCGCCAGTGACAACATCTTATGAATCAGTAACCGAGCGTGATAATTGTTCGGCTCGTTGCTGACCCAATTGCGCAACGCACGCTGAAAATCAGCATCCAGAACCACGATGTCGGCGTACAGACGTGTGCAACGTTGTTCGGTTCGAACGTCGGGCAATTCAATGGTCAGGCACGGTTCCAGCCCTGCCTTCACGGTTGCCAGATCACCGATACGCAACGCGTTCGACAGCGCCATCGCTTGATCGTGCAAATCCAATTCTTCGAAAAACATCGGTACGGCGGCTTGTGCCTGCAACAGTACAGTGACGCTGATCAAACACAGAACAGTGCGTCGTATTGATCTGTTCATTCGACAATTCCTTCCTGATGTTGCTGCCAAGCTAACTGGTCATCCCACTGCCCGTTATCGGCAGCTGCTGACTCTGGCGATAAATAAATTCCTGCACCAGCGCATTCACCGTCTGGCGAAAAACGTGGTCGAGTTCGGCGACGGCGTGGCCGTCCTGATCGATCGGGAAACGCAGTCGGACGCTTTGCCGGTAATCATCGTCCAACTCGTCGGCAATGCCGGCCTGGTCCACTAAAAATGTACTGACGGCGTGCCAGGTATCGGTGTCCCAATGGAAGTCGTTGAAGCGTTCAGCCAATAGCGGCGTCAGCGTCTGAGCATTCAGATAATCGACCAACGCCAGATCAAATTCGTGCAACTGTGCGGCCGTGAGTCGCGGTTCAATTTGCTCACGCAGGCCGTTGCGAACCTGCGCCATTTGCAGCTCCAACTGCAAGCCATCCAACGCCAGCGACTGATAATAATTTTGGTCTTCAACGGTCTCTTCGGTCTGCCCCAATACCGCTAAGGTACCGCGTCGATAACGGCGCATTTCGGCATCAAGCGGGCGCAAAGCCAAGGCGGTGCGCGCGGCGTTTAATGTCGCCGGATAATCGCCCTGATTCAAATAATCGCGCGCCAGATTACGCCAGCCATAAAAGGCGGTCGGGAACCGTTCGACGTAGCGTTCGTTCAACGCCACCGCTTCATCCAGTTGCAAACCAAAGCAAGTGCAGGCAGCGGTTGCCAGAATAAATTCATCGTAGGGTGCGGCGTCTATTGCCTTCAACATGGCGTCGCGCGCGGCGTCCATCTGGTCGAGGCGCGCGTTCACATCGGCCAGCGACCAATACAGCCGGGGCCAGCGATAACCTTGATCCACCAATCGCTGCAATTGGGTCAACGCCTGCTGCGGGTTTTGGAATATGGCGCCGTTCGCAGGCGCCGACCAGACTTGCAAAAAGTCGGCGTACGCCGCCAGCCAGTCGGCTGATTCGGTGTTGTAATTCTGTTGCTGATAATCGGCCGCCACGGTATTCAAACGACCGTACACGCCCAAGCCTGCGGTCTGGCTGGCATCGAGATACGCCTGCGCCACTACTAAACTGCCCGGTACCCAAAAACGCGCACGCTGGAACAGTTGCTCGGCGCCATCCAAAGCTTCTTCGTCGCTGAGCAATTGAATGGCACTGGCGTAGGCAAACGGCAATTCCGGATGCAAATTAATAGCGATGTCTAAATGCGCCTGCCCTAGCGAGCGAAACGCACTGGCACGCTGGCGATAAAACAGCGGCGTATTACGCGGATAATGCCGGCCTTGTTCGGCCCAGGCGGCGTGCAATTTGGCCTGCCCCATCAGCATGCGCGCGTGGTAATTCATCGGCTCAACGACCAGCCATTGCTGCAATCCGTTTAATAACGGTTCGTCCAATACCGCCACCGCCTGATACAGATGTGCGCAGCGTAATTCCAACGCCGGTTCGTTTTCCGGTTGCGATAAACAAGGCGCCAGCGATTCACTGACGGTTGAGAAATCGTGCGCGCGAATGGCGTCTTGTAATTGATCGGCCTGCGCCATCATATCGATGGTGCCGAAGGCCTGGGTGGGCGCAAATACGACCGGCGCAGGTGGGTTACTCTGACACGCAGCAAGCGACACACTCAGCCCCAATAAGAGCACATACCTGATCGCCTTCGCCGTCACGGCTTAAACACCTTTGCCCGACACAGTTTGCGCACTGAACAACAAAGCGTTCAGCACAGTGAACGCACAGCTTGGCAATAGCGATCGGTTTTGTCCAAGCGCTTTTGTTAAAAACGGGACAGTTTCGACACCTATTGATTAGGAACAGCTTGCAAAACAAGCAGTTAAAAATAAAAAGCAATAACGCGATTATTGACCGTCGTTTTCGAAAACGACTAAGGCTTGACGCTTTTACCCGAACACCGAAATTACCAAACCGAAATGACGATTTTCCGACACCTAAATTGACCGGCTTAATCGCATTTCGGTAACTCAGGATTAGCCTGGTAATGTTCAATCACATAATCGATAAAGGCGCGCACCGCAGGCAGCAATCCGCGCCGCGACGGATACACCAAAAGCAGGTTGCCGGTCGGCAGAGTCCAGTCCGGCAACACTTTCTGAAGGTGCCCGCGTCGCACCCAGGATTCGCCCAATTGTTCAGGCAACATCACCACACCCAAACCCTGGCCGGCAGCTTCGCGCAACAGCCCCATATCGTCGCCCACCAACACCGGGCGATGGCGAACCGTCAGGCAGTTGCCATGCGCATCGGTCATGTCGAATTGATAGCGGCCGTTGCCGTACATCATCGACAAGGTGGGCCAGTCGCGTAATTCATCGGGGTGTTGGGGTTCGCCCAGGCGGGCGATTAAATCCGGGTGGGCATAGAGGTGGCTTTTATCCGACGCCAATGGCCGCGCAATCAAGGAGGAATCTTCAATGCGCGCACGCACGCGAAACGCCACGTCCACCTGTTCGGCCAGCAAATCGACCGGCTGATTGGTGATCACCAGTTCCACCCGCACTTCCGGGAACTGTTTCATAAACGCCGGCACCAGTGGCGTCAGCAGCAGATGCGACAATTGATAAGGCGCACTGACGCGGATGGTGCCGCGCGGCACTTCCTGCACAAATTGCGTCACTTGATCAGCCGCTTCGGCGGCGGCGAGCAATTCCTGGCAATGCACTAAAAAGGCCCGGCCGACATCGGTGAGCGACAGCTTGCGAGTGGAACGGCGCAGCAACTGCACGCCCTGACGCCGCTCCAATTCGCTGATGCGTCGGCTCAACGTCGATTTCGGCATGCCCAGCGCCCGCGCCGCTGCGGTGAAACCGCCGTGTTCCACCACCCGCGCGAACAACGCCAGGCTGGTGAGGTCTTGCATCGATTGCATGGACATGGCGTCGCTCCGCTGTGTTCCCGAAAAAGCCCGCTCAGGCTGCGTTCCAAAAACTGAACAATGAAGCCAATATTAGACGACTAATCCTATATCAAGAACAACACTATTCTGTGCTCCGTTCACACATCCTTGGAGCCAACGCCATGAATATCCTGCATCTCGACTCGTCCATTCTGGGCGGACTTTCCGTTTCCCGTCAGCTCAGCGCTCAAGTGGTGGCACGCCTGGCCGCACAAAACCCAGGTGCTCAGATTGTGCATCGCGACCTCGTCGCCGAGCCGATTGCCCACCTCGACATGACCGCCCTGTCAGCCACTCAGGTTCCGGCCGACCAACACAGCCCGGAACAGGCCGCTCAGTTTGCATTGACCGAAACCCTGCTCAATGAACTGTTCGCTGCCGACGTCATCGTCATCGGCCTGCCGTTCTACAACTTCGGCATGCCGACGCAATTGAAAGCCTGGATCGACCGCATCGCCGTTTCCGGTCGCACGTTCCGCTACACCGAAAGCGGCCCGGAAGGTCTGGTTACCGGCAAAAAAGTGATACTGGCGTCGTCACGCGGTGGCGTGTACAGCGAAGGTCCGAGAGTGGCAATGGAACATCAGGAAAGCCACCTCGCGACCGTGTTCGGTTTGCTGGGTCTGACGGACGTCAGCACCGTGCGCGCCGAAGGCGTCAACATGGGTGAAGAGTTCAAAAACCAGGCGCTGGCTGCGGCGGGCGAACAGATTGACCGGCTGACGGTCGCCGCCTAACCCCGGTTTCAACTGCATCACTTAGTTCGACCGCTCAGCGACCCCGGCTGAGCGGTTACTTTTGTTAACGCTGCCGCAAAATAAAAACTGGCTTCATCGATTTCACCTTTTCAGGTGAAGAAGCCAACCGACTCAATCTTTTTAAATCGCACCGTTCTATTCCTTGAATCCACGGAGCGATTATGAAATTCACTCACCTTGGCTGGGCCGGCTGGGCCTTGCTGTCGATGTTACTCAGCGGTTGCAACCCCTCGTCCGGCGACGGCGACGGCGGCAGTGCTACTACCTACACCATCAACGACCCGAACTGGAGCGCCGGCGCTGATACCTGGGCGTCCATTGCCATTCCGTATTTCGATACCAAAGCCAGCATCTTTGCCTTGGTCCGCAACGACACCACGAACGTGCAACGCTTGCTCAGCGGCCAACGCGGAGACAAAACGTTTTCTTCAACCCAATTGGCCACCGACGCCAAGTACAACGACATCGCCGCCGTACGAATCACTCAAAGCAAAGACGGTGAAAGCAAAACCGATTACGCCATGGTCGGCTGCGCACAAGACGGCTCTCTGGAACTGTTTTTAGCCAGTGACCCGAACAATATATACACAACCAAACCGACCAGCGCTGTCAGCTGCGCCAGTGTCGCTGTTGACCCGGTCAACTACAGCGATGGCGACGACGTTCAGATTCGTTTTGCGTACAACTCTGGCAGCGCCGTCGTTAGTAAATTGACCTTCGATGTCGATCTGTTCTACAGCACAGAGGCTAGCATCGGCACGGCCAACGCCTTCAGTAGCAGCAGTTGGGTCGGCGAATCGGTCGGTTCTTCTGATTATTCAATGCGAGCCATCGAAAGTCTCTTCGTCACTGAGGTGACCGCGATTCCGCTGTACGCCATGCAAAGCACCAGCAGTAATGAAATCTCCGCCAAGCGGTCTTTTAGTACAACCTGGTCTTACTACAACAGCGCAATCAATCCATTCACAGCAGCCACCGAGCCCTTTGATATGACCGATATGATTCTGGCACCTGACCATGGCCTTTATATGGTTGGGGAAAAACCAGGTCTGATCGGCAACCGCCATAGCGAAGTCTACGGTCTCGATGGCCGCACCAAAAAACTCAGTGGCGATGGCGACCGTTGCATCGATGCGTTGGCCTGGGATGGCACTGATTTGTGGTGTCACGACTCCACCAGCGAAGGCCGATTAATCCGCTTCAGCCCACCCAACATCAGTGACTAATTGTTAGCGCTCCGGTGTGAACCATCGGAGCAATTTTCTTGCGCATTTTTGTTTCCGGCTGGTGCGATATTCAGCCGATTAACACTGGCCGAAAACTCGGAGTGATTATGTTTTTTGCAAAAAAAATCTGTCTTTTTACAGCCATAATGTCTGCGCTGCTCAGCGGTTGCAGCCCCAGTAATTCAGGCACTGGCAACGGTGGCAATACTGTGCTGTCGACCATCACCGACCCCAAATGGTCGGCCGGCAACGACATCATGATCGCCATTAGCGCCCCCCAGAACGACAGCGACCACGCCATCTTCGCCTTGGCACAATTCGCCAGCAACGCACGCCTGCTGCAGGCCAAACCAGGTGACAGTACATTCAGCACTTCAGATTTCACCAGCTTCGAACGTTTCGAAGACATGGTGGCCTTTCGGATTGACGACACTCAAGGCGGCGTCACCAAAACCGATTACTTGATCGCTGCCTGCGCCTATAACGCCTCCAGCTCAAGCGCCACCATTCGATTGTTCTTAGCCAGCGACCCAGAAACAACGCGAACCACCACCAGCTTGTGGCAGTGCAATGGCTTATCACCGAGATTTGATTCAGGTGACGACAGCAATGTCGCGCGCCTTTATTTGGTGGGCAGGAACAACACCAGCCCAGCAATCGGCAATTCCAAGATAACCGTCGATCTGTTTACCACCAGCGCCAGCAGTCGGTTTGTCACCAGCAGCAACGTCGCAGGTTTTAACCAATCCCGCGCGATGAAAAGCGTCACCACGGCCTATGAAGAAAACGGCGACCCCTTCGCCATCCTGGCCAGCACCACCAACACCAACACCATCATCGAACGGGCAACCGGCGCGTCTGCGCGAACCACCTTGTTCGATTCGGCCACCAACCCCCTGACCGGCGCCCAAAGCATTTTCAGCGTCGCCGCCATGACCCGGGTCGAAGGTCAGGGCGTCTATCTGGTCAGCGGCGATCAAGGCATGATCGGGCTCGCCGAATCCGCACTGAGCAGCGGCGGTACACCCACCAAAATAAGCGCCGCCGCCGCCAGTCGTTGTGCCGATGCGCTGGATTACGATGGCGACAACCTCTGGTGTCACGATGCCACCAGTGAAGGCCGCATCATCAGCTTCAGCCCACCGGCCATCCCCTAAAGACAATCATTCGCTTTCATTTGATCCCCCACCCGGATGTGGCAACATCCGGGCCTTCGTCAGGCTTGATCATGCTGCACATGCCCCTCACTCCGAACCCGACACTGGAAGAACACATCCAGTGGCAACGCTACGACATGTTCAACAAGGAATTACGACCGCGCCTGCTGTCGTCCATTCCAACCTCGGCACTGCTGGCTTTGCTGTTCAGTTTCAGCGCTTCGCCCTGGGCGTTGCTGTGCTGGTTTGTTTGCCTGGGTGTGGTATCGCTGGTGTCGTTTCGGGTGCTCAATTACTACCGCGAACATCCGCCCACCCAGCCGTTGCAATTGAACCGTTGGCACGCCGCCAATTTGTATCTGGCGTTGTTGTGGGGGTTGTTCTGGGCGACGGCGCCCTGGCTGTTTTTCGGCGGCGCTTCGCACAGTCAATTACTGGCGCTGCTACTGATTCTGGTGTTGCTGTCGGCGATGCCATCGGTCACCTTGGGCGCCTATCCGTACCCCGATATTTATCTGGCATTTTTAGCGCCGACAATTTTGTCGTTTTCCGTTCAACTGATCGTGCAAAGCGACGGCCGCTACTGGTTCGTCGGGCCGGCGGCCTTGGCAGTGCTGGCCGCATTCAGCGTGATCAGCCATCGCAAACAATTGGCCTACATTCGTTTGCGCGTTGAACACCAGATGGCGCAGCGCGAAGCCGAACAAGCGGTTGCGGAAAAGAATCGGTTTATTGCCGCCGCCAGCCACGATTTGCGCCAGCCATTGCAAGCCGCCGCCCTGTTCAGCGGCCTGTTGCGCCGCGATGCGTCACGCCATGCAGAGGCTCATAAAAATACAGCGACTCATAAAAACGAAGCGGAATTGATCGACCGGCTCGACGACAGCCTGCGCAACGTGAACGAATTACTGACGCATTTATTCGACTTAACCGCGCTCGATGCACCAACTCAGGCACCGAATAAAATCGACTTCAATTTAGGCCAATGGCTACAGCAACTGGCGCAGCGGTTTCAGCCGCTGGCGGACCGGCGCGGGCTGACGTTGCGTTTGGACAGCGCGGACCTCTGGGTATCAACCGACCCGCAATTGCTCAATCAAATCGTCAGCAACCTGCTCGACAACGCACTCAAATACACCACCGAAGGCGAAGTCCATTTAAGCCTGAAAACCGAAGGCGATTTTTGTTTGCTGAACATTCGCGACACCGGGCCGGGCATCGCATTGGAACACCAGTCGCAGATATTCAAAGCCTTCTATCGCATTGCCGATGGCCGCGATGCCGACGTGCAAGGCTTTGGTTTGGGGTTATCCATCGTCACGCGTTTAGCGCAGCGGCTCGGCATTCCGTTGCAACTGCATTCGCAGCCGGGCCTGGGCAGCCGCTTCCAACTGCGCTTGCCAACGGTGGCCGCCCAACGCGAACAACGGCCAGGCGATACGCCCGACACCGAACCGCCACCGGCGCTGCGCGTGCTGTTGGTGGAAGACGAAAACGACGTCATGGACGCCCTGTCGGCCACGCTGGTCGGTTGGGATTGCGACGTCTGGACAGCGCGCAGCGCCGCCGAACTGACCGAACAACTCGTAAGCGCCTGCGCCCGTTTCGATGTGTTGATTACCGACGATCAACTCGACACAAACACTCAAAGCAACCACATCATCCAACGCGTCCGCGAGCATCAGCCCGGCCTGCCCGTGTTAATTCTCACCGGCAATACCTCGCCCGAGGGGCAACAACGGCTCAACCCAAACCCGGCCGACCACAGCCAGGAAATTCTGTTCAAACCGGTGCAAAGCGATGCCCTGGCCGCGGCACTGAACCGCCTCACCCAGGCGCAATTGAAAGCGGAATAACGACGGCTTACAGCAGCCCCAAACGGGCGGCGATGCGCAGACAATCGCTGCGGTTGCGCGCATCGAGTTTGTCGTACATCAGGCGGATGTGGGTTTTGATGGTGTTAGCGCTCAGGTGCAATTGCCGGGCAATTTCATCGACCGTCTGACCGGCCTGCATCAAACGCAAAATCGATAGTTGCCGCCGCGACAGCAACTCCGGCGCCGCCTCAGTTGAGGCCGTTAATTGCGCCAGCGCCTCGGTGGTCACCCAGGGCGCGCCCGCCAACACCTCGCGCGCGGCCTGCAACAACGCCTCGGCGGATTGATCTTTGGTGACATAACCGCGCGCGCCGCTGGCGCGCAATTGCTGCGCACTCACCGGGCTCGGATTGGCCGAACACACCAGCACCGGCAACTCGGGGTAACGCTGCAACAACAGTTCGCACAGCGTCTGGCCGTGAATATCCGGCAGGTCCAGATCCAGCAACGCCAGTGCAAAGTGATGAGTGTCCGACTCGGCCAGCAACTGCAACGCCGCCTCGGCACTGGGCACCGTCGTCACCGACAGCTCCGGCACCAGACTACCCAAGGTCAGCGCCAGCGCACCGGAAAACATCTGATGATCGTCAATGATTAACCAGGGTTGAAACGTCTTTTCCATAACCCGACTGCGTTAAACGAGAAAACCACGGTAGCCTACTACAAAGCCCGGTGCTGCATGGCACCGGCCACTGAAAATCCTGACTGGAGGGCGCAAAGATGACCGCTCGTAGGCTGCTTCCCTGGCTCGCACTGCTGGCACTCGCCGGCTGCAATCAACCCGAACCCACCATGCTACAACCGACTGAGTTACCACCGACTGAGCCGCAACCGGCAGAACCCGCGCCCATCGACCGCAGCATCAATGGCGCCATCGACGCCCTGCAACGCTATTACCACGCCCTCAACAATGGCGACTACCCAAGCGCCTACGCCCTCTGGGGCGAGCGCGGCGCGCCCAGCCAAAGCCTTGAAGAGTTCAGCGCCAGCTTCGCCGACATCGCCCAATTCGAGCTGCGCATCGGCGACGATACCTTCGCCGAAGGCGCCGCCGGATCGATTTACGCCACCCTGCCCATCGAGCTAACCGTCCACCAGACCAACAACCAGCCCCAACACTGGCAAGGCAACGCCATCCTCCGCCGCGTCAACGACGTCCCCGGTGCCAGCGACGCCCAACTGCACTGGCATCTGTACAGTCTGGATTTGAAACCGGTAGGCTGATGCGCTTTGGGTCAACCACAGGAGCAACCATGACCGAAGCCAGCACGCACCTGCTGCGACACCTGCCGCACCAGAAAGCCATCGTCGATGCCTTCCTGGCAGCGTTCGAACCGGAAGCGGATGTCGTTGCGGCGGTACTGCTTGGCTCGCTGGCTGGCGGCACCGGCGACCGCCTGTCCGATGCCGACCTGATGGTGTTCACCCAAAACAATTTCCACCGCCAAAGCGACGCCGCCTATCAGCGCTTCGAGCAAAATTTCGAAGTCTTATACCGCCTCGAAGGCGACCACAACGAACGCGCCCGCTACAAAAAATACCTCTTCGGCGACGGCACCAGCGCCGAAATTCACTGCGCCGACCTGAGCGAACCGTTCGACATCGCCCGGCCCTTTCTCGTGCTGTTCGACAAAGCCAACATCGTCGCCGACCGGCTGACCGACGAACCGGCTCCCGCACACGAAACCTTCCCGGTGTATGAACAAGGCGACGCCGGTTTGATCTGGGAATTGCTCAGTTGCATCAAATGGCTAAGGCGAGGGCAGACTGGGATGGCAAAACAATACTTAAAACGACTGGCGTCAGCTCTTTAACTCAGCGGATCACCTTCTACGCAATTTCACAGGTGTAAACATGAAATTTAGAAATCTGTTTTGGGAACACTTTCTAATACTAGAATCGGATGTGAATGTTCTGTCGCGATATATTGACCTTGATGAAAGCAACTTCAACGTACACTCCATTCAACTCGCTCACTTACTGCTAGCAATAGGTTCTGAGATAGACATTACCCTGAAAAAAATTTGCAGTTATTTAGACCCCAAAAAAACGAAGAATATAGATCAATATAAAAAAATCCTTAAAGACCATCGTGCATTTTCCGAATCCATTGAATTAGTAAAAACGGGGTACTTATTCGAACCATGGTCAGACTGGAAAGAAGACAATAATCCTACTTGGTGGAAGTCCTACAACAATATTAAACACAATAGAGATAAATACTTTAAAGAAGCGAATCTCGGAAACGTGCTAAACGCTCTAGGAGGCCTCTACTTAGCGAATCTTTGCCAGCAAATTGAGGCGATAAATACAATAAGCCTAATTCCAGCAGAGTTGGAAAGCATCGCTCGGCATGTTTCACATGAATCAAACCTGTTCCGAATCACGGACCCCTCAATATATTTGCCAGACTGACTATTGGATTCACACGAACGCAGTATCAGCGTACCTCTGAACTTAGAGCCTAATATTTACTGACGTTGCATAAGTGAAACGACCATCGCGTAATATAGCCAAAAGTCACTTCACAAGCGCATCGCTTTTGCTATGGTGACGCGGCTTACCGCTTGCTCTGTGCCCCGTTCTGGTGGCGCTTTTTGGGAAAGGAATGTTCCATGAAAAAACTCTTAGTGTTGTCTTTGCCGCTTATTCTGGCCGCTTGCGCCAGCCAGAGCCCGGCGCTTCAGGATGTTGAAGGCCCGGTCTCGGCCGAACAGCAACGCGCCGCTCAACAGGCCGTTTCCGAACCGACGCGTCTGGCGCTCAAGCGCAAGCTGGCGGTGGGTCGTCTGTCGAACGAAACCACTTATGGTCGCAGCCTGATCGGCACCAACGCCAGCGACAGCATCGGCCAGAAAATCACCGACATGTTTGTGCAGTCGCTGATCAACTCGAACAACTACTTAGTGTTTGAACGCCCCGACATCGCCTTGCTGGAGCGGGAATCCGAACTCTCCGGCCAGAGCGTCAACATCATCGGCGTCGATACATTGGTGATCGGCTCGCTCACCGAATTTGGCCGTTCCACCACCGGCGAATCCGGTTTCCTGTCTTCCTCCAAACGCCAGGAAGCGACTGCCACCATTGATTTACGTTTGGTTGATACCCGCACCGGCCAGGTGACTGAATCGGTCACTGGCACGGGTTCTTCGTCCACCGAAACCGCCAGCACCATGGGCTTTGGCTCCGTTGCCAGCTACGACGGCAGCCTGAACGATCAGGCCATTGGCGCGGCCGTAAATGCGGCGGTGGAAAAACTCACACTGTTGATGCTGGAAAAACCCTGGTCCGCCGATGTGCTGGCCGTGGAAGACGGTTTGATCTACATCAGCGGCGGCGCAAGCCAGGGCATTCATCCGGGCATGGTGTTCGATGTCATGACCCGTGGCCGTCAGGTTACCTCCCAAACCACGGGCGGCATCATCACCTTGCCGGGCAACAAAGTGGGCGAGTTGCGCATCGATGGCACCTTCGGTGACAGCGAACTCGAAGAAGGCGCTTACGGCGGTCTGGTGTCCGGCTCCATCGCCGGTCAGCCGCTGGAACAACTCATCGTCCGGGAGGCCAACTAATGAACGCCATCAAAGCCACACTGCTGATTCTGGTGACCACCGTCCTGTTAGCCGCCTGCGCCCAGGCACCGTCGAAACTGACCACCACCGTCGACGACCGCCCGCGTCTGGCCTTTGAACTGCCCGAAGGCACCTCGGCCCAGGGCTACAGCGTCGTTATCGACGGCATCGATTACGGCGACATGAGCCAATACCTGGCCGGCACCCGCTCGGCCAGCGCGGTGCGCATTGTGCCGGGCCGTCACGTCGTGGAAGTCTGGTATCGCAGCCAGCAAAAACTGAGCGAGGAAATTTTCCTCAGCGACGGCGACACCCGCATTTTGAAGGTCACGCCATGAGAATAGGTCTACTGCTGGTCGCACCCGCCCTGTTGCTGGGCGGTTGCGCCTCCACCCAGTTGTACAACTGGGGCAATTACGAAGAAGACCTGTTCACCTACTACAACGAACCCGGCGAGCAAGCGGAAGTGGTGGCCGACCACGTCGCCTTCCTCGATAAAATCATGGCGCGCGGCGAAAAACCCGCGCCCGGTTTGCTGGCCGAAGCCGGCACCTTTTATCTGCAAGCGGGCAACACCGACAAAGCGTTGGAGTACTACCAGTTGGAATACGACACCTGGCCGGAAAGCCGGGCGTTAATGAGCTCGTTGATCAACAACCTCGGAGGTGCCCAATGAACACAGTGCGCATCGTTTTGGTGTTGACCATCGCCGCCGCCCTCACCGGCTGCATGAGCTTTCCGTACCACGACCCGTTGGCCGCCTACCACGAAGTAAAACCGACCTCCATTCTGGTGGTGCCGGTGGTTAACGAATCGGTCGATGTACAAGCGCCCACCTCGGTGCTGACCACCCTGCCGCGTCTGCTCGGTGAAAAAGGCTATTACGTGTTTCCGGTGAACACGGTGAAAACCGTACTGGAATACGAAGGCTTGTATGAACCGGCGGAAGTGCACCAGGTGGCACCGTCGGAACTGGCCGGCTGGTTCGGAGCCGATGCGATTTTGTACGTCACCATTCACGAATGGACATCGCGTTACATTGTCGTATCCACCACCACCGAAGTGGATTTCGAATACCGCATCGTCGATAAAAACGGCGTGGAATTGTGGACCGCCCGCAAAAGCCTGAGCTACACCCCGCAGAACGAAGACAGCGGCGGCGGCATGGCCGGCTTGTTGTCGATGGCCATTACCGCCGCCGTTGAACGCGCCGCGCCGAACTACTTACCGCTAACGCGCGAAGCCAACGCCCAGGTGTTTTATTACGACTCCCCCAGCCTGCCACCCGGCCCGTACTCGCCGGTGTACGAGCAGTACTACCAGAACCTGGCGGAAGAAAAAGCCGCGGCCGAAGCCAACTGATTCAGCCAAAAAAACCCGACGCACCCCTCGGTGCGTCGGGTTTTTTTTATGCGCTGAAAAAACATTCAGTTTTTCACACGTTTGAGAGCAAAAAACACTCTCACTAAAACGAACACTCAAACGCCTGCCTGAGACGATGGCGCTCAGTCAGGCCCAGCACAACGCCCTGACATCCAACAACTCAACGTGCAGGGAAAAACACCATGAACCACTTTCGCAACACCATCGGGCGCAACACCACCGGGCTCAGCCTCCTGCTGACCGTGGGCGCCACACTGATACTCGCTGCCTGTGACCCTTCGGACGGCCCATCCAACGGCAATAACGGCAACACCACGCCAGAAACACTGCGCTTAAGCTTCGAGCAAACCAAACAGTTTGTCTTCGACTGGGATGCCGTCGAAAACGCCACCCACTACGTTTTGAAAGAAAACGCCGATGGGCAATCCGGCTTTAACGTCATCGCCGACAACCTGCCCGCCAACGAAACCCAATACCAAATCACCGTTCCGCTCCATCAACGCACCAAGGCCCGCTACCAGTTACTGGCCTGCCTGCCCGAACAAACGGAATGCTCGCCGGTGGGCGAAACCCAGGTGGCGGTGAAGGATGTGAAACATCTGGTCAACAGCATCGGTTTTTTCAAAGGCTTCCAACCAAACAGCGACGCCCCCGGCAGTAACAACCAGCCCCTCGTAAATAACGGCTATGCCATCGCCCTCAGTGCCGATGGCACCACCCTGGCCGTGAGTGACACGGATCAAAGCAATACGTTTTCCCATGCGGGCGCGGTGTTTGTTTATCGACGCAATGCCTCCGGTGTATGGCACGAAGAACAACGGCTACAGGCGTTGCTGCCTGGCAATGTCAATGATGATGTCGCTTTCGGCACGTCACTCAGCCTCAGTGCCGACGGCAATACACTGGCGATTGGCAGTGATTCGGAAGACAACAATACCTCCGGCATTACCCAGGGGAACGACCTGAACACCTTGGAATACAAGTCAGATTCGGATTCGGGCGATAGCGGCGCCGTTTATCTCTTTACCCGCAGCGACGACGGCGAGGTGCACTGGAAAACCACCGCCTATATCAAAGATGAAGAACTGAAAGAGGAAGCGAATTTCGGAACAGCCGTCAGCCTAAGTGCCGACGGCAGTAACCTGGCGGTCGGTGCGACCAGGGGAGGCACCTTAGTTTCTTTCGTGGGTCGCAACGGCACCGTAAACCACTACCGGCTCGATGACGCGGGTTGGGTAATGGTCCGCACCTTGGAAGCACCCAACGCCAGCATTGATGATGCATTCGGTACGGCCGTCAGCCTGGATTCAACAGGCACTCTATTGGCCGTGGGTGCTCCCGGTGAAAACAGCAATCTGAGCGAAGTTTACGAGGCAAACAGCATACCCAACAGCGAGACAACACTCAGCGGCAGCGGGGCGGTCTATCTGTTCAAGCTAAACGCCAGCGACAACGAAGACGAAGACAAAGCCCTCCATTACATCAAGGCGAGTAATGCCGGTGCTGGCGACAACTTTGGTGCAGCCCTCAGCCTCAGTGCCGATGGGCTGACGCTAGCAGTCGGCTCGCGTTTTGAGAACAGCGCAGCCACCGGAATCATTAACGGCAGCAATGCCCAACCCAGCCAAATAAACGACGACGACAACGCAAGCCGCAGCGGAGCGGTTTATCTCTTTACCCGACCCGATGCCGACAGCACCTGGCAACAACACGCCTACCTCAAAGCGCCCAACAGCGAAGCCAATGATGACTTTGGCGCCTCAGTCAGCCTTAACCAAAACGGCTCACAGTTGGTCGTGGGGGCTGATGAAGAAGACAGTAACGCCCAAGGCCTGGAAGGCAACATGAACGACAATACAAAAGAGGGCTCTGGGGCCGCTTACTATTTCCAGCGTGATATTGACGGCAACTGGCAACGCCCTGTCTATATCAAGGCCAGCAACCCTGCATCTGGCTTCGGCCGGGCCGTCGCCATCAGCGACAACGGCGAAACCATCGCTGTTAGTTCTACGCAGAGCCATGGCGACACCGGCATCAACGGCGACCAAACCCGCCAGGATAACTTGTCCGGCGCCACCTACCTCTACTAACGTCCAACCCCGCTTTCGTTCAACGTCCTTTTACCCGGCTTCGGCCGGGTTTTTTTTACCCCGTTTTTCCGTCGTCCAGGCGAATACACCCAGTCAATACGTCAAATACCCCAACCCCCACCGCCAATCGGCCACTAGGCCGGTTATGGCCGCTCGCCCACCATCGGTAGCGCTGACGTTTTCAGTGAACCAGTTCACCTTTCACTGTTCACGATGGGTGATCGGTTCGAACGCATTGCGAATCCAAGTTGACCGTCCGTTTCGAAAACTTTCTTCCGATTAAAAAAGAGCAAGGGGAATCTAACGATGAAATCCAAGCAACTGTTGCCCGGCATCGCGCTGGGTTTGGGTGCCACACTTGGCAGCCACGCACTGGCCGAAGTGGAACCGATTAAAGTCGGCGTTTTGCATTCGCTGTCTGGCACCATGGCGATCAGTGAAAGCACCTTAAAAGACACCGTTTTGATGATGGTGGAACAGCAAAACGCCGCCGGTGGTTTGCTCGGCCGTCCGCTCGAAGCGGTGGTGGTAGACCCGGCATCCGACTGGCCGTTGTTCGCCGAAAAAGCACGCGAATTGCTGACCGAAGAAGACGTCGATGTGATCTTCGGTTGCTGGACATCCGTGTCGCGCAAATCGGTATTGCCCGTCATCGAAGAACTGAACGGCCTGATGTTCTATCCGGTTCAGTACGAAGGCGAAGAATCGTCCGAAAACATTTTCTACACCGGCGCGGCACCGAACCAGCAAGCCATCCCGGCGGTCGATTACTTGATGAACGACCTGGGCATTGAGCGTTGGGTACTGGCCGGAACCGACTACGTGTATCCGCGCACCACCAACAAAATTCTCGAAGCCTATTTGAAAGACAAAGGCGTCGCTGAAGCCGACATCATGATCAACTACACGCCGTTCGGTCATTCCGATTGGCAGTCGATCGTTTCCGACATCAAAGCCTTCGGCAGTGCCGGCAAACCGACAGCGGTGGTTTCCACCATCAACGGCGACGCCAACGTGCCGTTCTACCGCGAACTGGGCAACCAGAACATTTCCTCGTTCGAAATTCCGGTCGTCGCTTTCTCGGTCGGTGAAGAAGAACTCTCCGGCATCGACACCACACCGCTGGTCGGCCACCTGGCCGCCTGGAACTACTTCCAGAGCGTAGAAAGCGACGCTAACGATGAATTCATCGCCGCCTGGCACGAATTCACCGGCAACGACGAGCGCGTCACTAACGACCCAATGGAAGCCACTTACATCGGTTTCAAAATGTGGGCGCAAGCGGTTGAACAAGCCGGCACCACCGACGTCGATGCAGTAGAAGACGCCATGATCGGCCAGGAAGTTGAAAACCTGACCGGCGGCGTAGCCGTGATGAACAAAAACCATCACCTGAGCAAGCCGGTATTGATTGGCGAAATTCAGGACGACGGCCAGTTCGAAGTGGTATGGGAGACCGATGGCGTAGTACCGGGCGATGCCTGGTCCGACTTCCTGCCGGAATCAAAAATGCTGCTCGCCGACTGGACCGCGCCGATCAGCTGCGGCAACTACAACACCGAAACCAAAACCTGTTCGGGGCAGAATTATTGAGGTTGGTTTTAGGTTAACGGTGAGTGCCGTTGCCCAGGGGAGATCCCGGATAAGGTCTGTGACCTTTCCGGGATGACAAACTAGGACTGGTGCCTGAATTGTCATCCCGGACGAAGACAAGACCTGTTTGGGCAGAGCTATTGAGGTTGGTTTTAGGTTAACGGTGAGTGCCGTTGCCCAGGGGAGATCCCGGATAAGGTCTGCGACCTTTCCGGGATGACAAGTGACTTTCGATATCAACCCTGTCATCCCGGTGTGCCGGTCCAACGGAATTGCGTCAGCAATATCCGGGATCTCCCCAAAAGCACCCAACTCCCCACCAACCGCCACCCCAAACATCAAGCTTCTAAAGCCCGACTCTCTCGTTTACGGGCGACACCAGTCGCCCGCTTTTTAATGCCCGAACACCCTGGAGGTTTCGCCGTGAAACGTCTGTTACGGTTGGCAACTGGCCTGCTGGCAACCTGCGGGTTGCTGTTCACCCACGCCGCCTTTGCTGAGTCTTTATTCGAACAACGGCTCGGTGAACTCACCGAAGCCAGCCTGGCCGAAACCCAGGCGCTACTGGAAGCGTTGGAAGCCGAAGGCGACCCGCGCTTGCTGCCGTTATTCGATGCCTTGTTCAACGGCAACCTCTATTACATCGAGGCCGACCAAACCCTGGTCGCAGCCGACCCCAATTCCGGCACCGCACCGTTCACCGGCATTTTAAGCGGTGACGTTGTTGCGTCTTTAAGCGAAGACGACGTCGCCAAAGTGCGCGTAAACAACCGCCTGCGCCGTTACCTGAACGACGCCCTGGCCCGGCTGAAACTCACCGCCGCCGACCCGGACATTCGCATCGCCGCGGTGAACGAATTACTCAGCCAATTAAACGCCAACACCGTCGCCCAACTCGATGCGCTGCGCGCCAACGAACAAAACGCCAACGTGCAAAAAGCACTCGATACGGCGCTGAATTTATACACCGCCCAAAGCAGCGACCGCGTTGGCGAACGCGTGCAAGCCATTCACGCCCTGAGCGGCAGTTTGCAAAACGCCGTGCGCAATGCGCTGGCACGTTTGGCCGACGATGCCACCGCACCCGAAGCCGTGCGCATCGCCGCCACCGATTCACTGAAACGCATCGAACAGAAATTCACTTTCTACAGCTACGTGAACCAGTTGTTCTTCGGTTTGAGTCTGGGTTCGGTGTTGTTGCTCGCCGCTTTTGGCCTGGCAATCACCTTTGGCGTAATGGGCGTGATCAACATGGCGCACGGCGAAATGTTAATGCTCGGCGCTTACACCACCTTCGTCGTGCAACAGCTGATGCCCAATGCCATTAACCAATCCATCTGGGTAGCGATACCGATGGCGTTTTTAGTCGCCGGCAGCGTGGGCGTGTTGATCGAACGTTGCGTCATTCGTTTTCTGCACGGCCGACCGCTGGAAACCTTGCTCGCTACGTTCGGCATCAGTCTGGTTCTGCAACAACTGGTACGCACGGTGTTCTCGCCACTGAACCGTCGCGTTATCGCACCCGACTGGCTGAGCGGTTCCTGGCAAATTAACCCGGCGTTATCGCTCACTTACAACCGGTTATACATCCTGATTTTCGCGTTAATCGTGTTCGCGGTGCTGGTGTTAATCATGAAAAAAACCTCACTCGGTTTGCAGGTGCGCGCCGTCTCGCAAAACCGCGCCATGGCAAAAGCCATGGGCATTAAAACCGACTGGGTGGATGCGCTGACCTTTGGTTTGGGTTCGGGCATTGCCGGCATCGGCGGTGTGGCGCTCAGCCAATTAACCAACGTTGGCCCCAACCTCGGCCAGTCGTACATCATCGATTCGTTTATGGTCGTCGTGTTCGGCGGCGTCGGGAATTTGTACGGCACCTTGGTGGCCGCTTTTACGCTCGGTGTCGCCAATAAATTTCTGGAACCGATCACCGGCACGGTGTTGGCAACCACGCTGGTGTTGGTGTTCATCATTCTGTTCATTCAGAAAAAACCCAAAGGCTTGTTCCCTCAACGCGGGAGGGCCGCTGAATGAATCGTTTCACGCAACTGCTGTCACTCGGTCGTATGCCGGGCAATAAAACGCTGCCGTTCGTGGCGATTTTATTCGCCGTCACCTTGCTGGCCTCGCTGGGTAATTTGCTGGTGCCGGAAGGTTCAGCGCTGCATGTATCGACCTACACCATCACCTTGCTCGGCAAGTATTTGAGTTACGCCTTGCTGGCGTTGGCAGTCGATGTGATTTGGGGTTACTGCGGCATTCTCAGTTTGGGACACGGCGCTTTCTTTGCGCTCGGCGGCTACGCCATGGGCATGTATCTGATGCGCCAGATTGGCGACCGCGGCGTTTACGGCAACCCCGTCCTGCCCGACTTTATGGTGTTCCTGAATTGGGATGCACTGCCCTGGTTCTGGCTGGGTATGGACCAGTTCTGGTTCGCCATACTGATGGTGGTGTTTGTGCCCGGTTTGCTCGCCTTCGTGTTCGGCTGGCTGGCGTTTCATTCGCGCGTCACCGGCGTGTATTTATCGATCATCACCCAGGCACTCACCTACGCCTTAATGCTCGCCTTCTTCCGCAACGAAATGGGCTTTGGCGGCAACAATGGCTTAACCGATTTTAAAGATTTGCTCGGCTTCGACTTACAGTCCGACACCACCCGCGTCGCCCTGTTCGCACTCACGGCTTTTATGCTCGGTTTGGTGTACGTGATCAGCCATCTCATTTTGAAATCGCGTTTCGGCAAAGTGATCGAGGCGATTCGCGATGGCGAAAACCGGGTGCGCTTTTTGGGCTACCGCACCGAACGATACAAGGTCGGCTTGTTTGTTTATTCCGCCGTGGTCGCGGGCATTGCCGGGGCGCTCTATGTGCCGCAAGTCGGCATCATCAACCCCGGTGAATTTGCGCCGCTGAAATCCATCGAACTCGTCGTTTGGGTTGCCGTTGGTGGGCGCGGCACTTTGTACGGCGCTGTGGTCGGTGCCTTGTTGGTGAACTACGCCAAGACGCGCTTCACCGCCATTTTGCCGGACGGCTGGCTGTTTATTCTCGGCGGTCTGTTTGTGTTGGTCACGCTGTTCCTGCCCAAAGGACTGGTCGGTCTGGTCGGCCAGGTGCGCGCTCGTTTCAAACCCGCCAAACCCTCCGAGGAGTCTGCCGTATGACTGTTCAGTCTTTGCTCGACCGCGAGCACGTCTGGCCGTTTTTAACCCCGGCACAACGGCCGGTGGATGTGTCGCATCAGGTCATTTTGTACGTCGAAGGGCTCACCGTCAGTTTCGACGGTTTCAAAGCGCTGAACGACTTAAACCTCTACGTGAACGACGGCGAATTACGCTGCTTAATCGGCGCGAACGGTGCCGGTAAAACCACGCTGATGGATGTGATTACCGGCAAAACCGCCTGCGATTCCGGCCGCGCTTTCTTCGGCCAGACCATCGATTTACTGGCGCACTCCGAGGCCGAAGTCGCGCAACTCGGCATCGGCCGGAAATTCCAGAAACCCACCGTCTTTGAAGCACAGACGGTGTTCGACAATCTGGAACTGGCGATGAAAAGCAACAAGGCATTGTGGCCAACGCTGATCGCCAAACTCACGCCGTCAGACATCGACCGCATCGATTCAGTGCTCGCCACCATCGGCCTCACCACCGAGCGTTTCAAACTGGCCGGCAGTTTGTCGCACGGGCAAAAGCAGTGGTTGGAAATTGGCATGCTATTGGTCGCCGAACCGCGCCTGTTATTGATCGACGAACCCGTAGCCGGCATGACCGCCGAAGAAACCGACCGCACCGCTGAATTGCTCACCTCGCTCGCCGGTGAACGCACCGTCATCGTGGTCGAACACGACATGGCTTTTGTGCGTTCCATCGCTCGCACCGTCACGGTGTTGCATCAAGGCTCGGTACTCGCCGAAGGCACCATGGACCAGATTCAAAACCACCCGGATGTCATCGAGGTGTACCTGGGGGAAGAAGCATGATCGACATTCACGGCCTCAACCAACTCTACGGCGGCACACAAATTCTGTGGGATTTGAACCTCGATATTAAACCCGGTGCCTGCACCTGCATCATGGGGCGCAACGGTGTTGGCAAAACCACGCTGCTGAAATGCCTGATGGGTTTGCTGCCGATCAAGAGCGGCGAAATTCTGTTCGACGGCCAGAGCATTCACACCAAGTCAGCCGAAAGCCGGGCGCGTACCGGCATCGGGTATGTACCGCAAGGGCGCGATATTTTTCCGCTGCTCACGGTCGAAGAAAACCTGCGCATCGGCTTAAAAGCCCGGCCCGATAAAGCCAAGAAAATTCCGCAGAAAATCTTCGATTTATTTCCAGTGCTCGGCGACATGATGCACCGGCGCGGTGGCGATTTATCCGGCGGCCAGCAACAGCAACTGGCGATTGGCCGGGCGTTGGTGCTCGACCCGAAAGTGTTGATTCTCGACGAACCCAACGAAGGCATTCAGCCCAACATCGTCGCGCAAATTGGCGATGTAATTCAGTTGCTGCAAAAAGAAGACGGTTTAACGGTGGTGCTGGTGGAACAGAAACTCGGTTTCGCGCGCCGCGTCGGCCAGGAATTCCGCTTAATGGAAAAAGGCCGCATCGTCGCCAGCGACCAGATGGCGAATTTAACCGACGAATTAATTCGTCAGCATCTGGCGGTGTAAGCCGAGCATGAACAGCCGAGTCGAGATTCCAGCCGAAGCCATAACCAGCCGTTGGGATGCGTCGCTCAG
The DNA here is from genome assembly GCF_003367315.1 of Saccharospirillum mangrovi. Taxonomy (GTDB): domain Bacteria; phylum Pseudomonadota; class Gammaproteobacteria; order Pseudomonadales; family Natronospirillaceae; genus Saccharospirillum; species Saccharospirillum mangrovi. The sequence continues at coordinate 3,285,694 of NZ_CP031415.1, forward strand.
CCTGGGGTTTGAAACCGGGCCACGCGGCACGCGTTTAATGCGTTGCCGCCACCAGGGGCCGCTCTACGTGCAGAAGGCGTTCTACCCGGAAGGGCCCGATTGCGCGCACGCTTATTTGCTGCATCCGCCGGGCGGTTTGGTGTCGGGCGATGATTTACGCATCCACGTCGAGGTCGGCGAAAAAGCACACGCCTTGCTGACCACACCCGGCGCTGGCCGCGCCTATCGCGCACGCAGCGACGGTGCGTTGCAGCACCAACGCAACCAGTTAACCGTCGCCGCTGGTGGCATGCTGGAATGGCTGCCGCAGGAAAACATCCTCTACCCGAATGCGCATGCACGCTTAGACACCGAAGTCGATTTGGCCGAGGCCGCGCACTTTATCGGCTGGGAAATAACCAGCCTGGGTTGGCCGGCCAGCGGTCGCGATTTGGAAGACGGCGCCGTGCAACAGCGGCTGCAAATTCGTCGCAACAATCGCCTGGTCTTGCGCGAACAATTTTTACTGCACGCGCACAACCGCACCGATATAAAAGGCGCAGCGGGTTTACGCCAAAACGCGGTGAATGGCGTTTTAATCGCCGGACCTTTTGCGCACGAAGATGCGGCCTTGATTGAACAACTGCACGCCGAATGCCAAAGCGGATTACTCGCCGGTGTATCGCAAGTGGGTGATTTTATTGTGCTGCGAGCGCTGGCAAATCGTGCGGAACCGCTGCGCGAATTATTCATTCGTTGCTGGGCTTTGTTGCGCCCGGCACTGATCAACGTGGCGGCCTGCCCGCCGCGTGTTTGGAAAACCTGATTGCCTGAATCTTTCGAGGAACCGTTATGGAATTGCTGCCCCGAGAAAAAGACAAATTGCTGGTGTTTACCGCCGGCCTGTTGGCGGAACGTCGGTTAGCGCGCGGCCTGAAATTGAATTACCCCGAAGCCGTCGCCTACATCAGCCTGGCGATTGCCGAAGGCGCGCGCGATGGCAAAACCGTGGCCGAATTAATGAGCGACGGCAAACAACTGTTAAGCGCCGATCAGGTGATGGATGGCATCGCCGACATGATCGACGAAGTGCAGGTTGAAGCCACCTTCCCGGACGGCACCAAACTGGTCACCGTTCACCACCCCATTGCCTGAGGAGCGCGCCATGATTCCCGGAGAAATCCAGGTCGCCAGCGGCGACATTGAACTGAACGCGGGCCGTCAACGGATCACGCTCAGCGTCGAAAACAGCGGCGACCGGCCGGTGCAGGTCGGCTCGCATTATCACTTCGCTGAGACCAACCCGGCGCTGCAATTCGACCGCACAGCCGCGCTCGGTTTTCATCTCGATATCGCCGCCGGAACAGCGGTGCGGTTTGAACCCGGCCAATCGCGCACCGTCACTTTGGTGCCCTTTGTCGGCAAACGCATTGTCCAGGGTTTTCGTGGTGATGTGATGGGCGCGTTGCCGAAGGAGGCTAAACAATGAGCTCAATTGATCGCAACAGTTACGCGCAAATGTTCGGCCCAACCGTCGGCGACAAAGTGCGTTTGGGCGACACCGATTTGTGGATTCAAGTCGAAGCCGACCACACCACTTACGGCGACGAAGTGAAATTCGGCGGCGGCAAAGTCATTCGCGATGGCATGGGCCAAAGCCAGGAAAGCAACGATGTGGCCGTCGACCTAGTAATCACCAATGCGTTGATTCTGGATTACTGGGGCATCGTTAAAGCCGACGTCGGCATTAGAAGCGGCCGCATCGAAACCATCGGCAAAGCCGGCAATCCGGACATCATGGATAACGTCGATATTGTGATCGGCGCCGGCACCGAAGTGATTGCCGGCGAAGGCAAAATTCTTACCGCGGGCGGCATCGACGCGCACATTCATTTAATCTGCCCGCAGCAAATTGAAGAGGCGCTGATGTCGGGCATCACCACCATGCTCGGCGGCGGCACCGGCCCGGCCACCGGCACCAACGCCACGACGTGCACACCAGGGCCTTGGTACCTTGGCAAAATGTTGCAGGCCACCGATACCTTGCCGATGAATCTCGGCTTTCTCGGCAAAGGCAACGGCAGCCAACCGCAAGCGTTGGAAGAACAAATTCTCGCCGGTGCCTGCGGTTTAAAACTGCACGAAGACTGGGGCACCACACCGCAAGCCATCGACACTTGTTTGAGCGTCGCAGAAAAATACGACGTCCAGGTTGCCATTCACACCGACACGCTGAACGAATCCGGTTTTGTCGACGACACTTTGGGCGCGTTCAAAGACCGCGTGATTCACACCTACCACACCGAAGGCGCTGGCGGCGGCCACGCACCGGATATCATTAAAGCCTGCGCACGTTCGAACGTCTTGCCGTCGTCCACCAACCCGACACGGCCGTACACGGTGAACACCATCGACGAACACCTCGATATGTTGATGGTCTGCCACCATTTGGATGCGCGCATTCCCGAAGACGTTGCCTTCGCCGATTCGCGCATCCGCAAAGAAACCATTGCCGCTGAAGATCTGTTTCACGACCTCGGCGCGTTCAGCATGATCGCGTCGGATTCACAGGCCATGGGGCGCGTCGGCGAAGTCGTCACCCGCACCTGGCAAACCGCCGACAAGATGAAAAAACAACGCGGGTTATTGGCCGAAGATCTGGAACTGGGTTGCGATAATTTCCGCGCCCGTCGTTACATCGCCAAGTACACCATCAACCCGGCCATTACCCACGGCATCAGCGAAGAAGTTGGCTCCATCGAACCGGGAAAACTCGCCGACTTGGTGTTATGGAAACCGGCGTTCTTCGGCATCAAACCGGCGATGATTTTAAAGGGCGGCATGATCGCCGCCGCGCCGATGGGCGACCCGAATGCATCGATCCCAACACCGCAGCCGGTGCACTACCGGCCTATGTTTGGTGCCTTTGGTCGGGCCGCAGCGCAAATCTCCGTCACCTTCACCAGCCAGGCCGCACTGGATGCGGGCGTTGCCGAACAACTGGGATTGACGCGTCGATTAGTCGCCTGCAAAAACACCCGCAACCTAAGTAAAAGCGATATGAAATTAAACGACTGGCAACCGGATGTCAGCGTCGATCCGCAGACTTACGAAGTGCGCGCCGACGGCAAATTACTGACCTGCGATCCGGCAACGGAGCTGCCATTGGCGCAGCGGTATTGTTTGTTTTAACAAACGCTATTTGGCACCCAGGGAGCTCTGCAACGAGTTGCAATTTTTGCGACCGTCGGCAGCAGGGATGCTGCCGGCGAGTTCCCAGGGAAGGGTTCACAACGTGTCGCAAAAATTGCAACTCGTTGCGGAGCGGCCCATTACCACCACAGGAAAAAACATGCTGAACATCCACGAACGCCTCGGCACCCAGACACCTGTCGATGCTGACGCTGGCGTCACCCTGACTTACGAACAGCGCGAAAAAGGTCGCTTAAAAGCCGTCACCGACAACGGTGAAGAAGTGCGGCTGTTTCTGGAACGCGGCCGACCGCTCGCCGTCGGCGAAGTGCTGAAAAGCGAATGCGGCCGACACCTGCAAGTGAAGGGCGCACTCGAAGCGGTAACACTGGCACGCGCCAGCAACTGGCTGAGTTTTTCGCGCGCTTGCTATCACCTGGGCAACCGACACACCAAGGTACAGGTCGGCGAACTCTGGCTGCGCATTCAGCCCGACCACGTACTGGAAGACATGCTCAAAGGATTGGGCCTGAGCGTTGAATCCGAAACGGCGGTGTTCAATCCCGAATCCGGAGCGTACAGCCATGGTCATCACCACCACTGATGGCAGCTTGCTGCGCCTGCTGCAACTGGCGAGTTTGAGTTTGCCGGTCGGCGGTTTTTCGTTTTCGCAAGGGCTGGAAACCGCCATCGAAAACGGCTGGATAAACGACCGCCAGGAAACCGCCGATTTTCTCGGCACGCAACTGCGGCAGTCGTTAGCGCGGCTCGATTTACCGCTGTTATTGCGCGCGTTAAGCGCCAGCGAAAACGGCGAATTGGAACGCTTAAACAGTTGGAACGACTTAGCCCTGGCCTGTCGCGAAACCAAAGAATTACGGCTCACCGACACCGCCATGGGCGCGGCGTTAGCACGGTTGTTGCGGCACTTGGATTTACCGCTGCCGTTTGCGCCAGCGACCGAACTCAGCTTCGTCATTGCCTTTGCATGCGCCGCCTCACATTGGAGCATCAATGCCCGCGCCGCTGTCTTCGGTTACGGCTGGGCCTGGCTGGAAAACCAAGTCGCGGCCGCGACCAAATTGGTGCCGCTCGGCCAGACCGACGCGCAAAAATTATTGGGCGAATTGCAGCAACAGTTACCCGAGGCGTTAGCAACAGCCGAGGCCATTGCTGACGACGCCATTGGCGCCGGCTTACCCGCGCTCGCCATCGCCAGCGCGCAACACGAACATCAATACAGTCGCTTGTTTCGATCTTAAGGAGAGCAACCATGAGTCAACCCAAACAAACCTTACGCATCGGCGTCGGCGGCCCGGTCGGCTCCGGCAAAACCGCCCTGCTGCGTTCACTGTGTTCTGCGCTGCGTGACCACTACGACATTGCTGTGGTCACCAACGACATCTACACCCGCGAAGACGCCGACTTTTTAACGCGCCACCAAGCGCTCTCGGCCGACCGGATCTTGGGCGTCGAAACAGGCGGCTGCCCACACACCGCCATTCGTGAAGATGCGTCGATGAACCTGGCGGCCATCGATGAATTGGTGGCGCGCCACGGTACGCTCGATGTCGTTTTTGTCGAAAGCGGTGGCGACAATTTAAGTGCCACCTTCAGCCCGGAATTATCCGATTTCACCATCTATGTCATCGACGTTTCTGCCGGCGACAAAATTCCGCGCAAAGGCGGGCCGGGCATCACCAAATCCGATTTGTTGATCATCAACAAAACCGACCTGGCACCGCTGGTCGGTGCTGATTTATCGGTGATGGATCGAGACGCCAAAAAAATGCGCGGCGACAAACCGTTTGTATTCTGCAATTTGAAAAAAGCCGAGGGCCTGGATGCCGTTATCGACATCATCGTGCGCGAAGGCATGCTCGAAATAAAAACTCTGCCACCGGCCCAAGCCGTTGTTTAACCGGAGACTGCTGATGAAAACCTTGAACCGAATTCTGGCTGCATTTTTGTTGACGTTACCCAGCCTGGCGCTGGCCCACACCGGCGAAGGTGCGCACGGTGGTTTCGCCGCTGGCGTCGGCCATCCGTTAGGTGGCTTGGATCATTTATTGGCAATGGTCGCCGTGGGTTGCTGGGCCGCGCACCTGGGCGGCAAAGCCTTATGGCAACTGCCGGTCGCCTTCGTTGGCGCCATGTTGCTGGGCGGCGCGCTCGGCATGCTGGGTGTGGCCGTGCCGATGATGGAAGCGATGATCTTGGCGTCATCGGTTGTGATCGGTCTCGCCTTGGCGATCAGCGGCCGGTTAAACAGCCTGATAGCCGCCAGCCTGTGCGCGCTCTTTGCCATCTTTCACGGCGCGGCCCACGGTTTGGAAATGCCGAATTCCGGCTCCGCCTTCGGTTACGCACTGGGTTTTGCGCTGGCAACGGCCGTGTTGCATCTGACGGGTTTAGCGAGCGGGAAACTCAGCCAGGAACTGGCGGGTCGCTCGCTGGAGCGTTGGTTGGGCGGCGCCATTGCGGTTGCCGGCCTGGGGCTGGCGTTTAGCTGAGTGGATTGCCTTGTGGACCAAAAGCTGGGAAGTTAAGCCGGTCGGCGACGGTCGCCGGTTTCCCAGAGGTCAGCATGAACGACATTCAATACCCACTCAAAGGCGCGTGCCAGTGCGGCAGCATTACTTACCAGTTAACCGAACCGCCGTTGAAAGTTATCGCCTGTCACTGCCGCCAGTGTCAGAAATTATCGACCAGCGCATTCAGTATTACCGCTTTGGTGAAAACCGAATCGCTGGTCATTGAAGGCGAACTGAAATTCTGGGAACGCCTGGCCGACAGCGGCAACGTAAACGGCGCGGCCTTCTGCCCCAATTGCGGCAACCGTATTTACCATTTCAACCCGGCCGACCCGGATCACATTAAACTCAAACCCAGCACGCTCGAAGACACTCGTGTTATTCAACCGAGCAGCCACGTCTGGGTTGTCGAGAAACAGGATTGGTTTGAAATTCCTGACGGTGTGCCGACGCATCAGCGGCAAAGTTAAGCGTCATCTTTTAATAGCTATTCAGGCCGTTCATTGTCCATCGGTGAACGGCTTTTTTTGTTTTTTATCACCGATATACCGCAGCCTGCGGTATTCATTAACACCCATAACTTGCTGAGACTGAGTCCTCCTGTTTAAAACTTTTCCCAGGGGAGGATGACCATGCGCGGCCTGATCAATTTAGGGTTCTTTGTAGCGCTTTCAGCACTCGGGCTGACGGGCTGCAACTCAGAAAACGGCGGCTCCGGCGGCGGTAACGCCGGCCCATCTGTCCAAACCGAGCCTTTCTTTTGCGCCGGCGGTATCTGTTCTCTCGCCAGAGGTGTTGCACTGAATGAGGAATACGCAACCACCGTCCAAGACGAGTTGATCAGTGGCAATGTTATTTTAAAAGCGGCTAATGACAGTGAGTTAATGCTGACGCATGCCATTGAATGGAACAGCAGCCACTCATTGACCTTACAAGCTAACAACGACATCCATATCCAGGGTGGTATTACAGCATCCGCCGGTCAATTGATTATCGACAATCCGGGGCATCAATATGATTTGCGCAAACCGGTGAACTTATCGGCCGGTCCAAACCTTCGTGTGAATGGTGAAAGCTACACTGTCATTACCGAACTGGGCGCACCGGGTTCAACAACTGCAACCGATCTGCAAGGCATGAATGGCAACCTGACAGCCAATTATGCGCTGGGCGCCGATATTGATGCGGCCGCCACCAGTAGCTGGAACGGCGGCGAAGGTTTTTCACCCATTGCTTTGGAAGACAGTGTGCAGGGCGCGTTTAAGGGCGACTTTACCGGCCTTGGTCACATCATCAGAAATTTCCAAATTGAGAGAACCACCAGCACCAATGTCGGGCTCTTTTCCGTGTTGAATGGCAGTACCATCAGAGATGTCGCCCTCCGTGATACAACCATTACTGGCAAGGACTTCGTTGGGGCTGTAGCCGGTAGCGTTACAGGGCAAAGCCAAATCAGTGGCAGTTGTGTTGTGGGTGGCACGATCGAAGCACTTAACAATGCAGCCGGGGGGCTGGTTGGCGAACAAAGCGCATCGCTGACGATTACCGATAGCTGTGTGGTAAGAATTCGCGTCTCGAGGGAAGACTATGCAGGCGGTTTTATTGGCAACCAAAACGCTGGCGCAACCATAATAAGGCAAAGTTACTTCGCCGGTTACTTTTCAGGGAACGGCAGCAATTCGAATAACACCGGTATTTATATCGGCGCATTTGCAGTTCAGCCAACGATTTCTGAGAGTCTCTACTACCTTCAGTCCGGTACGATACCTGGCGGTTCACCCAGTGGTAGCACTCAACTGGTCTCTTCCCAACTGAGCCAGCTTGCGCCTTACGAAAATGCTAATTGGGACATTTCAGACGACCCGGATCAACACAGCCTTTGGTTTCTGAATGTGCCACTCAATCCCTATCTACTGCCAATGTTAAGAGTGTTTGATATCAACATGAATGAATACAACTACGATGCATAAAAACCACACTATCGAGCTGCCGGATGCTAGGTGGTTTGATATCTGAAGGCCCGGATCGGGTGTTCCCTCAGTGCACCCGATCAACCATGAAAATACCCGTCACCTCAGCTCTACTTTCAATCCAAGGCAATGGCATTCGCTTTCGATTTCTCTATCGATGCCACAAACCTGCCAGCGGTTTCAGAACTGCTGAATGTATTAAAGATTATCGCTTTTATACCGCATCCTGCGGTATTCCACCGATGTTCCCCATGCCAGACACTGCTCAATGATTTCTTGCTGTTTTGGAGTCCATTATGCGAGGTCTGGCTGCCTGGAAAGGTGCACTGTTCACCACGGCGTTCTTCAGTATTGCTGGCTGTAATTCCGAAAGCGGCGGCGGTGGCTCCAGCGCCACGCCATTGCCCACCGTCGATACGCTGTTTTGCAGCGGCGGTATTTGCACACTCGACAGTGGCGCCACTATCAACACAGCGGAAGCCCGGGTCGTTGAAGCACATCTGGCGCAGGGCAATGTGATTGTGAAAACGTCGGACTCAGACGTGCTGACGCTCTTGAGCCCGGTTCGCTGGAGCAGCAATCGCTCACTGACGTTGCAAACGGATAACGACATTCAATTGTTCGGTGGCATTAGCGCCAGCCAGGGAAAACTGATTATCGACAACCCCGGACACGACTATCAATTGCGTAAGCCGGTTAATCTGTCGGCCGGTCAAAACTTTCGTGTTAATGGCGAAGACTTCACAGTGATTACTTCATTGGGGCAACCGGGTTCGACAACCGGTGCCGACCTGCAAGGCATCAGTGGAAATATGTCTGGCAACTATGCGCTGGGCAGCGATATTGATGCATCCGCTACCAGCAACTGGAACAGCGACGCCGGGTTTTATCCAATCTCTACCTTTGGCGATGTCGATCCATTCACCGGAAAGTTGGATGGCCTGGGGCACGTGATTCGCAGCATTAGAATCAACCGGCCCACCTTCAGCTATATTGGCCTTTTTGCGGTGTTGGAAGATGCGTCAATTAAGCACCTGGCGCTGGAAGATTTTCAGGTAACGGGTAAATCCGATGTGGGTAGTTTTGCCGGGGTTGCAGAGGGCACAACCCGGATCGCTCAAAGCTGTGTGGTGGGTGGCAGTGTCACTGCAAAAGACCAATCAGCCGGCGCCTACTTTGGCGAAAGATTGCAAGACACTGAGGTAACCGATAGCTGCATTCTCGGAACCAGCATTATTGCGAATGAAATGATTGGCGGAATGGTTGGCCTGGAATCCGACGGGACACTGACGGTTGTTAAAAGCTACGCATTTCGTTTGAAACTGTTAGACAACGACGGCGACCCGAACTTCATCGGTTTCCTGGCGGGTGGGAGTAACGCTGAGCCACCGGTCGTCAGTCACAGTTTAGTGAATTATCAAAACGCCAGCTTAGTGCCCAGCGATGTCACTGGCGCCACCACACTTCGACTGATTGCACTCGGCGATCTTTCAAATTATCAAGACGCATCCTGGGATATTTCTACCGATCCAGACAGCAACAGTCTTTGGTATCTGGACCAGTCCTACGACCACCCGGCACCTGCCATGCTGCGGATGTTTGATCTCGATCTGACTGACTTTTTGTATGACTCTTAATTAACGATCCGCCAACCAAGCCTCGGCTTTTAATGCGCTGTGCCGTTCAAGCCAGGCTTTCGGATCATCGTGATGGCGCGCAACAAAGCGCGCCAGATCGTTTTCGCTGCACACCTGGCCGGTAAACACCCGCACATATTCCGCCATGCGGCTTAACCGTTCGCTTAAATTTTCCTGCGTGCGCATCGAGATATAACCAATCTGCGTCAGATAAATCGTACGCGCGCGAACGTCGACTTCGCTATCGGGGAAATCGTAGCGTTTGAGCATGGCGCGTAACGCCGCCAAGCGACGCTGGTCGGCCCCGTCTACCACTTTCGCGACCGCTTTTGAGTGCAACGCCCAATGCCGCACCGCGTATTCAAAATCGGCGTCGAACAAGCGCGCATCCAACCAGCAATCGAAGACGTTCAACATGGCTTCAACCACGCTGTCGGCATAGCGTTCGGTCTGCGCAATCAGGCCTTGGGTGTTGGTGTTTTTCCAGCGCTCGATTAACTGATCGAGCAGCGCATCGCGATCTTTGAAGAACCAGTAAAAACTGGTGCGGGAGGTGTTGAGCGCTTTTGCCAGCGGTTGGATTTTTACCGCCTCAACACCTGAACGAATCAAGGTTTCGTAGGCCAGGTTCAGCCAATCTTCGGCGCGGCCTTTTTCTGTCGGCACATTGGTGGGTTTTATTGTCTGGCTCATGCGCAGCCCTGTTTCAGTAGGCCTGCCATCATCGGCCAGCCGGATAATGTTCACCAGTGTCTTATATCTTGACACCTGTGTACAGTCGCCATTAGCTTGAACCTTCGCCCACCGAAAACCGAGGCTCGTTATGGCGCTCGATCCGTTGTTGCAGCCCTATCAGCTGAAGCATCTGACGCTGAAAAACCGCTTGATGCTGACCGCTCACGAGCCGGCCTATCCGGTCGATGGCATGCCCAAAGCCGCCTACCGCGCTTACCACGTCGAGCGCGCCAAAGCCGGCATCGGCCTGACCATGACGGCCGGTTCCGCCTCGGTCGCCAAAGACAGCCCGCCGGTGTTCAACAACATTCTGGCCTACCAGGATGAAGTCGTACCCTGGCTGCGCGATCTGGCTGACGAGTGCCACCAGTACGGCACGGCAGTGATGATTCAGCTAACGCACCTGGGCCGGCGCACACGCTGGGACAAAGCCGACTGGCTGCCCACGATTTCCGCTTCGAACCAACGCGAAATGGCGCATCGCGCTTTCGCTAAACAAGTCGAAGACTGGGACATCGAACGGCTGATCCGCGACTACGCCGACGCCGCCGAACGCATGCAGGCGGCCGGTCTCGATGGTCTGGAATTGCAGGCGTACGGGCATTTGATGGATCAGTTCTGGTCGCCACTCACCAACACCTTGGAGGCACCTTACGGCGGCAGCCTCGACAACCGCTTGCGTTTTACCTTTGAAGTGTTGGCCGCCATCCGTGAACGCGTGGGCGACGAATTTTTAATCGGTGTGCGTTACACCGGCGACGAAATGCTCGACGGTGGTTTGAGTGCCGACGACGGGCTGAGTATTTCACATCGATTAAAAGACAGCGGCCTGGTCGATTTTCTGAACGTGGTGCGCGGCCATATTGATACCGACCCGGGTTTGACTGACGTGATCCCGGTGCAAGGCATGCGCAGCGCGCCGCATTTGGAATTCGCTGGCGAAATTCGTAAGCAGACCGATTTCCCGACCTTCCATGGTGCCAAAATTCAGGACATCGGTACCGCACGTTACGCCATCGAAACCGGCAAAGTCGATGTGATTGGCATGACCCGAGCGCACATGGCCGACCCGCATATTGTGCGCAAATTATTGGCCGGCCAGGAAGACCGGATTCGCCCTTGTGTTGGCGCGAATTATTGCCTGGATCGCATCTATCAGGGCGGCGCCGCTTACTGTTTGCACAACGCCGCCACCGGCCGCGAAACGACCATGCCGCACGACATCGAACTGGCCGAAATCCAACGCAAGGTCGTTGTGATTGGTGCTGGGCCGGGCGGATTGGAAGCAGCGCGTGTCGCCGCCGAGCGCGGCCACAACGTCGTAGTCATGGAAGCGATGAGCGACGCCGGCGGCCAGGTTCGCTTAAGCGCGCAAAGCGAACGCCGCCGCGAAATGATCGCCATCATTGATTGGCGCGTCGCCGAATGCGAACGGCTTGGCGTCGAGTTTCGTTACAACTGTTGGGCTGAGGCGGATGATGTACTGAACGAAAATCCGGACGTCGTTATTGTCGCCACCGGCGGTTATCCGATTGACGATCAGCCGGCCATCGGACACGAATTAACCGTATCGAGCTGGGATATTTTATCCGGCCACGTTAAACCCGGTGCGCGGGTTTTGTTGTTCGATGAAGCGGGCGATCACCCGGCCTTGCAAGCGGCCGAAATCATCGCCGCGGCCGGCGCCGAATTGGAAATTATGACACCGGATCGCAGTGTGTCGCCGGAAATCATGGCGATGAATCTGGTGCCATACATGCGCGCCCTGCAACGCGATAATGTGCGTTTTACCCCGACGTATCGACTCACGTCCGTTGAGAAAAAGGGCGCGGAACTTGTCGCCACTGTGGGCAGCGATTATCTGTCGTTATCACAACAACGCCACGTCGATCAGGTTGTGGTGAATTACGGTAACCGGCCATTGGCCGATTTATATTTCGACTTGAAACCGCATTCATCAAACGGCGGCGCGGTAAATTACGATGCGTTAATTGCCGGTGAGGTTCAGGAAGAAATTCGCAACGACGCAGGCACTTTCCAACTGTTCCGCATCGGCGATGCGGTGTCGTCGCGCAATACGCACGCCGCGATTTATGACGCACTGCGGTTGATGAAAGATTTATAACGCCGGTTACTCATTGGACGGAGGCACCAGAAAATTCTGGTGCGTGGGCGCATCGAGAATATCGCTGCTGCTGTCGTCTTTCAGTTTTACGCCGGAATAACCGAGCGCGGTTGCTTCGCGCACCAGCCAGCACAAACGCCGGCTGGCTTCGGCAAACGACAGGCCCGCCGGGCGGATGTTCGACAGGCAATTGCGGTCGGCATCGGAACTGCCAAGTTGTGCGTGGTAGGTGTAATAGATGCCGAGGCTGTCGGGTGAACTCAGCCCCGGCCGTTCGCCGACCAGCAAGACAATGTGATCGGCCCCAATGTGTTCTGCGATGTCATCGCCAATGGCAACCCGGCCCTGATCGACGCGGCACAATAACTCACACGCCAGCCCGAGCCTGGCTAAGTCCGGTAATAATTGCTGCACCATTTTCGGTGCCTGGTTTTCGATGGCGGTGCTCGACAGGCCATCGGCGATAACGATCACCACTTTCGGCGCGGCGTTGTTTTCGCGCCAGCGCATCAAGGCGGCCGCTGATTCCTGATCCAGTTTTCGGCCCAGATCCGGGCGTTGCAAATAGTGGTTTCGATCCAGCGCCTGGCTGTGCAGTGCCAGCATCGGCAGGCTGTTTTGTTCGGCCAGGGCATCGACGCCCGACCAATCGATGGGTCGTTTAACTGCATCGCGTGCGGCGGCGTGGGCGAGTTGGAAATCCAGATGATGTCGCGTTGGTAAACTGACGCCGCTGCGGCCCAAACCAATGCGTGCGTCGGTGTATTCGCGCAACCGTTGCCAGCGATTTTCCTGCACGGTTTTTGGGCTGTCCGACATCAGAATTTGCTCCCCAAGGTTTTCTGAAACGCCGGTGGCAATTGGTCGCCTACGGCCAGCCGACCGCTGTCGGAAAAAATGCCCATGCGTTTTAACCAGTCATCGAATTCCGGCGCCGGCTTTTTGCCGAGCACTTCGCGCACATAGAGCGCGTCGTGAAAACTGGTGGTCTGGTAATTGAGCATGATGTCGTCGCTGCCGGGAATGCCCATGATGAAATTCACACCGGCGACGGCGAGTTGCGTCAGCAGCATGTCCATGTCGTCCTGATCGGCATCCGCATGATTGGTGTAGCAGATGTCACAGCCCATCGGTACGCCGAGCAATTTACCGCAGAAATGATCTTCCAGACCGGCGCGAATAATCTGTTTGCCGTTGAACAAATATTCCGGGCCGATAAAACCGACGACGGTGTTGACCAGCAACGGATCGAAGGCGCGTGCCACGGCGTAGGCACGCACTTCACAGGTTTGTTGATCGACGTTGTGGTGCGCGTTGGCCGAGAGCGCACTGCCCTGGCCGGTTTCAAAATACATGACGTTGTTGCCGACGGTGCCGCGTTTTAATTCGAGCGCCGCCTGGTGCGCTTCAGCCAACAATGCTAAATCAATACCGAAACTTTGGTTGGCTTTTTCGGTGCCGGCAATCGACTGGAACACCAAGTCAACCGGCGCGCCTTTTTGCATCGCCTGAATGTGTGTGCTGACGTGGGTGAGCACGCACGACTGAGCGGGAATGTCGTAATGCTGAATCACGTCGTCGAGCATTTTCATCAACGTCATAACCGCTTGCGGGCTGTCGGTGGCGGGGTTGATACCGATTACCGCATCGCCGTTGCCGTACAGCAAACCGTCCAGCACGCTGGCGGCAATACCGGCCGGGTCGTCGGTTGGGTGATTCGGTTGCAAGCGAGTGGATAAGCGGCCGGGCAAGCCGACGGTGTTGCGAAAGGCGGTGACGACTTCGCATTTCTGCGCCACCAGAATTAAATCCTGAACGCGCATGATTTTGCTGACAGCGGCGACCATTTCCGGGGTCAAACCCGGCGCGAGTTTTTGCAAGCTACCGGCGTTGGCCGCATCGGATAATAACCAGTTGCGAAAATCGCCAACGGTTAGCGACGACACGGGTGCCATGGCGTCGCGATTATGGGAGTCGAGAATCAGGCGGGTGACTTCGTCGGATTCATAAGGAATAACGGCGTCGTTTAAAAAAGTGGTTAATGGCAATTCCGCCAATGCCATTTGTGCGGCCACGCGTTGCTCGGCCGACTCGGCCGCGATGCCGGCCAGCTGATCACCCGAGCGCAGTGGTGTGGCTTTGGCGAGCAGGGTTTTTAAATCGTCAAAGTGCCAGCGGGTGCCGTAACAGTCGAATGAGTAAGACGCCATGCCATTGCCTTCTAAACAGTCTTGCCTTTTTAAAAACGAAAAACGCCGGAGTCGGAACTCCGGCGAGTAGAGCTTAAATAACCTTATTCCTGGTAATCAATGTAGCTGTGTTTTTCGTGACGGACGGTGGAAACAATCACCGCCACGGTCACGATAACCGACAGCACAAAGATGCCAAACACCACCGCCGGTTTATCGGCGAAGGTGAAGACGGCTTCTGCGCCGTCCCAACTGGTAATCGGGCTTGCCATATTTCAGTCTCCTTATGCAGTTACAGAACCGGCCATGCCGGGTTCACTTTTAGGTTGGCCCGCTGCCGGTACGGCTTCCGGATAGGCTTCCAACGGCACTTCAACCAGATCAAGGCCGGCAATTTCGGCTTTCGGCGGTACGCGCAGCACGCCGAATTTCGCCATGACATACGACAGCACAAAGCCCGGAATAAAGCCGAGCGCGGCCATCACACCGGCACTGGCTAACTGACCGAAGAAGCTGACATCCGGGCCGTTCACATTCGGGTAACCGGAGAAAATGCCCATGCTGACGATGCCGATTAAACCGCCGATGCCGTGCACGGAAAACGCACCGACTGCATCGTCGAGCTTGAAGCGTTTGGTGATGAATTTATCGGCCATCGGTGTCACGACACCGCCAATAATGCCGAGCAAAAATGCCAGCGGCGGGTAGTAAACATCCAGACCCGGAGCGGCCGAGAAAATACCGGCCAGCGCGCCTGACATCATCCAGAACGGCTGACGCGTAATGACGTACGAACCGATGATGCCACCGGAAAACGCCATCAGCGTATTGAAGCTGACCGACGACAAGGTGGTCGGGTTGCCGAAGATCGTCGTCCATTGCGCGCCGGTGTTGTAGATGATGCAGCCACCGAGGAAGCCGAAGAAACCGACGATGATCAACATCAGGCCGATGATGCTCATCGGTGCACTGTGGCCTTTGATCGGCACCACCGTGCCATCGGGCAGGAAGCGGCCGATGCGCGGACCGAGGTTGATGATCACACCCAGCGCAAAGAAGCCCGCGACCATGTGCACGCAGCCTGCGGCGCCGAAATCGTGGAAGCCCCATTGGGTGGTTAACCAGCCGTCCGGGTGCCAACCCCAGGCAGCGCCCAGAATCCACACGCCAGAACCGAGCACAATCGCCAGGATGATGAAGGCACTCATGCGAATGCGTTCAATCACCGCGCCAGAAAAAATTGAGGCGGTGGTGGCGGCGAACAACACGAAGGCGCCCCAGAAAATGCCGGTGCCGTTGTCGATCAGGTTTGGCCCCATCACCGACGACCAGGGAATGCCCCCGGCACCGGCTTCGAAATCGGGCGTAAAACCGCCATACATGGCGAGATAAATCCACCAGCCGAAAAAGAAAAAGGTGGGAATAATAAACGCGAACGCGAGGATGTTTTTCACCCCCGATGCCAAAGCATTTTTCAGTCGCGATGCGCCCATTTCATAAGCGAGAAATCCCGCGTGAATGATGACCATCAAACCCGTACACCACCAATAAAACACTTCCATATTGATGGTGCCGGACATCTCGATCATCGCCTGTAATTCTTCAGGGGATAGAGCCGTTGCCGTCATACCGGTTTCCTTTTTTTAGGTGAGACCAACGCCTTGCTTACAACCGACCCGGCGGACAAAGCAATAACCGCGCCCTGCAGCAAAAAAGGGTTACAAAGCAATGAGTTATTGACAGGAAACCGGAAAATGGCCGGCCCGCAGGCACTAAGGTGAACCCCGATCGAAAGGCCGTGGCCCGTTTCGGGTGCACAGCAGCGTAAGACGAGTTGTAAAGACGCACACAACGCCAGGTGACAGCAGCCCAGTTGGGGTGGCGATCATACGTCGATGCGCGCTGAGTGCTGCTTTGTGAAACGGTTCAACAATCTGGACGCTTAACCGGCCGTTGGCTATTCTCATTGGCCGTTGAACACTGAACGATGCCGGTCACTGTTCGAGCCCATTATGCCTTGCAGTCAGCCGCCAACCCTCGGGAGCCCGTCGCTCGATGAATTTGCTTTGGATACCGCTGTTAACCCTGATCGGCACAGTGGTTCCGCCGCTGACCATTCGCTTTGGTCGCAGTGCCTGTGCGTTTTTTACTGCTCTGCTGCCGGCAGCGGCGCTGGCGTTGGTGTTGTCCAACCTGCCGGCTGTCTACGCTGGGCAGACGCTGGTCTCCACCGTCGACTGGGTGCCGTTGCTTGGGCTTTCCGCCTCGGTGCATCTGGATGGTCTGGCGTTGCTGTTTGCCATTCTGGTGCTGGGCATCGGCCTGCTGATCATTCTCTACGCGCGTTATTACCTGTCTGAAAAAGATTCGATGGGCCGTTTCTACGCCTATCTGATTCTGTTTATGACCGCCATGCTCGGCATTGTGGTGTCGCACAACCTGATTCAGATGTGGGTGTTCTGGGAACTGACCAGTCTGTCGTCGTTCCTGCTGATCAGTTTCTGGCATCACAAAACCGAAGCGCGCAAAGGTGCGCGCATGGCGTTGACGGTAACCGGCATGGGCGGCCTGGCGTTGTTGGGCGGCGTCTTGTTGATTGGCAAGATCGTCGGCAGTTTTGAGCTCGGCGATGTGCTTGCCAGTGGCGATTTACTGCGTAATCACGCCGCTTATCCAATCATCATCGCGCTGGTGTTGCTCGGTGCCTTTACCAAGTCGGCGCAGTTCCCGTTTCATTTCTGGTTACCGCATGCGATGTCGGCACCGACGCCGGTCAGCGCTTACCTGCATTCGGCCACCATGGTCAAAGCCGGCATCTTTTTGATGGCGCGGTTTTACCCGGTGCTGGCCGGTACCGATTTGTGGTTTCTGGTGGTCAGTCTCACCGGTTTGTTGACCATGTTGCTCGGCGCTTACACCGCCTTGTTGAAACACGACTTAAAAGGCTTGCTGGCCTATTCGACCGTCAGCCATCTGGGTTTGATCACGCTGTTGCTCGGCATGGGTTCGGAACTCGCTGCGGTAGCAGCGGTATTCCACATCATCAACCACGCCGCTTTTAAAGCCTCGCTGTTTATGGCGGCCGGCATCATCGATCACGAATCCGGTTCGCGCGATATGCGTCAGTTGAACGGCCTGTGGAAATACATGCCGTACACGGCGACATTGGCGATGGTCGCGGCGGCGGCCATGGCGGGCGTGCCGTTATTGAACGGTTTCCTGTCGAAAGAAATGTTTTTTGCCGAAACGCTGCATCAAAGTTCACTCGGTTCGCTGAGTTGGATGATTCCGGTTTTAGCGACCATCGGCGCTGGTTTTTCGGTCGCTTATTCGCTGCGTTTTATTCACGATGTTTTCTTTAATGGCGAGCCCATCGACCTGCCGAAAACGCCGCACGAACCGCCGCGCTACATGCGCGTGCCGGTGGAAATTCTGGTGGCGCTTTGTTTGATGATCGGTATCTGGCCGGCATTGGTGGTGGGCGATTTATTGGCGGTGGCCTCGCAAGCGGTGGTCGGCAGTCACCACCTGCCGCATTACGGTTTGTACATCTGGCACGGTTTGAATCTGCCGTTATTAATGAGCGCCTTGGCAATGGCCGGCGGCGCTTATGTGTACATCAACCGGCACAAATTATTTCAGTTCCAGGCGCAGTTTCCGGAAGCCAACGCCAGCTTGTTGTTCGATGCTTTTATTAAAGGCGTGATGAAACGTTGTACCGCTTTGATGGCCTGGTTCGATAACGGTTCGCTGCAACGCTACACCTTCTGGTTAATCGTTCTGGCCTTGGTGTTGATGGGCGCACCGCTGCTCGATCTGAACACCACGGCCGGTTTGAAACCGCAGATTCCAATCGATGCCGTTATGCTCTCCGGTTCCGCGCTGCTGGCGTTCTGTTCGCTCGCTACCATCATCTGGCATCGCCAACGTTTGGTGGCGTTGTTGATGTTGTCGGTGGTGGGTTTGATTGTGTCGCTGGCGTTTGCGTTGTTCTCGGCGCCGGATCTGGCGTTGACGCAATTGTCGGTCGAAGTGGTCACCATCATTCTGTTGTTGCTGGCGTTGTATTTCCTGCCGCAAAACACGCCGAAGGAATCGACACCACGACGCGTAGCGCGTGACCTTTCGATTGCAGCTTTGATTGGCGGTGTTATCGGCACCCTGAACTACGCCTTGCTGACCCGGCCGCTGCAAAGCATTTCCGAATTTTTCCTGGAGCATGCCAAAGAAGGCGGTGGCGGCACCAACGTGGTCAACGTCATTCTGGTCGATTTCCGTGGCTTCGATACGCTCGGTGAAATCACCGTTTTGGGCATCGCGGCCCTGGGCATTTATAAACTGATTTCGCGCATGCGCCTGTTCAAACCAACCGGCGATTCCAGCGGCCGCCCCTGGGCCGAAGACAAACATCCGATGATGTTGTCGGTGATTTCTCAAGGCTTGTTGCCGTTGGCGTTGCTGGTGTCGATCTACATTTTCCTGCGCGGCCACAACATGCCAGGCGGCGGTTTTATTGCTGGTCTGATCACCTCGATTGCGCTGATTCAGCAATACATCGCCCACGGTGTGGACTGGATCAAAGACCGGCTGAAACTCGACTACCAGAAAGTCATCGGCAGCGGTTTGTTGATCGCCACCTTAACCGGCTTGGGTGCCTGGATCTGGAACCGCCCGTTCCTGACTTCCTGGCACGATTACCTCTACTGGCCGATTGTCGGCAAGTTCGAACTGGCCAGCGCTATGGCGTTTGACCTCGGCGTCTACCTGACCGTGGTCGGTGCGACCTTGCTGATCCTCGCCAACCTGGGCCAGCTCACCACCGGTGAGCGCGCCCGCGAGACGGAGCATCATTAAATGGAAGCGGTATTCGCCTTCTGCGTCGGTCTGCTGACCGCTTGCGGTGTCTTTCTGACGCTGCGCGGTCGCACCTTTCCGGTGGTGGTTGGTATCACTTTGTTGTCGTACGCGGTCAACCTGTTCCTGTTTTCCAGCGGCCGTCTGGTGATTAACGCCGCGCCCATTCTGGGCAACGGCCACTACACCGATCCGCTGCCGCAAGCGTTGGTGTTAACCGCCATCGTTATCGGCTTTGCGATGACCGCCTTCGTCGTCATTCTCGCCATTCGCGCCCGCGCCGATTTGGGGAACGACCACGTTGACGGCACCAATCCTCCGCACGAAGAGGAGGACAAACGGTGATGCAACATCTGCCCATTCTGCCCATTCTGATTCCGCTGCTGACCGGCACGCTGATGCTGTTGCCGCCGCTGGGCGGTGGCATTCGTCGTCAGCGCATCACCAACGTCATTGCGATGGTGGTGCTGATGATTGTCGCTTTCGCGCTGTTGCAACAAAGCTTGAGCCAAAGCCAGATTTACGTGCTCGGCGACTGGCAGCCGCCGTTTGGCATCATCCTGGTGGCCGACCGTTTGTCGGCGCTGCTGGTGTTGCTGACTTCCGTGCTGGCGTTCGGCGCCTTGCTGTATTCGCTCGCCGGTGACGACAACAAAGGCAAGTATTTCCACACGCTGTTTATGTATCAGTTGATGGGCATTAACGGCGCTTTTCTGACCGGCGACATCTTCAACCTGTTCGTGTTTTTCGAAGTCTTGTTGATCGCCTCGTACGCGTTGCTGATTCACGGCGGCGGTAAACAGAAAACCCAGGCGAGTGTGCATTACGTCAGTTTGAACTTAATCGGCTCGGCGTTCTTTCTGTTCGCGCTGGCAATTCTGTACGGCACGCTGGGCAGTTTGAACATGGCCGACATGGCGTTGCGCGTTGCCAATTTAACACCGAGCGCGCGCATTCTGGCGCACGCTGGTGTGTTGCTGTTGTTGCTGGTGTTCGGTTTGAAAACCGCCATGTTGCCGCTGCAATTCTGGTTGCCGCGCACCTATTCCGTTGCCAGTGCGCCGGTGGCGGCGCTGTTCGCCATCATGACCAAGGTCGGTATTTACGCCATCTTCCGGGTGCACACGGTGGTGTTTGGCGCGGGTGCCGGTGAACTCGCCTTTGTCGCCGTGCCGTGGATCTGGCCGCTGGCGATTGGCACCATCGTCGTCGCCACCGTCGGTGTGTTGGCGGCACCGACATTGCGTTTGTTGATCGCCAATCTGGTGCTGATTTCCGCCGGTACTTTGTTGCTGGCGATTGTGTTGTTGAATCCGCAGGCGTTTATCGCTGGCTTGTATTATCTGGTGCACACCACGCTGGTCACCGGCGCGTTGTTCCTGCTGGCGGATTTGATCGGCACTCAGCGCGGCCAGGCGTCGGACCGCTTTGTCGTGTCCCGGCCGATGGCGCAAGCGCCATTATTGGGCGCGCTCTTTATGGTGGCCGCTGTGACTGTGGTTGGCCTGCCGCCGTTGTCCGGATTTATCGGTAAGGCGCTGTTGCTGGAAGCGGCTGAAACTCCGGCTCAAATGGCCTGGGTATGGCCGACGATTTTGATCAGTTCGTTGCTGGTGTTGGTCGCCTTGTCGCGCGCTGGCACCAACTTATTCTGGCACTTGTCCGGCTCCAAACCGGGCACGGAAAAAGCCGCGCCGGTGCAATTGGCAGCGGTGATATTTTTGCTGGCGGCGTCGCCGTTGCTGGTGATATTCGGTGGCCCGGCGACCGATTTTGCCGCCGGGGCAGTGTCGCAAATGGAAGCCATCTACCCCGATGTGTTGCCACTGTTGGAAGGAGCGCACCGATGAGACGCCTCATTCCGCATCCTTATTTAAGTCTGATTCTGTTCGTCGTCTGGCTACTGCTGAGCAATTCCATCGTACCCGGCCACATTGTGCTGGCCGCTGTTTTTGCCGTGGTGATTCCGTTGCTGACGGCGCCGTTGCAGAACCCGCATCCGCCGTTGAAAAAACCGTTATTGGCGGCGCGTTACGTCTTGATGCTGATGTGGGACATCGTTGTCTCCAACGTTGAAGTGGCGATACAGGTGCTCGGACCGCTGCGCAAATTAAACCCGGGTTTTATCGTTATTCCGCTCGATACCCGTGAGGATTTGCCGATCACCTTGCTGGCGTCGAGCATTTCTTTAACGCCCGGCACGGTGAGTGTTGAGGTAGCGAAAGACCGCAGCCATCTGTACGTGCATGTGCTGAACCTGGACGACGAAGCCAAGACCGTCGCCGCCATCAAACAGCGCTATGAAAAACCGCTGAAGGAGATTTTCGGATGCTGACGCTGATCGTGCTGATTTGCTGCGCGCTGGTGGGCGTGGCATTGCTGCTGAATTTGTATCGGCTGATTCAGGGGCCGAGTGTGCTCGATCGCATCCTGGCGCTCGACACCATGTACATTAATTCCATCGCGCTGATTGTGTTGCTGGGTTTGTTCTTTGGCTCGCCGCTGTATTTTGAAGGCGCGCTTCTGATCGCCATGCTCGGCTTCGTCAGCACCGCTGCGTTGTGCAAATACTTGCTGCGCGGCGACATCATCGAATAACCCAAAGGGCTCGAGACGCTATGCATCCTGCCATTGAATGGACCGTCGTCGTCCTGCTGTTAATAGGCTCGGTATTTCTGCTGGTCGGCTCAGTCGGCCTGGCGCGGCTGCCGGATTTTTTCACCCGTCTGCACGCACCAACCAAAGCCTCGACGCTGGGCATTGGCGGCGTGTTGATCGCTTCCTGCCTGTATTTCAGCATCGAGCAGGACGGCCTGTCGGTGAAGGAACTGGTGATAACGCTGTTCCTGTTTATCACCGCGCCGATTACCGCGCACATGCTTGCCAAGGCGGCCTTGCATCAGGACAGCCCGCCGCTGGAGCGCACCCGCAACAGCGATTTAATGACGCCCGCGAAAGATCGCGAGAGCCCTTAACAAATGAGATTGTACTGAAATGGACGCAACGGTCTGGCTGTGGATTGGGGCCATTATCGCCGCCGGTTTGGGCGTTGGTTCATTTTTTATTGGCTGTTTGTTTGCGCTGATTATTGCGCTGGGCAACAAGCATTACGTCTGGGGAATCTGCGGTTTTATTTTTCTGCCCGTTACCGTGCTGTACACCTTGCGGCACCGTAACGACGCCACTCGATTTTGTGCCCGCTTTCAATGGGCGGGCATCGCGATAGTGGCGTTATTGCTGATTCCCTATTACCGCTTTATGGTCTGAATCCACCTCAGACTTTCTTAACGAATTCCGACTTAAGCTTCATCGCGCCGATGCCGTCGATCTTACAATCGATGTCGTGATCGCCGTCCACCAGACGAATGTTTTTCACCTTGGTGCCGACCTTCACCACGGACGATGAACCTTTCACTTTTAAATCTTTGATGACCGTGACGGTATCGCCGTCGGTCAGACGCTGGCCGTTGGCGTCGGTGATGATTCGTTCATCGCTGGCAGCCGATTCTTCTGTACCCGACCATTCGTGGCCGCACTCCGGGCACACCCAAAGACCGCGATCCTGATAACTGAACTGGCCCTGGCATTGCGGGCAGGCTGGGATGTCGCTCACCGGATACTCCTTATTAACACTGAAAACGCCGGGTTATTAACGCTGAAAAAGCCGGGCCGACTGGCCCGGGTGAGCGACTATAACTCAACTGGGGAGGAAAAAGTTGCCGATCAGGCCGCCGCGCGGCGCTGACGCAACATCAGCGTGGGCAGCATGGTCAGCAAAAACAGCAGACCGACCAGCATAAAACTGTCGCGATAGCCGTGAATGTTGCTCTGCACGTAGACCATTTGTCCGAGGAAACTCATGGCGCCATAGGCTTGGGCGTCGCCACTCAAACCCGCCTGCGTCAGCACGCCCGACACCTGACCGATCAGCTCAGTGGTCGAGCTGTTCGCGGTGGTTTGCGCCGCCGCCAGATGGTGGGCGTACACCTGAGTGCGAGTGCTCAAATACAGCGTCAGCAGGTTTACACCAAAGGCGCTGCCCAACTGGCGGATAAAGTTGATCGCGCCCGTGCCCTGGCCGACCAGCGCCAGCGGCAGGGCTTTCAACGCACCGGCGTTGAGGCTGGGCATGATGAAACCCAGGCCGACGCGGCCGATCAGCGTCCACCAGGCCAGTTGCCAGAACGAAGTGCCGCCATCGATGTTCGCCAGCAAAATCGACGACAGCGCAAACAACGCCAGCCCGGCCAGAATGGTGATGTGCGCCGGCACCCGGTCGGACAAGCGGCCGGCGATCGGAAACACCACGCCCATCGCAAGGCCGGCCGGCATCAGCAACAGGCCCGACAGCGTTGGCGTGTAGCCCTGAATGGTCTGCACAAAGAGCGGCACCAGAAAGGTCGAGCCGAACAGACCGGCGCCGAAAATAAACGAAATCAGCGCGGCCGCAGCGTAGACCGGATGAGTGAACAACTGAAAATTCAGCAGCGGTGCCGCAGCGGTCAGTTCACGGATAAAGAAGCCCGCTGCAGCCAGAACGGCCAGCGTGAACTCAATCAAAATGATGTCGGACGTCCAGCCGTCGCGCGAACCGTTCGACAGCGCCGTCAGCAGGAACACCAAAAAGGCGATCATCAAGCCGAAGCCGACCCAATCGAAGCGTTTGATGGCGTCGTCGGTCATGCGGCCGGGCATGTACAACAGCCCCATAAAGACACCGGCAACGCAGAACGGCAGTGGCATAAAGAAGATGTAACGCCAGCTGAAGCTGTCGATCATGATGCCGCCGAGCGTCGGGCCAAGCGCCGGTGCCAGCACCACGCCGATGGCGTAAATGCCCATCGCTGAGCCGCGTTTTTCCGGCGGGAATACCTGAAAGATCGTCTGCATGGCGAGCGGTTGCAGCACGCCGGCGGCCGCGCCTTGTAAGATGCGCGCCAGAATCAGCACGCCACTGGTCGGTGCCAGACCGCCGACAATCGACGCCGCGGTAAACAACGCAACCGAAGCCAGATAGGTGAAGCGCTGGCCGAACGAATCGACCATCCAGGCGTTGACCAGCATGGTGCCGGTCATGGCGGCGAGGAAGCCAGTCGATAGCAACTGCGCCTGATCCTGGCCCATGCCGAGCGCGCCCATGATGTCGGGCAACGCCACGTTGACGATGGTCGCGGTCAGAATGGTGGCGATGGTGCCCATCATCACCGTGGCCGTAACCAGCCAGCGATAGCCCGGACCGTGGCGTTCGAACCGGGCCGCCAGACTGTCGGGTGCGCCCTTAGCCACCGGTGCGGGCCTCCACTTCGACCATCATGCCCGGCTTCAGCAAACCATCGACCTGATCGATGGCAATGCGCACCGGCAAGCGCTGCCCGACCTTGGTGAAATTGCCGCTCGGGTTGGGGCTGGGCAGCAGCGCGAATTCGCTGGTCGCCGCCTGGCCGACCGCTTCCACCCGGCCTGTAAACACGCGACCCGGCAGGGCATCGACCGTCACCTGAACCGCCTTGCCGAGCGTGAAATAACGGATGTCGGTTTCTTTAACGTTGGCATCTACCCGCACCCGCGCCGGATCGTGCACCAGCACCAGACGTTGGCCGGGCGATACAAACTCGGCGTTATCGACAAAGATCTGATCGATCACGCCGTTCACCGGCATGGTGACGTTGTGATCGTCCAGCGCCAGTTCCGCGCGTTGGCGCTGAATGCGCAGTTGGTTTTCTTCCGGTGCCAGTTCGGCCAACTGGCGTTGCAGCACGGTGAGTTCTTCGCGGCTGGCGGTCAGTTGCGTTAAAGCCGCTTGGGCGCTTTCGACATCGGCCTCGGCGGTCTGCACTTGCTGACGCGCGGTTTCCAGCGCCAACCGGGCCTGATCGAGACTTTCGTGCGTGACGACACCTTGCGGTGCCAGGCGCTCGGCGCGCTCATCGTCCGACTCGGCCTGAGCCAGATGCGCACGCGCCGTGGCAAGGTTCGCCTGAGCGGCACGAATGCGCGCGCGCTGCGCGTCCAGACTGGCCTGGGTCTGGTGGTCGGTCAGGCTGATGCGCGCTTCCATTTCCTCGCGGCGGGCTTGCAGGCCAGCCAGTTGCGCTTCCAGGCCGGCAACGTTCAAGGCGCTGTCGCGATCATCAAGCGTTGCCAGCACCGCGCCCGCGGCGATGCGTTCACCCTGGGCGGCGTTCAGGGCAGTAACACGCCCGGCCACGCGGCTGCTGACCGAAATCATATCGGCGGCAATGCGCGCATCGGCCACGCTGACGTGGGTGAATTGCTGGAACAGCCAATAACCGGCACCGACAACAACGACAACACCGGCGCTCGCCAACACCAAGGGGCGACGACGCCGAACCGAAACAGTGTCCGCTTCAGACATGGGGGTTTTCTCCTGAGGGCAATAACGCCACCTCCTCCAAACGCTCGGCGAGGCGACTAAAAACGGTTAAGCAATGAAGGATGTCTTCCGGATCGATACCGACGAACAATTGCGCCCGAATGCTGCGCGAGGCCTCCTGTATCTGCGCCAGCGCCGGTTCCGCTTTGGCGGTTAAATGAACCGTTTTGGCGCGGCGGTCGTCCAGCGTCGGGCGACGTTCGACCAGCCCTTCCAACTCCAGCGAGTCGAGGCTGCGTACCAGCGTTGGCCCCTGAACGAACAGGCGTTCGGCCAGTTCTTTCTGTCGCAGCGGCTGTTCGGCGCGCTTGAGCACCAGCAAAATCTGCCAGCGCGATTCGGTCAGGCCGTAAGGCTGCAAGCGCCGGTCGAGCTCGGCGCGCCAGCGACGCGCCACCTGACCAATACTGCGGCCCAGCTGTTCCTGGAGATCGGCGGGATTTTGGACGGGCTGAGGCATAACGACGGGCCGGCTGACATGGGAGCGCCATCCTAATCAGCAATTAGATAGTTAGCTATCTATCTAAAGTCACAAAACGGCGTATGGCACCGTCACGCCAGGCGGACAGCGGGTAGCTTCAGTAAACGGGAAACGATGGTTGGTGTGAGGTCAGAATGCCTGGCGAATGCGCGGCAGCAGATCGGCGCTGGCGGTAACTTCACCGAACTCGTAGGCAAAGGTGGTCAGCGCCACCTTTTGCACCTCGGCGGCGGAGACCGCACCGAAACCCAAATCCGGGTACGGCATGGCGGCGTTGGCGTCGCTGACGACGATCACCTTGTATTCGCGGTGCACCGCATCGCGGATGGTGGTGTCGCAACAAACGTTGGTAACGGTGCCGCAGACGATCAACGTATCGACATCGTGGGCGCGCAGCACCGTATCGAGATCGGTGTTGTGGAAACCGCTGTAGAAAAGTTTGTCGACCACCACATCGCCCGCTTTCGGTGTAAGGGCGTCGATAATGTTGACCTGGGGATTGTCGCGCGCCAGCACCGAATCGACATCCGGATACAGATCGCGCATGCGGCCGCTGTCGCGACCATCGCCACGCAGCACATGGCGCAGATAAATGACCGGCATAGACTGGGCGCGGCAGGCGTCGGCCAGTGCCTGAATGGGCGCAACAACGGCGTCGGTGGACGGCACATAGAGCGCGCCGTCCGGCTCGCAAAACACCCGCTGCATATCGACGATGATCAGCGCCGTGCGTTGTCGAACAATCGGCCAGGGCTGCGCTAATGTCGGCATAACGTTTCCAACCCCGGCTAGATGCGTTCTTCGCGAATAAACGGACTGCCCAACGCGCCGGGCTGGCTGTTGCTGTCGCGCTTGCTGAGCGCCACCCACACCATCACCGCCAGCGTAATCAGGTACGGCGCCATAAACACAAAATACTGCGACAGCTTGATGCCCGACGCCGCCAACTGCGGAATCAACGCTTCAATGCAGCCAAACAGAATGGCACCGGCCAGCGCTCTCCACGGCGACCAGCGCGCAAAAATCACCAGCGCCACGGCAATCCAACCGCGACCGCCGGTCATGTTGGCGATCCACAATTTAGTGCTGAGCACAGAAATAAACGCGCCGGCCAGACCAATCAACGCACCGCCCATCAAGATGGCCGCGAGCCGATAGCCCAACACCGGAATGCCCGCCGCGTCAGCCGCCTGCGGGTTTTCACCGACGGCGCGCAAACGCAAACCGGCGGTGGTGCGATACAGCGCCCAAACACAGAGCAAAAAAATCAGCGGCGTTAAATACACCACGGCGTTCTGAATAAAGATGCGGCCAATGATCGGCAGATCAGACAACCCCCACACCGCAAACTCACTCAAGCCCGGCACCGGCTTATTCACCCAGCCAAACTGACTGCCGACCAAGGTGCTCAAACCCTGACAGAAAAACACCAGCACCAAGCCGGAAATCACCTGGTTGATGCGCATCACCAACACCATCAACGCAAACAACAGCGACACCACGCTGGCGGCGAACATGGCGGCCAATAACGCCAGCGGCGTATTGCCCACAGTGAGATAAGCGCCGATGCCAATCACCGCGCCGACCAACATCAAACCTTCGGCACCCAGCGCCAGCACGCCGGATTTTTCGATAACGATCAAACCCAACGCCGCCAACGCAAAGGGCACGGCGAACTCGGGCGTGTTGCCCAGCCAACTGCTGATCAAGGTCATGCTCAATCACCTCCCTGAATGCGACGAATGCGGTGACGAATAAAGAAATCGGACGAGGCCACACAGATCACCAGCACCGCCTGAATCAACTGCACCATGGCGAACGGAATCTGGTAGAACACCTGCAAGCTGCGACCGGCAACAAACAAGGTCGCAATCAACAAGGCCGCACAGGTGGCGGCGATGGGGTTATTACGCGCCAGAAAGGCGATCAGGATGCCGGAGAAACCGTAACCGACGTAGAACGAATGCGTCAGTCGGCCTTCCTGCCCGGCGGCGACCATTAAACCGGCAAGCCCGGCGAGCGCACCGGAAAACAACACCGTCAGAAAAATAATGCGCGCCGTCGGCACCCCAAGCGCCTGCGCCACACGCGGGCTTTGATCGACGAAACGCAGATACAAACCCGCACGCGACAAGCTGATAAACCAGAACACCACCAACGCAATGACCAACGCCAACGGGATCGACAAACTGACGCCGCCGAACACATCCGGCAGCAATTCAAAGACTTCAAATTTGGGCGAATAAGGAAAGGCGTCTTTCGGATCTTTCCAGGCGCCGTACATTAAATGCAGCAAAAAATTGATGGCGACGTAATTGAGCATCAGCGTCGACACAATTTCATTCACGCCGAGTTTTAAGCGCAACAAAACCGGCAACACCGCCCACAGTAATCCGCACACCAGCGCCGCTACGATCATCA
The DNA here is from genome assembly GCF_003367315.1 of Saccharospirillum mangrovi. Taxonomy (GTDB): domain Bacteria; phylum Pseudomonadota; class Gammaproteobacteria; order Pseudomonadales; family Natronospirillaceae; genus Saccharospirillum; species Saccharospirillum mangrovi. Next base: position 3,314,205 of record NZ_CP031415.1, read on the forward strand.
ACGGCAAACGCATCGACGGCGTGCCTACTTCCCAGATGGTGATGGCCGTCGCGCCGATGGCGCCGAAAATCATCTGCCCTTCCAAACCCAGATTCCAAAAGCGCGCACGAAACGCCAGACAACCGGCCAGGCCAACCAGAATGAGCGGCGACGCCTGGAAAATAACCGATTGCAAACTTTGCGCATCGAGCAAGGTGTAGAGCACAAATTCATTGAGCAACTCGCCAGCCGGAACACCGGCGGCCACCAGAATGGCACCGGAAATAAACAGCCCGACCAGTAACGACACCGCAAGAATAATCGCCTGCCAATACCAGGCCATTTGTTGACGAATTTCGAGTGCGAATTTGTAGCTGAGCAGTGGACGTTTTACAGCGGTTTCAAACATGATTCACCATGGCCTGACCAATGGCCTGCCGATCGGCCGGCTGAGAAAATTCGGCCACAATGCGGCCAGCGGACATGACGCCGATGCGATCGGCCAGCGCCAGAACTTCATCCAGATCTTCGCTGATCAGCAACACCGCCGCGCCCTGATCGCGCGCTTTTTTTAAGCGCTCACGCACCGCCAGCGTGGCTTTGACATCAAGCCCACGGCTGGGGCTGTGCGCCAACACCAGAATCGGTGGTTTATTGAATTCGCGTGCGATAACGAGCTTCTGGGCATTGCCGCCCGAGAGCAGCGCCGCCTTCTGTTTTTGCGAGCGCACGCCTTGCACATCAAATTGCAGCACGGCGCTTTCTGCGGCTTTTTCAATAGCGCCGCGACGCAACCACCAGACCGAACCGTAAGCGCCGGAATGAATGTCGCCCATGGCAAAGTTATCGGCTATCGACAACGGCCCGGCCAGCGCCGCACCGTAACGGTCGGCCGGAATAGCGGCGATGCCAAGCTGGCGACGCCGCGCTGCACTGAGTTCAGACAACGCACCTTCGCCGACCAATTCAACCGTGCCATTAACCGCTTCGGGCAAACCCATCAAGACATTCGCCAGTTCACTTTGGCCGTTGCCACCAACGCCAGCGATGCCGTAAATCTCACCGCGATGCAGCGTTAAATTCACACCGTTTAATGGCGGATGTCCGCCGCTGACCCGGCTAACCAGATGTTCAATTTTCAATAAGGCTTCGCCCGGCATGGCGGCTTGTGTTACCGCATCGCTGCGCGCGGCCGATTCACCGACGGTGAGTTTCACCAACTCATCCACCGACACCGCATCGGGTTTCAAACGGGTAATGGTTTGGCCGGCGCGCATGATGGTCACCTGATCGGCGTAGCGCAGCACGTCGTTCATTTTGTGCGTCACTAAAATTACCGCCGCGCCTTCACGCGCCAACCCTTGCACCGTGGTCAGCAAACGTTCGGCTTCGTCTTCGGTGAGTACGGCGGTGGGTTCGTCGAGAATTAACACTTTGGCGCCGGCGAGCAGCACTTTGACGATTTCGACGCGTTGTTGTTCGGCAATCGACAGCCGGCTGATGCGCGCTTTGGGGTCGATATTAAAACCGAGTTTTTCCGCCATGGCCCGGATATCGTCCGAGACCTGGCGCAGCCGCTGGCGATGCCAGCCGCTGCGTTGCTGGTGGCCGAGATTGAGCAAAATATTCTCGGCCACGGTAAAGGGGGTGACCAGCTTGAAGTGCTGGTGCACCATGCCGATGCCGAGCTGAGCGGCCTGCTTCGGCCCTTTCAGCTCGACGGCATTGTCGTCGATAAACAGCGATCCGCCTTCCGGACCGTAGAGCCCCGCTGCGATGTTCATCAGCGAGGATTTTCCGGCGCCGTTTTCGCCCAGCAGCGCGTGGACTTCACCCCATTTGGCGGTGAAGTCGGCGTTCACCAGCGCGCGGAAACCGTCGAATGTCTTGCTGACGCCGGTCAGCTGGATCGCGTTTGGATTCATTGCTGAGTGATCACTCCGTCGACAAACCAATCCATTTGCCACAGATCGCCATCGGACACCGTCTCGCCTTCGGCGGCGATGAGGTTTCCGTTCTGATCGGACAATGGACCGGCGTAGATGTCGAGTTCGCCATTCAACAGTTTTTCCCGCGCCGCCATGATCTTGGCTTCTTCTTCGGCATCAACGCCTGGGCCACAGCAAGCGATATCGGTGCCGCCTTCCTGCATCGACAACAACGCGCCATACGGGCTTGGCTGCCAGTCACCGGCGAAGATTTTTTCCAGCTCGGCTTTCAGGAAACGATCCCACACCCAGACCGACGAACAGACAGTGGCTTCGGGCGCGAACTCACGGAAGTCGCGGTGGTGGCCGGTGCCGCGAACGCCGTTTTCCTGGGCGACCAATTGCGGCGTCGGGGTATCGACGTGCTGACCGATGACATCTGCACCCTGGTCGATTAACGCCTGAGTCGCAGCGCGTTCTTTGATCGGATCGTTCCAGGCGCCGGTGTAAACGACGGTGACGGTCGCATCCGGATTCATTTCACGCGCGCCCATGGCGTAAGCGTTGATGGTCCAGTTCACCTGGCCGAACGGGTTGGCGGCAACGAAGCCGAGTTTGCCGGTCGGTGAGGCTGCGCCGGCGGCCATGCCACACAGATATTGGCTTTCGTAAGTACGGCCGTAGAACGACAGCAGGTTATCGCTGTTGGTGGTGCCGGAACCGTTCAGGAAAGCGACGTCCGGATATTCTTCGGCCAGCGCGCCAAAGGTATCGGAATAACCATAGGCGGTACCGATGATGATGTTGGCGCCGCGCTGAATCAGTCGCGCTACAGCCGGGCGAATGGCCGAGGCAGTTTCCGGTACGCTTTCGACGTACTGAATTTTCACATCCAGTTCGTCTTCAAGTTTCTGACGGGCTTCATCGAACGCCTGCGTCCAGCCACCGTCATTCGTCGGCGAGATGTACAGCATGGCTATTTTCGGTTCGCCGCTGAGGCTGAAGCCATCGGCGTAACTCAGACTGACCAGGCCAGCAACGCCAGCCAGCACCAGAGCGGCGCGGGTAATGATGTTTCTCATGGGAACGTCCTTTGGGCGGTTTTTTTTGGGTTGGCTTACATCATGTAATTGATTCGGAACACATTGCCTTCCGGGTCCAGCAACACAGCCTGGTACCAGTGGTAATACGTTTCGTATGGCTCCTTAATCAAGGTTGCACCCGCAGCCACCGCCTTGGGCACGTACTGATCGACCTCTTCCTTGGAATCGACATCAATATTGAGCAGAAATTTGCAGCCCTGAGTGTTCGAATATTCTTCCAGGTGCAGCAATTCGTAGGCATCAAGTGCGTTAAAACCGATGCAGGATTTGCCGGTGTTCAGACCGCGAAAAATCGGCGAACGAATTTCCGGAATTTCTTCAAAGCCAAACACATCGCGATAAAAAACGTTCTGCGCTTCGATGTCTTTGGCAAAGACATTCACGTACGACAAGGTGCTCATCAGGCCACCTCGGTTTTACTGCCACCAAAGGTGGTTTGTTTGACGAATTTCGATTTCAGATGGTCGCCGGATGACACCGGCGGATAGAGCGCCTCGCCGTCGTCACCCAGGCAACTGGGCAGACATTCGATGATGGCGTCGTAGTTCGGCTGGTGGAAAAACACAATCGACTGGCGCGGGTGTTCGGCGTTGGCATCGAGTGGCGGATTCACGACGCGATGCAGTGTGGAAATCCACTGGTCGTTGGTCCAGCGCATCATCAAGTCGCCGATGTTGACGGCGAAACCGCCTTCAACGTAAGGCACATCCACCCAGTCGCCTTTGGCGTTGCACGCTTGCAAGCCACCGGGCGAATCGTCCGGGCGGACGATGGTCAGACTGCCGTAATCACTGTGCGCACCGGCGCGCATCTGGCCGGGTTCGATTTTGTCGCCGACATTGGGGTAACTGAGTGTGCGCAGCATGGAAATTTCTTTGTCGATTTTGTCATCGAAAAAGAATTCATCGAGATCCAGCGACAGCGCGAAGATGCGCATCAGCGAACGCGCCAGATCACTCATGGCGGCGAAGTATTCACCGTAGGCCTGCTCAAAACCGGGAATGTTTTGCGGCCAGACGTTGGGCGCGAAATGCGGCCCGGCGACGTCAAGGCTGTGGTAGTCGTCGTCCGGCACTTCGACCGGGCCGATGGAAAAGCTTTCTTTCAAATCACCCGGCGCGGCTTCTTCGAGCGAGTACGACAAACTCTCCTCAGCGACGGCGCTGTAACCACGCACCATGTCTGGACGCGGCCGGTCGACCTTGCGTTTTTCCGCCATCGGCTGATTAAAAAATTCACGGCTTAACTGATAAACGCGATCGACCAGCGACTCATCAATGCCGTGATTAACGATGACCAGAAAGCCGATGTCTTTACAGGCCTGGTCAACCGCTTGCGCAACCTGTTTTTTGCCAGCCTCAGTGCCTTCAAAGTACGGCGCCAGATCAATGGTTGGCACGTGCTCTAATTTCGTCATGGTGCTTGCCCTCTTCTGACCGTTGATCACAGCGAGGTCATGCAACCCATTCCTTTCGGCTGAGTGCTCGCTCACGGCTGGGCAGAGCAGCAAGCGTGCCAATAAATAAATAGCAATAAAAACAACGGGTTATTTTTTATCGACTTATTGATTTGGATCAAATGGTCCAATTTAGAGCTTCTGGTCTGGTATTAGGCACGAATAAAGGGCAAAGGCGACAGGCACCAAAATTCCCGGCCGATTGCGTCCGGGGTTTCAAAAGGCGAGGTAAATAAAAGTAGCGCTATGGCATGAAAAACAGCGTTAAGCGTCGGCGGGTTTTTCGGCGCAAAGATCCAATAAATACTGCGCCCGCCGTCGTACTTCAGCGCGCAGTTGCTGCGGTTTACGAATGGTGAAATCGACGCCCAAACCAGACAGGGCGGTGGCGAACCAATCCAGATTAGCGGTGCGTGAATGCACCACCAGGCCGTCTTCGGTCGGCACATAGACGCCGCCCATCCAACCGAGTTGTCGCGCCGCACTGGGCGACTGAGTGTGCAACAGCACTTCAATATCCCAGGCGCCTTCCTGGCCCTGAAACAGTCCGGCCAGACTGTCGGCCAGGTATTTTGCTGCGTCGAATTGCGCCGGTCGCAGAAAACTTTTGGGCAATGGATGTACTTGTGTCACCCGGTCCAACCGAAACGAGCGTAAGTCGTTGCGCAGATGGCAGTGGCCGCTCACGTACCAATAGCCGGCTCGAAACACCAGACCGTAAGGATCGACTTCGCGCTCCGAAGTTTCGCCATCGACCGTGCAATAACCCAGGCGCACGCTTTGTTGCGCCAGCGTGGTTTCGGTCAATGTCAGGAAAATACCTTCGTCGATTTCGGTACGCGCCGGCGCACGCGCCATCTGTGTGGTTTCACCAATGGCACGTACGCGTCGCTTCAAGCCATCGGGCATGACCCGTTCCAACTTGGCGCGCACGCTGGCCACCGCCACCTCGGTTTCCGCCAGGCCCAATCCACTGGCAGCGACCAGACCCAGCGCCACCGCCAACGTTTCTTCATCGGTGAACATCATCGGCGGCAGCTTGAAACCCGCCACCAGGGAGTAGCCGCCATCACGGCCGCGTTCGGCGACCACTGGCACACCCAGTTCTTCCAACGCCTGGATATAGCGCCGCACGGTACGGCCATCGACTTCCAAGCGGCGGGCGATTTCGGCCCCGCTGAGTCGGCGGTGGGTTTGCAACAATTCGAGCAGCGTCAGCACGCGGGTGGTGGGGCGACTCATGGTCATCTCGGTGGCAACGAAGGATGCAGACAGCCTCGCATTGAATTAGGACGGCTTCCAGCCTATTTCGACTGTAACGTGAGCGCTCCCTGTCACCGAAGGAGCACCACAGATGAAAACGACCTATCAAGGCAGTTGCCATTGCGGCGCCGTGCGCATCGAAGCGGACATTGATCTGAGTGAAGGCAGCGGCAAATGCAATTGTTCCATCTGCACCAAAACCCGCGCCTGGGGCGCCATCATCAAGCCAGAGAATTTTCGTCTGCTCAGCGGCGAAGAGGCGTTAAGCGAGTATCGCTTTGGCGAGGTCATGCAACACCTGTTCTGCAAACACTGCGGCGTGCGCCCGTTTGGACGTGGCGAGTTGGATGTGCTCGGCGGTCAATTTGTGTCCATCAGCCTGGCTTGCCTGGACAACCTCGACCCCAGTGAACTTGCCCAGGTGCCGGTGCGTTTTTCTGACGGCCGACACGACAACTGGCTCGAAGCACCGGCGGAAACCCGACATTTATAACAACGAATTTCAGGAGAGTTTTTTATGATTAGTACGTTGAATGTCTGGGCCGTTCTGGCGGCATTCGTTCCGTATTTTGTGCTGGGTGCACTGTGGTTTACCGTGTTTTTCAGCCGGCCTTATCGACGCTCGCTAGGGCGTGATGAACGCACGCCAACACCCAATGCGCCGATCTTTATTGTTGGCCCGATGTTGTGCATGGCCGTCATAACGGTAACGACGGCGGTGCTGATGCAATGGTTAGCTATTGAAAGTCCGCTGGCGGCTTTTGCGTTTGCGATCCTTGTCGGGCTGGGCTATCTGGTGACCAATACCCTGAACATCGCCATCAACCCCAATATCCCAAAGCCAGTTCTCTATGCGTTCATTACCGGCAGTTACCATTTGATCGGCGTGACGTTGGCGTGTTTTATTTTGCTGGCCTTAGGCTGAATCATCACCGCAACTGACCTGGCTGGCGCGCCACTGGCGGTTATATTTAACGCCGATGTCGTCGCCATAAATGACGGTGTAAATCCAGGTGGGTTCGTAATGATGTACACCCGCGCGCACCTCATAGTGTTTGCCCAGCCGCGCTTCGATGGCGCTGCTGGGCAACCCTTCGGCCTGCAAACAATAGGCGTGCGCCAGGCTGGATTTTTCGGCCACCAGCAAATACAAACCCAGCGCAGCGAAGAGCGCGATCACAACAATTTTCATAGCAATTCCATCGAAGCCTTTTTCAACACAAACCGCCGTTAGCCACTGGCCTTAAAAATAGTCGGGCAATTGATCAAAGTGAAAATCGGTGGCGATTTTTTTGACCATGCAATGACTGCCGGGTGCGGCCACTTCAAAGCCTAAACGGCGGTAGAAATTCAGATCGATGTCTGAATGCAGAAACACCGCCTGGGTGTTTTGCTGTTCAACGAAATGATTGATCACTGCCTCTATCAGTGCATAGGCGTAACCGCGCCGACGACAGTCAGGATCGGTGGCAACGGCCGCCAGACCGATACTGCCGGGTGGCAATTTATAGCGCTGTTGCAACACCAGCAGCGACGCCACCGGCTGACCGTCGAGATCCCAGACAAACCACTCGCCCGCGCGGTATTTCTCGCTGGTTTCGCAGGCGAGCAGATGTTCTGCTTTTGTATCGCCGTCGCCCCAGGCGTCGTAGCCCATCATATAGAGACGATGCATTTCATCGCCGGTTGGTGCTCGCAAGGTTTGCATACCAGAACCTTTTCGCAGTCTGAACAAGCCCGCTAATGTAGGCGATCCGCCCGGCTAACGAAACGCTTTACCGATAGAAACGGCTCAAGCAAGATCGACCACTGAACCCTAACCAACGTTCGGAGCCAAGCCATGCCAACGGCCGCACCTTTGATCTGGGGAACTGGCGAGCGCCGGTTCGACGTCTTCCTCGAACCGACCTGCCCGTTCTCCGTGAAAGCCTTGAACAAACTGGACGCGCTGCTAGAGCACGCCGGTGCCGACCAGATTCGCATCCAGATCTGGTTGCAATCGCAGCCCTGGCATTTGTTTTCCGGCGTGGTTGTGCGTTGTGTTTTGGCAGCATCGACTTTGCCGAACGGCCGCGATATGGCCAAAAAAGTGTTGCAGGCGGTGGCCGACCATCGCGAAGAATTCGAGTTCGAACACCACTGCCTCGGACCGAACCGCGATGCCACTCCGAACGATATTATTCAGCGCATCGAACGCTACAGCGGCATCGAATTAACGCCCGCCTTTGAACAACCTGATTTGGATGCTGTGATAAAACGCCACTGCAAATACGCGCGCCAGAACGGCATTCATGTATCGCCCACTTTTATGATCGACGGTTTGGTGCAGCCGAATATTGGCAGTGGTGGTTCGGTGGAAGATTGGGCGAAGGCAATTTTAAGCTGAGCTTTTATCGACTGGACGACCGCTGTCGTGCCAAAGGCAGGCGGCGTAGTAGAGGCTGTCCATATAGGGGTCTTTAATCGCGTAGTAGGCGTTGGCGTCATCCGCGAAATACAGCGCTAATTCGCGCTTAATAGCAGAGTAGGCCTGCGCCACTTTCGGCTGCGCTTTCAAGTAGTCACGCATCAACAGCGGATAGGCTTGGTTCAACCGACCCTGTTCACGCAGATGCAGGTGCGCGCGTCGCATGCCCGGTATTTCGCGAAAGAATTGTTTCGCCAGTTGTTTAGGTTCTGCTGTATATCCAATCAAATTGTCGCGCTGCACGAGCGGTCGATGATTGAACCCTGCGGCTGACAATAATCTGACCGCTCTGTCATCGTTCAAGTCGGCCAGAGTAATTTGAATATCGATCACATCCTTGGCGGGCAACCCTGGTATGGCCGTTGAACCAATATGATCAATGCGCAATGCGAGCGCCCCTAGCACTTGCTGCAATTGCATCGCAAGTTGATTGAATTCCTCCGGCCATTCGACCTTGGGTTCGACGATGACAATCCGGTCGGCCGTCTCAGCCATGCTCAGTCAACGCCAGTTTTACGCCGAGCGCGGCAAAGCTAGCGGCGAAACATTTCTGCATAACCACAGAAGCGCGCTGCGATTGTGTCAACCAATGCCGAAGCTGATGCGCCAGCAATCCGTAGCCGATAAACACCACCAGCGTCATCAACATAAAAATACCGCCAAGCACCAACATCTGCGGCAACGGTTGGCTGACATCCGCCGGTACAAATTGCGGCATAAAGGCGAGAAAGAAAATCGACAGTTTGGGATTAAGCGTGTTGATCAACATGCCTTTGAGCGCCACTGACCAACCGGTCTGCACTGCGCCGTCATCGGCCAGCGTCATCGGTCCGGTGGATCGCCACATCGACCAGGCCAAATACAGCAGATAGAGTGCACCAACGTATTTGATGAGTTGAAACGCCAGCACGCTGGTGTGAAAAATCACCGCCAATCCCAACACACTCGCCAGTAACGACGGAACAATGCCCAGCGTACAACCAGCGGCGGCATACAGGCTGGCGCGGCCGCCCTGGAACAGCGCTGTTGCCAGGGTGTAGAGCACGCCGGTGCCGGGAATCAATACCACAACGAGGGAGGTAAACAGGAATTCGATACTGATCATGGCGCGACTCCTATGTCCTGTGTTGTTGGCTCCGGGACAGTGGTTAACTGCGCGGACTACCAGGGCTGCGTGCTGTTGATAGCACGCGACAAAGGAGCGTCAGAGTACGTCAAGGTTTGGCGGTTGCCCATCCCCGCCTCGGTTATTGGGCGACAAACCCGCCGTCGATAGGCAAAGCAGTACCACTGATCATGGACGCCGCCGGGCTGAGCAAAAATGCAATCGGGTAGGCCACTTCCTGCGGCTGCGCAAAACGACGCAGCGGGATAGCTGCCAACATGGGGCCGCGTTTGGCCGGATCGGCCCAGGCCATTTCGGCCATCGGCGTCAGCGTGACCGTCGGGTTCACGCTGTTCACCCGTATGCCGTATTCGCCCAGTTCCAGACACAGCACGCGCGTCATGGAATCCAGTGCCGACTTGGACGCGCAGTAACCGAGATGATTGCGCAAGGCAACCAAACCAGCCTGGCTGGATACGTTGACGATGCTGCCCGCGCGGCCATGGTCCACCATGTTTTGCGCGACAAGTTTGGCGACGTGAGCGGCCGCCGTCACATTCACCGCCATGATTTTATCGATGTCGGCGGGTTTGAATTCAAGAACGCTGTCGAGAATCGAAATACCGGCGCAATTCACCAGACCATCCAACGCGCCCATGCCGGCAATGGCTTCGGCGACGGCGGTTTCATCAGTAATGTCCAGCGCGTGAGTTTCAGCGCCCAATCGTTCCGCCAAAGACGCCAGAGCGTCGGCATTACGGCCCATCAAAATCAGTTGTGCGCCCAATTGATGCAGCACTTCGGCTGTGGTTAAACCAATGCCGCTGGTGGCACCAGTGACGAGAATTCTTAGCCCTTCGATGTTGTAACTCATAGCACTATTCCATCGTTGGTTACGTTAAAAAGCTGTCTGCGATTTCGCCCAATTAAAAGAGCGGTATCGGCGCCGATACCGCTCTGATTTTCACGGCTGCAACAACACCTTGATGGAGTCGGTTGAGTCGGCCAGTTCAAAACCTTTTTCGTAATCCGCCAGCTTCATGCGATGCGTCACAATGCCTTTGGAGGTGATCAGTCCACGACTGAACAAGTCGATGGTGGTTTCATAGGTGTAAGGCGCCAGGTGAGCACCACGAATGTCCAATTCTTTGCGATCACCGATGATCGACCAATCGACGCTGGTTTCTTTACCAAACACGCTGAATTCCACAAATCGACCCAACTTGCGGATGATGTTCAGGCCCTGTACTACGCCAGCCGGAACGCCGGTCGCTTCGATGTAAACATCGCAACCATAGCCATCGGTCAGGGCGCGGACTTCGGTTTCAACGTCGTCTTTGGCGGGGTTGAGCACCACATCAGCACCGAAGGTTTTTGCCAGTTCCAGGCGTTCTTCAACCATATCGATCACAATCAATTTGCGCGGGGACTTGAGTTTGGCAGCCTGCACCATGCCCAGACCAATCGGCCCGGCACCGGCAATAACAACCACATCGTCTAACTGAATATCACCGCGATTTACCGCATGAATGCCGCACGACATGGGTTCGATAAAAGCCGCGTCGTCATCGCTGATATTTTCCGGAATTTTGTGCACCCGGCAGTGCTCGGTAACGAGCAAATATTCAGCCATGCCACCTTCGGCTACATAACGTTGGAAGCCAAAGATATTGTGCACTTCGCACATCCAATAACTGCCCGTTCGGCAATAGCGACATTTGCCGCAGGGTACAATTTGCTCGGCAATGGCACGGTCGCCTACAGCCACGTTGAAGTGCGCTTCGGCATCTTCTCCGGCGGCGACCACTTCACCGAAAAATTCGTGGCCGGAAATCACCGGCGCCTTAACCCAGGGGTTGTCTCCGCCCCAGAACATGGCGGCACCCGAACGGCATTTGCAGTCGCTGGCGCAGATACCGCAGGCGACAATTTTAATGAGCAATTCGTGTTTTCCCGGCGTAGGTACATCCCGGTCTTCCAGGCGATAGTCGTAGGGTCCATGACAAACGATGGCTTTCATTGTTTTACTGATCATTGCTGACTCCAGATGTTATTTTTTAATGTTTCGATCACGGCCGATGTAGATAGCCACCAAAATGATGAATCCTTTGATTACGGTCTGGGCGTAGGGCGACATGCCGATCATATTCAGGCCGTTATTCAGCACACCCAGCAACATGGCACCGACCAGCGTGCCGATGATGGCGCCGCGTCCACCGGCAATGGCGGTGCCGCCAATCACGACGGCGGCGATGGCATCTAACTCAAACGCCACGCCGGCATTGGGTTGTCCGCTCATTAATCGGGAAGTAAGAACCAGACCAGAAATGGCGGCAGTGCAACCGCTGATGCTGTACACCAAAACCTTGTAGCGATTGACTCTGACTCCGCTGAGACGCGTCGCTTCTTCATTGCCACCGATGGCGTAGATGTAGCGGCCGACCGGGGTTTTGTGCAGCACAACCCAGGCAACCAGATACACCAGCAACATAATGACGATGGGTGTTTGAACGCCGAACAGCGTGCCGCGCCCGAAAAACGAGAACGATTCAGGCAAGCCGGAAAGCGGATAGCCGCCGGTGTAAATCAGCGCCAGGCCGCGTGCGATACCCATGGTTGCCAGGGTGACGATGATGGGTGGTAACGCCCAAACCGCGATGCAGAATCCGTTGAAGAAACCGAACAAAATACCAACGCCAATGCCCGCCAAAATCGATAATTCCATGGGCAAACCCAACACCATTAATCCCGCCATGATGGTGCCCGATAACGCCATTACCGGACCGACCGAGAGGTCGATACCACCGGTTAAAATGGCGAACGTCATGCCCACGGCGATGATCGAAATAATCGAGACCTGACGAGCGATATTGATCAGATTACTTTCGGTAAAAAAATGCTCGTTCATGAAGCTCATAAACACTGTCACGACGATCAAACCGATGAATGGGTAAAACGCCGATGACCGTGTTAACCATTTAATCGAGCCGGAAAATCCATACCGTTTTTTAAGTTCAGACTGCGCGGTCATATTCAATGCCTCCCGTCGCCAGCTTTATTATGTGATTCGAACTCACCTCTTCCCGACTCAGAGTTCGCACCAGTTTTCCTTGTCGAAATACCGCTACGCGATCTGACATGCCGATCACTTCCGGCAGTTCGGAGGAAATCATGATGACGGCGAATCCGAGGGCGGTGAGTTCCCGTATCAGGTTGTAAATTTCAGCTTTGGCACCGACGTCGATGCCGCGCGTAGGTTCATCAAAAATGAGGATGTTGCATTGGTGGTTGAGCCAACGTGCGATGACGATTTTTTGTTGATTGCCGCCGCTTAAATTCACCACCACCGAATCGACGTTCGGGGTTTTGATCGACAGCTTTCTGACCAGGGTTTCCGAGTCGGCCCGTTCAGCCTCCACATCCAGAATTCCGACGGGAAAGGTGTATTTCTTCAGGTTGTTAATCGAGATGTTGTCGCGTACCGCAAAGGCGGTGATCAACCCCTGCGCCTTACGGCTTTCTGGCAATAAGCCGATGCCGTTGCGCAGTGCCTCGGCCGGGTCTTTGAGCTTGGCCGGCTTGCCGTTGACGACCACCTTCTTCTGATGAACTTTGGTTGCGCCGATCAACCCCATCACCGTTTCGGTTCGGCCCGAACCCACTAATCCGGAAAATCCCAGCACTTCGCCTTTGTAGAGATCGAAACAATTAACCGGGGCATTGCTGGTTAATTGAATGGCTGCAACTTCCAGTACTTTTTCGGTGGTGGCGTAGTCGATGGGTGTGTGCGGCGGGAAACTGTTTTCAATTTTCCGGCCCACCATCATTTCCACCAATTGATCGGTTGTGCTGTCTTGCACGGCCATATCGCCCACGTAACAACCGTCGCGCAGCACGGTAACGGTGTCGCAGATCTCGAAGATTTCTTCCATGTGATGGGAGATAAAAATCATGGTGACGCCTTGTTTCTTCAGCTCACGCATGATGGCGAACAGATGGTCGGCTTCGTTGGGCGTCAGCGTTGCTGTCGGTTCATCCAGGATCAGGATGTTGGCGTTCAGCGACAGCGCTTTGGCAATTTCAACAAATTGCTGTTCTGCAACGCTGAGTTTGTAGACCGGCACATCAATCTGCAGATCAATGTTGAGCGATGCAAAAATCTGCTCAACGCGTTGGCGCATTGCTTTGTAATTCAACAGGCCAAATTTGTTACAGATGGCCCGACCCAGGAAAATATTGTCGACCGCATCGAGATAGGGAATCAGGCTGAATTCCTGAAAAATAATGCCGATGCCGGCGCTGATGGCGCTGTTGTAGTCCTTAAAATGGCAGACAGTTCCCTGCACTTTTATCTGCCCGCTGTCGGGCTGATAAATGCCAGACAGTATTTTCATCAAGGTGGATTTTCCGGCGCCGTTTTCTCCCAGCAGTGCCCGTATTTCCCCTGCGCCCACACTTAGGGAAATGTCGGTCAGTGCTTTTACACCCGGGAACGACTTACTGACGCCACTGAGCTCAAGTGTCGGATTCATATTGGGTTTGCTCGCAACTAGCAGACAGTCGGATAGGGATGCGCTCAGCCGGTGCATTACCACACCAGCGAGCGCCGACCCTGCCTGAGGATTTACCAGCTAAAACTTGGCGCAGCGTCCTGGTCGATCAACGTCACGTCGACCGGGATCTGGCTGGGCACGTTGGCACCCCAGTACTTAGCCATGGCAACACCCAGACCCAGGCGAACCTGGTCACGCGGATATTGAGCGGCGGTAGCAACGAACAGCGAGTTCGGTTCCTGCATGGCGGCAATGGCATCGGGTGCACCATCGACGCTGACCAGCTTCACGTTACGACCACTGGCGTTGATGGCGGCATAGGAACCCATGGCACCGCCGTCGTTGACGCTGAAGATTCCGGCCAGATCAGGATGCGCTGCCAGCATGTTTTCGGTTACAGACAACGCAACAGAGCGCTGTTGCTGACCGTTCTGCACGGTGACGATGGACATGTCCGGATGCTCGGCAATGGCTTCGCGGCAACCTTCGACACGCTCCAGAATGGGCACGACCGGAATGCCGTCGAGGATGGCGATTTCACCTTTACCACCGAGCGATGTCGCTAGGTAATCGCACGCCAGGTAACCGGCATGCTGGTTACGCGAACCGACAAAGGCGTCAATCGGACCTTCGGCCTGGGCATCCACTGCAACCACAATGACGCCTTCGTCTTTGGCGTAACGCACGGCTGATTGCACGCCGACCGAATCCGTCGGGTTGATGAGCAGGATGTCGATGCCGCGCTGGACCATGTCTTCAATATCACTGACCTGCTTGGCAACGTTGTGGCGCGCATCTGTAACCACCACGTCGGCGCCCATGCTTTCGGCCGCGTCTTCCAGTGCCTGATGCATAACCACGAAGTATTCGTTGTTCATTTCCTGAAAGGACATGCCGATCAACAGGTCGTCGGCGGACGCCGAACCCAGGGTGAACACTGCGCAGGCAGTAAGGGCGAGTTGTCTGATCGTAGGTATGGTTTTCATTGTTTTATACCCTGTTGTTAAGTTTATTGTTGGGTTTATGTTATCGATAACATTTTTTAGCAAAAAAGAGAGTGGGCACTACTTTTGGAGCATAGGAGCCATACCCAATCGCCCACTCGAAAATGTTAACGATTAAAAAAAACTAGCAAAAAGAATCTTTAGGGACAAGCCTCGCTGGCGAAATTTTGCACGTAAAGCCGATGGCCCGGCCGTCACAAGGCGATGAACCGGGCGTATTCAATCGCTGTACATCCAGCGTTGGCGGGCGCTTTCAGGCGGTTGGGAGGAGTGATTCAGATCTGGCGCATTCGACGGTCTTTGGGCGACGTAAGTCTATTTCTGTGGCCAGGTTAGACTTGCAACTTGCCGTCGATGACCACTTCTTTGGTTTCATTGTCGCCGCTGTTCATTTCCTGAAACAGCAACTCCATGGCCTTTACGCCCGTCATGGTCGGATCGTGCGCAATGGTGGGATAGGTGATGCCATATATTTCGGCATAGGGCAGTTGGCTGACACCGGCGACCAGAACATTGCGATCTTCGAGATCAAAATCCCGCACCGCTTTCATGGCCCCCAACGTTATAAGTTCATTAATGCCTAAAATAGCATCCGGAATTTCGTGGTATTTCAGGTAATGCAGTGCCTTGTCGTAGGCAGGATTCATGGTGTAATCGGCGTATACCACATCGTAATCCAGAACCTTGCCTGACTCTTCCACGGCCTTTAAAAAACCCGCCAATCGATTCTTCGAAATTGGTGAACTCATCGGCCCGCTGATGATTAAAATCCGGCGAATATTTTGCGCCATCAAATGCCGGCCCATCTGATAGCCACTGTCCATATTATTCAGCACCACTCGGCTGAACGGAGTGTCATACAGCACGCGATCCACCATCACCACGGGCATGTGGTGGCGAATCAATTTGTCGATGTAGCTGGGGCGATAGGTGAGGTTGTCCAGTATCGGAGACAGCAAAATGCCCGCCACGTTATAGCCCAGCAAGGTTTCCACCGCTCGCATTTCCAGCTCTTCAACGCCGTCGGTATCGAACAGCATAATCGAGTAATTATGCGATTTGGCTTCACGGGAAACTGACTTGATCATTTCGGCGTAAAAGGGGTTGTCGATGCTGTCAGTAACAACGCCAATAATATTGCTGCTTTTTGACTTCAGATTTTTAGCGAAAGCGTTCGGCACATAGTTCAATTCATCGACGGCTTTGAGGATTTTTTCCAGCGACGATGGTTTAACTTTTTCCGGATGATTCAACGCCCGTGACACCGTAATGGTGGTCATGTTGACCTGTTTGGCAATGTCCCGAATCGTAACTTGGTTACGCTTACTCATCGTCAATTCCTAAACGCTCGACACTCAAAAAAAGGGGGATGAAACAGTTCACCCGAGGCGCTTCCTGGCGGCACCTTTCCACGTCGCGAAGCCGCTCAGAGTATACAAAGTGTCCGCAGCCTGGTCATTTCATCCACTCAAATACCAACACTCCAATCACGATCCTCAGTAATAGAAGCAAATTTGGCGTCTTGCCCTCGCTCCGATCAGCCCCCATACACTGGCCCAGTATGATGTCCCGCCTAGCCTCGCAGATGCTTTCACCGCGCGGCTATTTTCCTGGAGTCCCCATGACCGCCTATTCCGTTCTTGATCTTGCTCCCGTTACCGAAGGGTCCGATATTCGCCAGGCACTGCACAACAGCCGCGATCTGGCGCGCCACGTTGAACAACTGGGTTTCACCCGTTTCTGGATGGCCGAACACCACAACATGACCGGCGTTGCCAGCGCCGCCACCGCCGTGGCACTGGGCTTTGTGGCGTCAGGCACCGAACGCATTCGCATCGGTTCCGGCGGTGTGATGCTGCCCAACCATTCGCCGCTGGTGATTGCCGAACAATACGGCACGCTGGCAGAACTGTATCCGGATCGGGTCGATCTCGGCTTGGGCCGGGCACCCGGTACCGACGGCGCCACCATGCAGGCATTGCGTCGCGACCCGATGACCGCCGCCGACCGTTTCCCCGACGACGTGCAGGAATTGCAGGCTTATCTGGAACCGTTGCGCGACGGTCAACGCATTAAGGCTGTGCCCGGTTATGGCACGCGTATTCCGATCTGGCTGTTGGGATCGAGTCTGTATTCCGCGCAACTGGCTGCGGCCTTGGGCCTGCCGTTCGCATTCGCTTCGCATTTCGCACCGGACATGCTCGACCAGGCGCTGGCAATTTACCGCGAGCGCTTCCAGCCATCGGCATTTATGGACACACCCTACAGTGCCGCCGCCGCCAATCTGTTTGCAGCCGATACCGACGCCGAAGGCCGCCGTCTGCAAACCTCAATGATGCAACAGTTCGTTGCCTTGCGCCGTGGCACACCGGGCAAGATGCCGCCGCCGGTCGATGACATCGACAGCATCGGTTCGCCCATGGAACGCATGCAGGTGGAGCACGCTCTGGTGGAATCGGCCGTGGGTTCGCCGCAGAGCGTGCGTCGCTGGTTAGCGGCTTTTATCAGCCGCACTCAGGTCGATGAAGTGATATTAAATGGCCCGATTTTCGACCACGCAGCCCGGCTGAAATCGTTCAGCATTGCCGCTGAGGCGATGCAGGGGCTGTAACATTCGCGCGCCAATTTGAGCGCTGGCATTAACGCACCACGCTGCCGATCTCGGTGTGCGCGGCGCCCGTCCGCAAGGCAACGCATGACGCAACAGTTTGTAGGCCAGTCGCTGGATCATTGGTCAATGCAGTTCGGTGACCGCGTTGCACTGAGCAATGGGTCCAACGTCGTCTGCTGGCACGAGCTTCTGCAAAACGTAAAACGCCTGGCAGGCCACCTTGAACCGGCGGGTGCAGTCGCGCTTGAGTTGGCCGATCCGATTGAATTGGCTACCGCATTTTTGGCGGTTGTCAGAGCCGGCGGTCGGGCCTTGGTCTACGATCCGAGCTGGTCGCTGTACCAGCGTGCTCAACTTGGTTCACAACTGCACCCGACCACTACGCTGGATTCCGCCGGGCTACAACAACGGCTGGCCGACGCCTCAGGTCCAATTGACGCAACGCATCGACCAGCGGCAACGGATCCGTTCTACGTTGGTTTTACCTCCGGTTCCACCGGTTTGCCGAAAGGGTATCGGCGCCATCATGCGTCCTGGTTGAACAGTTTCGACGTCAGCCAACAGTTGTTTGATTTCACTCAAAACGACGTCGTGATGGCACCCGGCAGCCTGGCAACATCGCTGCATCTGTATGGTGTGTTGCAGGCTTTGCAGGCGGGGATCCGCGTCACCTTGGTATCGCGCTTCCAACCCCGGTCGGTTCTGGAAGAAATGCGCGAGCAAAACGTCACCGTGCTCTACAGCACGCCGACGCAACTGCAATTGCTGTTGCAAGCCAGCCAGCGCCGCTCCGGGTCAGCCTTAACTCAGGTTCGACACCTCATTGTCAGCGGTTCCAAATGGTCACAACACACCCGTCATGCCATTAAGCAGCTGTTTCCAAATGCCCGCCTGACGGAGTTCTACGGCACCTCGGAAATGAGCTTTGTCAGTCTGCGCAACGACACCCAAGACGCCCCGGAAACGTCGGTGGGCCGACCAGTTCCGGGCGTCGACATTCGCATTGGCGAACACCCTGATCGGCCGCTATCGACGGGCGAGGTCGGTCGCATTTGGGTGCGCAGCCCGCTGTTATTCGACGGCTATGAATGCGGTGGTGGTGAAGAAACACGCCGGCATGGACCGTGGCTGACCGTTGGTGACCACGGCTACCTCGACCAGGCCGGCTGGCTGTATCTGGCCGGTCGGGAAAAACGCATGATCGTCAGCAGCGGTTTCAATTTCTATCCGGAAGAGATGGAACTTTGGCTGGCACAGTTACCCGGTGTTCAACACGCTGCGGTTGTCGGCCTGCCCGATGCCTTGCGCGGTCAACGCATTGAAGCCTGTATCAGTAGCAATCGTGCGATAACCGATGCCGAATTGCTGCAACATTGCGCTGAGCGGTTCCCAATCCATCAATGTCCCCGCACCTGGCACCGCTTGGCCGACTGGCCGATAACGTCGAGCGGCAAAACCGACTTCAACCAATTAAAGGCGCAGCTTATGGCGGTCAGCCAATGAATCGTCCAGTTTACCTTGTGGCAGCACGGCGTACACCGGTTGCACCGGTGGGCGGTGCATTCAAAAAACTGGCGGTGACCGATCTGGCCGTTCCTGTGTTGCAAGCCATTGTGGCTGACGCTGGACTGAGGCCTACCGACGTCGAACAGGTCATTCTCGGCAATGCGCTGTATGGCGGCGGCAATCCGGCGCGCACCGTCGCGTTGGCGGCGGGTTTGGACGAAGCCATCCCGGCTTTTACGCTGGACACCCAATGTTGCTCGGGTCTGGATGCGATTCGACTTGGCACCCAAGCCGTTGCCGCCGGCCAGGCGGATGTCGTTATCGCTGGTGGCGTGGAAAGCACCAGTCGCCGTGCCATTCGCCTGCACCGGCCGACATCGCCTAATGAATCGCCCATTGAATACGAACGGCCGCCGTTCACGCCCTGGCCGGAGCGGGATCCCGACATGGCTGACGCGGCGGCAAAAGTGGCCGATCAATGCAACATCACCTTGGACGATCAAATCGCCTGGGCGATTCATAGCCACCAAAAAGCCTTGGCTG
Source organism: Saccharospirillum mangrovi (assembly GCF_003367315.1). Classification (GTDB taxonomy): domain Bacteria; phylum Pseudomonadota; class Gammaproteobacteria; order Pseudomonadales; family Natronospirillaceae; genus Saccharospirillum; species Saccharospirillum mangrovi. The sequence goes on from NZ_CP031415.1 coordinate 3,333,723, forward strand.
CACGAGCAGAATTAGAGGAGGAATGCGTCGCTGTCGGGGGTTTAACGGTCGACTCAGCGACCCGACCGCTGACCGAGCCACTGGCCCGACGCACGCCGGTGATTGCCCGACGTCACCGAGGCGAGATCAATGTGGCCGGCACGGCATTGAGCGCCGACGCAGCCGCAGCCTGTGTGCTGGTCAGCGAGACAGTTGCCCGGCGTCTGGACCCGGCACTCGTCAAGTTACGCTGGATCGATGACGCCAGCGGCGGTGGTCGAGCGGATTGCCCGCCCGAAGCGCCGGTGCCGGTCGCCCGTACCCTGCTGGACCGGCTGAACCTGAGCGGTCGAGACTTTGCCGCAATTGAATGGATGGAAGCCTACGCTGCCCAAGTGATCGCCAATGCTCAGGCGCTGGAGTTGCCGATTGATCGGATGAACAGAGGCGGCGGCGCTTTGGCGCGCGGCCACCCCATTGCGGCATCGGGTGCCATCCTGGCCGTCCGGGCCTATTCGCAGGCCCGGCAATCTCCCAAGGGGTTCCGTGCGTTACTCGCCATCGCCGCCGCTGGCGGATTGGCGAGTGCGGCCGTTTTGGCGACGGATTGAACCGGCGTCGATTTTACTGCGAGAAACCTCGGAACCGGCTGTAATCGGTCAACGGCAGGCGGGGCGTTGCAAAGTTGTTTTCGGGCGCCGAGGTATCGGCATAGCCCAGCGCAATACCGCAGACCACCATTTCGTCATCGCTCAACTCAAGCGCATTGCGAATTACATCCGGGTAACTGGCCAAGGCACCTATGCCACAACTGTCGATGCCTTCTTCAGCGGCGGCGAGAAAGATCGATTGCACAAACATGCCCAAATCCATAAAGCAGCCCGCGCCCATGCCCCGCTCTATCGTAATGACCAATCCCACAGGCGCATCAAAGAACTGAAAGTTACGGCGAAACTGTGCTCGACGCTGAGCCAGATCGCGCCGGGCGATACCGAGACTGCTGTACAACGCATACCCCACTTCGCGTTGTCGTGCTTTCAGGTGCGCGGGCATGGGCACTGGGAAATAGTCGTACTCTTCTGGCTGGCTGTCCTGCCGTTCCACAGCGGCATCTAACTGAGCCTTTAGTTGTTGCAGTGGCTCGCTCGTTAATACGTGTACAAAACCCGGTTGCAGGTTGGCCCCCGACGGCGCTCGACGCGCTTTCGTCAGCACGCGTTCTATTGTGGAACGCGACACGGGCCGGTCCAGATAACGACGCACTGAGCGGCGCCGCAATAACGCCTCGGATACGGAAGTCATCGTGAATTCTGGACAAGTAACGGAGTTGGATTGAGCCGTGGACGCTCAGTTTGAGGGAAGCGGTTCATTCGGTTGATCTGCAATGTCCGGGTCGCGCTGTGGTTGCTGTCGTTTGCAGTAGTTTACAGTCACGACCCGGCGATTCCGAGACAATGCAACCAACGAATCAGCCGATCAACGGCCAAACAATTGGTCGATCAGACTGGGCATGCTTTGCATGGCAGCGTAGGCGTCGGCACCGGCGTTGCCGGTACTTTTGGCGGCGTCGGCGAGGAAGTACAGATCGCCGTTTTCGAAGGCGGCGCGGGCTTCTTCGTCGGTCATGTTAGCCAGTGCCTGCAATTTTTCTTCGTCGAACCAATCCGGCGTCTGTTGGTTGTTCGACACCAATTGATAGGCGTTGAACAGCGCTTTCGATGGCGTGGTGCCGTTGGCTTCGTGTTCGGCCATGGCTTTGCTGAGGGCGTCGTAAGCGGCCGACAGGGTGTCGTCGCTGAGCGTCAGACCCTGGTTGGCCCACTGGGTCACCTGGCTGTCGCCGCCAAAGACCAAACGCGCCAGATGATTTTTCGACGCAGCGCCGGAAAGCATGGCGTTTTCCATTGCCATCTGTTCTTCGGTGCGTTCGATGGGTTCGATCTCACCGGCAGCTTCCTGCCGCCGCGTTTCCACCGTCTGGATAAATTGTTCCGCCCACTGCGTTAAAGAGCCGGAAATATTCATGCGTTCGCCTCTTAAAAAGTGATTCTTGCAATACACATTTCAAGAGGCGTGCCAGCATTATGGTCGAACGCTCAGCGCTCCGACCAGACGGCGAATTCGTTGCCGCTGGGTTCGGCAAAATGGAACCGACGGCCGCCGGGAAATTCGTAAATCGCCTGCAGAATTTCGCCACCGGCGGCTTCGATTTTGGCCTGAGTGTCGGCCAGTTCGTCGCTGTAAAAAATCACCAGCGCAGAACCTTCGTCAGACCGGGCACGTTTGCTGTCGTGGTAAAAACCGCCTTCCATGCCGCCGCCAGTAAAGGCCAGATATTCCGGGCCGTAACTGACGAATTTCCAATCAAAAACGGTTTCAAAAAACGTCTGGGTAGCGGCGAAATTGCTGGCGGGGAATTCCAGATAATGGATGGATTCGTGCTGTGGCATGGTTGGCGCTCCTTTTGGACGGAACGCCCAGCTTACCGGCTGTTAACAATCCCAACCACTCACGAATCAGTCGTTACCGAGCCATTGGTAATTGACGCCAACCACCGCCACGTAACGGGATTGATCGTCGAGTAAATCCGTCACCGGGCTGTCGGCAGCGTCGCCAATATAATGGCTGCGACTGAGCACCAGAATGGTCGACCAACGCGGTTTGATTCGATACGCCGTCACCAAACCAACGCTCATTTCCTGCCAGCCACCATCGGCATCAAACGCCTCGACACCGGCGGCGCTGGCGTCACTGGCGTTGAGTGAGAAAAAGCGCTCGGAATAATCGTCGCTGAAATAACTGAAGCCCAGATTACCGATAAAAGTGAGTTGGTCGGTGGTGGGCAACACCCAGCCAAATTTCATCGTGCCGTACATCGATTCGTGGCCACCCGGCATCGAGGTGGCGATGTCGCCGCCTACGGTCAGAATGCCCGGTAACGGTACGCCGATAACTTTCCAGGGAATGCCGCTGCCGCCGGCCAGACCGACTTCGGCCGAGGCGGGAATGTCGGGCACTTCTGCTTCGTCACGTCCGCCGTTGTAACGCATCAACGGCCCCAGGCTGATCAGTCGGTTGGGCACCAGATCGGTGCCGATGCCTAAGCCGGCACTGGCGACGGAATAACCGTTGTTTTCATATCGGAACGACGGCGCCGGGAAGACGCGCCAGTTGTCATCGCCCGTCGGTGGCAGCGCTGCGGCACCAAGCCCAACCGACAACTCCGCCGCCTGGGACGACCACACAAACGACAACAACAGTACGCAGGAACAGAAGCGTTTTATCACGCCGGGTTCTCCAGAGTTCATCAATCAACAAGGCCAGCGCTGAATGATACCCCGACTGGATGACAAAGGATCGCTTCCCTGCGATCCGCGCACTGTTAACTGAGATGGCTAACCAGGATGGCTAACCGAGATGGCGATTAAAAAACGCCAGCGTGCGTTCCCACGCCAACTCGGCGGCTTCTTCGTCGTAACGACCGGTGGAGTCGTTATGGAAACCGTGGTTGGTGTTGGCGTAGATGTGGGCGGTGTACGGCACGCGGTTTTTCTTCAGCGTGCTTTCGTAGTCCGGCCAGGTGGCGTTTACCCGGTCGTCCAACGCCGCGAATTGCAGCAACAGCGGCGACTTCACCTGGTCGCGAATGGCCGCCGCCGCGGGCGTTCCGTAAAACGGCACACCCGCGTTCAACTCGTCTGGGATGGCGGCCGCCAGCATGTTCACCACGTAACCGCCGTAGCAGAAACCGACCGCGCCCAGTTTGCCGCTGGAACGTTCGTGCTGTTTCAGAAAGCGTGCGCCAGCGATGAAATCGGCTTCCATCTTGGCGGCGTCGAGCGAACTTTGCAGTGCCCGGCCTTCGTCGTCGTTACCCGGATACCCACCGACCGGATAGAGCGCATCCGGCGCCAGCGCCACAAAACCCGACTTAGCCAGGCGGCGCGCGACGTCTTCGATGTACGGATTCAAACCGCGGTTTTCGTGCACCACCAGCACCACCGGGCCGGTATCGGCCAGACCCGTCGGCACCACCAGATAGCCACGGGCTTCGCCGTAGCCCTGCGGCGACGGGTAAGTGACGTAACTGGCGAGGATGTCCGGGTCGTTAAACGACACCTGTTCAGCCTCGGCGTAGTTGGGCATTAAAGCGGCGGTCAGCGTACTGAGCGCAAAACCGGCGGCGGTGAGCGTCATCAAGCGGTTCATAAAGGTACGGCGGTCGATCAGGCCGTGGGCGTATTCGTCGTACCAGTCGAAGGCTTCTTGCGGAATGGGTCGGTCGGTTGTCGTGGTTCGAGCGGGAGCGTGAGTGGACATGCGAGTTCTCCTGGAGCAACAACATGAATGGACGGGATGGCCAAACAATGTCGGGTGCGGGCAGCCCGAACGGCGCGTCCCCTGGAAGAGAGCATCGAAGCACCAGTGTAGCGGCAGTTGAAGCCCTGCTTGTGTAAAGTCGAGACGCTATTCCGGCGCGGGCCGATGCTGGGTGCCTTCGCCAGCGGTGATGAACAGCAAAGTACAGCCGGCCTCGCTGTATGCGTGATGCCAGATACCTTGCGGCACCACGACCAAGGCGCCCAACCGATCCAGCGCAAGATGTTCTGCGCCGTCCGGGTGCTCCAGTACAAACGTTGCCGAACCCGCCAATAAACAGATGATTTCGTCGCCGTTAGGGTGCATTTCCGACTGCGCCCAGCGGCCGGAAAACGAGTGCTGGGTAACCAAAAATTCATGGTGGAAATCACCCAGCGCGCCCTGCGCCAGGCGCGGCCAGAAATCGTCGTTCAATGGCAACGCTTCTACGGTTGCATTACTGCGCAGCCGCAGCGCGGTGGTGTCGAGTGTTTGAGTGACCTGTGCCATCTGTCGCTCCTGCGTTAAACCACCAAACCCAGACCGCCCATCGTCGATAGCCGAACCTGATCGAATTCGCCGGTCAACAACGGCATGGCTTCGTTGATGGCAGCGCGCACCTCAGGCAATTGCAGCGACGCCTCATGGTGCTCGCTGGACAACCAGACTTCCGTCACCCAGATCGTTTCCAGTGCGTCCGCCTGTTGGTTGATCACGTACAGCAGGCAGCCCACTTCACTCAGGGCGTCCAGATTGCGGTTAAGGATTTCAATTACCCGGTCCGCTTCACCGGGCTTGGCGACCAACTTACCGTAGAGTCCAAAGTACATGGGCTTGTCCTCGTTGTGTTTTATTGCCGTTGTCCTTCCAGCCGTTGTTCGGATCGATTGATCAAAGAATAGTCCCCGAGCCGCCGCTGGAATACAACGCTGCCGACTGGTCAGTGCGCGCACTTACCGGTAGAGTGCGCCTTCTGTTGTATTCACCTCGAACCGCCATGTTGAAACGTCTGCGGCATTCCACACACCACGCCGTCACCTTTACCCGTTACGCTCTGGTAGCCAGCGCCATTTCCGTTATCGACGCTGGTGGCCTGTATGCCTTGCACGAAGGACTGGGGCTGAACGTCTTCGTATCGCGGTTCTGTTCTTACCTGGCCGCCATCACCACCGGCTATTTCCTCAACCGACGTTTTACCTTTCACAACCATCAGCGGGTGCACCGGCTGCGGGTTGAACTGGCCCGCTACTATGGCGTGCATTCGACCGGCGGTCTGATCAACTACGGCATCTTCAGCCTGACGCTGCTTGTCGGCCACCATCTGCATTTGCCGCCGAGCTGGGATTATTGGCTACCGCTGTTCGGCGTCTGGCTCGGTGGCGTAGCCGGCATGTGCTTCAACTACACCCTGTCGCACAAACTGATCTTCCGTCGCCAACCCCATTAGCCAGCTTCATTAGCCAACCTCTTTAGCCAAATCAGCCAAAAAACTCCGCTTGACTCGACGGTCAAAATACATACCGTACTAGTACATGAGTACATCATCCGACTTACCCGATTACAAAGCCGAACTGCTCGACTACCTGCTCGCCATCAACGACGCCCAAACGCTGGACGCCGCTCTGGAAAGCCTGCTGACACCGGCCGAATACGTTGAGATCACCAAGCGCCTGCAAATCTTCAAGATGCTGCGCGCGGGCATTCCACAACGCAAAATTGCCGAGACGCTGGGTGTCGGCATTGCCACCGTATCGCGCGGCGCCCGGGCGCTGCACGACGATCACTGAATTCAGGAACGCTTTTATGCCGAACCGTCCCCAACCGTTCGAGTTGCCGCGCAAACCGCAGTACATCAAGCTCGCGGCCGACTGCGATTTCTTCGAACTGTTCAAAAAAATCGAGAAGCGATTCGATACCTGTTTCATGCTCGAATCTCTGGGCGAAGACAGCCACATCTCGCGTTATTCCATCATCGGATTCGACCCGGAACACATCCTCTACGCCAACGGCCGCACGCTGAGCATTGAAGACCGCAACGGCCAGCGCACCGATTACGACAGCGACAACCCCTACCAACTGCTGCGCGACATCATGCCGCAGAACATCATCTCCCGACGTTACGCCGGCGGTTTAACCGGCTACCTCGGTTACGATGCGATGCAATATTTCGAACCGACGTTAACGTTGAAACACAACGACGATTTCGACACCTTTCGCTTCGGCTTGTACAAAGACGGTTTGATTCTCGACAAGATGACCGGCGAAGTTATCTACTTCCACTACGGCGACAGCCGGGTCGAATTTTTGCAAAACCTGATCGACGCCGACTACGAAGGCAACGGCCCGCTGAGCATCGAACTGGAAGGCGACACCATGAGCCAGGCCGAACACGCCGCCGCCGTCGCCAAAGTGAAAAACGACATCATCAACGGCAAGATTTTCCAGTGCGAAGTCGGCTTCAAAAAACGCCTGAAACTGAAAGGCGACACCATCAACATTTATCAACAACTGCGCGAAGTTAACCCATCGCCGCAGATGTATTACGTCAAGTTCGGCGAACAAAAACTGATCGGTGCCAGCCCGGAGTTACTGTTCCGCTTGCGCCAGGGCGAAATGGAAACCTTCCCGCTCGCCGGCACCACCAAACGCGGCAACAACGAACAGGAAGACACCCAATACGCGCGCGCGCTGTTGAACGATCCGAAAGAAATTGCCGAGCACAACATGATTGTCGATCTGCACCGCAACGACATCGGTCGCGTCGCCCGTTTCGGCACAGTAAAAGTGCGCTCGTTAATGGACATCAAACGCTTTAGCCACGTGCAACATATTTCCAGCGAGATCGTCGGCATCATCGATGACGACGAAGATATGTTCAGCGCCCTGGCGAGTAACTTCCCGGCGGGTACCTTAACCGGCGCGCCGAAAATTGAAGCGATGAAAATTATCGACGGTCTGGAAACCGATGGCCGCGGGCCATACGGCGGTGGCGTCGGACATTTCTCGTTCAATGGCGACTGCACCTTCGCCATTCCGATTCGCACCGTCTTTGCCAATGGCGAACGCGCTTATGTACAAACCTGCGGCGGTAATGTGTACGACAGCAACGCCGAGGATGAATACGAAGAAATCCGCCGCAAATTCGCCGGCACCAAACTGGCGTTGGATCCCTTTATTACCGGAGCCGAGAAATGAAGGTTTTAATCATCGACAATTACGACTCCTTCACCTACAACCTCTATCAGTTTATCGGTGAGATTTTGCTGGCGGCGCAACGCAAAAACCAAGTCGATTCATTCGATGTCATCGTCAAACGCAACGACGAAATCAGCCTCGCCGAAGTGCGTGATTTAAACCCCGACCGCATCATCATTTCGCCCGGCCCCGGCTCGCCGGATGACGAACGTTACTTCGGCGTATGCGCGCAAGTCATCACCGAACTCGGCCCAACCATTCCGCTGTTGGGTGTTTGTCTGGGCATGCAAGGCATCGTGCACTGCTTTGGCGGCAAGGTCGTTCTGGCGCCGTTGCCGATGCACGGTAAAATCAGCCCGATTACGCACGGCGGCGATTCGGTTTTTGCCGGCGTACCGGACCAACTCGAAGTGATGCGTTACCACTCGTTAATTGCCGAAGCCGCCACCCTGCCCGACTGTTTAATGGTCACCGCCGCCGTTGGCGACTTAACCGCCGATCAATTTCACGACCGCGAGGCATTCAGCAGCGCCGGCGATTTTGAATTGATGGGTGTGCGCCACCGCGACTATCCGATTCACGGCATTCAGTTCCATCCGGAATCTTTTGCAACCGAAGGTGGCAAAGAGATGCTGGCAAACTTTGTGTTACCAGCGTGACTGTTTGACGCACTTTCAACCGATTATTTTCATCGCTGAAATTCTAGAACTCGCGCAGGCACGTCAAGGAATTGTCGACGGAATTTTTATCCTCCGTAATGTCAGCAAACTTTACCGGGCCTGCGTCACACCTCTCGTTCTGTTCCGCCTTGCTGTGAACTGTTTCACTGCGTTCTCCCCACTTCGATCGGTAGCGTCTTGCACCAAGATTGCCTCATACCGAAGTGATCGAAACTCGAAAAGGGAGAACACTCATGAAAAAACAACTGTGTTTTGCAGCTGTCATTCTTGGTACCAGCGGCCTGGCACTGGCCGACCGCACGCCCGTTTATTTATCCGGCGGCGGTGGTTTCGGTGCGCACGGTTTAACATCGGACTCTTCATTGGGCGAGGTCGAAACCGAAGCCAGCACCGGCTTGCTGCGCTCGCTGAAAGCCGGTTTCATGCTGAACGATCGCAACGCCCTGTACCTGCATGCGCGGTCTTCGAATTTCGACTATGAAACCGAAGATACCGGAACAGAATTTAAGGACGCTCGAGCCACCTTGGTTGGTCTGGGTTATACCCACTACACCAGCGCCACGGAGGGTTCGCCTTACTTTGAAGTCACCGCCGGGATGGCCGGATTCAATGTTGATGACAACGGCTTTGATATTGAATCGAAAGGGCGCGGGCTGTTAGTGGGTGCCGGTTATGAATTTAACCGTCATGTGCAGATGGGTGCGGTCTATACCTTGGCCGAAACCGAAGATGATGACGATGACGACACCACCTACACAACCAATTCGCTCGGCCTCAAAGTTGAGCTGAAACTTTAACGAAGTCCAACGCAACAATTGGGGCGTCGTATAACTCGACGCCCCAATATTATTGCTCAGTTAATTCCTGAATTTTCCGCACGCTTCGCCAGTTCCTCGCTGTCGCCGACACGCCCAGTTTCCGCTCCACTCGTTCCGCTAACTTCGAACGGCCAATGCCTTCGGGTGCGTACAAATAAAAGACGCTCTCGGTCAGCGTGAAGGCTTCGCTGTCTTTCGCCAATTCTTGAATTTCATCCAACTTGGCCTGTCTTGCTGGTTCGGCGAGGAAAAATAAATGCAGGCTTTTCGGGTCCGCTTCCGCCTGCGGGTAAGGGTTGGCATCGATAGCAGCGTTCAAGGCGGCTTCCGTTAGCAACATCACTTCGGGTTTGAATGCCTGCGTTTCGTGAACGGCCAGGCTGATCTGCTCGGCCAGTTTTACCGAATCGCGGCTGGCGTGCGTGAACACCGCGTTGCCGCTTTGGATGTAGGTTTGAATATTCTCGGCACCCAAACCGGCCAGCAATTCTTTCAGCGTCTTCATCGGCAGGCTGTTGTGACCACCGACGTTAATGCCGCGAAATAGCGCGATCCAGGTTTGCATATCGACTCCTTATAGCCACGCCTTACAGCCAGCCTAAATACCGTTCACCACACTGCCCGGTAAATGCCGGCCTTCACCGTCGGCAACGACCGCACAATTCACCACCATATCGGTAGCAGTGATGCTCACCCAGCCGTTGGCTTCGGCGTCGAACAAGGCCGATTCCGACGTCAGTTCGCGGCGCGCTGCCTCATCAATCCAGCGCACCTCATAGATTTGCCAGATCGGACTGTACGGCCGGTTCACGCTGGTGGCGCCAATCGGATCGGGCGCGGAGGGCAAGATGGTGGGCTGGTCGCCCTCGGGAAAACCGTAGATGCGCTCGATCACAGTTTTCAGTTCCGGCGGTTTAGGTCGCGGTGGCAGCGCATCGCTCAGGCGCGGCGCGAAGTTGGCGTTCTTGCCAGTGGCCGCCGCCACCGGCGAGGCATCGGTGGTGATGTAGTACACCCGCTGGTCGTTAAACCAACCGGGAATCAACGGCATGGTGATGCTGGGGCCGGCGACTGAATTCGAACTCAGGCTGGCACAACCCGACAGCAAGACACTGAATAAGGCAATTCCGATCCAAGGTTTCAACACGGTTCCCACTCCCTAGTCCAATGGTCAAGTCAGTATAGGGAGTGGTCGCGCGGGGGAAAGTTCTATCGACGGGCGAGTTGTTTTGCGATGCCCGCAGCCAGCCGGGCGTTGTTGAACACCAGTTGGATGTTGCTCGCTAAGCTGTCGCCGCCGGTCAGCTCGGCGACACGCGCCAACAGGAAAGGCGTGGACGCCTTGCCGCTGATGCCTTGTTCATCGGCTTCGCGCAATGCCTGTTCGATGGCGGCGTCGATGGCGGCTTTATCCATAGCGAATTCGGCCGGAATCGGGTTGGCGATCACCACACCGCCGTTCAGACCCAGTGCCCATTTGGCGGCCAGGAAGTCGGCAATTTCGGCGTCGCTGTCGAGGCGGTAATCGACCGTCTCGTCACTGTCGCGGGTGTAAAACGCCGGCAGCGTTTCGGTCTGATAACCCAACACCGGCACGCCCTGGGTTTCCAGATATTCACGCGTCAGCGCCAAATCCAGAATCGATTTGGCACCGGCGCAGATAACGGCAACCGAGGTATGTGCGAGTTCCTGCAAGTCAGCAGAAATGTCGAAACTTTGCTGCGCGCCGCGATGCACACCGCCAATGCCGCCGGTGGCAAAAACGCGAATGCCAGCCAGATCAGCAATGATCATCGTCGCCGCAACGGTGGTGGCGCCGTGCTGGCGACGGGCAATGACGTACGGCAAATCGCGCCGTGAGCATTTGGCGACATCCTGACCGGCTTTTGCCAGCACCTGAATTTCGGCGTCCGACAGACCGGCTTTCAGACGGCCATCGAGAATGGCGATGGTGGCCGGCACCGCACCGGCGTCACGAATGATTTGCTCCACTTGCCGGGCGGTTTCGTAGTTCTGCGGCCACGGCATGCCGTGTGAAATGATGGTGCTTTCCAGCGCGACAACCGGGCGGCCTTCGGCCAGAGCGGCGGCGACTTCGGGGCTGATATCGAGATAAGAATTCATCGGTTTGCGATCCATTGTTGAACGGTGGTTTCAGTCAAATCAGGGTGGTTGGCGCCATCGGTTTCCAGCGTGAGACCCGCACAGGCCAAGCCAAAAGCGGCCTGCTCAGCCAGCGAATCGCCACGCAAGGCCGCGTGCAGAATACCGGCAAAAAGCGCATCGCCGGCGCCGGTATCGCTGTGAATATCGACGCGGAACGGTGCCCGCTGGTGTTGTTCGCCAGCGCGCGACAAACGCACGCCATCGCGGCCCAGGCTCAGTACAACCAGCTCGACACCGGCGCTGTGCAAGCGTTCGATTAACTCGCTGTCGTCCAGACCATCAACATCCAAGATAGCCGTCGCCTCCTGACGGTTCACTTTCAGCGCGCTGAGTTTCGCCAGCAACGGCCGCAAGCGCGGCGCTTTGGTGGCAGACACGGCATCGGCATAGAGCTGGCCGCGCAGCGGTAAGGTGGCGACCCACGCCAGCGTGTCGGCCGGCAAATTGGCTTCGACCAGCAACGAATCAGCCGCGACCAATCGCGATTGCAATGGCGCCAGCCGTTCCGGCGTCAACGCATCGCTGATGCCCATATCGGCAATGGCGCCGATCAACTGGCCGTTGGCGTCGTTCACGGCGAGGTAAGTGCTGGTCGGCAAGTCCGGATCGCGCAGCAAACCATCGACGGCAATACCGGCCAGACGAATGCGCTCGCTCAGCCAATCGCCATTCGGGTCGCGACCGAGCAAGGTAATCAAAGCGATGTTCTGACCCAGCCGCGCCAGGTTTTCGGCGATGTTACGGCCAACGCCGCCGGCACTCTGGCGCAGCGTACCGGGGTTTGAATCGGCTGCCCGAAAGGCGGCACTCGACTGGCCGGTCAAATCGACATTGGCGCCACCGAGCACGACAAAGCGCTTATCGTCCGGCAGCAAATAACCCTTGCCCAGAATGCGACCCTGACGAGTCAGCCGCATGATGTGCCCGGCCACCGATTCACGGCTGATGCCCAACTGAGCCGCCAACTGTTGCTGGCTGGCGAGCGGGTTTTGGCGGATGGCGTCGAGCAGTTGTGATTCGATGGAAGGCGGCATTTAACAAATGTTTTTAAGCTTAACGTTTGTTAATTCTGCGCGCTGAGCGCAAATCTGACAAGACCGGATTTAACAAAAACCAGCCGAGCACGATTTAAAGAGAAGTAAGGACTTACAGATGGTGCGGACGGAGAGACTCGAACTCTCACACCTTACGGCACCAGAACCTAAATCTGGCGTGTCTACCAATTCCACCACGTCCGCATGGGGTTGGGCGGGCGATACTAATGATTTATAGGGTTTGGGGCAACTGCTAGGTTATTGTGGCTGACTGCCAATACCGAAACACTATCACCTTGTTTCAAGCTGACTGTTTAGGCACCACCCGTCTTTAGATAGACAATACTTTGGGGTTACGATCGCCTGTCCATACTAACCAAGAACGTTTATATAAACTGAAGTAAACACAACGAATATTGTTAGGAAAGACTTAGCTATGGGTCTTAGGCAATTATGAATCAGTACAATGTAATATGGGTAAGAGCTAAACGGTATTTCAAACAATGGATACGAGATGCGATTTCTCAAACAACGGCTCCATTATGGGATAACAATGCCAGGCTTAATTACGTTGGATTTCTTGTAGCCATATTTTTGCTTTTCCCACAATGGAGTGCTGATGCAAGAGTGTCATGGGCTGGAACCACTATCAATGGTCTAACAACAATCATCTATTCTATTCCATTATTTTTTTTAGCAAACCTAGTGTTTTCTATTTTTCGAATAAGAAAAAATGAAAAGATGATAGGAGCTTGGTTTGGAAACAGGTTTATCTACCATGAACCATTGAGGCTCTTGACAGTATTAGTTGATGAAAATGACAACGAGAACCCATTTGTATTTGCCATCAATGATGCTGAGGATGATTCTCTTGTTTCATACGTAATTAAAACAGACCGGATAGATAATCGAGCAAAAGTTGAAATAGCGTGGGCTAGAGGATTTCGTCCAATGGATTGTGGTAAGCCGATGAATATTCCGAAGTGCTCTATAAGGTTACCGAAAGGACGAAAAATGTCACTAATTACGAATGTTGAACCTAATTCTACAGTTACTACAGTCCGTGTATTCATGACGGGGTGGGAAGTTGGCAAAGGAGGTGGAAGAAGATAATTCCCTAGCAAATTATTCAGATTTATATCTACCGGACTTGACGAAGAAGTTCTTCCGATTAGAAAGGCATTAGACTTCATTTCACGCTTTAAATAACCCACTAAGCGACATAAAAATGACTCGATTTAAGTTAAATATCTTGTTTGAAACAAGAGCATCCTGATTTGGTTACTCAAAATACGTAGTTGCGACTTTCCTTACTGCCTAGACAACCTTCTCTGCTCAAACCACTCAATCGCCTCACCCAATGGCCTCGGCTTGGCGTAAACAAACCCCTGAATCAGATGACAACCCAGGTCGGCGACGGCGTTTAGTTCGGCCTCGGTTTCGACGCCTTCTGCGACGACTTGAATCGATAGCGACTGACACAGATCGACCACCGCTTTTACCACCGCCATTTGTTTTTCCGACTGCGGTAAGTCGTGAATAAAGGTGCGGTCGAGTTTGACTACCTGGAACGGCAAATCCGGCAGGCGTGACAGGTTGGCGTAGCCGGTGCCGAAATCGTCGAGCGCTAAGGTGACGCCGAGTTCGCGGAACGCCAACAGCATGTCGCGGAATTCGAAATTCTGTTCCGGCAGTTGGTGCTCGGTGACTTCCACTTCCAGATAGCGCAGCACGTCCGGTTGGCGTTCGTGCCAGGCGCGCAGGTAATGCAGGGTGTCGCGGTTGACGCTTTGCACGCTGAAGTTCACACCCAGTACGACTGGTTGTGCGCCTTCGCCGAGTTGGCGGGCGAGCAGCATTAAGGTTTGTTCCAGCACCCAGCGGTCGAGTTCGCGAATCGAGCCATTGTGTTCGGCCAGGTCGATAAAATGGCCGGGGTAAATTAAGTCGCCGCCTTCGTTCTGCAAACGCACCAGACATTCCATCGCTTCAATCTGACCGGTGCGGCAATCGATGCGCGGTTGCAGATGAATTTCCATGTCGTGTTGTTGCAGCGCCCGGGTCAGGGTTTGTGCTTTGTTCAATCGGCGTTGAGCCTGATCTTCGTAACCGCTGTGGTACCAGTGCACTTGGTTACGGCCGAGTTTTTTGGCGTTGAATAACGCTACGCCAGCGTTGCGGTGCAACTCGCCAGCGCTACTGCCATGACGCGGTGAACGCGCCGCGCCGATAGAGACGGTAAACGAATAACTGGCGCCGCCCAGATTGAACGGCTGGGTTAATTGCACGTGCAGATCGGTCAGACGTTGATCGCGGTTGTCTTCGCCGTGGTCGTCTTCGTGCGGGCCTTGCCAGAACAATACAAATTCATCGGCGGCGACCCGCGCCAGAAAATCGCCCTGCTCACTTTGTTCCGATAAACGCGTGCCCAATTGCCGCAACAATTGATCGCCGGCTTCGCCGCCCATGGAATCGTTCAATACTTTGAAGTGATCAATATCGACGTGCAGGCACCAGAGATTGGTGGCGTCGTTGTCGTCGAGCCGTTCGATGAAACTGCGCAGGCCCGGTTGGTTGGCAAAGCCGGTGAGTGGATCGAGCCATTGGTCGGCGCGCAATTGGGCATCGGCAACTTTGTAGGGTGTGATGTCGAACGCGGTGCCGATAACGCCGTTGGGTTGGCCGTCGCGATCAAACAACGGATGCCATTCCAGGCGCAGCCATTGCAACGCGGCTTTGGTGCTTTGCAGCTTCATTTCCACCGAGTGCATCTGGCGTTGCGCCATCACCAGGCGATCGGCGTCGTCGAATAATTCGGCCAGTTGTTCGGGCAATACGTCAGCGTCGCTTTTACCAACCGGGCTGTCCGGCAATTGCAACTGACGCAGGAAGGCGGCGTTGACGTGATCAAAACGACCGTACTGGTTTTTGATCCACACCGGATAGGGCAGCAAATCCACCGCCTGCACATTAATTACGGTGGTCACGCGTTGGCGAATGCGATGTTCCACCAAATAAAGCAGGGTTCCGCTCAGCGCAGCGACGGCAAAGGCCAGCAAGGTCGCGAGTTCCAAAAACAACGGCGTCGTGGAATGCCACTGCGATGCCAGCCAATAGCCCAGCCAGATCATCGACACCATGGCCACAAACAACGCCGCCTGCGCCAGGCGTTCCCAGCGCGACGCCGGTTGCCGCGTAGTGGTGGTTGCCGCGTTAGCCGTCATACGTTCGAGGCCAACCCGATCACTGAATGCGCTTGTATTTGATGCGTTTCGGGCCTTCATGGCCGGTGCGCTTCTGATAGTCCGCGTCGTATTCGGTGAAGTTGCCTTCGAAGAAGACCGCTTTCGAATCGCCTTCGAACGCCAGAATGTGCGTCGCCACCCGGTCGAGGAACCAGCGGTCGTGCGAAATCACAATGGCCGCGCCCGGGAAGGCCAACAGCGCCTCTTCCAAGGCACGCAGTGTTTCGACGTCGAGGTCGTTGGTCGGTTCGTCAAGCATCAAAACGTTGCCGCCTTCTTTTAATACCTTCGCCAGGTTCAGACGGTTGCGTTCACCACCGGACAACTGCTTAACGAATTTCTGCTGCGACGAGCCTTTGAAATTGAAGCGGCCGATGTAAGCGCGCGACGGAATTTCGTAGCCGTTGACGTTAAGAATATCCTGCTCGTCGGAGACTTCTTCCCAGACGGTTTTGGAACCGTCGAGTTCGCGCATCTGACCGACGTACGCCAACTGCACGGTGTCACCAACGCGAATGCTGCCGGCGTCCGGTTGTTCCATGCCGGCAATCATTTTGAACAGCGTCGATTTACCGGCGCCGTTACCACCGATGATGCCGACGATGGCGCCCGGCGGTACCGAGAAGCTGAGGTTTTCGTACAGCAAGGTGCCGTTGAACGACTTCGATACGCCTTCGGCCTGAACCACCACATCGCCCAAACGCGGACCCGGTGGAATGTAGATTTCGTTGGTCTCGTTGCGTTCCTGGAATTCGCGCGAGTTCATCTCGTCGAACTGACGCAGACGCGCCTTGGATTTGGCCTGGCGCCCTTTGGCGTTCTGGCGCACCCATTCCAATTCGGCCTTGATGGCTTTTTCGTGCGACTGCTGTTGCTTGGCTTCCATTTCCAAACGTTTTTCTTTCTGTTCC
The DNA here is from genome assembly GCF_003367315.1 of Saccharospirillum mangrovi. GTDB lineage: Bacteria > Pseudomonadota > Gammaproteobacteria > Pseudomonadales > Natronospirillaceae > Saccharospirillum > Saccharospirillum mangrovi. Next base: position 3,350,110 of record NZ_CP031415.1, read on the forward strand.
AGCCAGTTGCTGTAGTTGCCTTCGAATGGAATGCCGTGGCCGCGGTCGAGTTCGAGAATCCAGCCGGCGACGTTGTCGAGGAAATAACGGTCGTGGGTAATGGCGACGACGGTGCCGGAGAATTCGTGCAGGAAGCGTTCGAGCCAGGCGACGGATTCGGCGTCCAAATGGTTGGTCGGTTCGTCGAGCAACAGCATGTCGGGGTTCGACAACAGCAGACGACACAGTGCTACGCGGCGGCGCTCACCGCCCGACAGGTGTTCGACTTTGGCGTCCCAAGGCGGCAGGCGCAGCGCGTCGGCGGCTTGCTCCAGACGGTTTTCCAGGTTGTGGCCGTCGGCGCTGGCAAGCAGGTTTTCCAGTTCCTGTTGTTCGGCGGCGAGCTTGTCGAAATCGGCATCTGGCTCGGCGTAGGCGGCGTAGATCTGCTCCAGTTTTTGCTGGGCGTCTTTTAAATGCGACAGCGCTTCTTCAACGCTTTCGCGCACGGTTTTGCTGTCGTCGAGTTGCGGTTCCTGCGGCAGATACCCGATGTTCAAACCCGGCTGCGGCCGGGCTTCGCCGACGTAGTCTTTATCGACGCCAGCCATGATGCGCAACAGCGTCGATTTACCGGCGCCGTTCAGACCCAGCACGCCGATCTTGGCACCGGGGAAAAAGGACAACGAAATGTCCTTGAGAATTTCAGTTTTGGGCGGGACGACCTTGCCCACGCGGTTCATCGTAAAAACGTATTGAGCCACCAGTGCACCTTTGCCTTGATGTGATGTTCGGAAGATTGCGGCAGACGCCCAACGGCTGCGAATCGAATGGCCGCGTGCCGGGGAATCGGTAATGACGGACTAGGGTAGAGAAAAGCCCTGACTATGGGAAGGCTGGCGGTGTTTGGCGGTGGGAAAACGGCGTCCGTTATGTACAATACGGCCCTCTTTGAGACGCCCGCTGTGGCTGAGCCAAAGCTGATCTTGCGGTCAGTTTCGGTCAATCCCAGAGACCATTTCGTCAGCCGGCCGACGCCAACCTGCCCGAGGATCATGCCCATGTTCGAGAAAACTCAAAACATCGCCGATTACGACGCCGACCTGTGGGCGGCGATGGAAGACGAACGACTGCGTCAGGAAGAACACATCGAACTGATCGCATCGGAAAACTACACCTCGCCGCGCGTGATGCAGGCGCAGGGTTCGCAGTTGACCAACAAGTACGCCGAAGGCTACCCGGGCAAGCGTTATTACGGCGGCTGCGAATACGTCGACATTGTTGAGAACCTCGCCATCGAGCGGGCGAAAAAACTGTTCGGTGCCGGCTACGCCAACGTTCAGCCGCATTCCGGTTCTCAGGCCAACGCGGCGGTTTACATGGCGCTGTGCGAACCGGGCGATACCGTATTGGGCATGAGCCTGGCGCACGGTGGTCACTTAACGCACGGTGCGGCGGTGTCGTTTTCCGGTCGCATCTATAACGCCGTTCAGTACGGTTTGAACCCGGAAACCGGCGAGATTGATTACGAGCAGGTCGAACAATTGGCGCGTGAGCACAAGCCGAAGATGATCGTCGCTGGCTTCTCCGCCTATTCGCGTGTGGTTGATTGGGCGCGTTTCCGCAAAATCGCCGACGAAGTGGGCGCTTATCTGCTGGTCGATATGGCGCACGTTGCTGGTTTGATTGCCGCCGGCGTTTACCCCAGCCCGGTGCCGCACGCGCATGTGACCACCACCACGACACACAAAACGCTGGGCGGCCCGCGCGGTGGTTTGATCCTGGCCGAAGAAAACGAAGAGCTGAACAAGAAGCTGAACTTCGCTGTCTTCCCGGAAAGCCAGGGCGGCCCGCTGATGCACGTTATCGCCGCCAAGGCGGTGTGCTTTAAAGAAGCCATGGACCCGAGCTTCAAAACCTACCAGGCGCAAGTCGTGAAAAACGCTCAGGCGATGGCAGCGGCCTTTATGGAGCGCGGCATCAACATCGTTTCCGGCGGCACCGACGACCATCTGTTCCTGGTCGATCTGATCGGCAAGGAATACACCGGCAAAGACGCCGACGCGGCGCTCGGTCAGGCCAACATCACCGTTAACAAAAACGCCGTGCCGAACGATCCGCGTTCGCCATTCGTGACCTCCGGTCTGCGCATCGGTACGCCGGCGATTACTCGTCGCGGCTTCACCGAAACCGAATCGGCCGAACTGGCTGGCTGGATTTGCGATGTGCTGGATTCGCTGGAAAACGGCGACAGCGACACCGTGATCGAAGCAGTGAAACAAAAGGTGCTGACGATCTGCGCCAAGCTGCCGGTTTATCGCTGAGCGCGACAAGGCTCGAAACCCGCCCCTTGTCGCACTGCGGCAAGGGGTTTTGTTTTTTATGCGGCTTAATGTTTGCCAACGACAACTGAGGTCGTGCCATGCCCAACACCACCCTTCGCGCCCATCTGGCGTTACTGCTTGCCATGCTGATGTGGGGAACGTCCTTCATTGCGCTGAAACTGGCGGTGACCGAACTGGCGCCGATGATCGTGATTTTCCTGCGCATGTGCGTCGGCGCGCTGACGTTTCTGGTGGTCTGGCCGTGGTTGCGGCACGGCTTTAATTATCAGAAAGGCGACTGGAAACTGCTCGGTGGCATGGCGTTGTTCGAGCCGTGTCTGTACTTCATTTTTGAAGCCCAGGCGCTGAAATACACCAGCGCCGGCCAGGCGGGAATGATCACTGCGATGTTGCCGTTGATGGTCGCGGTAGCGGCGTTCTTTTTATTGAAAGAACGCACCTTGCTGCGCCAGTGGATCGGCTTTGGCGTTGCCGTGGTCGGCGTGGTGGCGATGACGCTGGCGGGCAACGACAACGACCAGGCACCCAACGCTATTTTGGGCAACGTTCTGGAATTGTTGGCGATGGTTGCAGCGGTCGGCTATACGCTGGCGGTGAAGCAACTGACGCGCCGCTATTCCGCCTTCTTTATTACCGCCTTCCAGGCTTGCGTCGGCGCGGTGTTCTTCTTCCCGCTGGCGTTGATGTCCGACTGGCCGCAACAAATTTCGCTGACCACCTTCGGCATCATCGTCTACCTCGGACTGGTCGCAACGCTTGGCGCTTACGGGCTGTACAACTATTCGCTGACCTATTTAAAAGCCTCGGTTTCCGCCAGTTATACCAACTTGCTGCCCGCCTTCACCTTGATGTTTTCCATGTTGCTGTTGGGTGAGCGCGTCAATCTCTGGCAATGGCTGGCAATTGGTTTGGTGTTTTTTGGCGTTTTCCTGAGCCAGGAAAAACGCCAGCAGCCGGTGCCGCCGGAAGCGCCACCGCCGATCACCGGCTAAGGCCAACCTCAGTCGGCGAAGCCTTCCAACACCAGTTTGCCGATGGTGCGCTGGCTTTCCTGCAAGGCGTGGGCGCGCTTGAGGTTAGTCGCGTTGATCGGCCCGACGACCTCGGCCAGGGTGGTGCGAATCTGGCCGGCATCGACCATCTTCGCCACGGTGTTGAGCAATTGTTGCTGCAAGATCAGATCGTCGGTGCCGAACAACGGCCGGGTGAACATCAACTCCCAATGCAGCGACAGACTTTTGCGCTTGAGTTTGCGCACGTCGATCAAGTCCGGGTCGTCAATCAACGCCAGCTTGCCCTGGGGTTTCAGTACGTCAATCAGCGCATCGAAATGGCGGTCGGTGTGGGTCAGGCTGATCACGTAATCGACCGGCGCTAAGCCGGCGGCTTGCCAGGCTTGATCGATCGGTTGGCTGTGATCGATCACCGTATCGGCACCCAAGGACGTCACCCAGTCGCGGCTTTCGGCGCGTGAGGCGGTGGCGATTACGGTCAGGTTGGTGCGCTGTTTCGCCAGCTGAATCAGAATCGAACCAACGCCGCCCGCTGCGCCGACAATCAACAGCGACTGCCCGTTGGTGTCGCGCCGATCCAGTTCCAGCCGATCAAACAACAACTCCCAGGCGGTGATGGCGGTGAGCGGCAACGCCGCCGCTTCGGCATCGCTCAGCGAGGTTGGTGCGGTACCGACGATGCGTTCATCCACCAATTGAAATTCCGCGTTGGAACCGGCCCGGCTGATGTCGCCGGCGTACCAGACCCGGTCGCCCGGTTGATAAGCGCTGACTGCACTGCCCACGGCATCGACCACACCCACAGCGTCGTAACCCAACACACGCGGCTCGCCCGGGTGCGGCAACGCGCTTTTGCGCACCTTGGTATCGACTGGATTCACTGCAACAGCGCTGACTTTGACGCGCACATCGTGCGGGCCGGGTTCGGGCAGCGGCAGGTCGAGATCGACCAGGGCGTCGGTTTCTTCGATGGCGCGGCTTTGGGTAAAGGCAACGGCTTTCATGGCATCACTCTCTGTGAACGAACGAATCTGTGAACGAACGAATGCACTCAGCATGGCAAAGCATTTTTTATAGAAAAAGCGCAGAATCCTCGAATTACTTTCTAGGGTTTGTTGAAAATGCTGCGTCTGGACGATCTGGAAGTGTTGGTGCAAGCGGCCGAACTGGGCAGCCTGTCGGCGGCGGCAAGGGAAATGGACATCACCCCGGCGGTCGCCAGCCTCGCGATCAAACGTCTGGAAGCCGAATTGAAATTGCGGCTGCTGGTGCGTTCCACCCGCAGCCTGCGTCTGACCGCCGAAGGCGCGCACTATTTGGTGCACGCCAAAACCGCGCTGAATGCGTTACGCGCCGGCGAAGCCGAACTGAATCAGCAGCGCCAGCGCATTGCCGGCGAACTGACCATTTCGATGCCGTCGGACGTCGGCCGGAATCTGCTATTAGGTTGGTTCGACGACTTCGTGGCCGACCACCCCGAACTGCGATTGCGCTTACGCATCAGCGACCGGCTGAGCGACTTCTACCGCCAGCCGGTCGATCTGGCGTTGCGCTACGGCGTGCCGGAAGATTCCAGTCTGGTCGCGCTGCCACTACTGACCGACAACCATCGTTTGCTCTGCGCCGCCCCGGCGTATCTGGAACGCCATGGCGCCCCCGCAACGCCGGCCGACTTAAGCCAACACAACTGCCTGCGTTTTGTGCTCGGCGACCGGCTGCACGACCGCTGGCGCTTTGGCGACCAGACCGTACAGGTCAACGGCGACCGCAGCAGCGACGACGCCGATTGCGTACGCCGCTGGGCGGTGAACGGCCACGGCATTGCTTATAAGTCGGCGCTCGACATTCAAGCCGATCTCGCCGCCGGTCGGTTGCGCGCCCTGCTGCCCGACTGGCCGACCGAAGCCACACCGCTGTATCTGGTGTGCGCGCATCGGTTGTCGTTAACGCCAGCGGTCACGGCACTGCGCAGCTATTTGCAACAACGACTGGAACGCTACCGCGCTGGCAAGTCAGCGCTACAGCCCTAACCGTTGTGACGCAGCAGCAACACATCGACAAGCCAGCGTTCAGCCCCAACAATGCACGCTTCGTGATGATTGGATCGGCACCCCATGCAACCCTATTCCGTACAGGATCTGTTTAAAGTCGGGCTTGGCCCGTCGTCGTCGCACACCCTAGGGCCGATGCGCGCGGCCGAACGCTTTGTGCTGCATTTGCAGGAAAAGGGATTGCTGGAACAGGTAACGCAGGTACGCGCCGATCTGTACGGCTCGCTGGCGCTGACCGGCGTCGGCCACGCCACCGACAAAGCCGTGGTGCTGGGTTTATGCGGCCTGGACGCTGCAACCATCGACCCGCAAGACGCCGACCAGACCTTCCTGCGCGTGCGCACCGAACAGCAATTGCCGCTGGCCGGCCAGCATTCGGTGCGTTTCGACCTCGACGAGAGCGTGCGCTTTTTCAAAGACATCTTCCTGCCCGAACACCCGAACGGCATGCGCTTCACCGCCGAAGACGCCAACGGCATCGTGCTGCTCAGCGAGACCTGGTATTCGGTCGGCGGCGGCGCCATCGCCAACGAACTGGCGCGTGATTCGGCGCACCGCGACCTGCTCAACGAATTTCCGGATTCGCGCCCCTATCCGTTTTTCAACGCCACCGAATTGTTGGCGCGCTGTCACACCAGCGGGCTGAGCATTGCCGAGGTCACGCGCGACAATGAACTCGGCCTGGGCAGCCGTGAGGCCGAGGTTAAGCAGTGGTGTCAGCACATTCTCGACGCCATGTTTGCCTGCCTCGACCGGGGCATGACATTAACCGGCGCACTGCCCGGCGGGCTTGATGTCCAACGCCGCGCCGCACGCATGGTGAAAAGCCTGAAAGCCCAACCGACGACCGACGATCTGGCGCTGATCGATTGGGTCAGCGTTTACGCCCTGGCGGTGAACGAAGAAAACGCCGCCGGCGGACGCGTCGTCACCGCGCCGACCAACGGCTCGGCCGGGGTAATTCCCGCTGTGCTCGCCTACATCCGTTTTCATCTGCCGCAGCTCGACCACAACGCCGAGCAGACATTCCTGCTCACCGCCGCCACCGTCGGCTGGTTGTACAAACGCAATGCGTCGATTTCGGCAGCGGAAATGGGCTGCCAGGGTGAGATTGGTGTGGCGTCGTCGATGGCCGCCGCTGGCCTTGCGGCCGTGCTCGGCGGCACGCCCGCGCAAGCTGAACACGCGGCGGAAATCGCCATGGAGCATCATCTGGGCATGACCTGCGATCCAGTCGGCGGCCTGGTGCAGGTGCCGTGCATCGAACGCAACGCCTTCGGCGCAGTGAAGGCCATTCAAGCGGCGCGGCTGGCGCTGCGCGAACCGGGCGATCACCGCGTATCGCTTGATCAGGTGATCGAAACCATGCGCCAGACCGGCGAAGACATGACCGCCAAATACAAAGAAACCGCACTCGGCGGTTTGGCGGTGAATGTGGTTGTGTGTTGAACGGCGTGCTGCTGACCGGCGTTCCAATTGGGCTACACTGCCGCGATGCCCATTTTGACCAGGAACCCGCATGACGTTCGCACGACTGCTCGTAGTTTTGTTAATAAGCCTCAGTGCCAGCGCGCTGGCCGCCGACATCGACGCCGGCCGCGCCAAAGCGCGTGTCTGCGTCGGCTGCCACGGCGTTACTGGTATTTCCAACGCCCCGGTGTACCCCAATCTGGCCGGTCAGAAAGAGGCCTATCTGGTGTCGGCGTTGCAGGCCTATAAAAGCCGCGATCGTCAGGGCGGCAATGCCGCGGTGATGTGGAGTCTGGCGGGCAATTTGTCGGACGACGATATCCGCAATCTGGCGGCTTATTTCGCCAGTCTGGAACCGGGCCGCTGAGGCCCGATTCCGCCCAGTCCGCCTGCCACGGCCCTTCCCGGGATCCATCCACAGAATCTGTGGATAAAATTGTGAACAGCCTCTTTATAGGGGTGCCCCGGTGGCATGACACTGAGATTGCATTCTGTTGATCAAAAAATGACCACACAGAAAAATATCCAACAAAATCATTAAGTTATAAAATTGCTCACGCTTTAACCGACCGTCACCGCAACGCCATAAAGCACCGTGACGGTGCATTGGCGCGATGTGAATAATCGCCACCCGCCAAGCCCGATTCCAGGCGGCGCGGACAAAAGTCAAGCCTCTTAGGCGGCCGAATACATCGCCAAAAGAGTGCATTGCCAGTACACTGACGCCGTTCTAAAAACACCGACCATTTCACACTCTTCGAGTCAGCGCCGCCGCCATGCATTGCCCCTTCTGTAAAGCCCAGGACACCAAGGTGATCGATTCACGTCTGGTCGCCGAAGGCGAGCAGGTGCGCCGGCGGCGCGAATGCCTGGAATGCGGCGAGCGCTATACCACTTACGAAAGCGCCGAACTGTTAATGCCACGGCTGATCAAACAAAACGGCAACCGCGAAGCCTTCGACGAATTCAAACTGCGCGCCGGCTTGCAACGGGCGCTGGAAAAACGCCCGGTCAGCGTTGAAGACGTCGAAGCCGCCATCGCCCGCATCAAGCAGGCGCTGCGCGCCACCGGCGAGCGCGAGCTGCCGTCGCGCCGGGTCGGTGAGGCGGTGATGGACGAGCTGCGCGAACTCGATCAGGTCGCCTACGTGCGTTTCGCCTCGGTCTACCGTTCGTTCCAGGATCTCAGCGAATTCCGCAGCGAGATCGACCGTCTGGAAAGCAAGAAGCCTTAACGTGTCCGACTACCGCAACGACGCATTCTGGATGGCCCGCGCCCTGGCGCTGGCGGCCCAAGGCCTGACCACGACCACACCCAACCCACGCGTCGGCTGCGTGCTGGTGCGCGATGGCGAAGTCGTCGGCGAAGGCTTTCATCAACGCGCCGGCGAAGCTCACGCCGAAGTGCACGCCTTAGCTGCCGCGGGCGACCGTGCCCGGGGCGCAACCGCTTACGTCACACTCGAACCTTGCAGCCATCAGGGCCGAACGCCACCGTGCGCCGATGCGTTAATAAAGGCTGGCGTCAGCCGCGTGGTGACGGCGATGGAAGACCCGAACCCGCAAGTCGCCGGTCGTGGCCTGGCGCGTTTGGAAGCCGCCGGCATCGACACCCGCAGCGGCGTCTTGGCCGCCGACGCCGAAGCGCTGAACGTCGGTTTTCTGAAACGCATGCGCACCGGCCACCCCTGGTTAACGCTCAAACTGGCCGCCAGCCTCGACGGCGCGACCGCACTCGCCAACGGCGACAGCCAATGGATCACCGGCGAACAAGCCCGCGCTCATGTGCAACACGGTCGCGCCCGCAGCTGCGCCATTCTGACCGGCGTCGGCACAGTGCTGAGCGACGATCCTTCGCTGAACGTGCGTTTGGACAACACCGAGCGCCAACCGGCCCGCATCGTCTTGGATTCGAATTTGCGTACGCCCGCTAACGCCAGGCTGCTGTCGCTCGACGGCAACACCTGGCTGCTGCACGGCCCGAACGCACCGCAAGCGCAGCGCGACGCTCTGACAAAGGCCGGCGCTCATTTGGCCGAAATGCCATTGAACGACGCCAAGCAGCTGGATTTGGCGGCGGTCATCCATTGGTTGGGCAAACAAAGCTTTAATGAAGTGTGGATCGAAGCCGGAGCGACACTGGCGGCCGGCCTGCTCGACGGCGGCTGGGTGGATGAAGTGCGGCTGTACCAGGCACCGGTGCTGCTCGGTTCCAGCATTCGGCCGCTGTACGCGACCGCGCTGGACAAACTCAGCGACGCCCAGCGATTCAACGTTATCGAACGCCGCAGCCTGGGCGACGATCTACTCTGGACACTGCGTCCGCGCTTGAAAAGCCCGGGCGCTACCCTAACCTGACAGCCAGCATTTTTGCGTCGGTTGCGACCTGATCGGCAACCGGCCGCTCATTAACACAGCGAAGAGGTCACCTCAGTGGCATTGGACAGCATTGCAGACATCATCGACGACATTCGCCAGGGCAAACCCGTCATCCTGATGGACGACGAAGACCGCGAAAACGAAGGTGATCTGATCGTCGCCGCCGAAAAGGTGACCCCGGAAATCATCAATTTCATGGCGTCCAAGGCGCGCGGTTTGATCTGCCTGACGCTCTCCGGCGAACGCTGCGATTTCCTCGGCCTGGAACCCATGGTCAAAAAAGACAACGGTTCGGCCTTCGGCACCCCCTTCACCATTTCCATCGAAGCCGCGCACGGCGTCACCACCGGCATTTCGGCGGCTGACCGCGCCCGCACCATTCGCGTGGCGGTCGATCCGAACAGCAAACCCGAAGACATCGTTCAGCCCGGCCACATCTTCCCGCTGCGCGCCCAGCCCGGCGGCGTATTGAGCCGCGCCGGCCACACCGAAGCCGGTTGCGATTTAGCGCGCATGGCCGGTTTGATTCCGGCTGCGGCCATCGTCGAAATCATGAAAGAAGACGGCGAAATGGCGCGCCGCCCAGACCTGGAAGCCTTCGCCAAAGAACACGGCCTGCGCATCGGCACCATCGCCGATTTGATCCATTACCGCATCCTCAACGAACGCACCATCGAGCGCGTTGAACTCAACCGTCTGGACACCCGCAACGGCCCGTTCGATGTGCAGGTGTTCCGCGACAACGTCAGCGGTGGCACCCACTTAGCGTTAACGCTCGGCGGCCCGTTCAACAAAGACGAACCAACGCTGGTGCGCGTGCACGTAGCGCAAACACTGCGCGACCTGCTCGGTGTCGCACCACCGCGCGGCCACGGCTGGACGCTGGACGCCTCGCTGCAAAAGGTCGCCGAAGAAGGCGCCGGCTGCGTGGTGTTGCTCGACGTCCAACAAGCGCCCGACGTGCTCACCGAACTTGCCCAATGCAAAGGCGAACCGGCACCGCGCGGACGCAACCCGAAAGTCGATAAATACGGCACCTACAACACCATCGGCACCGGATCGCAAATTCTGCGCGAACTGGGCATCGGCAAAATGCGCCTGCTCAGCTCACCGATCAAATTCGGAGGCATTTCCGGCTTCGACCTGGAAGTGACAGAATACATAGCCGCGGCCGGTGACTGACCGGCGCTTTTTTTGACCGGAGCCACGGCTCCGCCAACAGGAATGGAACGATGTCGACACTGACTTCTTCACTCAACACTCTGGAAGGCGACTTCTCGCCCAACGCCGCTCAGTACGCCATTGTCGTCGGCCGCTGGAACAGCTTCGTCGTTGAAAGCCTGCTCGACGGCGCCGTCGATGCACTGAAACGCCACGGCATCAAAGACGAACAAATCACCCTGGTGCGCGCACCGGGCGCTTACGAACTGCCGCTGGTGTGCCAAAAACTGGCCGCCACCGACCGTTACGACGCCATCGTCGCCCTGGGCGCGGTGATTCGCGGCGGCACCCCGCATTTCGATTTCGTCGCCGGCGAAGCCGCTGGTGGGTTGAGTTCGGTCTCGCTGACCGCCGACATCCCGGTCGTGTTCGGCGTACTGACCGTCGATTCCATCGAACAAGCCATTGAACGCGCTGGCACCAAAGCCGGTAACAAAGGCGCCGAAGCCGCGCTGGTCGCACTGGAAATGGTCAACCTGTTCAAGCAAATCGAGGTTGCCGAATGAGCGATCGTCCTTCCATGACGGCCCGCCGCAAGGCCCGCCGTTTGGCGGTGCAGGCGTTGTATCAGTGGCAGGTGTCGTCGGCGCCGATCAGTCAGATTGAAGCCGAGTTCAACGCCGACAACGACATGACCAAGGTCGACGGCGAGTACTTCTCGGAACTGCTGCGCGGTGTCGCCACCACCAAAGCCGACCTCGACCACAACATCGAACGCTTCACCGACCGCCCGACCAAAGACATGACCCCGGTCGAACTGGCGATCCTGCGCATGGGCACTTATGAATTGGTGCACCGCATCGACGTACCGTACAAAGTCGTCATCAACGAAGGCGTGGAACTCTCGAAAGTCTTCGGCGCCAGCGAAGGCCACCGCTATGTGAATGGCGTACTCGACAAACTCGCCCAAAGCCTGCGCCAACCGGAAGTCCAGGCCAGCCGCAAAGGCTAATCTACAGCGGTTGATCACAACCGCTGATCTTCAAAAACAGACCCGCCTCACACTCCCAGCGTATCCGGCTTTACCAAGCCGGATACGCTGCTTAATGTCGCTCCGTTAAACGCGGCCGGGATGGACCCTGCCGTGGTTCGATTCGATGGAGATGATTGTGATGAGCCGACTCACCGGTCTTTACTCCCTATCTCGTATTTGCCTGACTTTCATTGTTTCAGCCTCATTGATTGCAAACGCCCAAGCCGACGATGCTTCAACACGATCCTTGGACGAAGCCATCCAATTGGAGTCCAACGAAAGTTCAGCTATTTCAGAAATGTGGAGAGGAAATTATGAAGGCGCTTTCCTAAGGCTCCCGAGCGAAAGTAGCGACCCTAGAAGTTGGGCATCTGTAGAACTTAAACTAGGCTCTAATCCAGTGATGTTTCACTATTTCAGTTATCCCGAACAAGAGATAAACCACAACTTAGAATTCATGGAAGAAGAATCTGAGTCACTACTGCTTACTGACGAGAGCGATGAAAAATATCATATCTACAAACAGGGAAATAAGGTTTTATTAGAGAGCTCATTTATAAATAAATTAATGGGAAGACCGGAAATAATTGAACTGAACAGATTTCAATAGTCAGCTAAAATCTGGCAAGTGCGGTAGTTCAATGCAAAGTCCGCCTTCGCTGATATACGGTTTTAAAGAAAACACTATTCTGTAGTTCGCTTTTAAACTATCACTCCAACGCAAATTCAAACGCAACGCAAGCCCTCGATTTCAAAACACTGATCCCGCTCACGATCCACTGTTTCCGGCTTTACCAAATGAGACGCCCTGCCTATAGTCCCTGCTTTGCTGTGCGGCCGGGTTGGACCCTGCCGTGACCCACCCCCGATGGAGACCTGTTCATGACGAGCCGCCCGAGCGCTTATCCCACTCTGGCCAGCCTGAGTTTGGCTGCCACTCTCGCCTTTGCCTTAACAACAACCGCCCAGGCGGAAGAGGTGCCGGTATCGCCCTTGGGCGACGATTTGCGCGGCGAGTTGACGTCCGCCAGCCCGGTTAACCTGAACGATGGTACCCGCTACTCCAGCCACCGTTTTTGCGACGGCCAAGGTGACGCCATTGGCTTGTACCAGTTTGAGGGTCCGTTCAGCGCCCGGCTGTCGTTGCTCGACGCCGACTACAAACTGATCGGCGCCAGCAACAAGGCGACCGATGGCGACGGCGGTTTGATTCTGATCGACCCGGAAGCCGGCGAATGCGTCACGCTCATCGTCAGCGGCCAGAACAGCAACGCTTTCGGCCCTTATACGCTGGACGCGGTGGCAGCGACTGGCACGGCGCGTCGACTGGAAGCCGGTGAATCGGTGCTGGCGGAAATGACCAACGCCAAGCGTCTGAGCTTCCCGATTCGCATCGAAGACCCGACTGAACTGGAACTGCAATTGATCGACGCCAGTGGCCGTCTCGGCCTGACCATCAGTGGCGACGATTTCCGCGATTCGGCCCTTGCCTGCGGCAATTCCGAACTGCGCATGACCACTTACCTGATGGCAGGCGACTATGAAATCAGCCTGCTGCCGGGCCAACGTCCGTCTACTTCGCTGACTGAATCGGAGTGCGCTGCTGTGGCGGCCACCAGCGGCCAGGCGTTCTATCTGACGACCACCGCCAACCTGATGCCGGAAGGCATGCGCAATGGCGGCCCGCTGAGCAACGGCGATGAAATCATCGGTGTGTTGGGCAACGGTCGTGACAACGAATATCGCTTCAGCCTGACTGAGTTGTCGCAAGTGACCATCAACCTGGCGTCGTCCGATTTCGACACCGTGCTGGAACTGCACGGCCCGGATGGCGAATTGCGTAACGACGACGCCGGTTCTGGCACCAACTCGGAAATCGAGTCGTTGCTGCGTCCGGGCGACTACCGTGTGCTGGTGCAATCGTTCGGCGAAGGCAACGGCGGCGAATACGATCTGCGCGCGCGCATCGAGCCGTTCAGTGGCGAGCTGACTAATTCAGGCAGCATCGAGCCGGGCGAAATCCTGACTGGCATGCACACCAGCGGCAACAACGAATACAGCCTGACCATTTCTGAGCGTTCGGAAGTGACCATCGACGTGGCGTCCGACAACTTCGATACCCTGATCACCCTGGTTGGTAACAGCATCAACGTCAGCGATGACGACGGTGGCGACGGCACCAACTCGCGTATTGAAACCCTGCTGGAGCCGGGCACGTACAGCATTCAGGTGTCGGCTTATGGCGACAGCGGCGGTGTTTTCACCATTCAGGTGGAACAATCTGAGGCTGTCGGTCGGGTGCAAAGCAGCGGCGATGTCGCGCCGGGCGATGTGGTTTACGGCCAGATGACCAACGGCCAGCCGTTGACTTACCGCCTGGTGGTCGACAGCGCACGCACTGTCAGCATCAGCGCCACCTCTGGTTCCGCTGATACCGTGCTGACGCTGACCGGCGGCGGCCTGAACCTGGAAGACGACGATGGCGGCGAAGGCACTAACTCGCTGATCGAACAGTTCCTGACGCCGGGCGAATACACCATTCAAGTGCGTGATTTCGGCAACAGCAGCAACGGCACCATCCGCCTGGAAATCACTCAGGCGACGGCGGTTACTTCCTGATCTTTGCTTATTAAAAAGGCGGCCTTGGCCGCCTTTATTGTGTCTGCCCGACACGATTTACTGGTCTTCCTGCTACTGAATTTCCTGTTACTGAATTTCCTGCAGTAAGGCCCACTGCTCGCGCAACGCCAGCAAATGGTCACTCCAGAAACGTGCGCTGTCGAACCAGGAAAACGCGCGCGGAAACGCCGGGTCTTCCCAGCGCTGCGCAATCCACAAGGTGTGCCGCACCATGTGCAGCGTGCGCAACGGTTCCAGCAACGCCAGATCCTTTTTCGGGAACGGCCGGAATTGCTCGTAGCCTTCTTCCAGTTCACTCAATTGCAGCCGTTGTTCGTTGATGTCGCCGGACAGCAATTTCCAGATGTCTTGTGCGGCCGGGCCCATCACCGTGTCGTCGAGGTCAACAATCAACAGTTGGTCGTCGCGGCTGAGAATGTTGCCGGCGTGAAAATCGCCATGAATGCGCAGTTGCGGTAACTGGCGATACAGCGGGTCAAAACGGTCGGCCATTAAGCGAATCAGCGGTTCCAGCGTTGCCAGGTAATTGGCGCGCAGATCGTCTGGCAACAGCGGGCTGTCGGCGAAAAAGCGTTGCGCTTGCTGGAACGGTTCGAGCAACGACAACGTCGGCCGGTGTGCAAAACGCTCGGCCGCGCCGACGTTGTGCAATCGCCCCAGGTGCTGGCCGATGCGGTATAGCTGGTCGGCGTTGTCCAGTTCAAAGGCATGGCCGGCGCGCATCGGAAAACAGGCGAAGAAAAAGCCATCGCGCTGGTGCAGTACATCACCGGCAATCTCCAGCGCTGGCACTACCGGCACTTCGGCTTCGGCGAGCTGGGCGGTAAACGCCAACTCTTCGCGAATCTGCGCTTCGCTCCACCGACCGGGGCGATAGACCTTCACCACCATCGGCTCGGCTTCATCGATGCCAACCCGGTAGACGCGGTTTTCGTAACTGTTGAGTGGGTACAGCCGGTAGTCGGACCACAGTCCGAGGGATTCAACCCAATCGATCAGGCGATCCTGGCTCAGTGTTTCATAAGGGTGGGCGTTGGCGGTCATGGCAACTCTTTTGTTACATATAGGATCATTTGATAAAGCGCCTGAGACCTTACTTAAAATGCAGTATTTTATAATGGCGAATAAATTGAAAAAGCATGGGGGCAGATTATGAAATCTGCCTCATTGATTTTAGCAAAGCCGCGCCAGAAAAGCTGAGGATAATTTTGCCTGAACCTGTTAAGGCGATAAAACAACCGTTGTCCGTTCAATATTGGATTGGTGTAGCGTTGAGATAACGGCTTGTTTGAGCGCATCATAATTACCCGTTGAGACAATTATTAGGTTATCCGCAGGGGCTAACCCGCAGGCCGTGGTTGCTATCACCGGTAGGCCAGTTGCTAATGCTCTTAATAGAATGCGAGGCTGATGTTCAACCCAGGCAGGGTAAATGACTAATTGAATTCCTTCGAAAGGATCTTGTCCTGTTTTTTCTACCGGAATATCGCCCCAGAAGGCGGCATCTTCGCTAGCGCTACCGGTTATTTTGACGCAGAGATTGAGCTCTCGAGCCAGTTTTCGAACTTCATAAGCCCCCTTTCTTCCAAGCGATGATGCAGGGAACAGTATCGTATTCCCGGAAGTCTTCCTTGTTGCCAGCGGTGGGGGAAGTATCCAGTCCAGTAGAATGGATTTATTATTGAAGATAGCGGCGACTTCCTGGTGTGGGGTTATAATGTAGCGCGCTTTTGTCAAGGCTGCGTTTTCCGCGGCCATCAATACTTCAGGTGCCCGAAAGTCACTCAGTGTTTGACTATCCGGATATTTTTGATATGCCATGTCCAAGCGTTGATGTATTTTTTCCATTGGCAAACGTGTCATCAGTACATCAAAAGTCCTTCCTCCCAATGCACCACAGTTCCATATAAAAGGAAGCAGGTTCTGAGAGATCACCAAGTGAGTACTTTCCACGGGAATGTGCCGGACCATGGCCTGTGCTAGCTTCTCATCCAGCCGGAGCGTTAGTGAAAAAACATTGTTTTTCAATCGGGACAATATTCTGAGACTGAATGATCTGTACAAGGCAGACCATGGGACGGCAGTAACCTGCTGGGAATATTGAACAGGCCACTGGTAACGCTTCAGCTTTATATAACTGCCGGGCGCAGTAGGGATTATGAAATGATCTGTTGCTGTGGCCGTTTTCTTTATATATGTCTCGTATTCGCTCCATTTTTCGTCTAGTAGAAAAGTGGTGATGTTTTGGGGGGTGTTTTTTTTCAATGCTTTACCAGGATATTTAAAGCACCCGACGTTCCCACATGAATAACAATCGTTTAATTTAGCCAGTGGCATTAAAGAATCAACGAAAATATTATTTGCGGAATTGCTATGCAATAAACTTTTAAACTGTACGATCAGCTTGTCAGTTGTTAATTCCGCTTCTATCCGGAACGAATGGTTTGATCTAAAACGAAGGTCGATGTAATTCCACTTCACAGTAGCATCGCGATCTATCTCTGCGAGTGATCCTTTGATAACTTTTGTGTGCCTATGCCGTTCAATGATCTCAAAGCCTGCTTTCAAGGCAGCATCATAGAGTGCATTGGAGAGTTGGCAAAGCCCTCCTGCAGTGGTTGGTACAATGCATCCTTCCCTGATCTCTCTTCCTGTAACATATCCTCGCCTGGAGTGTGGGTTGCCAATGTGTTTCCAAAAGCTGAAGATCTTACCGGAGTGAATTTCAATACCATTGATCTGCTGAGTTGCTGTTCTTAGGTTCTGAACCTTACCGGCTGTTAATATCCAGTTCTGTTCGTTATCGTCAGCCGTCCATAGGATTGTTTCAGAAAGGCCGATGACAGGTGCACTTTTTAATTGAACACCACTACAAAATTTTTCCTGTTTAAAAAGAAACCTGTTTTTAAATGATCGGAGGATAATCAAGATCAATGACTTAATAAGGAAGATAGTTTCGTTCAAAAAATCGTGTTTTTTTCTTAACCACACTCTTTCGTCCATGGAAGTAAATCCTCCTTCCGGCTTAGGCAAAATACAAGTTAAACACTAAGTGTCATGTTACAAAAATAGCTCCTATATATTGCGAGCTTCGTGGTGATTGTCGTCTCTAAATAGCAATTAAATCTGTACTATGAAATATTCTTTGCTCTTCCCGGCGGCCAGTATCTTTATGCTGTTCACTTCAACCTGTGGCGATCGTACTTCAAAAGAAAATGCAATCAGCCGGAAAGGCGGACGGCGCAGATACTAAGGCAAGTGAGCCGGTTCTATATTTTGAAGCCGCCGGTGCCGCTTCAACACTACTGCCACACGACAAAAAATCGCGATGTCGCTAATTGCAATATCGAACAGTTGATTCGTGTCGCGGCCTGGTAGAGCAAAGCCGTTGGCTAATCGCCCAACGGCGTACGCGCGAGTGTCCAGACATCGATGGTTTGCACGCCGGCGCGTAATAACGTTGCGCTTAACTCGGCAGTGGTTGCGCCGCTGGTGAACACATCATCGACAATCACCAGCCGCTTCGGCACCGGCTGCGTCACTTCGAACACCCCGGCCAATGTCGCTTTGCGTTGACGACGGTTCAAGCCTTCCAGCGCCGGTGTTGCCCGCACTTTGCGCACACCCTGCCACACCGGCACCGCCGCCGAACGCGACCACAGCTTCGCCAGCCAGGACGCCTGGTTAAAACCGCGCTGGTCCAATTTGGTTCGATGTTGCGGCACGGCCAGGAAGGCGTCCGTTTCCAGATTCAGCTTCGATGCCATCTGCGACCACCAAAGCCCGGCCAATGCCCGGGCGGTGGCGTAATCCTGGTGGTATTTCATTTGGTGAATCAAAAAGCGGCTGGCGCCGGTCAGCGGCCAGGCCAGATGCAGGCGTCGCCAGGCCGGTGGCTTGCGTTGGCAGCGGCCACAGAACAGCGTCAGAGTGTTAGGTGTGCCGCAACCTGGGCAGGGGTCGACTAACGGTTGCAGCCAGGAACGGCATAACTCGCACAGTTCTCCGGCTCGGCCAGACTGTTCACAGAGCGGGCATTGCAGCCCCCAGAAACGATCTAACCAGGGTGTTTTGGGCAAATAAGAAAGGGTTGGCGGCATCCTTGCAGCACTCAATTACAACAATTTGGTCGGCTACTTTAGAAAAGATCGGGAGAGTGCTGCAATTGAACAGTGACTTTCTGAGCGGAATAGGGGTCGAACTGTGATTAAGTCGGCAAAATTACCGCCAAATTAAGTAAATTTTACAATTTGTTACAATAACACCCTGACTGCTGATTAAAATATGCTCAAATCAAACGTTTCAAACGGATTTTCAAACGTTTGGGGGCCGATGCCCCGATCTACGTCGTAACCCCAGGGACACCATCCCGGAGTGTGAAATGATTGGTTCGGTTTTTAGTACCGCTGTATCCGGCATCCAGACCGGCATGAATTCCCTGGCACGCAGTGGCCAGGAGATTGCTCGTGCCAACATTCCGGCTGACCAGGGCGGCACCGACGATCTTGCGCCTCCATTGGTTGAACAGATTGAAGGCAAGACTCAGGTCCAGGCCAGCGCCCGCGTTGTTGAAGCCGGCTCAGCCACCCTGGGCAGCTTGCTCGATATCGAAGTTTAGCGGAGCACTCTGGTGTCTACTGTCAGCGGCCTTACACCCACCACCGTCACCCCCAGCGTTGGCCCGTTGAGCGATCCGGCTCAACAGGCTCAGTTGCGTCGTCGCAACGAAACTGCCGTATTTTCACCGGTCGAAGAAAGCGAAGCCTCCTCGCCCAGCCAGAATCGTTCGGATCAAAGCCGTTCAGATCAAAATGGTCGCGATGTGCGTCAGCAGGCTACTGTTGCCAGCACCGCACCATCTACAACGCCTCAAACGACGGCACCGCAAAGCCAAAACCAGAACGCTGTTGAGCCGGTTCAGCCCAGCCAAGCCGTTGACAACAGCGACAACCAATCCGATTCCGAAGCCCGCGCTCTGGCCGAACGTCGCGTTGAAGAGCGGGTGCAGAAAGAACAACTGGAAACCATTCGGGATTTGGCGCGACGCGACCGCGAAGTGCGCACTCACGAACAGGCTCACCAGACCATCGGCGGCCAATACGCTGGCTCGATGAAGCTCGACTACACCACCGGCCCGGATGGCCGCCGCTATGCGGTGTCCGGCGAAGTGCCTATTGATTTATCGCCCATTCCAGGCAACCCGGAAGCCACGCGCGCCAAGGCATTGCAGGTGCGTCAGGCGGCGTTGGCACCGTCAGAACCGTCGAATCAGGATCGCTCTGTTGCAGCCCAGGCCACTCAATTGGCGCTGCAAGCGCAAGTGGAATTGCGCCAGCAGGAACGCGTACAAAGTGCCGACAACGAACAGGAAGTTCAGGAATCCCGCTCTATTGAGCAGGAATCGGAAGCCCGGACTGAGCAGTCGGGCGAGCAGCAGCAAGCGGAAAATGCGACTGAGGCGGACAACGCCCAGGAGCGTCTGGACGCCATTTTCAATCAAAGCAAGACCACCAATGAACAGTCGTTGGTGCGCGAGCAGTACAGCAATCAGCAGGCCGAAGTGGGCCGCAACCTGGACTTTATCGTCTGACGCCGATGGCCCCATCGGCGCCTGACTTCTCAGCTTAGAATTTTTTCAGAATCGGCCCACGCCGCATCCGCGTAAAAATACTCAGTTCCCACGGCCGCATCGCCAACACCATGCCGGTGCCGAAGGTTTCATCCAGCGGCAGTTGGCTGTCTTCCAAACTCATTTGGTCGAACTCTTTGGCGAGGCGGCGAATCGCGTTTTGCATGCGCTGATTCGATTCGCGCGACAAC